>JANXAZ010000039.1 GCA_025062095.1 Geminicoccaceae bacterium
GGGTCCGGCCGGTGCGCCGCGTTCGCCGCGTGCGCCGGAGGGGATCCGCCGGCACCCGCGCGCCGCCGCGGAACGCGCGCCGCGCGCCGCCCCCCGGCGCGCGGCGTTTCAGCCGGGAGCCGAAGGAGCGTGGCCGGGGCAGGGGTGGACCTCGATCGTCACATGCGCGAGGCCGGGAAGATCGCCGAGCCGATCCTTGTAGACCGAAGGCGCCTCGGGGCGATCGCTGACCAGCGAGACGAGCAGGCCGAGATGGCCGGGCCCCAGCCGCCAGAGATGGAAATCGGCGATGCGGTCGGTCCCGCGCTCGAGCCGCTCCCGGATCGCGCGCTCGAGTTCGGGATCGGGCGAAGCGTCCAACAACACCGTCCCCGAGGCCCGCATGAGCCCGATCGCCCAGGTCAGGATCAACGCCGCGCCCGCGATCGCGACCAGGGGATCGAGCACCGCCCAGCCGAACGCGCGCCCGAGGAGGAGGGCGGCGATGGCGAGGACCGAGGTCAGGGCATCGGCGAGGACGTGCGCGACCGCGGCGCGGAGATTGTGATCGTGATGCGCGCGATCGTGCTCCGGCTCGCGGTCCCGACCGCCTTCGTGCGCGCCGCCGAGGAGAAGAAGGCTCGCGAGGTTGACGCAGAGGCCGAAGACGGCGACGAGCAACGCCTCTTCGTAGGCGATCGCGACGGGGGCGAAAAGACGTCCGATCGCCTCCGCGACGAGCCACAGCGCCGCCGCCGCGAGCAGAAGCGCGCTCGACCAGGCGGCGAGATCGCCGAGCTTGCCGGTGCCGAAGGACAGGCGCGGATGGCCTTCGAGCCGCCGGGCGAGAGCATAAGCGAGAGCCGAGACGCCGAGCGCGCCCGCGTGCGTGGCCATGTGCACGCCGTCGGCGAGAAGGGCCATCGAGCCGAACCAGACGCCGGCCGCGATCTCGACGAGCATGCTCGCCCCGGTGAGGGCCACGACGAACAGAAGCCGCCTTTCGTTACGGTGATGATCGCGCCCGAGGAAGCGGTGCTCCTGACGCCAGGGCTCGAGCGAAAGGGTGTGCACGGGCCGCCGTCTCCGCCGAGTTCGGCCCCGATCGCGAGCCCCGGCGTCCCGCGAACGCCGGCGCGCTCTTTCGCGGCCGCTCCCGACCCCTTAGCCTTGCGCGCGTGAACGAGGAAGCACGGCTCGTCGACCGGCTCCGGGCCCTTCTCGAATGCGAGGCGGTTCTCGTCGCCGCCTCGCTTCCCGCCGCGCTCGCCTGGGCGGTGGCGGGCCTCCTCCGCCGCTCGGAGCGCGGGGCGGCGCTCGTCCTGCCGCTCGCCCATCTCGGGCGGCTGCAGGGCGCGCCCCTGGCCGAGCTGATCCGACTCGGCGGCGCCGAACTCCGCCCGGTGGGCACGGTGGGCGATTGTCCGGAGGCGGAGTTCGTCGCCGCGCTGCGCCGCGGGGCGGCGGGAGCGCTCCTGTTCGTCGCCCCCGAGCCGCCCGAGGTCCTCGCTCCCGCTCGCTTCTTGTGGCTGTGCCGGTGCGAGGGGGTGCCGGCGGTCGTCCTCGATCCGGCCTCCGGCCGCTGGGCGGCCTGGGCCGACGGCGGAGCCGCGCTCGTCCTGCTCGACGGTGCGGCGCTCGGGGGCGTGGCCTGCGGCCTGCTCGCCGGTAGCGAAGAGGCGATCGCCGCCTGTCGTGCGGCGGAAGCGGCGGCCGCCGCCTTCCGTGCTCCCGGGGCGCTCCTTTCGGCGCTATCGGCGGCGTTCGCCGCGAGCGAGAAGGAACAGGGCCGAGGGACCTAGAAGCGCACCCGCCGCCACGCTCGCCATCGCCGCCGCCCAGCCCGTGCGGCTGTGCGGTCCCGAGAGATCGAGCAGAAAGCCCGAAGCCAGCGGAGCGAGCATGGCCGCGAGCGAGCCCGCGAAGGTCTGCACCGCGAGCGTCGCCCCGCGGAGTTCGGGAGCGGCCGCTTGCACGGTGCCCACGGTGATGGCCGCGCTGTCGATCATGACGAGACAGCCGTACACGAGCGCGAGCGCGAGGACGAGCGCGAAGCCCGCTCCCGCCGACGCTCCGAGGGCGCACCCGGATATCGCGGAAGCGAGCATGAACACGGCGACGGTGGGCGCGCGCGGCAGCCGCGCCGCGATCTCGTTGCCGATGAGCGAAGCGGGAAGGCCGAGGAGGAGCACGACGGTGGCGAAGGTGGCGATGCTCGCCCGCTCGACCTCGGCCCCGGCCTCGGCGGCGGCGAAGACGAGAAAGGCCACGAGCCAGGTGCGGAATCCGAAGAGCTCCCAGCAGTGCGCACCGTAGGCGAGGGCGAAGGCCATCGCGCGCCGCTGTCCGAACGCGGCGCCGATGCGGTTGCCTCGCGCGCGAGCCCCCGCGCGCGGCCGGTGCGGGGCGAGGGCGAGCAGAAGCGGAGCCGCGAGCGCCGGGAAGATCGCGCTCGCCAGGAAGGCCGCGCGCCAACCGGCGCGCACGAGGACCATGCCGGCGAGCCAGGCGGAGAGCGCGGTCCCCACCGAATACACGGCGGTATAGAGCGCCTGCAGGCGTCCCTGCCCGGGGCCGGAGGTACGATCGGCGAGGGCCTTGAGCCCCGGCATGTAGGTGCCGGCGATGCCGATCCCGGCGAGCCCTCGCCAGACCAGGGCCGAGGCGAGGCCGTCGAGGAACAGGGCCGAGCCGAGCCCGGCGACCACCGACACCCCGAGCCCGAGGGCCACGACGGCGCGCGCGTCCACCCGATCGGTGAGGCCGACGAGAAAGGGGGCGGACGCGGCGTAGGCGAGGTAGGTGACGGTCGCGATCCATCCCACCTCGGTCTTGGAGAGGGCGAGCGCGACCGCGAGCTCCGGCACCATCGCCTGGAAGGTCATGTTGCCGGAGAGCCCGAGCACGAGCACGGCGCACAGAACGGCGGCCGCCGCGTGTCCCTCGGTCCGTGGTCGCGCGTCGCTCACGCGAGCGAGAGCCGTCGGCGGATGGTCTCGAGCGGCACGTCGTGGAAGGTTTCGGGCAACCGAATGGCGCGGGCGCGCAGCTCGTCGACGATCGCCGCCACCTCTTCCGCCGCCGCCTCGAGCGCCTTTTCGCCCTTTTCGGCCGAGGCCTTGGTGGGGTCGCCGCGCACCCCGGAAAGGGAGCCGGTGGAGAAATACTCCATCATCACGAGCGGGGTCGACGAGTCCGGATCCGGCCTTCTTCCGGTCAGATCGGTCCAGATGTGCGGGCTCCGGCGAAACGTCTCGTCGCGAACGGCCTGTTCCATCTTCACCGCCTCGGGATCGATGGCGAGATAGGCCGAGGTCTCGAGCTCGCAGGCGTGGCTCGTGAAGCGGCTCTCTTGCATCGCTCCGAACACTTCGGCCACGCGTTGGAGCGCGAACCAGGATTGGCCGGCCACCAGCGCTTCGGGATGTTTCACTTGTGCCAGCCGGACGATCATCTCCATGATCGGCCGGTTCGAGCCGTGGCCGTTGATCATCAGGATCCGTCGGAAGCCGGAGCGGACGAGCGAGGAGACGACGCACACCCCGTAGCGGATCAACACGTCCCAATCGACGTCGATCGTCCCCGGCCAGGCCATGTGGTGCGGCTCGAAGCCGAAGGCCAAGGGCGTCATGACGAGGGTGTGCGGATTCTTCTTGGCGGCACGGATACACACCTCGCGCGCGAGTCTGAGATCGACGTCCACGGGCAGATGGAAGCCGTGCTGCTCGATCGAGGCGAAGGGCAAGAGGATGACGGTATCGCGTCGCGCCGCCTCCCGGATCTCGGGCCAGGTGAGACGCTCGTAGAAGATCTGCCGATCGGCCATGGCCAGCCTCCCCGGTTTTGCGCGAAAGCGGCTCTAACCGCGGTCGCGCCGGCCACCAAGCGGCGCGCGCGCAGCCCCGGCCCGCGGCTCGGACGGAGATCGCCTCAGAGGACTTCGACGATGCACTCGATCTCGACCGAGATGCCCCCGGGCAGGCTCGCCACGCCCACGGCCGAGCGCGCGTGTCGGCCGCGTTCGCCGAAGACCTCGACGAAGAGATCCGAACAGCCGTTGATCACCTTGGGATGGTCGGTGAAGTCGGGGGTGGCGTTGACCATGCCCAAGACCTTGACGATCCGCGCTACCCGGTCGAGGTCGCCGAGTTCAGCCCGGAGCACGGCGATCAGGTTCAACCCCACCTGGCGCGCGTGCCGATACCCCTCCTCGATCGACAGGTCGGCACCGAGCTTGCCCTTGCCCTGGGTACCGTCGGGAAAGCTCGGGCCCTTGCCGGAAAGGAACAGGAGGTTGCCCGTGCGCACCGCGTTCACGTAGTTCGCCACCGGTGCGCTCACCGGCGGCAGGACGATCCCTTTTTCGGCGAGCCGCTTTTCGACCTCCATCGTCTCCTCCGCGCGCGATCGCCCGCTTCCCCTTTTCCGCCTCTCGGCTCGGGCGACGGGCACGCTATATCAGGGCGGAAAGGTCGAGGAAGGGAAAAGACGATGCGCCGCCGTGCGTTCCTGGTCGTTCTGTTCGCCGGTGTTCCGCTCGCCGCGCGGGCGCACCACGGCTGGGGCTCTTACGACTCGGACCGGCCGCTGACGCTTTCGGGCGTGGTCGAGCGCGTGAGCTTCGAGAACCCCCACGGCATTCTGATCCTGCGCACACCGGACAAGGTCTGGGAGGTCGTGCTCGCGCCTCCGTTCCGGATGATCAACCGTGGCTTGCACGAGCACATGATCCGGCCGGGTCAAGTGGTCGAGATCATGGGCTATCCGCACCGCACCCGCGATGTCGAGATCCGCGCCGAGTGGATCAAGGTGAACGGCACGATCACTCAACTCCGCTGAGAGACGGGAGCCGTGGAACACGAAGCGGCGGGGCTCCTCGCCCCGCTCGGGGCGTGGCTCGAGACGACCGCGGCTTCCGCCGCCGTGCGTCGCTCGCTCTGGGCCTATCCGGTCGCGAGCGTGCTGCACGTTCTCGGAATGGGCATCCTCTTGGGCTCCATCGTCGTCCTCGATCTGCGCCTGCTCGGCTTCGCGACCGCCGTTCCCGCGCGCGCGCTCGCCGAGCTCGCGATCCCGCTCGCCGCTTTCGGAGTGGCGATCCAGATCCCCACCGGAGCGGTGATGCTCGCGGCCGATGCCGCGGCCCTTCTCGGCCATCCGCTGTTCCTGGCCAAGCTCGCGCTCGTCGCGCTCGCGCTTCTCAACGTCGCCCTCGTCCATCGGGCGATGGGTCCGGACCGGGTCGCTCTCGACCGACCGCTTTCGCCCGCGTTGCGCCGCGGGGCACTCGTTTCGCTCGTGAGCTGGCCGCTCGTGGCGGCCCTCGGCCGCGCGGTGGCATATTTCTAGACCTAAAGTCCTAGGATTGTTGACAAAAACGCGGGACGGGTGCAGGATGGGAGCACCGTCCTTCCGCGCGAGCTCCTCGGGCCGGCTCCGCCTCCCGCCTCGGGAGAAGAGGAGGCGCAGGAGCCTCGGGCGGGGCGGGCTCCGTTCGTCGCGGGCCGCACCGGGGATGCGCGCGGAAACGAAACGGGTCGCTCGCTCGGGCCCAGCGGCTCCGGGGGCGGAGCCGGGCGCTGGAGCACGGGATCGGATCCTCGGGCGAGGGCGCTCACCCTCGCGCACCTTCTCGGGACGCTCGTCGCGTGCACCGCACCCCCCGAGCTTCTCCGCTCGTCGACTCGGTCGCAGCGGTTCGCCCCACGGCTCCGATCGCGCGGGCTCGCAGGCGGGGTTCTCCCCCGTTTCGGGGTGCTTTTCGCGCCCTTTCGGGCGCGCGGATCGGCGCGCCGCGCGCGAGGTACGCGAAAAATGCACGAACGAATTCCATGTGGCGCAGCGATCGCGCACACAACCGGCAGCCGCCGCGGTCCGGCGGGCGCGGCCGCGCGGGGTCCGTACAATCGCACGAACGAATTCGGTGCGGAGCCGCAAGCGGGCGTGCGACCGACGAGGCTCCGAACGGGCGAGGTCGCGGGCCGGTCGAGGGGCGGGCGGTGGCACGAACGAAATCCACCGAGCACCCGATCTCCGCGCTCTCGGCGCCCGCGCGACCGACGCGGCGCGGATCGGCGCGCGGGTTCCTCGCGCGCGGCCGGAAGCGGGGCGAGGCGAGGGCACCGGACCCCGGACCGCGGTCTCCGGCCGGGCGCCCGGGAGCCGGGACGGCCGTCGTCCGCACCGATCCGCCCCGCGCGCGCCGCCGTCCGGCACCGGGGGACCGTATCCGCCGAATCGCTCGGGCGCGTTTCTCGCTCGGGCCAGTTGCGCGGCGAGCGCCCAGGGAAGTGACTTTCGATTGATGAAAAGAGGGTGTAACAATCTCTTTGCGCGAAACGGCCGGAGGGTCGGGCGGTGTGGGCGGCGGTCCGGAAGCTGCGGGATCACGAGCTGTGGTGGCACTTCACCCGCTCCCCCCTCGCGGTCGGCTCGGCCGGGCTCGTGTTCGCCTTCGTCCTCGGGGCGCTGACGGCGCCCTGGCTGGCGCCCCACGACCCTTTCGATCCGGCGCGCGTGTTCCTCGCCGACGCGTTTCTGCCCCCGGTCTGGGTGGAAGGGGGCGACCCGCGGTTTCTCCTCGGGACCGACGATCAGGGACGGTGCGTGCTCTCGACCATCCTCTGGGGCGCGCGCATCTCGTTCTTCGTCGGGGTTTCGGCGGTGGCGTTCTCGGCCGCCCTGGGCACGGTGCTCGGTATCACGGCCGGCTCCGTCGGTGGGGCGTACGAGAGTCTGGTGATGCGCGCGGCCGACGTGCAGCTCACCTTTCCGGGGATCCTCGTGGCGCTGTTGATCGGCGGCATCGCCCGCACGCTCGTGCCGCCCGCGCTCCTGGAGGCGGCCGCCGTCTGGGTCGTCGTCGCGTCGATCGGAATCGCCGGTTGGCCGCAATACGCGCGGATCGCGCGCGCCGTCACGCTCGTCGAGACGAGCAAGGATTACATCGCCGCCGCCCAGGTGATGGGTCTGCACCCCGTGAGGATCATGTTCCGGCATCTCTTGCCCAACGTGATCGGACCGATCTCGGTCGTGGGAACGATCGGCCTCGCGCTGGCGATCGTCTCGGAGGCGACCTTGTCCTTTTTGGGCGTGGGCGTGCCGCCGACGACCCCATCGCTCGGCACCTTGATCCGGATCGGCAACGATTTTTTGTTCTCGGGGGAATGGTGGATCGTTTTCTTTCCCTCCCTCGCCCTCGTCCTGCTCGTGTCGGCGGTGAACCTTCTGGGGGATTGGCTGCGAGACGCACTCGACCCCAAGCTACGTTGAGGCCGCTTTGCCGCTTCTTGAGGTCGAAGAGCTCAGGATCGTCTTCGACACGCGCAAGGGGCCCCTTTGTGCCGTCGATCGCGCGAGCTTCGCCATCGACCGGGGCGAGATCCTGGGCCTCGTGGGCGAATCGGGAGCGGGCAAATCGCTGATCGCGACGGCGATCATCGGACTGCTCGCGCCCCCGGCGCGGATCGCCGGCGGGACCGTCCGACTCGCGGGGCGGCGGATCGACGACCTCGACGCGGAGGCGATGCGCCGGATCCGCGGGCGCGCGATCGGCGCGATCTTCCAGGATCCTCTCGGCGCCTTGAACCCGCTGTTCACGATCGGCCGGCAACTCGAGGAGACGATCCGCGTCCATCGCGCCCTCGACCGCCGGGCCGCCCGCGCCCGCGCCGTCGAGCTCCTGCGCGCGGTGGGGATCCCCGATCCCGAGCGGCGGCTCGACGCCTATCCGCACGAGCTCTCGGGTGGGATGCGTCAGCGCGTGGTGATCGCTCTCGCGCTCTGCGCCGATCCTCTGCTCGTCGTCGCGGACGAGCCCACCACCGCCCTCGACGTCTCCGTCCAGGCCCAGATCCTGCGCCTTCTCGAGCAAAGCTGTCGCGAACGCGGCGCCGCCGTGCTCCTCGTCACCCACGACCTCGGAGCGATCGGCGCGATCGCCGATCGGGTGGCGGTCCTCTACGCCGGCCGGATCGTCGAGATAGGGCCGGTCGCGGCCGTCGTCCGGAACCCGCGCCATCCGTACACGCGCGGGCTTCTGGGCG
Organism: Geminicoccaceae bacterium; assembly: GCA_025062095.1. GTDB lineage: Bacteria > Pseudomonadota > Alphaproteobacteria > Geminicoccales > Geminicoccaceae > JANXAZ01. Next base: position 8,025 of record JANXAZ010000039.1, read on the forward strand.
CGATCCCGCGCATCGGCGCGAGGCCGCGCCGGCTCGTCCAGATCGAGGGGACGATGCCCCGGCTCGACGCCGTCCCGACCGGCTGTGCTTTCCATCCCCGCTGCCCGCACGCGGTCGCGCGCTGCCGCGGCGAGCGGCCGGAACTCGAACCCATGGGCGAAGCCCGTGCGGTGGCCTGTTTCCGACCGCGGGGCGCGGAAGGAGGGCTCGGGTGAGCGCTCCGCCCCTGGTCGAGGCGTTCGGCCTCGAGAAACGCTTCGCGATCGCCCGGCCCTGGCTCGCTCGCCTCGCCGATCGCGGGCGCGGGCGCTTCGTGCACGCCGTCGCCGGGGTCGACCTCGCCGTGCCGCGTGGCCGCACGCTCGCCCTCGTGGGCGAATCCGGTTGCGGCAAATCGACCCTGGCGCGGCTGCTCGTGGGCCTGCTCCTCCCTTCCGCGGGACGCATCCGCTTCGACGGCCGCGACCTCGACCTGCGGCTGGGCCGCCGCGCTTGGGCGCCCGTTCGCCGGCGCATCCAGATGATCTTCCAAGACCCGTATGCCAGCCTCGATCCGCGCTGGCGGGTAGCCGACATCCTCGCCGAGCCGCTCGAGGCCTTCGGCCTCGTGCGTTCGCGCGGCGAGCGGCGCGAACGCGTGGAGGAACTCCTGCGGCAGGTCGGATTGTCGCCCGCCGACGGACAGAAATATCCGCACGAATTCTCCGGCGGGCAGCGCCAGCGGATCAGCATCGCCCGCGCGCTCGCGAGCCGCCCCGACTTTTTGGTCTGCGACGAGCCGACCTCGGCGCTGGACGTCTCCGTACAGGCGCAGATCTTGAATCTGATGAAACAACTCCAAGAGGAGCTCGATCTCACTTATCTCTTCATCAGCCACGATCTCGCGGTCGTGAGCGTCATGGCCGACGTGGTCGGGGTCATGTACCTCGGCCGGATCGTCGAGCTCGCCCCGAGCAAAGAGCTCTTTCTCCGCCCCCGGCACCCCTACACGCGGCTTCTCCTCGACACCGTCCGCGAGCCCGGCCGACGCGGGCGCTTGCCGCTTGCAGGCGAGGTGCCGAGTCCGATCGATCCGCCTCCGGGCTGCGCCTTCCATCCGCGCTGTCCCTGGGCCTCCGCGCGCTGCCGCGGCGAGCGGCCGGAACTCGAACCCGTGGGCGAAGCCCATGCGGTCGCCTGCCACGGGGTCGAGGAAGGCCGCCTGCCCGATCCTCGCGGTGCGCCCGTCAGCTCGCCGTGCGCTGCTCCATGACGAGCATGGAGCGCAAATCCTCCGCCGCCCGCTCCAGGAACATGAGCACGCGGGCATCGCCGTAGTCGTAGAACACGTCGTCGGGATCGGTCACGGTGGTGGCCTTGAAGCGGCTCACTGCGAGGTCGAGCACCGCCATCACGCTCTCGAGCGTCCGCGAGGGGGTGGTCAACAGGATGTTCTCCAGCTCCTCGATCTGCCGATCGAGCATCTCGATCTCGCGTTCGATCTCGTCGAGACCGACCTCTTTCTCGGCCTTGGAAAGATCGTTCATCATCGAGCGGATCTCCTCCGCCGACATGCCGACCATTTGCAAGGGAACGAAGGTCCACTCCGGCAGGCTGCGGCGCACCCGATCCTGCCGCTCGACGAGCGCGTCGCGCCGGCGTTGGAGTTCGTTCAAGCGCCGCACCAGCAGCATGGTGTTGGTGATGACGGCCATGCTCGCCCCTCCGCGATCGATCGGTCCTGCTGTGGTGCCGACCTTGGCGAGTTCGCAGCAGTTTGTCAACGATCTTTTCAGATTTTAGTCAGCCGTGATTCGGATGTGACTTGGCTAAAATGCTAGATACTTGTATTCCTCCGAATTTTTAATTGGAGTTCGCGAAAATTTTAGGCGAATGCGCGACGCCGGAACCGATCGAGATCCCGCGCGCCACCGCCGCGAGCCGCGCGGCCGCTGCCTACGAAGACGCGCGCGCCCGCCCCGCTCTTCCCGCACGCGGCGGTCCCGCGAGAGAGGGCGCCGCCCTCGGCGCCCGGAGCTCGCGCGACGCGACCGCGCGCCGGGGACCTTCTTCGACGCTCGCGTGGTCGGTGCGTCCGGCGCGCGCGGCCCCGAGATCGCGGCCGCGGCTCCGACGGCCCGCATCGCCCGGGCGCGATCGGGCCCTCGGCGCGCTTCGCGCGAGCCCCAGCGGACGCCGAAGGGCCGAACGGCCGTTCGGAGCCGACCTCTTCGCAGCCGCTCCCCGCGGCGCCTCAGCCCGCGGCGAGCAGCCCGAGTGCCGCTTCGCGATCGAACAGCCGCAAGAGTTCGCGCAAGGCGCGACCGCGCGTTCCGCGCAGCTCGGGGTCGGCGACGAGCGCATCCGCCGCGATCGCGCGCGCTTCGTGCACGAGATCGCCGTCGCGCGAGAGATCGGCGAAGCGGAAAAGAGGCAGTCCCGATTGGCGCGCGCCCAAGAGGTCGCCCGGGCCGCGCGTAGCGAGATCGGCTTCGGCGATCGCGAAGCCGTCCCGGGTGCGGCGCAGGACGGACAGCCGCGCACGCGCCTGCGCGCCCGCGCGCTCGTCGTAGAGGAGGAGGCAGGTCGCGGGCCGTGCGCCCCGGCCGACCCGCCCGCGCAACTGGTGGAGTTGCGCGAGGCCGAAGCGCTCCGCCCGTTCGATCACGATCACGCTCGCCTCGGGGACGTCGACGCCGACTTCGACCACCGTCGTGGCCACGAGAAGCGCGATCTCGCCGCGGGCGAAGGCGCGCATGGCCGCTTCCCGCTCCTTCGCGCTCTGCCGCCCGTGGGCGAGGCCGACGCGCGCTCCGAAGCGTCGGGCCAACGCCTCGAACCGAGCGCGCGCCGCGGCTCCTTCGGCACCGTCTTCGTCCTCGATCGCCGGGCAGATCCAATAGATGCGCTCGCCGCGCGCGAGCGCCCGTCCGCAGGCGGCGACGACCTCGTCGAGCCGTCGCGAGGAGACGAGCCGCGTGTCCACGGGCTCGCGTCCGGGAGGTTTGGTGCGCAGCTCGGAGACCTCGAGCGCGCCGAGTACGGCCAGGCGCAGCGTACGGGGGATGGGTGTCGCGGAGAGCAACAGGAGATCGACCCCGGCCCCTTTGTCCAACAGCGCCAGACGTTGGTGCACTCCGAAGCGGTGCTGCTCGTCGACGACCGCGAGCGCCAGATCGGCGAAGCGCACGGCGGGCTCGATCAGGGCGTGGGTGCCCACGACCACCGTCGCGTTTCCCGAGGCGAGGCGCTCGAGGGCGTGCGCCCGCGCCCGCGCGGGCTCTCCTCCCACCAAGAGCGCGGGCTCGAGGCCCAAAGGCGCGAACCAGCGCGATAGCGTGGCGTGGTGCTGGCGGGCGAGGAGCTCGGTGGGGGCGAGGAGCGCCCCTTGGCGGCCGGCCTCGGCCACCACGAGGAGCGCGAGCGCCGCGACCAGGGTCTTCCCGGAGCCGACATCGCCCATGAGCAAACGGGCGGTCGGGTGGGGGCGCGCGAGATCGGCGACGATCGCGCGGAACGCCGCGCGCTGATCCGCGGTCGGAGAGAAGGGAAGGGAGCTCAGGAAGGCCGTCACGAGCCGTCCGTCGCCTCGGGTGGGGCGGGCCGGGCGCTGCGCGCGCCGACGGCGTTCGAGGGCGAAGGCGAGCTGGAAGGACACGAGCTCGTCGAGCGCGAGGCGCCGCCGGGCCGCCTCGAGCGAGGGCGTATCCACCGGGCTCGATCCGTGCAGCCGACGCAGCGCCTGGGCGAAGGAAGGCCGGCCGGCGGCCGAGGGACCGAGCCATTCGGGAAGATCGGGCAGGCGCGCGAGGGCGGTCGCCACCACCCGTCGCAGCCGCGCGAGCGAAAGCCCCCGCACGAGCGGATAGACGGGCAACGGGCGCGGCGAGGCGAGGAGGGATTCCGGCAAGACGGTCGGATGGGCGAGGGCGAAGCGTCCGCCGCGGAAGGTGATCCGCCCCACGAGCAGGCGCCGGGCACCGACCGGGAAGCGTCGGGAAAGCCACGCCCCGCCCCCGTGGAACCACACGAGCTCGCCCGGGTGCGCGCCGGCCCGGACGGGGACGCGCCAGGAGCGGCCGCCCCCGCCTCGCGGCGGCCCCGCGATCTCCACCGCGAGCGCTACCGTCGCACCGTCCGGCGCGAGCCCGGGCTCGGCGAGCGGGCGGGGATCGAGCCAGCCCCGCGGCGCCAGGAACAGAAGGTCGATCAGCCGCGGCTTCGGCCGCCCCACAAGACGCGCGAGCGCCGCTTCGAGCACGGGGCCCACCCCGGGCAGCTCGGAAAGGGGAGCGAAGAGGACGGCGGTACCATCGCCCGCCGAAACCGGGACCGCGTCCGATCGCTTGGCCGGAAGGGACATCGGGGCTACATCTTCGAAGGCGCTCGGCTCGCGGGCGTCGCCCGCTCTGGACGCGATTACATGGACGAAGCCCAGCTTTCCATCCGCCGGCGGCGGCTGTGGTACCGTTGCCGCTACAGAGGATTCCGCGAAGCCGATCTGCTGTTGCAGAGCTTCGCGCGGGCTTGGCTCGATCGCCTGGACGGGGAGGAGCTCGCGCGTTTCGAGGCGCTCCTCGACGAGTCGGACGCCGACATCTGGGACTGGGTGACGGAACGCCGGCCGGCCCCGGCCCGCCACGAGGGACCCGTGCTCGAGCGGTTGCGCGCCTTCTTGCGCGCGGGCGGAGCGGTCGTGGACCGCGCGGGGGGATGAACGAGGCGGCCCGAGTCCTCTCCGCGCCGCAGCTGCGTCCCGCGGCCCGCGCCACCTTGCTCGTCAACGCGCGCGAGGGCCTCGAAGCGCGCTTCCTCGCCGAGCGTCTCTCGCGCGGCGAGAGGCGGGTGATCGTGCACGTCGCGCACGATGCCGAGCGGGCCAGGGTGCTCCGCGAGCTCGTGCGCTTTTTCGCACCCGAGATCGAGGTGCTCGTCCTGCCGGGCTGGGACTGTCTTCCTTACGATCGCATCTCGCCCACGCCCCCGGTGATGGCCGAGCGCCTGGCGACCCTGGCTCGGCTCGCCGAAGCGCCGAGCGGACCGCGGCTTTTGATCGCGACCGTGAACGCGGTGCTCCAGCGCGTGCCCCCGCCCGAGGTCGTGCGCGCGGCGCATCTGCGCATCGAACGCGGCCGGCGCTTTTCCCGCGACGCCCTCGTCGCCTGGCTCGAGCGCGAGGGTTATCGGCGCGTCGGGACGGTGGTCGATCCCGGCGAGTACGCCGTACGCGGCGGGCTCCTCGACCTTTTCCCGAGCGGCGGGGAGCGGCCGGTGCGGCTCGACTTCTTCGGCGAGGTCGTCGAATCGATCCGCAGTTTCGATCCCGCCTCGCAACGCTCGACCGGCAAGCTCGAGCGGCTCGAACTCACCCCGGCGAGCGAGGTCATCCTCGATCCCCCGGCGATCGAGCGCTTCCGCGTCGGCTATCTCCAGGAGTTCGGCGCCGTCACCGACGATCCCCTGTTCGAGGCGATCAGCGCCGGGCGCCGGCACCCGGGCATGGAACACTGGCTGCCCCTTTTTTACGAGCGCCTCGCCTGCGTGTTCGACTACGTGGGCGAAGACGCCGAGGTCGCCTTCGACCATCTCGGCCCGGAGGCGATCCGCGAGCGGGCGGCGCTCGTGGGCGAGCACTACGAGGCGCGGCGCAACCCCCCCGCCCTGCCGAGCGGTTTCGGTGCCGCGCCTTATCGGCCCCTGCCGCCCGAGCGGCTCTATCTCGACGAGCAGAGCTTCGCCCGCCTGATCGAGCCCCGACGCCGTTTTCTCTTCTCGCGTTTCGGCCCGCCCCCGGCTCTGCCCGCCGGTTTCGAGCGCTGCGTCGATCTCGGCGGTCGGCCGGCGCGCGACTTCGCGCCCGAGCGCGCGAACCGCGAGATCAACCTCTTCGATGCGATCGTCGCGCATCTGCGCGAGCTCCTGGCCAAAGGGGAGCGGCCGCTTCTCGCCGCGGCGAGCGAAGGAGCGCTCGCGCGGCTCGAGCAGGTGCTCGACGATCACGGGCCCTTGCCCTTCGTGCGCGTCGAACACGCTCGCGAATACGCCACGTGTGCGGGCGTCGCCCTCGCCGTGTTGCCCCTCGAGCACGGGGTGGTCGCACCGGGTCTGCACATCCTCACCGAACAAGACCTCTTGGGCGAAAGGCTCGCCCGACCGCGACGGCGCGCGCGCCGGTCGGACCGCTTCATCCCCGACCTCTCGGCGATCTCGGAAGGCGATCTGCTGGTCCACGCCGAGCACGGCATCGGCCGCTTCGAAGGGCTCGTGACGCTGGAGATCGCCGGCGCCCCGCACGACTGTTTGAAGCTCGTCTACGCCGGTGGCGACAAGCTCTTCGTTCCGGTCGAAAATCTCGAGATCCTCTCGCGCTACGGGCACGCCGACGACTCCGTGCCCCTCGATCGGCTGGGCGGAGCCGCCTGGCAGCAGCGCAAGGCCAAGGTCAAAGAGCGGATCCGCGAGCTCGCGGGCGAGCTCATCAAGATCGCTGCCGAACGGGCGACGCGCAGAGCGCCCGTTCTCGAGCTCCCGCCCGGAATCTACGACGAATTCGTCGCCCGCTTCCCTTACGAGGAGACCGAAGACCAATTGCGCGCGATCGAGGCGGTGCTCGCGGACATGGCCTCGGGCCGGCCGATGGATCGTTTGATCTGCGGCGACGTGGGCTTCGGGAAGACGGAGGTGGCGCTCAGAGCCGCGTTCGTGGCGGCGATGAGCGGCAAGCAAGTCGCCGTCCTGGCGCCCACCACGCTGCTCGTCCGCCAACACTTCAAGGTCTTCGCCGAGCGCTTCGCCGGTCTGCCGGTGCGCATCGCCCAGCTCTCGCGCCTGGTGAGCGCCAAGGCCGCGCTCGAGGTCAAAAAGGGCCTGGCCTCGGGCGAGATCGACATCGTCATCGGCACCCACGCGCTTCTGGGCAAGGGCGTCGCCTTCAAAGACCTCGGGCTCGTGGTCATCGACGAGGAGCAGCACTTCGGCGTCGTCCACAAAGAACGACTCAAGCAGCTCAAGGCCGAAGTCCACGTGCTGACGATGACCGCCACCCCGATCCCGCGCACGTTGCAGATGGCGCTGGGGGGCATCAAGGACCTCTCGGTCATCGCCACTCCGCCCGTCGATCGGCTGGCCGTGCGCACCTTCGTCATGCCGATGGACCCGGTGGTGATCCGGGAGGCGTTGTTGCGCGAGCACCACCGTGGCGGACAGAGCTTCTACGTCTGCCCCAAGATCGCCGATCAGCCCAAGCTCAAAGAGATGCTCGAGGCGCTCGTGCCCGAGCTCAAGATCGCCGTCGCGCACGGGCGCATGCCGGCGAGCGAGCTCGAAGACGTCATGGGAGCCTTTTACGAAGGGCGGACGGATGTTCTACTGACCACCAATATCATCGAGAGTGGTCTCGACATTCCGCGCGCGAACACGCTCGTCGTGCACCGTGCTGATCTGTTCGGTCTGTCCCAGCTCTACCAGCTGCGCGGGCGGATCGGTCGCTCCAAGCTCAGGGGTTACGCCTATTTCACCGTGCCGGCCGACCGCAAGCTCGCGGAAACCGCCGAGAAGCGGCTCGAGGTGATCCAATCGCTCGAGGAACTGGGTGCCGGGTTCCAGCTCGCGAGCTACGATCTCGACATCCGCGGCGCCGGCAATCTCTTGGGCGAAGAGCAGTCCGGGCACATCCGAGAGGTGGGCTTCGAGCTCTACAACGCGATGCTCGAGGAAGCGGTGGCCGAGCTCGCCCGCGAGCGCGAGCACGCCCCCGCTCCCGCCGCGGGCGATTGGACCCCGCAGATCACCATCGACGCTCCCGCCCTCATGCCGGAGAGCTGGGTGGGCGATCTCGACCTGCGGCTTTCGCTCTACCGTCGGCTGGCGAGCCTGACCGAGTCCGAGGAGCTCGACGCGTTCGCCGCCGAACTCGTCGACCGTTTCGGTCCGATGCCCGAAGAAGCCGCGAACCTCTTGGAGATCGTGGCCATCAAACAGCTCTGCCGGAAAGCGAACGTGGCCAAGTTGGACGCCGGCCCCAAGGGGATGGTGGTGAGCTTCCACGACAACCGCTTCCCGCATCCCGAGCGGCTCGTGGCCTGGATCGGCAGGAGCGGCGGTCGGGTGCGCATCCGCCCCGACCACAAGCTCGTCCTCGGGGAAGAAACGAAGAGCCCCAAAGAGCGGCTCAAGAAGGCCAAGCGCCTCGTGGCCGAGCTCGCCCGGCTCGCGGCCTGAGGCGGGGAGGGGAGCCGTGCTCGTTTTCACTCATCCCGCGAGCCTCGAACACGACACCGGCCCCGGTCATCCCGAGCGGGCCGACCGCATCCGGGCGATCCTGCGCGCCCTCGAGGATGCGGATCTGCCCGGGCTCGTCCGCCGCGAGGCCCCGATGGCGCCGCTCGAGGCGATCCGTCGGGCCCATCCCGAGCCCTATCCGAGCCGCGTCCGCGCCGCCGTCCCGGCCTCCGGCCACGCCTATCTGGACCCCGACACGGTGGTCTCGCCGCGCTCTTGGGAGGCCGCGCTCGCCGCCGCGGGCGGTGCGATCGCCGCGGTCGACGCCGTGCTCTCGGGCGAGGACGCGCGCGCCTTCTGCTGCCTGCGACCGCCCGGCCATCACGCCGAGCCGGCTCGCGCCATGGGTTTCTGTCTGTTCAACAACGTCGCGGTGGCGGCGCTCCACGCTCGTCACGCCCACGGTGTCCGGCGCATCGCGATCGTCGATTTCGACGTCCACCACGGCAACGGCACGCAGGCGATCTTCTGGAACGATCCCGACACGCTGTTCGTGTCGACCCACCAATGGCCGCTCTATCCGGGTACCGGCCGCCGCACCGAGACGGGCGCGCACGGCAACGTGCTCAACCTGCCCCTGCCGCCCGGGACCGACGGTAAGGCCTATCGCGCCGCGGTCGAGGCCGAGGCCCTGCCGCGGATCGACGGCTTCGCCCCCGAGCTCGTGTTGATCTCGGCCGGGTTCGACGCGCACGCGCGCGATCCGCTCGCCAATTTCGCTCTTCTCGAGGAAGACTTCGCCTGGATCACGCGTGCGCTCGTCGAGCTCGCCGAGCGGCACGCGCGCGGACGGATCGTCTCCGTGCTCGAAGGCGGCTACGATCTCGTGGCACTCGCGGCGAGCGTGATCGCGCATCTGCACGCGCTCGCCGAGACCGCGTGAAGGACCGGCGGATGGCGAGCGAAACCGAGACGGGGGAGGGCGAGCGGCCGATCGAGACGATGAGCTTCGAGGAGGCGATGGCCGAACTCGAAGCGCTCGTCCAGAAGCTCGAGCGCGGCCAGCTCGACCTCGAAGCCTCGATCAAGGCCTACGAGCGGGGCACGGCGCTCCGGCGCCACTGCGCCGCCAAGCTGCGCGAGGCCGAGCTGCGGGTGGAAAAGCTGAGCTTCGATCGCGAGGGCAACCCGCGCCTCGAGCCTTTCGTCGAGCGCGGATGACGGCCGCCTTCGCCCGCGCCGCGCTCGATGCCCACGCCTTGCGCGTCGAAGCCGAGCTCGCCCGCCTGATCGAGCCCCTCGATCGCGGCGAGCGCGATCCCGCCTTGCGTCGGCTCGTCGCCGCCATGCGCCATGCCGTGCTCGGCGGGGGCAAGCGCCTGCGCCCGTTCCTCGTCCGCGCCGCGGCCGAGCTCGGGCCGGCGGAACCGGAAGCGGTGGTCCGGGTGGGCGCGGCGATCGAGCTTCTCCACTGTTATTCCCTCGTCCACGACGATCTCCCGGCGATGGACGACGCCGCCACCCGACGCGGTCGGCCCTCCTGTCACGTCGCCTTCGACGAAGCGACCGCGATCCTCGCCGGCGACGCGCTCCAGGCCCTGGCCTTCGAGGCGCTGGCGCGGAGCGACTGGCCGGCATCGGCCGAACTCCGGGCCGAACTCGTGGCGGGGCTCGCGCGCGCGGCCGGGGCTGCGGGCATGTGCGGCGGCCAGGCCCTCGATCTCGCCGCGGAAGGCGGGGATCTCGACGAAGCGGCGATCCTGCGCCTGGAAGCGCTCAAGACGGGAGCGCTCATCGGCTTCGCCTGCGAGGCGGGGGCGCGCCTCGCCGGGATCGCCGACGCGCCGCTCGCGGCGGTGCGGGCCTTCGCCCGCGAGCTCGGTCTCGCCTTCCAGATCACCGACGATCTCCTCGACGCCACGGCGAGCGCGGAAGAGCTCGGCAAGCCCGCGGGAGCCGATGCCGCGCGCGGCAAGGCGACGCTCGTGCGTCTTCTGGGGGAGGCGGGGGCGCGCGCCCGCCTGCAAGCGGTGCGCGAGCGGGCGCTGCGCGCGCTTGACAGGTTCGGGCCCGAGGCGCTCCTGTTGCGCGCTACGCTCGATCTCGTCATCGAGCGCCGACGCTGAGCTCTGTCGAGACGTCGATCCGCGCATGGTCCCGACCCCGCTTCTCGACCGCATCCGCGATCCGCGCGATCTGCGTCAGCTGCCGCGCGAGCGGCTCAAGGACCTGGCCGCCGAGTTGCGCGCCGAGACGATCGATGCGGTCTCGGTCACGGGCGGGCATCTGGGGGCCGGCCTCGGGGTCGTCGAGCTCACGATCGCCATCCACTACGTCTTCGACACGCCGCACGACCGCCTGATCTGGGACGTCGGCCACCAATCCTATCCGCACAAGATCCTCACCGGGCGGCGGGACCGCATCCGCACGCTCCGTCAACCCGGCGGGCTCTCGGGCTTCACCCGCCGCTCGGAGAGCGTCTACGACCCCTTCGGCGCCGCCCACAGCTCGACCTCGATCTCGGCCGGGCTCGGCATGGCCGTGGCCGCGCGGTTGATCGGCATCGACCGTCGGGTGATCTGCGTCATCGGGGACGGGGCGATGAGCGCCGGCATGGCCTTCGAAGCGATGAACAACGCCGGCGCTCTCAAAGAGCGGATCATCGTCATCCTCAACGACAACGACATGTCGATCGCCCCGCCCGTGGGCGCGATCTCCAACTATCTCTCGCGCGTGGTGAGTTCGCACGCCTATCGCGGCGTGCGCCACGTGGCCAAGAAGATCAGCCAGGCGCTGCCCAGGCCGCTCGCCCAGGTCGCGGCGCGGGCCGAAGAGTTCGCGCGGGGGCTGGCCACCGGCGGAACGCTCTTCGAAGAGCTCGGCTTTTATTACGTGGGGCCGCTCGACGGCCACGATCTCGACGCGCTCGTCCCGGTGCTCGAAAACGTGCGCGACGATCCCACCTTGGGTCCCGTGCTCGTGCACGTCGTGACCCAGAAGGGCAAAGGCTACCCGCCGGCCGAAGCCGCCGCCGACAAGTACCACGGGGTCGACAAGTTCGACCCCGTCACCGGCGTGCAGCACAAGAAGCGCCCCGCCGCACCGACCTACACGGCGGTTTTCGCCAAGGCGCTCATCGCCGAAGCCGAGCGCGACGAGCGCATCGTCGCGATCACCGCCGCCATGCCCTCGGGAACCGGCCTCGACAAGTTCGCCGAACGCTTTCCCGAGCGCTTCTTCGACGTCGGCATCGCCGAGCAACACGCGGTCACCTTCGCCGCCGGGCTCGCGGCCGAGGGCATGAAGCCCTTCTGCGCGATTTATTCGACCTTTTTGCAGCGCGCCTACGACCAGGTCGTGCACGACGTGGCGATCCAGAAGCTGCCCGTGCGCTTCGCCATCGACCGCGCCGGCCTCGTGGGCGCCGACGGGCCCACGCACGCCGGCTCCTTCGACCTCGCCTATCTCGGCTGCCTTCCCGGCATGGTGATCATGGCCGCGGCCGACGAGGCGGAGCTCGCGCACATGGTGGCCACGGCCGCGGCGTACGACGAAGGACCGATCGCCTTCCGCTATCCGCGCGGGGAAGGGGTGGGCGTGCCGGTACCCGAGCGCGGCACGATCCTTCCCATCGGCAAGGGCCGGGTGGTGCGCGAGGGCCGGCATTTGGCGATCCTCTGTCTGGGTGCGCGCCTGCTCGAATGTCTCAAGGCGGCCGAAGAGCTCGCGGCGCGCGGCTTCTCGCCGACGGTAGCGGATGCGCGTTTCGCCAAGCCCCTCGACGAAGCGCTGATCTTGCGGCTCGCGCGCGAGCATCCGGTGCTCCTGACCATCGAAGAGGGCTCCATCGGCGGCTTCGGCAGCCAGGTGCAGCAGTTCCTGCTCGAGCGCGGGCTGCTCGACCGCGGCAGGCTCAAGCTCAGGAGCATGATCCTGCCCGATCGCTTCATCGAGCACGGAACGCCCGCGGGCCAGTACGCCGAAGCGGGGCTGAACGCGGAAGCGATCGTCGCCAAGGCGCTCGAACTCGTCGATCCCGAGCGCGGCCCGCGGCGCGCGCGCAAGAGCGGACGCCCGCTCCGGGCGTCGTTGGGCGCGTGAGCGCGAGCGGCAAGAAGATCCGGGTCGATCAGCTGCTCGTCGAACGCGGTCTCGCCCCCACCCGCAGCCGCGCGCAAGCGCTCGTTCTCGCCGGTCGGGTGTGGGCCGGCGACCGGCGGCTCGACAAACCGGGCCAGCTCGTCCCGGCCGACACCGCGCTCGTCGTCGCGGGCGGAGAAGGGGAGGAGTGGGCGTCGCGCGGGGCCCTCAAGCTGTTGGCCGCCCTCGACGTCTTCGGCATCGATCCGAGCGGGCGGGTGGCCCTCGACATCGGCTCTTCGACCGGCGGCTTCGTAGACGTGCTCCTGCGCCGCGGCGCGCGCCGCGTCTACGCGGTCGACGTCGGCAAGGGGCAGCTCTTGTGGCGGCTGCGCACGGATCCCCGGGTCGTGGTCCTCGAGGGCGTCAACGCCCGCTATCTCGACCGCGAGCTGGTCCCCGAGCCGATCGAGCTCCTCACCTGTGATGCGAGCTTCATCTCCTTGAAGCTCGTGCTGCCCGCCGCCCTCGCGCTCACCGCGCCCGCGGCCGAGCTCGTGGCGCTCATCAAGCCCCAGTTCGAGGCGGGACGGGAAGCGGTGGGCAAGGGCGGGGTGGTCCGCGATCCCGCCGTCCACGCGCGCGTGTGTGCCGAGATCGCGCGATGGCTCGGCGAGCGACCGGGCTGGCGGGTGCTCGGGATCACCGCTTCCCCGATCCTCGGCCCCGCGGGCAACAAGGAGTTCCTCATCGCCGCGCGGCGCGAAGAACCGAGGCCGAAGAGCGCGTGAACGTGCCCGGACCGCGCTCGCGCGGGGATCTCACGCGGCGTGGCGGAAGCGCCGGAACCCGGCTTCGAGATCGCGGATGAGGTCTTCGGGGTCCTCGAGGCCGACGTGGATGCGCATCGGTTGGCCGGGTTCGGTCCAGGGCACGGCCGAGCGCAGAGGCCGCGGGTCGGTGGGGATCAAGAGGCTCTCGTAGCCGCCCCAGGAGGCGCCCATGCCGAAGAGCTCGAGATGATCGAGGAAGGCGGAGAGCTGCGCTTTCGAGCAGGGTTCGAGGACGAAGCCGAAGAGCCCGGAAGCGCCGGTGAAATCGCGCCGCCACAAGCCGTGGCCGGGATCGTCGGGCAGCGCGGGGTGCATGACCCGGCGCACCTCGGGTCGGCGGCGCAGCCAGTCGGCGAGGAGAAGGCCGCTCTGCATGTGCCGCTCGAGGCGCACGGCGAGAGTGCGCAGGCCCCGCAGCGCGAGGGTGCACTCGTCGGGGCCCGCGGCCGTGGCGACCTCGAAGACCCCGTGGCGGATGCGCTCGAAGAGCGCTCGGGTGGTCGTGATCACCCCCATCATGAGATCCGAATGGCCGCCGATGTATTTCGTCGCGGCCTGGATGCTCACGTCCACCCCCAAGGCGAAGGGCTTGCAATACAGGGGCGAAGCCCAGGTGTTGTCCATGACGACCACCGCGCCCGCGGCGTGCGCGACCTCGCAGATCGCCGGAACGTCCTGCATCTCGAAGGTCAAGGAGCCCGGCGCTTCGAGGAAGACGACGCGGGTTTCGGGTCGTAGATAAGCGGCGATCCCGGAGCCCGCCGCGGGCGGGAAGAAGGTGGTCTCGATGCCGAACTTGCGCAGGAACCCTTCCGCGAGCCGACGGGTGGGACCGTAGACGCAGTCGACCACGAGGAGATGATCGCCTGCGCGCAACAGCGCGAGGAGCACGGCGGCGATCGCGGTCTTGCCCGAGCCCACGGCGATCGCCCGATAGCCGCCCTCGAGCCGGGCGATGGCGTCTTGCAGCGCCGCGGTCGTGGGGGTGCCGTAGCGACCGTACGAGCCGGGCTCGCCGTAGCGTCGGTTCAAGAACGACTCGACATCGGGGGAGAGCACGGTGGAGGCGCGCCAGGTCGGCGGGTTGACGATCCCGTGCTGCTGCTCGGGGTCGCGGCCGAGGATGGTGACGAGCGTGGCGTCCTTCATGGCCCGAGGCCTCCTGCGCGCGGCGGCCCGCTTAGCACGCGGCGCTTTCGGCTCGGAAGCGCGCCCTTCGACTCGGGCTCGCGCAAGGCTGCCATGCGATTGCCGGTTGGCAGCGATGCGGGCACGTGCAAGAACTGTCGGCAGGGCAGGCAGGCGCGAGCCCGCGCGCGGGCTCGGGGGAAGCCGAAAGCGAGAGGAGGGAACATGAGCCTCAACCGTTGGCTGGCCGCCGGGGTGGCGCTGTGCGCGCTTCTGGCGGCGAACGCCGCCCGGTCCGGCGAAACCTTCGAAGCCGTCAAGAAACGCGGCTATCTGTTGTGTGGTGTCAACAACAGCGGTCTGCCCGGCTTCGCCCAGGTCGACGACAAGGGGAATTGGGCCGGGCTGGATATCGATCTGTGCCGCGCCGTGGCGGCCGCGGTCTTCGGCGACGCGACCAAGGTCAAATACGTTCCGCTCTCGGCCAAGGAGCGGTTCACGGCGCTGCAATCCAAGGAGATCGACGTACTGTCGCGCAATTCGACCTGGACGCTCGCCCGCGACAGCGCCCTCGGCCTCGATTTCGTCGCCGTCAACTACTACGACGGCCAGGGCTTCATGGTCCCGAAGAGCCTGGGCGTGAAGAGCGCGAAAGAGCTCGACGGGGCTTCGGTGTGCGTGCAGACGGGGACGACCACCGAGCTCAACCTCGCCGACTTCTTCCGCGCCAACAACATGAAATACGAGCCCGTCGTGTTCGAGACCAACGACGAGCTCATCACCGCGTTCCAGGCCGGCCGCTGCGACGTCTTCACCACCGACCAATCGGGCTTGTATTCGAGCCGGACGAAGTTCGAAAAGCCCGAGAATTGGGTCGTTCTCCCCGACGTGATCTCCAAAGAGCCGCTCGGGCCCGCGGTGCGCCACGGCGACAACGAGTGGGCGGACGTGGTGCGCTGGTCGTTCTACGCCATGGTCGAGGCCGAGGAGCTCGGGGTGACCAGCAAGAACGTCGAGGAGATGAAGAAGAGCACGAACCCGAACATCCGCCGCCTCCTCGGCGTGGAGGGCGAGCTCGGGAAGGGCCTGGGGCTGCCCAACGACTTCGCCGCCAAGATCATCGCGCAGGTCGGCAATTACGGCGAGAGCTTCGAGCGCAACCTCGGCATGAACACGCCCTTGAAGATCGAGCGGGGTCTCAACGCCCTGTGGTCCAAGGGCGGGCTCATGTACGCGCCGCCGTTCCGTTGAGGCGAAGGGCGGGCCGTCCGATCCGCGCGATCGGACGGCCCCCGGCCGAGGAGGACGGGGAGGCGGGAGGTGGCGAGCGCAAGGGTTCCGCGTCCGGTCCGGGTGCCGCTGTGGCGCGACCGGCGGGTGCGGGCCTGGCTCGCCCAAGCCCTCGTCCTGGGCCTGGTGATCGCGGGCGCCGCCTATCTCGTCCACAACACCATCGTCAACCGCGAGCGATTGGGGGTCGCCTCGGGCTTCGACTTCCTCTTCCGGCTCGCGGGCTTCGACGTGTCTCAGGCGCTCATCGACTTCGGCGCGGAGCGCTCGTCTTACGGCCGCGCCTTCCTCGTGGGGCTGCTCAACACGCTCTACGTCGCCGCGGTGGGCATCGTCTTGACCACCGTCATCGGCTTCGTGATGGGCATCGCGCGGCTGTCCTCGAACTGGCTCGTCGCCAAGCTCGCGCTCGTCTACATCGAGGTCATCCGCAACGTCCCGCTCCTGTTGCAACTGATCTTCTGGTACGTGGTGGTGCTCGGGGCGTTGCCCGGCCCGCGCGAGAGCCTCGTCGTCTTCGGGGTGGGTTATTTGAACGTGCGCGGGCTGTTCTTGCCCAAGCCGATCTTCGAAGGAGGCCTGCTCGTCGAGCTCGTCGCGCTCCTGCTCGCCGTCGTCGGCGTCGTCGTCCTCGCCCGCTGGGCGAAACGGCGGCGGGATCGCACGGGGAAGCCCTTCCCGACCGTCTGGGTCGGCCTCGCGATCCTCCTCGGCGCGCCGATCGCCGCCCATCTCGCCTTCGGCGGCCCGATCGGCTTCGAATATCCGCGTCTGACGCGCTTCCGCCTCGAAGGCGGGCTCGTGCTCCTGCCCGAGTTCCTGGCCATCGTGCTCGGGCTTTCGGTGTACACGGGGGCTTTTCTCGCCGAGATCGTGCGCTCGGGGATCCTCTCGGTGTCCAAGGGCCAGCTCGAAGCGGCGGCGGCGCTCGGCCTCAAGCGCCCGCAGATCTTGCGCCTCGTCGTCATCCCGCAAGCGCTGCGGGTCATCATCCCGCCGCAGACGAGCCAATATCTCAACCTCACCAAGAACAGCTCCCTCGGGGTGGCGATCGGCTATCCGGACTTCTTCAACGTCGCCGGCACCATCAACAATCAGACCGGTCAGGCGGTGGAGGTGATCGCCATCACCATGGCCGTCTACCTCTCCTTCAGCCTCGCCATTTCGGCCTTCATGAACTGGTACAACGCCAAGATGGCGCTCGTGGAGCGTTGAGCCCGTGGCGACGACCGCCGCTCCCGCCCTCGAACCCGTGCGGCCCCCGGTGGGCGAGCGGCTGGGCGCGCTCGGCTGGCTCAAGCGCAATCTCTTCAACTCGCCTCTCAACAGCCTCCTCACCCTCCTGATCCTCTATTTCCTGTGGGTCACTCTCGTCCCGCTCTTCGAATGGGCGGTCCTCAACGCGGTCTGGAACGCGAACAGCAAGCAGGAGTGCGAAGCCGCGTTCCGCGCCGCCGGGAAAGAGGAGCCGGTGCGCGGGGCGTGTTGGGCGATCGTGAGAGCGCGCTTGGGGCAATATCTCTATGGTCTTTATCCGGCGGAAGAGCGCTGGCGCGTCAACCTCGGCTTCGCGCTCCTGGCGGTGGCCATGGTGCCGCTGTTCCTCGATTTGCGCCTGAACAAATTGCTCTATGCGGCAGCCTTGATCGTGATCTACCCGCCCGTCGCCTACACCTTGTTCCTGGGTGGAAGCTTCGGCCTGCCGCGGGTGGAGACGCATCTGTGGGGCGGGCTCTTCTTGACGCTCGTCATCGCCGGGGTGGGGATCACCGCCTCTTTGCCCCTCGGCGTGCTCCTGGCACTGGGTCGGCGCTCGGAGATGCCGGTGATCAAGGCCCTCGCCGTCGCCTTCATCGAGCTCGTCCGCGGCGTGCCGCTGGTCACCGTGCTGTTCATGGCCTCGGTGATGTTGCCGCTGTTCCTTCCCGAAGGGGTGACCTTCGACAAGCTGTTGCGGGCGCTCGTGGGCGTGTCGCTCTTCGCCTCGGCCTACATGGCAGAGGTCGTGCGCGGCGGGCTGCAAGCGATTCCCAGGGGCCAATACGAGGCGGCCGCGGCGCTCGGGCTGGGTTATTGGAAGATGATGGGCCTCGTCATCCTCCCGCAGGCCCTGAGGCTCGTGATCCCCGGCATCGTGAACACCTTCATCGGGCTGTTCAAAGACACCGCACTCGTGCTCATCATCGGGCTCTACGACCTTCTCGGTATGGCCCAGATCATCATCAAGGATCCGGCCTGGCTCGGGCTCGCGACCGAGACCTATCTCGTCGCGGGGGTGGGGTTCTGGATCTTCTGCTTCGGGATGTCGCGCTACAGCATGGCGCTCGAGCGCAAGCTCGGGGTCGGCCAGCGACGCTGAGCGCCGCATCGAGGAGCGCGGCGGTGATTAGAGCGGACGCGGCGAACAAGGGACCGATCATCAAGCTCGAGGACGTGCACAAGTGGTTCGGAGACTTCCACGTCCTCAAAGCGATCAATCTCGAGGTCGAGAAGGGCCAGAAGGTCGTGATCTGCGGCCCTTCGGGCTCGGGCAAGTCGACCTTGATCCGCTGTATCAACCGCTTGGAAGAACACCAGCGCGGCCGGATCGTCGTCGACGGCATCGAGCTCACCTCGGACGTACGCAACATCGAGGCCATCCGCCGCGAAGTCGGGATGGTCTTCCAGCAGTTCAATCTCTTTCCGCATCTCACCGTGCTCGAGAACCTCACCCTCGCGCCGATCTGGGTCCGGCGCATGCCGCGCAAGGAAGCGGAAGACCTCGCGATGTTCTTCCTCGAGCGGGTGAAGATCCCCGAGCAGGCCCACAAATACCCCGGGCAACTCTCGGGCGGCCAACAACAGCGGGTGGCCATCGCCCGCGCGCTGTGCATGAAGCCCAAGATCATGCTCTTCGACGAGCCGACCTCGGCCCTCGATCCCGAGATGGTCAAGGAAGTGCTCGACGTCATGATCGAGCTCGCCAACGAAGGAATGACCATGGTCGTGGTCACCCACGAGATGGGCTTCGCCAAGTCGGTCGCCGATTTCGTGGTGTTCATGGACAAAGGCGAAATCGTCGAGGTGGCACCACCCGACGAATTCTTCGCCAATCCGAAATCCGAGCGCACCCGCCTCTTCTTGAGCCAGATCCTTTCCCATTGACCGAAAGGGCGGCGCTCGAAGATGCCACCCGCCGCGGAACGGCGGCTCGTGCTCGGTTGCGCGCGAGCGCGCCGGGCGGCGAAGACGCGCGGCACCGAGGCGGTCGCGGCGCGAAAAGGGGCGATTTCTCGCGTGCTTCCGGGCTCGATCGCGACCGGAGGCCGGCTGGGGGCGTAGCGATCGGCGGCGGACACCCGGTCCGGTGCGCCACGGGATCCGAGCCGAGGATCGGACCCGACCGTGCGCGCGCCTCGCACCCGACACCCGAGGCGCAGCGGGCCAGCGAGAGAAAAGGCGAAGAAGGGCCTCTCAAGCCCAGAACCGCGGCTCGGAGCGCGGCCGTTCGCACCGGGCTCGGCCCGCCCGCGCGCCGCCGATCGCGGTGTCGGCCCCGCGCGGATCGCGGCTCCGGGAGGCTCCGTCTGCCGTATCGGCGTGCATGGTTTGCGCATCCGGACCGGACGCG
>JANXAZ010000003.1 GCA_025062095.1 Geminicoccaceae bacterium
CGCGACGCGGGGTAGAAGCGCCGCGAAGTTCCGCCTGCGACCCTCGAAGCGAGAGATGCAGATGCGGGCGCCTTCGAGGCGTTCGGCGGTGCTCGCGCGCAAGAGATGGCCGCCGAGGCGGGCGCCGCGCCCGCGCACCGCTTCGAACAGCTCTTCTTTGGCGGGGTTGTAGACGAAGCCGAGCACCGGTCGATCCTCGACCAGAAGCGCCACGCTGATCGTGAACTCCGGGACGCCTTCGGCGAACGAGCGCGTCCCGTCGATCGGATCGACGACCCAGACGCGTCGGCGCTCGAGCCTGCGTCGATCATCGACGGTCTCCTCGGACAGCCAGCCGTCGTCGGCACCGCTGCGCCTGAGCGCGGCGTGCAAGAAGCGATCGATCGCCACGTCCGCCTCGGTGACGATCTGGCCCGGGCCTTTCTCCCAACGCTCGGGCCGCTTGCCGAAAAAACGCATGGCGATGCGACCGGCTTCGCGAACCGCATCGCGGACCCGATCGATCTCCGCTTCCTTGAGGTGCACGGATCACCGCCAGATCGGACGACCGGAACCCGGCAGTCCGTATTCGGCCCAGCGCCGCGAGACGAGATCGACGATCGCTCGCTCCATGCGGATCTTCTTGCCCCATTCGCGGTTGGTTTCGCCCGGCCATTTCTCGGTGGCGTCGATGCCCAGCTTGGATCCCAGGCCCGAGACCGGCGAGGCGAAGTCGAGATAATCGATCGGCGTGTTCTCGACGACGACCATGTCGCGCGCGGGATCGACCCGAGTCGAAAGAGCCCAGACGATATCGCGCCAATTGCGCACGTCGATATCGTCATCGGTGACGATGACGAATTTGGTGTACATGAACTGGCGCAGGTAGGACCACACGCCCATCATGATGCGCTTGGCGTGACCCGGATAAGCCTTCTTGATCGACACACAAGCGATTCGATAAGAGCAGGCATCCGGGATCAGCCAGAAATCGACGATCTCGGGGAACTGTTGCTGCAACAGCGGTACGAAGACGTCGTTCAGAGCCTCGCCCAGAATCGAGGGCTCGTCGGGTGGTCTACCGGTGAATGTCGAAAGGTATATCGGGTCTTTGCGCATGGTGATCGCGGTGATATGAAAAACAGGGAATTTCTCGACGGCGTTGTAATAGCCGGTGTGGTCCCCGTAGGGACCTTCGTCTGCGTATTCGTCCAGGCTCACGTGACCCTCGAGGACGATTTCGGCGGTCGCGGGAACCTTGAGCGGAACCGAGACGCAATCGACGAGCTCGACCCGCTTGCCGCGCAACAGACCCGCGAACTGGTACTCCGAGAGCGTTTCGGGAACGGGGGTGACGGCGGCCAGGATCACGCCCGGATCGGCGCCGATGACGGCAGCGGCGGGGAAGGGGTCGCGTCGCGTAGCCTTCCAGCGGCGGTGGTGCTGGGCACCGCCGCGGTGCGCGAGCCAGCGCACGATCGTCTTGTCGCGATCGAGCACCTGCATCCGATAGATGCCGAGATTGAACTTGTCCTCCCGCGTCTCCCCCGGACCCTTGGTGACCACGAGCGGCCAGGTGATGAGAGGCGCGGGCTCTCCGGGCCAACAGGTCTGGATCGGAAACCGCCCGAGATCGATCTCGCCGCCCCGCAGGATCACCTCCTGGCACGGTGTCCGCCCCCCGATGGTTTTGGGCTTCATCGCGAGAGCCACCTTGACGTAGGGCAGGAGCTCGAGCGCCTGGCTCATGCTCTCGGGCGGCTGCGGCTGGCGGAAGAAGGCGAGCATTCGCCCGAGTTCGCGCAACTCGTGCGGCTCGCGGTCCATCCCCCAGGCCACGCGCTCCACCGTTCCGAAGAGATTGGTCAGGAGCGGAATCGCGGAGCCCTCGACGTTCTCGAACAGAACCGCCGGGCCCCCTTCGGCGAGGAGCCGGGTGTGGATCTCGGTGATCTCGAGCACCGGGGAGACTTTCGCGCTCACGCGCACGAGCCGGCCGCGGCGCTCCAGGAGCTGCACGAAATCGCGCAAGGAATCGAAGGGCATGTCGACCTCGACCCGGTTCTGCGGGCGAGAGTGGCGCGCGGAACGCTTCTGGCAAGGCGCTGCGACCGATCGAGCGACAGCGGCGGCCGAGACCCGCGGCAACGCCCTCCGCGCTCGCACCCGGCGGGCGGCAGAGAAGCCGCCTCGAGACCCCGCGACCGCCGGAAGCTCTTCTCCCGCTGGCCGCGGCGCGTCCGCCGGGCGGGCCCCGGCCCGCACCAGTGGGGGCGAGACGCTCCGGTCGGGGCCGGGCGGGCGGTCGGCTCGCACAGAAACGGGCGTCTCCCCGGGGCACTGGGCTCACGGCGGGACCCCGCACCGGCGCAAGCGAGCCGATCGCCGCGAAAGCGCTGGAGGGGAGAACCGCGCGAGCCGGTGAGACCCGTCGCACGGCTCACGGGAAAAGACCATCGATCGATCTGGGCGACCCGATCGACCTTGCGTTATTCGAACAGGTTCGAGGAGCTGGTGGAGCCGAGGGGAGTCGAACCCCCGACCTCTAGAGTGCGATTCTAGCGCTCTCCCAACTGAGCTACGGCCCCCGCGGCCGTTCGTATGGTGTCGCGGGCGCCGTTCGTCAAGGACGGCTCGGCCGCCGGCGCGCGCGGGGGGCGGCGGCCGCGGGCGCTCGGCACGGGCGGCCGCAGCTTCTGCGCGAGCCGGTCGATCGAGGGGCGGCGAGAAGGCGAAGCGTCGGTTCGGACCGAGGTCGCATGTATCATGCCATTTCTCCTTGCTTAGGATTTATATCCAAACGACCGCCGCGTCAAGCCACCGAGCCCGCGCGTTCCGCGACCCCGCGCCCGTCTGGTCTGGGTCCACCGCGACGCTATGATCGGCCGCGCCGCCCGGCCCCGCCGAGGAAGTCCGATCGCACCGCCCCGGGACCGCCGATGAACGCCCTGGCCAATCTCATCGATACCGTGCTCACCATCTACATCTGGTTGTTGATCGCCGCCGTGGTCTTGTCGTGGCTCGTCGCCTTCGGCGTGGTGAACACGGGAAATCGTTTCGTGTACCAATTGCGCGGTTTCCTGCATCAGATCACCGAGCCGGCGCTCCGCCCGTTCCGCAACATGATCCCGACCATCGCCGGTATCGACATCTCGCCGGTGATCCTGATCCTCGCTCTTTATTTCTTGCGCGATCTCGTCAACGAGTACCTGCGGTGACCCGCGCGGCCGCTCTCGCGCGCATCCTTCCCGATGCCGTCGCGCTCGCGGCTCCGGGCGCGCCGCGCGCCGCCCGCGAGCGCGCGGCGCCTTCGGCACCGCACCGTCTTGTCACCGAGGGGATCGCCGTGGCGTCTCGGGCCCGTCGCCTCGGGAGCGGCGGCGGTCGCCGCGGGCGCGAGCGGATCGCGCGCGCACCCGAGGCTCTGCGCCCGCGGCCCGCCGCCCTTCTCGGAGAAGCGCGCCGGTGACGCGGATCCTCGACGGCAAGGCGCTCGCCGCACGCCTACGCGCCCGGGTGGCCGAGGAGGTCCGGGATCTGCGCGCGCGCACCGGGATCGTCCCGGGCCTCAGGGTTCTGCTCCTGGGCGATCATCCGGCTTCGCTCGCCTATGTCCGCACCAAGGAGAAGGCGGCGCGAGAGGTGGGCATCGACGCTCGGGTCGAACGGCTGCCGGCCGAGACCGAAGAGGCTCGATTGCTCGCCCGCTTGGCCGAGCTCAACGCCGACCCGGCCGTGCACGGGATCCTCGTCCAGCTTCCCTTGCCCCGGCATATCGATACCGTTCGGGTGCTCTCGGCGCTGGACCCGCGCAAGGACGTCGACGGCTTCCACCCTCTCAACGCCGGCCGGCTCGCCCAGCTCTCGGGCGCGCCCGCCGAGGATCTCCTCGTCCCCTGCACGCCGCGCGGCTGTCTTCTCCTCCTCGAAGAGGCGCTCGGCGGGCTCGCGGATCTGCGCGGCAAGCGGGCGCTCGTGCTCGGTCGCTCGACGATCGTCGGGCGGCCGATGGCGGCCCTTCTGCTCGCGCACGACGCGACGGTGACGATCGCGCATTCTCGGACCCGCGATCTCGCCGGAGAATGCCGCCGCGCCGAGATCCTCGTGGCCGCGGCCGGTCGGGCCGAACTCGTGCGGGGCGATTGGCTCGCAGAACAGGCGGTGGTGATCGACGTCGGCATCAACCGCGTTCCGAGTCCCGACGGCGGCCACCGGCTCGTGGGCGACGTCGCCTTCGCCGAAGCCGTGGGTCGGGTGGCGGCGATCACCCCGGTCCCGGGCGGGGTCGGCCCCATGACCGTGGCATGTCTGCTCGACAACACGCTCCGAGCCTGCCGCGCGCAGCTCGCGCGCCCGACGTTGACACGCTCTTCGGAGCCGCCTAGCTGACCTTCGCGCTCCGTACCAGAACGGGGGAGCGACTTTTCGGAACGACGATGGGCAGTCACGGACGATCTCGCCCCGGGCCACGAGGCCGGGGCGTCGAAGGCCGGGTGACCGTCCGGATCCGATAGGCGCGCCGATCCGGTGCACCGCTCGGGTCCGGAAGCGCGACCCGAGGAGGTGCACGATGGCGGCGACGCGGTTCGTTCTCCCGCTCCGGCTCCTCCCTTACCGCGGCGTCTTCCCGCCGCGATCACGCTCCCGCGCGCGATCCTGAGGAATCGCTCGGTCGGCGGCGCGCGCCGGCGCGCCGCGCGAACCGCCCCGTAACCCGACCCCTGGCTCGCGTTTCGAGCCGGCGCCTCGTCGCCGGCTCGCCGCGCGGGTGTTCGCGCCGAGGGAGTCTCCGCCATGACCCGTGTCATCGAACGGACGGCTTTCGCCGATTTTCTCGCCCGCAACGACGACGGTTCGATCCGCGTCGCGCTGGCCACGATCCACGCTGCGGATGCGGCCGCGATCTTGAGCGAGATGCCGGCCGAGCGGGCGGCGCACGTGCTGCGCGTCCTGCCCGATCGCAAAGCGGCCGAAATTCTCGGGTTCCTCGAGCCCGAAGCTCAAGCTCCGATCGTGTCGGCGCTGAGCCGTGGCGAGCTCGCGCGGATCGTCGCCGCGATGGCCCACGACGAGCGCGCCGACCTCTTCAACCGCTTGAGCGAGGCCGAGCGCGACGCCCTCCTGCCGGCTCTCGCCGCGGCCGAGCGGGAAGACATCCGCAAGCTCGCATCCTACCGCGAGGGTACGGCCGGCTCGGTGATGACCTCGGATTACGCCACGCTCGCGCCCGAACTCACCGTGGCCGAGGCGATCGCCAAGCTCCGCCGCGAGGCACCGGACAAAGAAACGATCTACGACGCCTATGTCGTCGACGAGGGACGACGCCTCGTGGGGGTCGTCTCGCTGCGCGATCTCCTGCTCGCCCGCGACGATCAGCGGGTCGCCGAGATCATGCGCCGCGAGGTGATCTTCGCGCGGGTCGACGATCCGCGCGAGCTCGTCGCCCAGAAGATCGCCGATTACGATCTGCTGGCCCTGCCGATCGTCAACGGCGGCGAGATGCTGGTCGGCATCGTCACCGTCGACGACGCGATGGACGTGGCCGAGCGCGCGCAGGCGCGCAGGCTTCTCCGCTTCGGCGGCGCCGCCGCGCTCGGCGGCCCGGATCTCGACATCTTGCGCTCGCGTTTTGAGGAGATGTTCGGCCAGCGCTTCTTCTGGCTCGCGTTGCTGACCTTCTTCGGGCTCCTCACGAGCCACGTCGTCGCCGCGCAATCGGCGATGCTCGAAGAAGTCTTGATCCTCGCCGCCTTTCTCGCGCCGATCATCGACATGGGTGGTAATACCGGCAGTCAATCGGCGACCCTCGTCATCCGCGCCATGGCTCTCGGCCAGGTGCAGTCCGTGTGGCGCGACTTCTTCCGCGTCCTGCGACGGGATCTCCTCGTCGCTCTCGCCCTCGGACTTTCCGTGGCCGTGCTCGAGGTGGTCCTCGCGTTTCTCACCAAGGACGTATCGCCGAGGGTGTTGCTCGTGGTCGGCCTCGCCATGCTCGTGGTCACGGTCGCCGGCAGCCTCATCGGCCTCGCGCTCCCCTTCGCCGCCCGGATCGTCAAAGCCGATCCGGCGACCCTGAGCGCCCCGGTGATCACCTCGATCATGGATTTCCTGGGGGTGTTGATCTACTTCGGCTTCGCCTGGCTGTTCCTGGGCGATCTCTTGAGCCGAGCGTGACGAGCTCCGCGGCGGGCGCGGCGATCGGTGCCGCGCTCGCACCGAGCGGTGGGAGCGCGGCATGGAGTTCCTGCATCAGAGCGGCATCCTCCACCTGCTCGTGGCTCTGAGCCTGGGCGCCGCGATCGGGCTCGAGCGGCAATGGCGTCAGCGCCTCGCGGGTCTGCGCACGAACACGCTCGTGGCGCTCGGTGCCGCCGCCTTCGTCGTCTTTTCGATCGGCACGCCCGGCGAGGCGAGTCCGACCCGGGTCGCCGCTCAGGTCGTCTCGGGCATCGGCTTCTTGGGCGCCGGCATCATCTTCCGCGAGGGCTTCAACGTGCGCGGTCTCAACACCGCGGCCACCTTGTGGTGCTCGGCGGCGGTGGGCGTGCTCGCCGGCGCCGGCTCTTTCTTGCTCGCGGCGGTCGTCGCGGGGCTCGTGGTTCTGACCAACCTCGCGCTGCGTCCTCTGGCGGCGCTGATCAACCGTCAACCGTTGCTGGCGCCCGAGAGCGATACCGCCTACGCCGTCACGATCGTCTGCCGCGCGGCGCAAGAGGCGCACGTGCGCGCGCTTCTTCTCCAGGGGTTGGCGAGCGCCGGCCTGCGGCTGCGCGGCCTCGACAGTCACGATCTGGACGAGGCCGACAAGGTCGAGATCGCCGCGCGCGTGCTCGCCGACCAGCGCGCCGACCGCACGCTCGAGCAGATCATCGGCCGGATCAGCCTCGAGCCCGGTGTGACGGCGGCGCGCTGGCGCGTGGGCGAGCAGACCGAGTAGCGTGCCGCCGGCGAGGCCGGGAGGATCGGAGAATGAGGGAGAAGATCGAACTCGAGGTCGAGGGCATGGGCTGCGAGGGCTGTGTCGCCGCGGTCGAGACAGCCCTCCGCTCGGTACCGAACGTGCGCGCCGTCACCGTCGACCTGAAGGCCGGTCGCGCCGAGGTCGAGCACGAAGGGGCGGAACTCGCGGCTCTTTTGCGCGCGGTCGAGAAGGCCGGCTACCAGGCGCGACCGGTGCGAGCCGCCCGCTAGGGCGCTCGCGACGCGCCCGGATCCCGAAGGCGATGGCGATCGGTCGGCGCACCTCCGACCGTGCGGCGTTCCGAAACGACGCGCGAAAGGGCGGGCCGCGAGGCCGGGCGGATCGGGCGCATCCGCGCTCGGGCGCGGATCCCCGGGCGCCGGCGCCGCTCCACCCGCTCCGAGGCGCGGGGCGTCCCCGCCGCGGTTGCGCTTTTCGAGTGCGCGCGGCCGCGCTAAAGCGTGTCGACGGCGCGTCCGGGAGGAGCCGCACGATGATCATCGACCACCGCACCTACACGCTTTACCCGGGCAAGCTCAAAGCGTTCCTCGAAATCTACGAGACCAAGGGCTATCCGATTCAGGTCAAATATCTGGGCGAGCCCTGGGGATGGTTCGTCTCCATGGACATCGGCGAGCTCAACCAGGTCGTGCACATGTGGGCTTACGAAGATCTCGCCGATCGCGCCCGTCGGCGCGCCGCGTTGCAGGCCGATCCGGCGTGGGGGGAGTATCTCGCCGCGGCCACGCCTCTGATCCAGCACATGGTCAACAAGATCCTGACCCCCGCCCCCTTCTTCCAGCCCAAGCGGTGAAGGACGGGCCGTGGATCTGACCCTTCCGCCCGAGCTCGAGGAGCTGCGCACGCGGGTCGCGCGCTTCGTCGACGAGCGGCTCTTGCCGCTCGAAGAACGGCCCGAGACCTGGGGCGAAGGCGAGCAGATCCGCGAGGATCTCTTGGCCGAGCTGCGCGCGGAAGTGAAAGAGCGGGGTCTGTGGTGCCCGCAGATGCCCGTAGAGCGCGGCGGACTCGGGGTGGGGCCGGTGGGCATGGCCGTGCTCTACGAGGAGATGGGGCGCTGCCGGTTCGGCCCGGTGTGCTTCAACTGCGCGGCACCCGACGACGGCAACATGTGGGTGCTGGAACAAGTCGCCACTCCCGAGCAAAAGGCCCGCTGGCTCGACCCGATCGTCCGCGGCGAGGTGCGCTCGGCCATCGTCATGACCGAGCCCCACCCCGGAGCGGGCTCCGATCCCGCGGGCATGATGCTCACCCGGGCCGAGCGGCGCGGCGACCGCTACCTCGTGCGCGGACGCAAGTGGTTCATCACCGGGGCGGAAGGGGCCAAGCACTTCATTCTGCTCGCGCGCACCTCCGACGATCCGCGCCGCGGCCTCACCGCCATGCTCTTCCACGGCGACCAGCCGGGCTGGCGGATCGTCCGCCGCATCCCGATCATGGGGCCGGAAGAGCACGGAGGCCATTGCGAGCTCGAGCTCGACGGGCTCGAGGTCCCGATCGAGAACGTGCTCTTGGGGGAGGGTCTGGGCATGCGCGTGGCCCAGATCCGTCTTTCCATGGCCCGGCTCACCCATTGCATGCGCTGGCTCGGCATGGCCCGGCGCGCGCTCGAGATCTGCGATCCTTACATCCGCGAGCGGCGCGCCTTCGGCCAGATTTTGGCCGAGCGCGAGAGCGTTCAGGGTCTTCTCGGCGAGGCGGCGATGCAGATCGCCATCGGCCGTCTCCTCGTCATGCGCGCCGCCTTTCTTATCTCCCGCGGCGAGCGCGCGCGCGCCGAAGTGTCCATGGCCAAGATCCAGGTCGCGGACGCTTTGCATCGGGCCGTCGATACCGCGATCCAGCTCATGGGCGCCAAGGGCTATTCCAAGGACACCCCGCTCGAGTGGATGTACCGCTACGCGCGACAGGCGCGGCTCGTGGACGGGGCCTCGGAGGTCCACCGCATGGTCGTCGCGCAGGCCCTCATGGCCGATCCGCGCGGGTTCTTCCGGTGGCCCTGAGCGAGACCGAACTCCAGCGCCTGTCCGCCTGGCTCGCGCGCGAACTCGCGGCGGAGCGAGTGACGGTGGCGAATGCGCGCCGTCTCGGAGGCGGCGCGATCCAGGAGAACATCGCGTTGGATCTCGCCGTCGAAGGCGGGCCGAAGGCCGGTGCGCACGCGCTCGTCCTGCGCCGCGATTCTCCTTCGACCGTGGCCGTGAGCCGACCAAGGCTCGAGGAATACGCGATCCTCGAGCGGGTCTACCGGGCCGGGGCGACCGTGCCGGCGCCCTTCCTCGCCTGCGCCGACCCCGAGGTGCTCGGCAAGCCGTTTTATCTCGTCGCGCGCGTCGAGGGCGAGGCGCGCGGGGCGCGCTTGGTCAAAGATCCGCTCGTGCGCGCTCGCGGCGAAGAGCTCGTCGCCCGGCTCGGCCGCGAGCTCGCCACGATCCACGCCCTCCGACCGCCACTGCCCGATCTGCCGTTCCTGCGCCCCCCCGAAGGCGATCCGGTGCGCGTGCGCATCGCCGAGCTGCGCGCTCACCTCGATGCGCTCGATGCCGCCGAGCCCGTGCTCGAGTGGGGGTTGCGCTTCGTCGAACGCCGGGCTCCCGAGAGCCGCGAGATCGCCCTGGTCCACGGAGATTTCCGCACCGGCAACCTCGTGGTCCGCGACGGTCGGCTCGTGGCGGTGTTGGATTGGGAGTTCGCCGGCTTCTCGGATCCGCTCGAGGATCTGGGCTGGATGCTCGCCAAATGCTGGCGCTTCGGGGCGATTGAACGCGAATGCGGCGGGCTCGGCTCGCGCGAGGCGTTCTTGCGGTCCTACGAGGAGGCGTCCGGGCGGGTCGTCGACCGGCGCGCGGTCCGGTTCTGGGAGCTCGTCGCCACCTTGCGCTGGGCGGTGGTCGCGTTGATGCAGGCGGATCGCCACGCGAGCGGTCGCGAACGCTCGCTCGAGCTCGCCCTCACCGCGCACATCGTCCCCCGGCTCGAGGCCGATGTCCTCGACTATGTCGCTCTGCTCGAAGAGGCCGAACCGTGAGCTTGCCCGCGGACCTCGTCGATCTTTTGGAGACTGCGCGCGAGCTCTTCCGGGCCCGCCTGCAGCCGGCGGTTCCCGCCGAGTTGCGCTTCGAGGCGGCGATGATCGCCAACGCCATGGCGATCGTGGCGCGCGCGGCGGCGGGAAGAGTCCCCGGTGCGGCGGAAACGGAAGGTTTGCGCCGCCTCTATCCCGAGGCCGCGGACGCACCGGTCGAAACGCTGCGCCGTCGGCTCGTCGCGGATATCCGCGCGGGCCGCATGGATGCGGCCGGATCGCGCTTGGCGGCCTATGTGCTGAGGCCGCGGGTGAGCGAGCGCTTGGCGCTCTCCGATCCGGAATATCGGACCGGGCTTTGACGTCTCGACCGAGACGGCGCGCGTCCTGGCCCCGCGCGGGCCTACGTGGGAGCCGCGAGGGGCGGGGCGCGACGCTTTCTTCGCGAGCGGGTCGCAAAAGCGGCTCGCGGGCGAGCCGAAAAGAGCCGGGAGAAGACCGCCGAGATGGCAGGTTTCGCTCGATCGTGCCCGAGCCGCGGGGGCCGGACGGCGGCCCTCCTCGGCCTTCTGTTGTGCGCGGGCTGCGCTACGCCTCAGCTGCGTTCCGAGATCGCCGAGACGATCGACAATCTCTCCTTCGCGCCTCCTCCCGCCCGCACCGCTCGGCCGGCCGCCACCGCGCCCGGTGCCGGCGCCGTGGGGGCTCCGCCGGTTCGGCGGCCCGAGGTCTACTTCGCGCGCGGAGGCCGCGGGCTCCCGAGCGGCGGCGTGTCGGCGCAGCGCAGCTCCGAAGGGGTCGAAGTCGCCTTCGACGAGGCCGACGTCAAAGAGGTCGTTCGCGTCGTCGTGGGCGAGATCCTCAAGAAACCTTTCGCCATCGACCCGCGCGTGTCGGGCACGGTCACGCTCTCGACCGCGGGTCCGGTGGCCGAGCGCGATCTTCTGCGCGTGCTCGAGACGGCGCTCAGGATGATCGGGGCCGGCCTCGCCGAGACCGACGGAGGTTATCTCGTGGCCCCGCTCGGGGAGCTCGTGGGCCGCAGCGAGTTCCGACCGCTCGGGGGACGCGAGCCTCCGATCGTCGCTCCCGGGACCGGTGCGACGGTGGTGGCGCTGCGCCACGTGCCCGCCAATACCGCCGCGCAGTTCGTCCAGCCGCTCCTCAAGCGGCCGGAAGACGTGCGCGTCGATGCCGCCTCGAACCTGATCCTGTTCACCGGGACGGCGGCCGAGCGCCAGGCCGTGCTCGACACGCTGGCGATCCTCGACGTCGATTGGCTCGCGAACCGCGCCGTGGGCATCTTCCCCCTGCAGTACGCCACCCCCGAGGCGCTGATCCCCGAACTCGAGGCGCTTTTCGCCGAGCCGCAGCAGCCCGGCAGCGGACTGCGTCCGTCGGTTCAGTTTCTGCCCGTCGCGCGCCTGAACGCGGTGCTCGCCGTGGCCGCGACCTCCGAGCAGATAGCGGAGATCGAGCGCTGGGTGGCGCGGCTCGACCGCGGCCGCACGGTGAGCGCTCAGTTCTTCGTCTACGAGCTCGCCCACGCCTCCGCCGAGGAGGCGGCCAAGCTCGTCAACGAGCTGTTCGGCGAGGCGGGTCCGCAGGCCCCGGCACCGACCGCGGTGCCGCCCTCTCTGCAACGCTTGGGCGCGCCACCGTCGGAGGTCGCTCAGACCGAGGGCGGGCCGCCTCCCACCGGACCCGTCGTGCTCGCGGCGCAGGCGGCCGCCCCGGGGGCGACCGCTGCAGCCACGCCCGTCAAAGCGGTGGCGAACAAGGCGACCAACGCCGTGGTCGTGCGCGCCACGCCCGTGATGTGGGAGCTCGTCGAGGCCACCTTGCGCCGGTTGGACGTGGCGCCGCCCCAGGTGCTCATCGAAGCGACGATCGCCGAGGTCTTGCTCAACGATGCGCTGCGTTACGGCGTGCAGTACTTCATCGAGGCGGGCGCGTGGCGCTTCGGCTACAATTCGACGGTGTCGACGCCGACCGGAACGACGAATTTCCGCAACCTCGAGCCCCTGGCGCGCGTGCCCGGCTTCAACTTCATCTTCACGGGCGGCGATGCGAACGTCACGATCGATGCGCTGTCGCAAGTCACCGAGGTGCGGGTGCTGTCCGCTCCCTCGGTGGTCGTCCGGGACAACGCCGAGGCCGTGCTCACGGTCGGCGACCAGGTCCCCGTGACCACGCGCACGGCGGTGAGCGTGGAGAACCCGCTGGCCCCGGCGGTGAGCAGCATCGAATATCGCGACACCGGCGTGATCCTCCAAGTCAAGCCGCGCATCAGCGAAACCGGAACGGTGGCACTCGAGATCACGCAGGAAGTGAGCCGGGTGGTGGACGCGGGTCGGGGCGAGACGGGCGTGCCGACGCCGACGATCCAGCAACGCAAGATCAAGAGCCGGGTCGAGCTGCTCGACGGCCAGACCGTGGTCTTGGGCGGCCTCATCCAGGAGGGCGAGGAAAAAGGCCGCGACCGGGTCCCGATCCTCGGCGACATCCCCGTCCTCGGGGCCTTGTTCGGCTCGACCCGGGCATCGAACCAGCGCACCGAGCTCATCGTCTTCATCACCCCGCGGGTGATGCGCAACGCCGAACAGGCGCGCGACATCAGCGAGGAGCTCAGGGCGCGGATGCGGGCGCTGCGCGCGCGCACGCTCGGCGGCCTTCCCCCGACCGAGCCCCCGCGGCCACCGGCGCTTCCTTCCGCGCCGTCCGGCGGATCGGGATCGCCGAGCGCGCCATCGCACCGGATCGCGGGCGAGGAGGCCGGCGCGGTGCCGACACCGTCTCCGACACGCGGGTCCGCATTCGAGCCCCTGGTACCGCGTCCTCCGGCCGGCGTCGCGGCGGGCGAACCCGTCCCGCTGCCGCGGCCGCGGCCGATCGCCTCGGACGCACCGTCGCCTCCGCCGCCGCGGCCCGCCGCCGGCGCGGCGGCGATCCGCACGGCGGCGCGGTGACCGGCTCGGCGGCTCAGCTGTGGATGTAGTTCTCGAGCTGTTCGATGATCTGGTGCTGTTCGCGGATGATGCTGTTGACGAGGTCGCCGATCGACACGATCCCGACGAGCCGACCGTCTTCGATCACCGGCAAGTGGCGAATGCGGCGATTGGTCATGATCGCCATGCACTGCTCGGTGGTGTGATCGTAGCCCACCGAAACCAAAGGCGTCGACATCACTTCGCGTACGAGAGTGGTGGGAGATGTCTTGCCCTTGAGGTAGACTTTGCGCACGTAATCGCGTTCGCTGAACATGCCGATCGGTCGATCGCCGTCGACCACGACGAGAGCGCCCACGTCCTTTTCGGCCAGAAGGCGGATCGCGTCGAGTACCGTCTTGTCCGGGTCGATTGTCCATACGGTGTGGCCTTTTTCGGCGAGCAGCTGTTTGACGGTCGTCATTCCCGCCCTCCCTGCGTGTCGCCGGCCGGCCCCGCGTCCGGCCCGCCGGAAATCGTACCCACGATAGCACGCCCTCGAGGCGTTCTCCACCGCCTCGGGACCCGGCCAGTTGGCAGCGGTCCTCCGCGTGCTATATGCGGATCGGGCCGGCCGCGCGGGAGCCGCGCCCGGTCGCGTGGCGGGCGTGGTGGAACCGGTAGACACGCGGGATTTAGGTTCCCGTGGCGCGAGCCGTGCGAGTTCGAGTCTCGCCGCCCGCACCAGGGCGGAACGGAGCAGTACCGACTTCCGAGAGCCAGCGAGAAGAGACCCGTTCGATGCAGGTGGAGCAGGTCGCGGCCGAGGGGCTCCTTCGGCAGTTCCGAGTCGTCGTGCCGGCGGCGGAGATCGAGGATCGGCTCACGAGCCGGCTCGAGGAGCTCCGAGCGCGGGTGCGCGTGCCCGGCTTCCGGCCGGGCAAGGTGCCGCTCAAGCTTCTGCGCGTGCAGTACGGCCGCGGCATTCTGGGCGAGATCCTGGAGCAGGCGGTCGACGAGGGCACGCGCAAGGCGATCGGCGAGCACGAACTCAAACCGGCTCTTAGGCCCAAGGTCGAGATCACCTCCTTCGACGAGGGGAAGGACCTCGAATTCGCGCTCCAGATCGAGGTCCTGCCCGAGGTGCCCGCCGTCGACCTCAAGGCGATCGAGATCACCCGACCGGTGGCGCGCGCGGACGACCGCATGGTCGAAGAAGCCCTCGAGCGGCTGGCGCGCGCGCATCAGAAGTTCCGAGCGCCGAGCGAGCCGCGTCCGGCGCAGGAAGGCGATCGGGTCACGATCGACTTCGAGGGACGGATCGAGGGGCGGCCGTTCGAGGGCGGCTCGGGCAAGGATCTCGCCCTCGTGCTCGGAGCCGGCGGGATCGTCCCGGGCTTCGCGGAGCAGCTCGTCGGTGTTCGCGCCGGCGAGAAGCGCACCATCGCCGTGACCTTCCCGGAGGACTGGCGCGATCCGGCCCTGCGCGGCAAGAGCGCGACCTTCGCGGTCGAGGTCAAAGCGGTCGAAGAGCCGCAGCCGATCGTCGTCGACGACGCTTTCGCCCGGGAGATGGGCGCGGAGGATCTCTCGGATTTGCGCAAGAAGCTGCGCGAGCGGATCGAGGCCGACCTCAAGGCGGCTTCGCGGCTGAAGGCCAAACGGCGGCTGCTCGATCGTCTCGCCCGCGACTACGTCTTTCCGGTGCCGAAAGGGATGGTCGACCTCGAGTTCGAGGCCATCTGGGAGCAGGTCACGCGCGAGATGAAAGAGCACGGGCTCTCCTTCGAATCCGAGGGCAAGAGCGAGGAGGAGGCCAAGGCCGAGTATCGGGCGATTGCCGAGCGCCGCGTCCGCTTGGGTCTTCTGCTTTCCGACATCGGCACCAAGCACGGGATCAAGGTCGAAAGCCACGAATTGCAACAAGCACTTCTGGCGCACGCCCAACGGTTTCCGGGACGCGAGCGCGAGGTCGTCGAGTATTACCGGTCCAACGCCGCGGCCCTCGACGCCTTGCGGGCGCCTCTGTTCGAGGACAAGGTCGTGGATTTCATCCTCCAGCTCGCGCGGGTCACGGACGTGGTCGTGACCCCCGAGGAACTCGCGCGCGAGGACGAGGAGGAGCAGGCTCCGGCGGAAGCGGCGAGCGCGGCCGGCGGATGAGGGCTTGGTGCGGAAGCGGTCCAGCGGGAACGCGGAGATGAGGATCTATTCGCAGCTCGTGCCGATCGTGGTGGAGCAGACGCCACGGGGAGAGCGCGCCTACGACATCTACTCCCGGATGCTCAAGGAGCGCATCATCTTCCTCTACGGGCCCATCGACGATCACGTGGCGAGCCTGGTCACCGCCCAGCTGTTGTTCCTCGAGGCCGAAAATCCCGACAAGGACATCAGCCTTTACATCAACAGCCCGGGCGGCCTCGTAACCGCGGGCCTCGCGATCTACGACACGATGCAATACATCCGCCCGGACGTGGCGACGATCTGCATCGGCCAGGCGGCTTCGATGGCCTCGCTCCTGCTCGCCGCGGGGACGAAGGGCAAACGCTTCGCTTTGCCGCACGCCCGGATCATGACGCACCAGCCCTCCGGCGGGTTCCAGGGCCAGGCCACCGACATCGAGATCCACGCGCGCGAGATTCTCTTGATGAAGCAGCGCCTCAACGAGATCTATGTGAAGCACACCGGCAGGACCTTGCCGGAGGTCGAGGCGCGGATGGAGCGCGACACCTTCATGAGCGCCGAACAGGCCAAGGAGTTCGGCATCGTCGACGCGGTCATCGACAAGCGCCCGCCCAAGCCGGCGAGGGAGTGACGGGGTGCGGGTCCGCCGGATCGCGAGCGACGACCGGCGGGCGTGCCGGCGGCGGTCGAGGCGCGGAGCAGCGGGACTGCACCGTGGCTGCCACGGAACGGTCACCGCAGCGTGTGCGAGCGGTCACGGGTTGAGTCCGCTCCTCGGCGCCGCTACCATCCTTTCGGGACCGCGTGGGACGAAGGCATGATGTCCAAGGGCAGCGGAGATTCGAAGAACACCCTGTATTGTTCCTTCTGCGGCAAGAGCCAGCACGAGGTCCGCAAGCTCATCGCCGGCCCGACGGTGTTCATTTGCGACGAATGCGTCGAGCTGTGCATGGACATCATCCGCGAGGAAAACAAGAGCGCGGTGGCGAAGAGCCGCGCCGGGGTTCCGACTCCGGCCGAGATCAAGGCGGTTCTCGACGATTACGTGATCGGTCAGGAGCACGCCAAGCGCGTGCTGGCGGTGGCCGTCCACAATCACTACAAGCGGTTGGCCCACGGCACCAAGGGCGGCGACGTCGAGCTCGCCAAATCGAACATCCTGCTCATCGGGCCCACCGGCTGCGGCAAGACGCTCCTGGCGCAGACGCTCGCCCGGATCCTCGACGTGCCCTTCACCATGGCCGATGCCACGACCCTGACCGAGGCCGGCTACGTGGGCGAGGACGTCGAGAACATCATCTTGAAGCTCTTGCAAAACGCCGATTATAACGTCGAGCGAGCGCAGCGCGGCATCGTCTACATCGACGAGGTCGACAAGATCAGCCGCAAGTCCGAGAACCCCTCGATCACCCGCGACGTCTCGGGCGAAGGTGTGCAGCAGGCGCTGTTGAAGATCATCGAGGGCACGATCGCCAGCGTGCCCCCTCAGGGCGGGCGCAAGCACCCGCAGCAGGAGTTCCTGCAGGTCGACACGACCAACATCCTGTTCATCTGCGGGGGCGCCTTCGCCGGTTTGGAGAAGATCATCGCCGCGCGCACTCGGCAGCGCTCCATGGGCTTCGGGGCCGAGGTGAGCGGCCCCGACGATCGCCGGCCGGGCGAGATCCTCAAGGAGGTCGAGCCCGACGATCTCCTGAAGTTCGGCTTGATCCCGGAGTTCATCGGGCGCTTGCCGGTGATCGCCGTCCTCCACGACCTCGACATCCCGGCGCTCGTCAAGATCCTCAAGGAGCCCAAGAACGCTCTCGTCAAACAGTACCAGCGTCTGTTCGAGATGGAGGGCGTCAAGCTCACCTTCACCGAAGACGCCCTGCGCGCCATCGCCGAGCGGGCGGTGCAGCGCAAGACCGGGGCGCGGGGCCTGCGCTCGATCATGGAAGGGATCCTGTTGGATACCATGTTCGAGCTGCCCTCGCTCGTCGGGGTGAGCGAGGTGGTGGTCAACCGCGAGGTCGCCGAAGGGCGCGCCAAGCCGCTGCTCATCTATGCCGAGCAGAAGGCGGGCGTGTCCTCGGCCTCCTGATCCCCGCGCGCTCCGCGGCGCGCGCGCGAGCCGCCCTTGTTGGCGATCGTCGAGATCGTCGCCGGCATGGTGCTGCTGTTGGGCGGCGGCGAAGCGCTCGTGCGCGGGGCCGTCGCGATCGCCCGGCGGCTGGGCGTCTCGCCTCTGATCATCGGCCTCACCCTGGTGGGCTACGGCACCTCGACGCCGGAGCTCGTCGCGAGCGTGGAAGCGGCGCTTTCCGGCGTGCCGCAGATCGCCCTCGGCAACGTCGTCGGCTCCAACATCGCCAACGTCCTCTTGATCCTCGCCCTCGCGGTGTTGATCGCTCCCGTGCGCATCGAGCCCAAGGCGTTCCGGCGCGATGCGGTGGCGCTCTCGGTGACCGCGCTTTCCGCTTTCGCCCTCGCGGCGACGGGCGAGATCGGACGGATCGCCGGCATCGCGCTCTTGGGCCTGATCGTCCTCTACACGGTGCAGACCTATCGCGCGGAAACCGCGAAGCCCGACGAGTGGGGGGCGATCCTCGTCGCGGAGGGCGATCTCAAGGACGGAACGCGGCCGCTGCCCTGGCCCACCGCGGTGCTCTTCGTCCTCGCCGGCATGGCGGGGACGATCGTGGGCGCGGCGCTGTTGATCGACGGGGCGGTCGTTGTGGCGCGCGCGCTCGGCGTCGGCGAACTCGTCATCGGGCTCACGCTCGTGGCGGTGGGCACCTCGCTGCCCGAGCTCGCCACGAGCCTGGTCGCCGCGCTCCGCCGGCAATCCGAACTCGCCTACGGCAACGTGGTCGGCTCCAACGTCTACAATCTCTCGGGCATCCTGGGCACGACCGCGCTCGTGAGCCCTCTGCCGGTGCCGCCGGAGCTCTCCCGCTTCGATCTCCCGGTCATGCTCCTGGTCACCGCCGCACTCATCCTCTTCGCGCTCACCGGCTATCGGATCGGGCGGCGGGAGGGGTTGGCGCTGCTCGCGGGCTACGTGCTCTACCTCTGGGCCTTGTTCGGCCGCGGCGCATAACCTTCGGGTAGAAGCCCGCTCTTCCTTGAAAGCGAGGGCGGCGAGCGCCACCTTGTGCGGCGAGGAGAACCGGGCCGGAGGTCCGGTGACCCCGGCACCAGCGAGGTATCATGAACGAAACGCCCACGAGCGCCATCTTCCCTGTCTTGCCGCTCAGGGACATCGTCGTCTTTCCGCACATGATCGTGCCCCTCTTCGTCGGGCGCGAGAAGTCGATCGCGGCTCTCGAAGAGGTGATGAAGGACGACAAGCAGATCCTCTTGGTGGCGCAGAAGAACGCGGCCCAAGACGACCCCGGCCGCGACGATCTCTATCGCGTCGGCACGATTTCGGCCATTCTGCAGCTGTTGAAGTTGCCGGACGGGACCGTCAAGGTTCTGGTCGAGGGCCAGACGCGTGCGCGGATCACGAGCTTCATCGACAATCCGCGCTTCTTCCAGGTGCGCGCCGAAATCCTGACCGATCGGCCGAGCGATCCGCGCGAGGCGGAGGCGCTCGCGCGCGCGGTCATCAACCAGTTCGAGCAGTACATCAAGCTCGGCAAGAAGGTGCCGCCCGAGGTCCTCTTGAGCCTGCAGCAGATCGAGGATCCGGCCAAGCTCGCGGATTCGATCGCCGCGCATCTGACCCTCAAGATCGCCGACAAGCAGCAGCTCCTGGAGACGACCTCGCTCACCGATCGGCTCGAGAAGCTCTACGGCTTCTTGGAGGGCGAGATCTCCGTCCTCCAGGTCGAGAGGAGGATCCGCTCGCGCGTCAAGCGTCAGATGGAGAAGACGCAGCGCGAGTACTACCTCAACGAGCAAATGAAGGCCATCCAGAAGGAGCTCGGCGAGCTCGAGGACGGCAAGGACGAGATCAGCGAGCTCGAGCGGCGCATCAAGCGCACCAAGCTCTCCAAGGAAGCGCGCGAAAAGGCCCAGGCCGAGCTCAAGAAGCTGCGGACCATGAGCCCGATGTCGGCCGAGGCCACGGTCGTGCGCAACTATCTGGATTGGCTGCTGTCGATCCCGTGGAACAAGCGCACCAAGATCTCCACCGATCTCAAGAAAGCGCAGGAGATCTTGGACGCGGATCACTACGGGCTCGAGAAGGTCAAGGAGCGGATCATCGAGTATCTCGCCGTGCAACAGCGCGTCGAGAAGATCAAGGGTCCGATCCTGTGCCTGGTGGGGCCCCCGGGCGTGGGCAAAACCTCGCTCGGCAAGTCCCTGGCCAAGGCCACGGGTCGGAACTTCGTACGGGTGAGCCTGGGCGGCGTGCGGGACGAAGCCGAGATCCGCGGTCACCGG
Source organism: Geminicoccaceae bacterium (assembly GCA_025062095.1). Classification (GTDB taxonomy): domain Bacteria; phylum Pseudomonadota; class Alphaproteobacteria; order Geminicoccales; family Geminicoccaceae; genus JANXAZ01. The sequence continues at coordinate 19,472 of JANXAZ010000003.1, forward strand.
CGGACCTACATCGGGGCGATGCCGGGCAAGATCATCCAGTGCATGAAGAAGGCGAAGAGCTCGAATCCCCTCTTCATGCTCGACGAGATCGACAAGCTCGGCGCCGACTTCCGCGGCGATCCGTCCTCGGCGCTGCTCGAGGTGCTGGATCCGGAGCAGAACGCGAACTTCAACGATCATTACCTGGAGGTCGACTACGACCTCTCGGACGTGATGTTCGTGTGCACCGCGAACACGCTGCGGATGCCGCAGCCGCTCCTCGACCGGCTTGAGGTGATCCGCATCCCGGGCTACACGGAGGAGGAGAAGGTCGAGATCGCCAAGCGCCACTTGATCCCCAAGCAGCGCAAGCAGCACGGGCTCAAGGAGGAAGAGTGGTCGATCAGCGACGAGGCCCTCGTCGACCTCATCCGGTACTACACGCGCGAGGCCGGTGTGCGCAATCTCGAGCGGGAGATCGCCAATCTCGCTCGCAAGTCCTTGCGGGAGATCCTCGTAGAGGGCAAGAAGAGCGTCAAGATCACCCGTAAGAACCTCGAGAAGTACGCCGGCGTTCGGCGCTACCGGTTCGGCGAGGCCGAGCTCGAGGACCAGATCGGCGTGACCACCGGTCTGGCCTGGACCGAGGTCGGCGGCGAGCTCCTCCAGGTCGAGGCGGTGACCGTCCCCGGCAAGGGCAAGATGACGGTGACCGGCAAGCTCGGAGAGGTCATGCAGGAGTCGGTGCAGGCGGCGCGCTCGTGGGTGCGTTCGCGCGCCAACGAGCTCGGCATCCCCTACGAGACCTTCGAGAAGACCGACATCCACATCCACGTGCCCGAGGGCGCGACGCCCAAGGACGGTCCCTCGGCCGGCGTGGCCATGGTCACCTCGATCGTCTCGGTGCTGACCCGGATCCCGGTCAAGGCCTCGGTGGCGATGACCGGCGAGATCACCCTGCGGGGTCGCGTGCTGCCGATCGGCGGGCTCAAGGAGAAGCTGTTGGCGGCGCTCCGCGGCGGTCTCAAGACGGTGATCATCCCCAAGGAGAACGAGAAGGACCTCGCCGAGATCCCGGAGAACGCGAAGAAGAAGCTCGAGATCGTGCCGGTCGCGACGATCGACGAGGTCCTCCGCATCGCGCTCCAGCGGATGCCGGAGCCGCTACCGAAACCTCAGGTCGAGGAGGCCCCGACGGTGAGCCCCTCGCTCGCCGTCCCGACCGCCCAGCCGGTCGCTCCGCCCGCGCTCGTCCGTCCGCTCAACTGACGCGCGTCGCGAACGGAAGCGACCCGGGGTCCCGCGCACCGGGCTGGACACGAGCCTCGCGCTCGCCTAGGGCCGGCGGCGGCGCCGAGCCGCTCGCCGGCCCCCGGCTTTTCGGGAACCGGAGCATTCGGGGGCGCGTCCTCGGCCCGGGGCCCGAGAGCCGTTCGTACCGTGCCGTCTTCCGCTTCGTTTTTCTCCGCCGCCGCTGCCGGTCGTCCCGAGAGCGGCCGACGCGTCACTGCTCGCGACCGCGCGCGCTCGCCGGGCTTCGTGGGCATTCGACGGGCGCGCGCGGCTTCTCGTCTTCGCCCGAAGCGGCCGCCGAGAGGTGTCGGGGCGCCCGCGCGCGCCGTGATCGCGGGAGCTTCGGGATCCCGGTGCGCACCGGCTTTCCCGAGCCGTCGAGGCGATCGCTCGGGGCCGAGCGCGCCTGCTCGGGTCGCGGGCTCCTATGCGACGGCTCGGGGCGCGCGCGAGGCCCGGAGCCCGCGGGCCGCCTGGCTCCGCTCCGCCCGCGGCACCGCCGGCGCGCCGGAGCGTGCCCTGCCCGCTCGCGCCGCGACGCGCGTGCCGCGGGCCTGGGCCGGCGCGGGGGGCCGCCGCTCCGTCGATTCTCGGAGCCGGTTCGCCGTCGGGAGCGACCCGCATCGGGCGGTATGCCCGTGCGGTCCGCATCGCGGGAGGTGAGGGCGTGCGACCGACGCTCGTCGTCCTCGTGGTAGCGCTCACCCCGCGTCTTCTCGGTGCCGATACGCCGAAGCTCGCCGCCTTCGTCCGCCGAGGCGGCCTGCGCCCGCTGCGCACGGTCCTCCCGGCGGTGACCTGCACCGTGCAGTCGACCCTCCTCACCGGGCTCCTGCCGCGCGATCACGGCGCGGTGGCCAATGGCTGGTATTTTCGGGACCTCGCGGAAGTGTGGCTCTGGCGACAATCCAATCGCCTGGTCGCCGGTGAGAAAGTGTGGGAAGCGGGCAAGAAGCGCGATCCGCGCTTCACGGCCGCCAACATGTTCTGGTGGTACAACATGTATTCGACTGTCGACGTCTCCGCGACACCGCGACCTCTCTACCCGGCCGACGGACGCAAGATTCCCGATCACTATACGGAGCCGCCCGAGCTGCACGACGAGCTCGATCGCCTGCTCGGCACTTTTCCTCTGTTCCGGTTCTGGGGACCGGGCGCCGACATCGCCTCCTCGCGTTGGATCGCCGAAGCGACGCGGTACGTGCTCGAGACGCGGCGTCCGACCCTCACGTTGTGTTACCTCCCCCACCTCGACTACGCGCTGCAGAAATGGGGGCCGCATCCCGAGGACCCGCGCGTGGCGGCCGAGCTGCGTCGGATCGACGAGGTCGCGGGGGGGCTCGTCGACTTCGCGCTCGCCCGCGGCCTGCGCGTGATCCTGGTCTCCGAATACGGCATCGTCCCGGTCTCCGGGGCGGTGCACATCAACCGCGTGCTGCGCGAGGCGGGCCTGATCCGCGTGCGTCGCGAGCTCGGCCGCGAGCTGCTCGATGCCGGGGCCTCCAAGGCCTTCGCTCTGGCTGACCATCAGGTGGCACACGTCTACCTCCAGCACGGCACCGATCCGCTGTCGGTCAAGGCGCTGCTCGAGCGCACCCCCGGCATCGCGCGGGTGCTCGACGAGGAGGGCAAGCGCGCTTTCGGCCTCGATCATCCACGCTCGGGCGAGCTCGTCGCCCTTTCCGAGCCCGACCGTTGGTTCACCTATTATTGGTGGCTCGATGACGCCAAGGCGCCGGATTTCGCGCCGACCGTCGACATCCACCGCAAGCCCGGATACGACCCGCTCGAGCTCTTCTTGGACCCCGAGCAGCCGTTCTTGCGCGTGAAGATCGCATGGAAGCTCCTCTTGCGTCGCTTGGGGTTCCGCACGCTCCTCGACGTCGTCCCGATCCGCGGTCCCGAGCTCGTCAAGGGCTCGCACGGGCTTCTGATCGAAGACGAGAAGGAAGGGCCGATCGTGGCGAGCTCCGAACCGCGGCTGTTGCCCGAAGGGCCGATTCCGGCCACGGCGTTCAAGGACCTCGTCCTCGCCCACGTCTTCGCGCCTTAGGCGATCGCGGAAAAACGCCTTGCCGGACGGCGCGGTCGGTGCGATCTCGGGGAGGGGAGGCGGAGCCCATGCCGGAGGACGGGTCGGAAGAACAGGTGGTACTCGTGGACGTCGAGGATCGGGCGATCGGTACCGCGCCCAAACTCGAGGTCCATCGGCAGGGGCGTTTGCACCGTGCGATCTCGGTCGTGTTGCGCGACTCGGCGGGTCGCTTCCTCCTCCAGAAGCGTCACCGGGCCAAGTACCACTCGGGCGGGTTGTGGACGAATACCTGTTGCAGCCATCCGCGGCCGGGCGAGGAGCCGCTCGCCGCGGCGCGTCGTCGTCTCGCCGAGGAGATGGGCATCGAAGTCGAGCTCGCGCATCTTCTGACCACGATCTACCGCGCCGAGGTCGGCAACGGGATGATCGAGCACGAGCTCGTCCATGTCTTCGGTGCCGTCTACGACGGTCCGGTGCGGCCCGATCCCGAAGAGGCCGAGGGCTTCGCTTGGGTGAGCCCGGAAGAGCTCGAAGCCGACGTTCGCGCCCGGCCCGAGCGCTACAGCTTCTGGTTCCGCCTCTACTTCTGCGAGCACCGCCCGCGCCTCGAGCTCCCGCCCGCGGGTTGACGGGCGCGCGCCGCGTGCGGCGCCGGAGGCGCGCGCGACCAGCCGGCCGCTCAGACGATCCTCAGATCCTCGCCGAGCCCGGGCTTGCGCACCTCGATCCGCGGCTCCTGCCCGCCGCGGAGGACCGAATTGCCCATGTAGAGCAGGCGCTGGTCGACGGGTGGCGGGTCGAGCCAGTCCTCCTCCTTGATCTGGCCCGACTTGCCGTAGGCCGCGAGGGCGTTCGCGTAGGTGACCTTGCGGATGTCGGCTTCGGGGATGCCCGCGCGGCGCATGAGTTCGGCCGTCTTGGGCACGGCGAGCGGATCGGAGATGCCCCAATCGCAAGCGGAATCGACGATGATCCGCTCGGATCCCCAACGCTTGACGATCTCGACCATCCGCTCGTTGCCCATCTTGGTGAACGGATAGATCGAAAACGCTGCCCAGAAGCCGCGATCGAGGACGTCGCGCACCGTCTCTTCGTTGTTGTGGTCGATCACCACCCAAGAAGGATCGAGACCGTGCTCGAGGATCACGGCCATCGAGCGCAGTGTTCCGCGTTTCTTGTCCCGGTGCGGGGTGTGGATCATCACCGGCAGCTGCAGCTCTTTGGCGAGTTCGAGTTGGCGGCGGAAATAGCGATCCTCGAGTTCCGTCTGCTCGTCGTAGCCGATCTCGCCGATCGCCACCACCCCTTCCTTGAGGGCGAAGCGGGGCAGGATCTCCATCACCGCCTCGGCCAGCTCCTCGTTGTTGGCTTCTTTGGAATTGAGACCGATCGCACAGTAATGGCGGATGCCGAATTGGCCGGCTCGGAAGCGCTCGAAGCCGACGATCATCGACAGATAGTCGATGTAGGTGGCCACGTGCGTGCGCGGCTGGCCGAGCCAGAAGGCGGGCTCGATACAGGCGACGATGCCGGCCGCGGCCATGCGCTCGTAATCGTCGGTGGTGCGCGAGATCATGTGGGTGTGGGGATCGAGGTACATCGTTTCCTTTTCCTCCCCGGTCAGCCCCGGGCGAAATCCGTCCAGCGGATCTCGCCGCGCCGGATGGCGGCGACGAGCTCCGGCACGCCGGCGAGCAGCTCCGCGGCCTCGGGCCGCGGGCAGGCGGAGAGCGCGAGCGCCGCCGCGCGGCGCTCCTCGGCGGTGCCGCTCGCGAGGACCCGTGCGAGATCGCCGACCGCCGCCTCGTCGGCATGAGGGCCCACGCAACGCCAGAGTTCCGGGCTCACCGGCCGCCCGGCCGCCCAGCGCTCGTGCGCGTAATCGCAGAGCATCCGCGCCAGGCGCGGATTCGCCCGCTCGTCGAGGCCCTGGATCGGAGCGAGCGTCGTGCCGACGAAAAGAGCCTTCAACACGAGATGGTTCCAGGCGTTCTCGTCGAAGCGCTCCTTGGGGAAGGGGTTGCGGTGGGCGACCGCCTCGAACACCGGGCGCATGCCCGAACGCGCCCCTTCGCGGGCGCGCGCCACGAGGAGCTCCTGGCCCGGGTAGAGCGGCAGGCCGCGATAAAAGGCGATCGTCTCGCCGATGTCGGCGGTGCGGAACAAGGTCTCGAGCCGATCCTTGAAGCGCACCGGGTCCCCGTCGTGGCTCGCGAGCAAAAGCGCGATGCGCGCCGCTTGATCGACGCTCCAGTCCGTGGGGTCGAAGCCCGGGCGAAGGGCCTCGGCCTCCGCCCGTTCGGCCGCGGAAAGAGCGAGATCCGCTTTGCCGAGCCGACGCGGCACGTAGCCGAGCGCCAGATAAAGCGGCTTGGGTTCGCGCGCCCGGCGGACCGCGGCGAGCTGCTCGCGGAACCACGCCGCCGCTTCGACGGACACCCGCTCGATCACCCAGCGCGTCAGGAGGGCACAAGCCCGCTCGACGTCGTCCATCGCCGTCTCCTCCCCTTGCGCCATTATCGACCGTCGCGAGCCGTCGTCCAGCCCGGCGCGCGCCTTCGACTTTCGCTCGGAGACCGAAGCTCACGAGGAGGCGAGCGCGAGGCCTTTCTTCACGGCCAGAATTCGTCGCTCATGACATAGGCGACGACGCCGATGATCTCTTCGGCGCTGTACACTTCCTTCCACGCCGGCATGCCCCGGAAGCCGTTGTTCACCCGGTCCCAAACGAACTCGGGCGTATAGCGCCGCGGCGTGAGCTTGGGGGCCTTACCCGGATAGGCTTTGGAGCCGTGACAATGCGCACATTGTTCCTTCCAGATTTGCTCTCCGCGCGCGATGAGCTTCGAGTCCGAGAGAACCTCTTTGGGAAGCGGAGGCGGGCGGTCGTCGAAGAACTTGTCGGGGCCCGCTTGTTGGCCGAACGCCGGTGCGAGCCCGAGGAAGAGACCGACGAAAAGACCGAGACACGAGACGAACGATCGGGGCACCGAAAGTCTCCGACAAGGAGACGGCCGGCCCCGCGGGGCCGGCCGTCCGTGCGAAGAGGGGAGCGCCGCTTCCGCGACGGCTCTCCCGACAGTTCAGTTGGCCGGAACGATCTTGTAAACGGTGTCGAGATTGCCGACCGGACCGGTGGTGATCGAGGTCAGGACGTAGACTTCACCCTGCTCGTCCTGCGCGAAGGCGAGCACGTAGGGCACCTTGTCCATGTTGACGACGGTGGCCTTTTCCATCGTCCACTTGCCGTCGGCACCTCTGGTCGCGAAGAAGATCTGACCGTCCATGGTGTCGAAGCTCTTCGACCAGTCACCGAAAATGTACTTGCCTTCCCACGGCTTGTGCGCGCCGCGATAGACGTAGCCGCCGGTCACCGAGATTCCCATGCAGTTCTGCGGGATCGCGGTGCAGTTGTTGTACACGAGGATGGGCATGGTGAGCCCGGTCTTGTCGCAATCCGCCGGGTGCTTGTTCGGCGCGAGGAAATCGAAGCAGCGATCGGCTTCCATCCGCCGCCATCCGAGATTCGCACCGCGGGTGACGATGCTCACTTCTTCGTAGCTGTTCTGTTGAACGTCACCGCAGAAGAGCTCGCGGTTGCCGCCGCGGTCGAAGGAGCAGCGCCACGGATTGCGCAGGCCCAGCGCCCAGATCCAGGGATGGGCGTCCGCCCTGCCCACGAAGGGATTGTCGGGCGGCGTGTAGTTGGTCTGCGGGGAATCGACGTCGATCCGCAAGATCTTGCCGAGCGGCGAGGAGAGATCCTGGCCGTTGCCGATCAGCACGTTGTGGCCGATGCCCCAGTCGTTGGCGTAGCCGCCGTCGCCGGTGGAGATGTAGAGCTTCCCGTCGGGTCCGAAAGCGATCCAGTGGCCGTTGTGGTTGAACTGCGGCCAATCGATGGCCGAGATGATCTTCTCCGTCGTGGCGTCCGCCTTGTTCGGATCGTCCTTGGACACCCGGTATTCGGCGACGATGTTCGTGTGCGCCCACCACAGCTTGCGATCGAGCGGGGCACCCGACTGCAGCGGCGCGCTGTAGGCGACGTAGAAGCGCCCGTTCTCTTTGTAATTCGGATGGAAAGCGATGCCGAGAAGACCCTGCTCGTCGAAGTAGGGTTCGAGATGGACGAGCTTGGATTCGATATTGAGGAAGGGCTCCGGCCGCAGCCGTCCCCGCTCGTCGATGATCCGGACCTTGCCGGTCTGCTCGATCAGCGCCTTGCGGCCGCTCCCGTCGGGAATGGGGACCATGTCGAGCGGCGCGTTGACACCGGTCACGTAAGGCTCGAGCCGGATCTTGACCTGGGCCTGCGCGGTGTCGACCGCGCCGATGGCGAGGGCCACGGTCGCGGCCATGGTGAGGCTCGTCGCGGTTGCACGCATCGGGTGAACGTCCTCCCTGTCAGGTTTATGCCCCGCCCGCCGCGCCTCGGTCGGTCGAAGGCGAAAGTCTCCTTAACCGAGCGGCGAGGCCCTGTCCATGACGAGGACGGAAGACGAAGAGCGAATCCGTGCAGGACGGCGATCCCCTCATGTGCCAGCGATCCAGCGCTGGCCGGCGAGGGTGAGCGCAAAACAGACCACCGCCATCGCCGCTGCCGACGGATGCCCGGCCGCGGCGAGGACCAGAGCATCCACGAGCGCGATCCCGGCGATGAGCGCCGCCACCGCGCGCGGGACGTCGCCCCTGGCCCGACGCCACAGGAGCCACAGAGCATAGCCGAGCCAGAGAGCGAGCAGGGCGAGCAAGACCCCGGGGAAGAAGCCCGCATCGAGGCGGAAAAGGCCCCAGGCGACCGGGGCGAAGAGGAACGAGAGCGGCCAGAAACGCTCGATCCGATCGAAGGCCTCTTGCTTGGCGGCATAGGTGAGACCGACGAGCCAGCACAGACCGATACCGGCGAGAAACCACAGCCCGGGGGCGGGCTGCGCGACCGCGACGAGCCCCGCGACGAGATAGGCGAGGACCCGGCACAGGCCCATGACCAGCGGCGAAAGCGGGTTCGTCTTGTGGTGCCAGTCGTAGAAGACGATCGTCGCGGCGAGCCCGATGCCGGCGACGATCGCGAGGAGACCCGCACCTTCCGGGCGGGCGGCGACGGCGGCCGCGAGGAGCACAAGACCGCCGAGCAACCATCCGAACCCGGCGGCGAAGACCGTCTCGGCCGCGACGCGTCCGGAAGGGATCGGCCGCTCGGGTCGTTCGCGCCGATCGACGGCGGCATCGAAAGCGTCGTTGAGGTACATACCGCCCACGTAAAACGACGAGAGCGCGAGGCAGACGAGGAGCGTCGCCCGGTGCCAGGGATCGGCACCGGCGAGCGCCGTGCCGGCGAGCGCGTTCGTCCAGACCGTGGGCAGGTTCGAAACGCGCCCGAGCGAAAGCCACACGGGAGGGCTCATGAGAGCAGCTGCGCGCGCGCCCAGGCGAGTTCGCGCGCGACCGCCTCTTCGAGGCTTTCTCGTCGGAACTCTTCGGGCAGGGCTTCGAAGGTGTAGGTTTCGACTTCGAGATGACGGGCGAGCGGTCGCTCGCGCTGCAGTGCCAAGAGCCGTTCGAGCGACGGCCGGGTCGAGAGGAGGCCCGGGGCGAGATCGGTGGTGAAGATCGGCACGTGGCAGTGGACGCGCCATTCGGCGCCCAGGGCCGAGCCGATCGCGGCGAGCGCATCGGGCAGGTCGAGATAGCGACGCAGACGACCGTCGACGGTGCGCTCGACGACCTGGTGCAGGTAGATCCCGTCGTCGAAGCGACGCAAGACGGAAGCCGTTTCGGGGGCGACCGCGGGCACGCGCAGAGCGGCCGAGAGCTGGATCTTGGGCACGGCGATCCCGGCGCGTGCGAGCAGATCCGCGCTCTCTTCCGGCTCTTCGAACTCGACCGCGGCGTGGCAGACGTCGAAGCAGACCCCGAGGTGTCGGCGCGCCGCCGCCTCGGCCCCGCCCGGGGAGAGCCCGGTCTTGCGGGCGAGCTCCGAAAGCGGCTCGCGAGCCAGGACGTACTCTTCCAAGAACGCTACGGCTTCCGCGGTGGTTTCGAGGGCGCACATCGGCTCGGGCTCGAGGGCGAGCGCGATCCTCTTGCCGGTGCGGCGCTCGAGCTCGACCAGACCGGCTACCGCTTCGAGGAGGTTCGCGGCCGTCGCGCGGAGCGCCCCGGGCTCGCGGCGCAAAGGGCGGAAGCCCAGAGGGACGGTGCTGAGCGAGCCCTCGAGCCCGTGTTCTTCGGGAAGCAGCGCCGCCAAGAGCTCGGCGAGCCGCGAGGTGTAGCGCAGCCGCTCGGCGCTGCGCCAATCCGGCTCGTAGACGCGCTCTTTCACGCGGACCCCGTGAAAGGCGCCGTAAGGAAAGCCGTTGAGGGTGAAGACGTAGAGGTCGTGCTCGCGCAGCCAGGCGCGGAAGCGGTCGAGTTCTCCGGGCCGCGCGAGCCCTTCGGCCGCCGCCGCCGACAGGCGCAGCCCCACGCCCGTGGCGATGTCCGGGCTCGCCCGGGCCTTGATCGCGGGCAGGCTGCGCGCGAGCGCGGCGAAGGTCTCCTCCCACGTCTCGCCGCGGTGGATGTTCGTGCAATAGGTGAGATGGACGTCGCCGGCGCGTGTCGCGAGCCTCATGGAAGACGCGCTCCGAGCGGATCCGCGGTCGAGCCGCCGCTCACGGCCGCTCGCGCTCGGCGAGCCAAGATACGGCCTCTTCGATCAATCGCGTATCCATCGCGTGGACTTCGACCCCGCGACCGAGGTCGGCCAGAAGCGTGATCGTGAGCTCTCCGCCCAGATGTTCGCGGAACTCGGCGAGGCCCTGGAGAATGGCGAGCGATCCGTCCGGCAAGCGCGCTTGCAGGGCCGGGTTCCAGAGCCGGAAACCCAAGAGCTCGAGCAGCGCGCACACCCGCTCGTCCGCCCCCGGGGCCAAAAGGCCGGCGAGCACCGAGTAGCGGGTATCGAGAGCGATCCCGATCGCCACCGCTTCCCCGTGTCGGAGATGGTGACGGGTGAGGCTCTCGAGCTTGTGGGCGGCCCAGTGACCGAAGTCGAGCGGACGCGCCGAGCCCGTCTCGAAGGGGTCGCCGCCGCGCGCGATCTGCTGCATGTGCAGCTCCGCGCAGCGCCGGATCATGTAGGCCATGGCCTCGGGGTCGAAGGTGGCCAGGGCCTCGGCGTTGCGTTCGAGCCAGGCGAAGAAGGCGCCGTCGCGGATGAGCGCGACCTTCACCGCCTCGGCCATGCCGGCGATCTTGTCGCGCGGCGGCAGCAGCTCGACGAAGTCGAGGTCGTTGAGGACCGCGAACGGCGGCGCGAAGGTCCCGACGAAGTTCTTCGAACCCCGCAGGTTCACCGCGTTCTTCACGCCCACCCCGGAATCGTTCTGCGCGAGCACCGTCGTCGGCACGCGCACGAGGCGAATGCCGCGATGGCTCGTGGCGGCCACGAGACCCACGGCGTCGAGCACGGCACCGCCGCCCACGGCGACGATGAAGGAATGCCGGTCGAGGCGATGGTCGAAGACGAGACCCATCATCCACTCGATATGGAACAGGTCGTTCTTGATCTTCTCGCCGCCCGGCACGGTCAGGGGCGGCGCCACGAGCTCCAGACGATCGCGATGTTCGGCGACATAGGCCCGGATCTCCTCGGACAGACCGGGTCGAACCCGCAGCAGACCTTCGTCGACGAACACGAGACAACGGTGGCGTCGGTCGGGTTCGAGGCGGGAGATCGTCGAGACGAGAGCCGGATTGTCGGGTCGGAAGACACCGCGCGTGAAAACCACCGGATATTCGTAGGCGACCGTGAAACGCTGAAGGTAGCAGATCGTCTCGGCCGCTCGCGTAGCTCTCTCGATCTCGGCCATGGCCTCCCCCCGCGCCTTGGGTCCCGCCCGAGCGCTCGGGCTCGCAAAGTGGCGGCCCCGCTTTCTCGTGACAAGTCGTGCCTGCGCGGGTGCCGTCACCGATGCGCGGGAAGCCGGGGCGATATCGAAGGCCGCCGGTCGGAGCGGAGCGCACGCCCCGGAGACGGGGGGGGGTATGGCGCACGCACCCGGCATCGGCCGGCTCCGTCGAACCTCTGTCGAGGGCGGGAGGGACAGTTCCGGACGCGCCCGCGGGGATCCCCTCGCAAGCGGGCCCGGGGCGGTGATCGGAGAAGAGCTGCAGAGTTCGGGTAACGCGCGACCGCGCGAAAGGCTCGCGCCTTCCCCGGCGCGTCCGGCGCTCGGGCGAGGGGCGGATCGTGGCGCCCGCGGATCGGGCGACCGCCGACCCCGGACGGTCGCTCGTGCCTTTCTCGTGCGCGCCTTCGCGTTTCGGCTGTGTGCGCCCGGCTCGGCCGCGCGAGGGCGTGCGCGCCGAAGGTCGCGGGCGGGAAGGCAGGGCGGACCCTCCCGCCGCGGGTCCGGCGCACCTATATCGCCGCCTATGACCGTCGAAGCTTCCCCGAAGAGCGCGCACGCCACCCGTCGCGAGCGCCGGCGACCGGCGATCGGCTTCGTCTCCCTCGGCTGTGCCAAGGCGCTCGTGGACAGCGAGCGCATCATCACCCGTCTGCGCGCAGAAGGCTATGCGATCGCCGCGAGTTACGCCGAGGCCGATCTCGTCGTCGTCAACACCTGCGGGTTCCTCCTCTCGGCCCGTGCCGAGAGCCTGGAAGCGATCGGCGAGGCGCTGGCCGAGAACGGGAAAGTCGTGGTCACCGGCTGCCTCGGTGCGGAGCCCGAGCGGATCCGCGCGGCGTTCCCCGAGGTCCTCGCCATCACCGGCCCGCACCAGTACGAGGCGGTCCTCGCGGCGATCCACGCGCAGCTGCCGCCGCCTCACGCGCCTTATCTCGAACTCGTTCCCCCGCAAGGCGTGCGGCTGACGCCGCGCCATTACGCGTACCTCAAGATCGCCGAGGGCTGCGACAACCGCTGCAGCTTCTGCATCATCCCCAAGCTCAGGGGCGGGCTCGTCTCGCGACCGTTGCCGGAGATCCTCGCCGAAGCCGAGGCGCTCGTGGCGGCCGGAGCCCGAGAGCTCGTCGTGATCGCGCAGGACACCGCGGCCTACGGCCGGGACGTGCGCTATCCGCCGGCTTCGTGGCGCGGGCGCTCGGTGCGCACCCGTCTGTTCGATCTCTGCGAGGAACTGGGACGGCTCGGGGTCTGGATCCGGCTCCTCTACCTGTACCCCTATCCCCAGCTCGACCGCATCGTCGAGCTCATGGCCGAAGGCAAGATCCTGCCTTATCTCGACGTGCCCTTCCAGCACGCGAGCCCCGCGATCCTCAAGGCCATGCGCCGACCCGCGAGCACCGAGCGGATGATCGAGCGGATCCGTCTCTGGCGCCGTGTCTGTCCGGAGCTCGCGATTCGCTCGACCTTCATCGTCGGCTTTCCGGGAGAAACCGAAGAGGACTTCGCGCAGTTGTTGGCGTTTCTCGAAGAAGCGCGGCTCGATCGCGTGGGATGTTTCGTTTACGAGCCGGTGGACGGCGCCGCCGCCAACGCCCTGCCCGACGGGGTGCCGGAAGAGGTGGCGGAAGACCGGCGCGCCCGGCTCATGGCCCTGCAAGAGAGGATCTCGGCCGAGAAACTGCGCGCGCGGGTGGGGCGCATCGAAACCGTCTTGATCGACGGGCAGGACGAGGCGGGACGCACGGTGGGGCGCAGCCGGTTCGAGGCTCCGGGCGTGGACGGTGTCGTTTTCGTCGAAAGCAGCGAGCCGCTCGCACCGGGCACCGTGCTCGAGGTCGAGATCACCGCCGCCGACGTCCACGATCTCTACGCCCGGCCGATCGCGCGCCCGTGACACGGCGCCGCGCGCGCGGGGCGCGAGCGCGGCGGTCGGCCCCTGCGCAGGCCGCGGCACCGGCTCGGTCGAACCGAGGGCGCAGACGGTTCGAGGCGAACCGAGAGCAGCGATCGCGGCGGGCGGTTCGACCGCCGGTTTTCGCCGAAGCGCGCCGCCGGTCCCGAGGCCGGATGCGAAGCGGGCGCATCCGAGGGTGATCCTCGCGGCGAAGGCTCGAAAACCCGCGGTCGCCGCACGAAGCCGGGCGAACACGGCGAGGAGGAGGAAGAGCGCAGGCGCGGGCATCCTGTACCGTTGCGCAGCTTGTGCCCGCGGCCTTCGTGCCCGAACGTGGTTGAGAAACCGTTGACGCGGAGCCCGACCCGCAGGCGCGCCGGAGCGGCGGCCGTGCGGGATCGAGGGAGGTGGCGAGGTCGCGTCCGGTCGACGGTCCCGAGGCGCGGAGATCGACGATGATCGCGGACGTTGCGATTCTCGACGCCCACATGCATCTGTGGGATCTCTCCTTGCGCAAGCACCCTTGGCTGTGCGGTGCGCCGATCCCGTTCCGCTACGGCGATTACGGCGCCATTCGGCGCAGCTTCTCGCTCGCGGATTATCGCGAGGCGACCTCGGGCTTCGACGTCCGCGGCACGGTCTATGTCGAGGCGGAATGGGACCCCGCGGATCCCCTGGGCGAAACGCGCTGGGTGCATGCGATCGCGGCGCGCGAAGGCCTGCCCTCGGCGATGGTCGCGCAAGCCTGGCTCGATCGCGACGACGTCGAGGAGCTGCTCGCTGCCCAGGCCGCGTTTCCGCTCGTCCGCGGCATCCGCCACAAGCCGAAGGCCGCACCCTCGCCCGAGCGCGTGGAAGCGGGGGTGCCGGGTTCGCTCTCCTGCCCGCGCTTCGCCCGAGGTTTCGGGCTGTTGGGACGCTACGGTCTGTCCTTCGATCTCCAGGTCCCCTGGTGGCACCTCGAAGAGGCCCGTGTCCTGTTCGCGCGCCACCCCGAGGTTCCGGTGATCCTCGACCACACGGGGCTGCCCGCCGACCGCAGCCGCGAAGGGCTCGCCGGCTGGAGGCGGGCGATGACGCGCTTGGCCGAGTTGCCGCAGGTCGCGGTCAAGATCAGTGGTCTGGGTCTACCGGGCAGGCCTTGGACGGTTTCCGACAACGCCCCGATCGTGGATACGGTTCTGGAACTTTTCGGCGTCGAGCGCTGCATGTTCGCATCCAATTGGCCCGTGGATACGCTTTGCGCCGATTTTCGGACGATCTACACGGGCTTTTTCGAAATCGTGCGCGACCTGACCTCTGCTCAACGCTCCGCGCTGTTCTTCGATAACGCCTGTCGTATTTACCGGATCGATCCGAACGCGCTGCCGCGGCACGGGAGGGCGAGCGGCGGCCCGCCCTCCGCGCGCACCGCTTTTCTCAGCCCTTCTTGGTGACTGCCCAGATGACACCGCTCTTCGGTACGGTATAGAAGGGGGAAGGCATTTCGAAGTCGACGTAGACTTCACCGTAATCCACGATGTACATGGTCCGTCCGTCGTTGGAGAAGACGACGTCGTTGGGACGCTCGAGGCCGCCGCGATTTTCGGGCTTCTGATAGGCGTTGGGGCCCATCTCGATGTTGCGGGCGAAGTAGCGCCATTTCACCCCCGTCGGCTCGAGGAACTCGATCTCCAGCACGGCCGGCCAGGTGGGGATCAGGCTCTCGGGCCCGGTATCGAGGATCCCGTAAACGGCACCGAAGAGCTTGTTCGGACCGGCGAAGACCGCAGGACCCCAGGCGATGCCGTCGATCGGGTTGTTCGTGTCCCACTCGAGCACCGGATTGATGTAGCCGTCGGGGTTGGGATTGGCGATGATCAGCGGCACTCCGCGCACGCCGGCGATGTGCGGCTGGAACCGATAAGGCGGCAACTTCGGGACGAAGGGCTCGTCACCGATGTACAAGTTGGGGTGCGGCCGTTCGACCTTGGAGCCGCGGTACGAGGTCCAGCCGAAGCGCTTGTTGGAGACGAAGCCGAAGCCCTCCTTGTCGGGGAATCCCGCGTCCTGGCCCTTGGCGGTGACGATGAAGAGCTTCTCGGCGCCGTTGGCGATCCGCCGATGGCCGAGGTCGTTGGCCCCGTTGTCGGAAACGGCGAGCGCGTTCTCCCATTTCGTGCCCTTGGGGCCGAAGGCGATGCCGGCCTGGTTGCGGAAGCCCATCGCATAGACTTCCATCTTTTCGTGGGGATAGATGCCGTCCGGGCCGCGGTCGGTCATCTTCACCCGCATGATCGAGCCGCCGCAGGGTACCGTCGCCTTGATGATCTGACCCGGCTTGGCCGGTACGCCCGCGGGCAGGAGCGCGCCGGTCATGCGCCCGTCGCTGCTCTTGATGTTGAGCCCGGTGTGGACGATGTCGCGGCAGACCGGGTCGCGCGGCGTCTTGGGCAGGTTGGGATCGCCGTGCTTGACCCAGAAGGGATCGTTGGGAATGTCGACCCAGCCGTGGTTGTCGGGGTCGGCGAAACCGGTGTTGGAGGGAAAACCGAGGGCGAAATAGATATAGCCGTCCTTACAGGTGATCCCTCCGTTTCTGTGATCGCCCATGAACAAATCTTTGATGATGAGCTCGAGCTTCCCGTCGACCCCTTTCTGTTGCCATATCTTCTCGCCGTACTCCGGGATGTAGACCGTGTCGTTCTCCGGGCAGTATTCGATTTCGTTCATGACGGTGGTGAAAACGCCTTTGCCGATCTCTTTGATGAGCCGGCCGTTGCGGTCGAAGACCTTGACGTGCGGCGGGTCGATCTCGTCCGGACCTCCCAGGAGCTTGCCCGAGATCGCGACCCAGAGATTGCCGTCCTTGTCGACCGTGGCCGCGGAAGGCGTATCGAGCCCGGAGACGAACACCGAGACCTCGTAGCCCGGGGGCACTACGACCTTGCTGGGATCGGGCTTGATGGCGACCCGCTTGGCCCAGCCGCCCGATTGCGGGCCACCGGCGATCGGCTCGGCGCCATCGGCTCCGGCGCTCGCGAGCGCGAGCAGCGAGGCACCGGCGACGAGCGCGAGACGCGTTGCGTGCTTCATTCGTCGTCCTCCCCGTTCTCCCGGCTCTCGGGCGGGCCCTTCCCGCACCCGGCCGGGTATCGCTCGTCAGCGCACCCCGAGCCTGCGGATGTGCGCGATGATGTTCTTGATGTCCTCTTCGCCGAGCGTGCCGCCCCAAGCCGGCATGTAGCTCGACTTGCCCACCGCGGCACCGCCCTCGCGGATCACGGTCGCCAGATACTCGTCCGGCAAAAGTTCGATATAGCCTTTACGTGTCAGGTTCTCGACGTGCGGCATGAAGGTGTGCGCACCGCCCCGTCCGTCCGGACCGTGACAGCCGGCACAATAGCGGGCGTAAAGACGCGCGCCCCGTTCGAGGTCCACCGCCCGAGCCGGAGCGCCTGCGAGCAGGACGAGCCCCAGCGCTGCGACCGCTCCCCGCCCGCGCATCGAACCTCCCCGATCGCTCGCCGCGCATCGAGCAGCGCGCGGCCTTTTGCCCGCAAGGATAGACGGTCCGTGGTTCCTGCTCAACGCACGGCTGCCGCGACGGCTCTCGCGCCGGGCTCAGACGAGCACGAGCTCGACCGTGCCCAAGGCTTCGACTTCGATACGATAGCCGGCCGGTCCTTCCGCCCATTGGGGCAAGGTCATCGTGCCCAAGGAGACGAAGGTGCCGGCCTCGAGCCCGAGCCCGAGCCGACGCCGACATTCGACCGCGAACAGGAGTGCCTCGAGCGGATGGCCGAGGAGCGCGGCGCCGGAGCCGGTCGCGACTTCGCGCCCGTCGACGAGGGTCCGGGCGCCGAGGCGGTCGAGGGCGAGCGCGGGATCGAAACGCCGTTCCGCGCCGAGGATCGAGCCCGCGTTGCAGGCGTTGTCGGCCACGAGCGTGGGGCCTCCGACGCCGGCGAGGGCTTCGTAGCGATCGTCGACGAGCTCGATCGCGGCCATGATCGTAGCGATCGCATCCGCGACCTCCGCGCGGGTGTACGGAGCGGGCCGCGCGGGCAGATCGCGGCCCAAACGCACGGCGATCTCGGTTTCGATGCCGGGTCGGCGATAGCGCGAAAAGGGCAACCGTGCACCGCTCGCGTGCACGGTCGAGGCGAAGACCTCGCCCAGGATCGGCTGTTCGATGCCGATCAGCCGGCGCGCCGCTTCCGCCGTGCCGCCGATCTTGAGACCCGCGACGGGTCCGAGCGCTTTGGCGAGGGCGCGATTGGCGAGGCGCTGGCAGGCGTAGCCGGCCTCGAGGGTGGCGAGGTCGACCATGCGCGCAACGGGCGTCCCCGAGAGCCGATGCGCGACGATCTCCTTGGCGGCGCGGGCGAGCGCTTCCCCGTCCATTCCGATCGGCCTCCCCGTCTGCGCGGCGGCGTTGTCGGCTCCGCCCGATCGGTTCTAGCCTGGTCGTCGACGGGGGGAAGGGGCGTGCGCGAAAAGCTGCTGTCTCGGATCGAAGGCAAACGCGAGGAGCTCGTCGCGCTCGCGCGCGCGCTCGTGCGGATCCCGACCGTCAATCCGCCCGGGGAGGGTTACGCCGCCTGCTGCCGGCTGTTGGGCGAACGGCTGCGGGCCCGCGGGTTCGCGGTGGACTATCTCCGCGCCGAGGGCAGCCCCGGCGATTGCGATCGTTTCCCGCGGATGAATCTCGTCGCCCGTCGCGAGGGCCCGCGCCCGGGGCCTTGCGTGCACCTCAACGGCCACCTCGACGTGGTCGAGGCGGGCTCGGGCTGGACCGTCGATCCCTGGGAGGGCGCGGTCCGCGACGGCAAGCTCTTCGGCCGCGGCAGCGCGGACATGAAAGGCGGGATCGCCGCCGCGGTCGTGGCGGTCGAAGCGCTTCTCGAGCTCGAGCCGGATCTGCCCGGGGCGATCGAGATCTCGGGCACCGCCGACGAGGAATCGGGGGGCTTCGGGGGCGTGGCTTGGCTCGCCGCACAGGGTTTCTTCTCGAAGCCTCGAGTCGACCACGTCATCATCCCCGAGCCCTTGAACGTCGATCGGGTGTGCATCGGCCATCGCGGGGTCTGGTGGGCGGAAGTGACGACCTTCGGCCGCATCGCGCACGGGTCGATGCCCTTTCTCGGCGACTGCGCGATCCGCCACATGGCGGCTTTCGTCGACGCCCTCGAACGCGAGCTCTGGCCGAAGCTCGCCGGGCGGCGCACGCGCATGCCGGTGGTCCCGGAAGGCGCGAGGGCCTCGACCCTCAACATCAACGCGATCCACGGCGGGCAGCCCGAAGGGTTCTCGGGTCTGCCCAGTCCGTGCGTGCCCGACCGCTGCCGGCTGATCCTCGACCGACGGTTTCCCGTCGAAGAGAATCTCGAAGAGGTCAAAGCCGAGATCCTCGGGATCCTTGAGCGGCTCGCTCGCGAGCGACCCGGCTTCCGCTACGGCCTGCGCGATCTTCTCGAAGTCGAGCCGGTGCTCGCCGATCCCGAGCTCCCCGTGCCCCGGGCGGTGGCGAATGCGATCCGGAGCGTTCTCGGACGCGAGCCGAGCTTCGTCTGTTCGCCCGGGACTTACGATCAAAAGCACATCGCGCGGATCGGGGGACTGCGGGACTGCGTGGCCTACGGGCCCGGGATCCTCGACCTCGCGCACCAGCCGGACGAGTTCGTGGCGATCGAGGATCTCGTGACCGCAGCGAAGGTTCTCGCACTCGCCGTCCGAACGCTGTTGCGCGGTGAAACCGAGACGCCCGCGCGCCCGGCTCTTTCGGCTTGAGCGGTGATCCGGAAGCGAGGAGGTTCGGCTCGGGAAAAGCCGCGTCGTCCCGCTCGAGGGCGGGGGCGCCCGGCCGCGCTCGTCGCCCGCGATCGCGGCGAAGGGGCGGAAGCGAAAAGGCACCGCCCGCGGGGCCGAAGCGGATCCGTCGATCGGGCCTTCGCTCGACGGGGCGCGCTTTCGCGCCCGATGCGCGGTTCGAGCGGGCGGTCGAGGCTTCCTCTTCTCCGCGGTGCGAACGAAAGAAGGGCGAGGCCGCCTTCGTCGGGCAACCGACCGGGGGGCGTGTCTCCGGGGGAAGCGAATGAGCCGGGAAGCGAACGCGCAATCGGAACCGCGTCCCGGGCGCGCGACGCGCGCAACGGTGTTTCGGGCTCGCGGCTCGGCAACGCCGAGGACCGCAGGGTGCGCACGGGTGTGAGCGCGGTGCCGCCGGACCTGCCGGTGCTCGCCGCGGTCGGGGTGCACAGCGGCGCGCCGGGAACGGATCGACACCGACGCGCTCGTTCCCGGCGAGCCCGTCGACACGGTCCGCGCGCTCGTCTTCGCCGGCGGCTCGGCCTTCGGTCTTTCCGCCGCGACGGCGCCGATGGAGCCCCTCGCGCGCGACGGCCGCGGCTTTCGCGACCGGGGACCGGTCGTGCCGGTGCTCGCCGGTGCGGTCCTCTTCGATCTTCTCGACGGGCGCGACGAGAGCGGGCGCGGTCCCGATCTCTACGCGCGGCTGGCCCTTGAGGCCGATCGCGCCGCGGGCGAGGAAGTCCCGCTCGGTAAGGCCGGCGCGGGTTTCGGTGCCGTCGCGGGTCCTCTCGAGAGCGGGCTCGCCACGGCTTCGACCGTGGATCCGCGGACCGGCGCGACGGTCGCGGGCCTCGTCGCGGTCAATTCCCCGGGCGGAGCCAGGGTGCCCGGCAGGGCCGAATTCCACGCCGACGGTCTCGCCTTTTCGGGCGAGCTCGACCCCGTGCGTCCGCTGCGGGCGAGCTTCGGTCCGCCTCGAGACCGAGCGCGGCATCGGGACGGCGCGCACGGTCACGAAGACCCCGAACGGCGTGGTGGCCACCGACGCCGCCCTCGACCGCGACGGCCTGCCGCGCCCGGCGGGTCGGGCGCGCGTCGAGCTCGCGCTCGCCATCGGTCCCGTGCACGGGCTCTTCGGCGGTGACGTCGTTTTCGCGCTCTCGACCGGAAAGGTGGCGCTCGGGTGTCCCGAGGTCGCGATCCCGCCGGGCACGCTCGCGGCCGATTGCACGGCGCGCGCCGTCGTGCGCGGCGTCCGAGCGGCCGAGCGCTCGGGCGACGTCCCGTGCTGGCGCGAGCGGGCGGCCGCCGTCCTCCGCTGCTGCGATCCGACCCGTCAGTGGGTGTCGCCGCGGCTCGATCCCGTAGCCCGGTCCTCGGGCGGCTCGCGGAAGACGGGCGGGCCGAGCTCGGCGAAACGGAAGAGCCGGAACGCCCGTTGGCCGTCGTAATCGAGCACGCGCAGGTCGTCGCTCTGACGGAGATCTCCCGCGACCACCTGGAAATGTCCGCCGTAACGTTCGCGCGCGAGCTCGAGCGGAATCTCGTAGGCGATGAACTTCTCGATGCCCTTGCCCTCGAGCTTGCTCACGAGGCCCGGCGCCAAGACGTCGTCGTAAGAGGTGAGGATGACCAAGGGACCGCTACCGGTGAACAACATGACCGCCTTCATGGCTGCCTCCCGGGACGATTTCGCCGGAGGCGAGCATGGCATGAAGGGAGCATAGCCGCAACACGGAGCGTCTCAGCGGCCGAACGGTCCGGCGAAGACGAACCAGGCGCCGAGCGCGATGCAGGCGAACCCCAGCGCGTGGTTGAGCGTGAGGGGCTCTCGGAGGACCCAGACCGAAAAACCGGCGAAGACGAGAAGCGTGACGACTTCCTGGATCGTTTTGAGTTGGGCGGCGCTGTAGACCGAATGACCGAGCCGGTTGGCGGGCACCGCCAGCCAATATTCGATGTAGGCGATGAGCCAGCTGAAGGTGACCGCTTGCCACAACGGCAGAGACTTGAACCGCAGGTGGCCGTACCAGGCCACGGTCATGAAAACGTTGGAGAGCAGCAGGAAGACGACGGGAACGATCCAGGGCGCGAGCGGGCTCGCGCGCTCGAGCGCAGCCAGCATGGTCGCAGGTCCGAAGAAAGAGTTTTTCCGGCTTCTCTCAGATGGGGTCGGTCGGGGCGCTCCGAAAAGGGCTCAGCGGATCGCCTCGAGGATGCTCACGTACGAGGCCACACAAGCCCCGCCCATGTTGTAGATCCCGCCGATCGCGGCGTCTTTCACCTGCATCGCACCGGCCTCGCCGCGCACCTGCATGGCGGTGAGCACGTGCATCGACACCCCGGTCGCCCCGATCGGATGGCCCTTCGCCTTGAGCCCGCCGGAGGGATTGACGGGCAGCTTGCCGTCCTTGTGCGTCCAGCCCTCGAGGATCGCTTTCGCCCCTTGACCGCGCGGCGTCAGGCCCATGGCCTCGTATTCGATGAGTTCGGCGATGGTGAAGCAGTCGTGGGTCTCGACGAAGTCGAGGTCTTCCAAGCGCAGGCGCGCGCGGGCGAGCGCGCGCTTCCAGGCCTGCTCGCAGCCCTCGAACAAGAGGATGTCGCGCTTGCTCATGGGCAAGAAGTCGGACACCTGAGCCCAGCCGCGAAAGGCCACCGCCTTTTTCATCGACAGCGCCGTCTCGACATCCGCGAGCACGAGAGCCGCCGCGCCGTCGGAGACGAGGGAGCAGTCGGTTCGCTTCAAGGGGCCGGCGACGATCGGGTTCTTGTCGGAAACGGTTCGGCAGAATTCGAAGCCGAGGTCCTTGCGCATCTGCGCCCAAGGATTGTCGCAGCCGTTTTTGTGGTTCTTGGCGGCGATCATGGCGAGAGCGTCGGACTGGTCGCCCCAGCGCTGGAAGTAGCGTTGGGCGATCTGGGCGAAGACACCGGCGAAGCCGCCCTCGATGCCGCGCTCTTCTTCGAGATAACTGGCGCGCAACAGGGTCTTGGCGATGCCCGGGCCGTCGAGCTCGGTCATCTTCTCGACCCCCACCACGAGCACGATGCGCGCTTCCCCGGCGAGGATCGAGCGCAAGCCGGCGTGCACCGCGGCCGAGCCGGTGGCGCAGGCGTTTTCGACCCTGGTCGCGCGCTTGAAGCGGAGTTCGGGATCGGCCTGGAGCACGAGCGAGGCGGTGAAGTCCTGCTCGACGAAGCCGCCGTTGAAATGGCCGAGCCAGATCTCGTCGACCTCCCGCGGTTCGACCCCCGCATCGGCGAGCGCGCCGCGCGCGGCCTCCACGATCAGGCTCTCCACGCTTCGGCCTTCGTGCTTGCCGAAAGGCAGGTGGTGCCAGCCGACGATGCAAGCGGTCATCGGGTCGATCCCTCGTCTGGAAAGCCGGTGCCGTGCGGAAAGCTACTCCGCCGGGGCGACCCGATGAAGGGGTGCGGGGCCGAGGTTGCGGCGTCGCCCGGTCCGCTGGAGGTAGAGCTCGGCCGGGCTCGGCGGCTCTCGCGCGCTCGCGCGCGGAGCGGGCTCGCTCAAGAGGCCGCGCGCCTTGAGACCGTCGACGACCGCTCGGAAGATCGCGAGGAGCTCTTTGTGCGCACGGCTGTCGGGGGCCGCATCGCCGATCCATCGACCGCTCGCGAAGGCGGCGTCCCAGGCGGCGTCGATGGTGATCGGCGGGGTCAAAGGTTCGCCCAGCTCGGGAAGGGGACCGAGCTCGAGCCGGCGGTGGAACAGACCGGGGCGCGGGATCCGCGTCGGCACGATCCAGGCGAGAGGACCCTTGTCGGCGCGCTCGCGGCGCGCGCTGCGCAGATAGTGCAGCGTGCGCTGCAAGGTGGTGGCGTCCGTCTGGCTCGCACCGGAGGGGATCAAGAGCGCGCTCGCCATCAGGCAGGCGGCCCCGAGCGCCGGTGCCGCGACGGAAGGCAGGTCGACCACCACGACCTCGGCTTCCTGGCGCAGCTGTTGGGCGCGCGCCGCCCAGGCGCCGGCATCGGCGAGATCGCGGATGGGCTGGGTCGCCACCCGACAGGGCAACAGCCGGTGCGCGCTCCAGCGCGTCGCGGTCTGTTGCGGATCGGTGTCGATGAGCACCGTCGACCAGCCCGCCGCGGCGAAGGCCGATGCGAGGTTCACGGCGAGCGTGCTCTTGCCCACGCCGCCCTTGAGGTTCCCGATCGCCAGCAGCACGCCCATGGCGCCGCTCCGTCGCCGCCCGACCGGCGACCCGCCGGTCGGCCTCACCATAGTTCGGATGCTACCGATTGGCGAGTACAGCAGGTTTCGTTAATTTTCGGTTGATGAATGTTGGGCCAGGGCAGCCGCGAAGTGGGCACGGCCGGCAGCGAACGCGGTCGGAAGCACCGGTGTCCTTCGCTGAGCGAGCGCCGCGCGTACCGGCCGCTTGCCGTGGCGCTTCACGGACGGGCCCGAGCGTCCGATCGCGCGTCGCACACCTTTTTCGCGATGCGCGCGGCTGCCGCGCCTCGAAACGCGGTCCCGTCTCGCGGCGGCGAGGCGACGCGAGGCGCGGGGAGCGCGCGACGGGCGAGGAGGGGCGCGAATGGCGGAGCGTGTTCCGCGCGCAACGCCCGAAAAGCCGACGCCGCGACCCGTCGCCGGCCGCTCAGGCGAAATCGGAGGCCGTGAGACCGGTCGTGTGATAGAGGAGAAGCGAGCTTCCGGCCCCGCCCGCAAAGCCCGAGAGGTCGATATGGGTGGCCGGGCCGACGGTGGGGATGCCGCCGGGATCGAGGACCTGCTCGATGCGGATGTCGACCGCCGCGTCGCCGGCATCGAGCACGCCGTTTCGGTTGCTGTCGAGTTGCGCGAAGCCGACGCGGGTGCCGTCGGCGAGCTCGATCCGGAGTTTGTCCAGGCCGCGGTCGAAGTCGTAGATCTCGTCGCGTCCGCGCCCGACCACGAACAGATCGCGTCCGCCCCGACCCTGCAACAAATCGTTGCCGCCGCCGCCCACCAGGATCTGATCGACCGGGCCGCCGACGAGCACTTCGTCGGCGTTGCCTCCCGCGATCGTCGGGGCGTTGCCGGCGAAAATCCCGGTATACGTCCGGGTGGGGACGAAATCGGAGGGCGTCAGCCTGGTCACGCCGTGCAGCGTCAACTGATGCGGTCCAGGGTCGATCTCGCCGGGAGCCACGAGGCCGGAGGCGAGCATCGCCGCACCGACGTCGAGGACGAGGGACGGGGCGGTTTTGCCGTTGGCCGCGACCGTTCGAACGTCGACGAAGAGGTCGCGGGCGTCGAGCAGGCCGTCTCCGTTGCTGTCGAGGAGTTCGAAGCCGCCGCGACGGAAGCTGTAACCTCCCTGGAAACGGTAGAGGACGATGTCGAGCCGGTCTTCGCCGGGGGTGAAATCGAGGACGATGTCTCGGTTCGGGCCCAGACCGGGTCGACCGTAGTGGGCGGTGTGCGCGTTCTGGATCCAGAACCGGGCCTCGAAGATATCGCGTCCCGGTCCGCCGATCAGGATGTCGCTGTCCTGTTGAGCCGAGCTCTCGCTCGGGGCGAGGAATCCGCCGCCGATGCGGTCGTGACCCGGCCCTCCGTTCAAGAGATCGCGGCCGCCGTACCCCCCGAACAGGTAGTCGTCGCCGCGACCACCGAGGACGTGATCGTTGCCATAGCCGCCGTCGAGCTCGTCGTTGCCGTCCCCGCCGTCGACGATGTCGTTGCCGCCCGTGGTCTCGATGGCGCGAATGGAACCGTCGCCGGCGATCTTGTCGCGACCGGCACCCCCGAGGAGCCGATCGTCGCCGCCTCGGCCGTTGATGACGTCGTCGCCCCCCTTGCCGTCGATGAGATCCGCGAGCGACGTGCCGACGAGCTGCTCGTCCAGAGCCGAGCCGGCGATCCTGTTCGAGGCGCGCCGGGCCGTGCGGAAGGTCTCGTCGACCGCCGTCGCACTTGCTCGCCAGGGCTCGTCGAACACGGATCCCGGTCGATATCTCACCACTGTCATATCCTTCCCCCGCGGTGTGCGAACGTTCTCGACGACGGTCTCGGGAAACGATCTCCGCTCCCTCTCTAGGAGTCGCGTCGTCTTGGCAACCCCCGTCGCGCGCACACCGCCCGCGGGTACGACGCCGCGCCCGGACGTCGCGGCCCGAGCGCGCGCGAGCGCGGTTGCCGGCCGGCCGCCCGCCGGCTAGCTGGGACCCGAGGGGAGGCCGTCGCGGGGGCGATCGGGCCTCCCCCAGCGGGGAGGGATCGAACCATGCTCAAGCGCAGGAAACTCATCGCGGCCGCGGCGACGGGCGCCGCCGCCACCGCCGCGACCTTTCCGGCCCCGGCGATCGCGCAGGGATCGCCCGAGATCAAATGGCGGCTGACCTCGAGCTTCCCCAAGTCGCTCGACACCCTCTACGGCACGGCCGAGATCCTCGCCAAACAGGTCGCCGAGCTCACCGACGGTCGCTTCCAGATCCAGGTGTTCGCGGCCGGGGAGATCGTTCCCGGTCTGCAGGCGGCGGACGCCGTCTCGAATGCCACGGTCGAGTGCTGCCACACCGCCTCCTATTACTATTTCGGTAAGGATCCGACCTTCGCCTTCGGCACCGCCGTTCCCTTCGGCCTCAACTATCGGCAAATGAACGCGTGGAATTATTTGGGAGGCGGGATCGAGCTCCTCAACGAATTCTACAAGAAATTCAACCTCTACGGGCTTCCCTGTGGGAACACCGGCGCCCAGATGGGCGGCTGGTTCCGCAAGGAGATCAAGACGGTCGAAGACCTCAAGGGCCTCAAGATGCGGATCGCCGGCTTGGCGGGGCAGGTCCTGGCCCGGCTCGGCGTGGTGCCGCAACAGATCGCCGGCGGCGACATCTATCCCGCGCTCGAGAAAGGGACGATCGATGCCGCGGAATGGGTGGGGCCGTACGACGACGAGAAGCTCGGCTTCCACAAGGTCGCGCAGTTCTACTATTATCCGGGTTGGTGGGAAGGCGGGCCGATGCTCCACCTCTTCGTCAACCTCGAGAAGTGGAACGCGCTGCCCAAGAACTATCGAGCGGTGCTCTTCAACGCCTGCGCGTACGCCAATCACTGGATGATGGCCAAATACGACGCCCAGAACCCGGCGGCTCTCAAGCGTCTGGTGGCGGCCGGGGCGCAGCTGCGACCCTTCCCGAGCGAAGTGATGCAGGCCTGTTACAACGCCGCCAAAGAACTCTACGCCGAGCTCGCCGCCAAGAACGCCGATTTCAAGAAGGTGCACGACAGCTACATGGCGTTCCGCAACGATTCCTACTTCTGGTGGCAGGTGACCGAGCTCACCTTCGACGCCTTCCAGGTGCGCGCGACCCGCACCTGAGGCCGCCGACGGGGCCGCGTGCCGAGGCGGCCCCGTTTCCGCGCGGCGCACCTGCCGCTACTTCGGCGCGGGCGGGCCGAGATCGAGCGGCGGCAACAGCTCGAGGGCGGGGATGTCGAGCTGTTTGATCGTGGCGGGATCGATGCCCGTGCCCGTGGCCTTGTAGTGCATGACCATCTGCGGGAAGAGGATCACGAGCGCGACCATGATGCACTGGATCGCGACGAAGGGCACCGCGCCCCAATAGATCTGACCAGTCGTCACCGGCTCCATGAGGCGTCCGGTGATCTTGTCGACGTAGGGTTCCTTGGGTGCCACCGAGCGGAGATAGAAGAGCGCGAAGCCGAAGGGCGGGTGCATGAAACTCGTCTGCATGTTGACGCCGAGCATCACTCCGAACCAGACGAGATCGATCCCGAGCTTCTCCGCCGGCGGTCCCAGAAGCGGAATGACGATGAACGCGAGCTCGAAGAAATCGAGGAAAAACGCCAGAAGAAAGATCAGAACGTTGACGACGACCAGAAAGCCGACCTGGCCGCCGGGCAGGTTCACGAGCAGCTCCTCGACCCATTCGTGCCCGTCGACACCATAGAAGGTGAGCGAGAACACGCGGGCACCCACGAGGATGAAGATCACGAAGGAAGAGAGCTTGGCGGTGGAATCCATCGCCTGCTTGAGGAGGTCGAGGGTCAGCCGGCGCTTGAGGAGGGCGAGGATCAGAGCCCCCACCGCACCCATCGCTCCGCCCTCGGTGGGCGTGGCGACGCCGAGGAAGATCGTGCCCAGAACGAGGAAGATGAGAGCGAGCGGCGGGATCAGGACGAGCACGACCTGCCGCGCGAGGCGGGAGAGGATCGGCAGCCGCAGCCAGCTCGCGACGAGCACGACCGCAAACGCGAAGCCGATGCCCGCGGTCGCCGCGAGGATGGCGGCACCCTGGCGCACCGAACCGACGAGCTCGTGATAGGCGAGCACGGCCACCGCCACCGAGGCGACGAGCAACGCGAGCAGCGAGCGGACGCCGGTCCGCCCGTCGGCTTCGCGGAAGGTGATCGCCTCGGGCGGCAGAGCCGGAGCGGCGCGCGGATCGAGGAGGGTGACGAGGAGGATCCACAGCGCGTAGAGCCCGGAGAGCACGAGGCCGGGGACGAAGGCGCCCTCGTACATGTCGCCCACCGAGCGGCCGAGCTGATCGGCCATGACGATGAGGACGAGCGAGGGCGGGATGATCTGGGCGAGGGTTCCCGAAGCCGCGATCACGCCCGCGGCGAGGCGCCGGTCGTAGCCGTAGCGGAGCATGATGGGCAGCGAGATGAGGCCCATCGAGATCACCGAGGCGGCGACGACGCCGGTGGTCGCGGCGAGCAGGGCGCCCACGAACACGACCGCATAGGCGAGCCCGCCGCGCAAGGGGCCGAAGAGCTGGCCGATGGTATCGAGCAGGTCTTCGGCCATGCCCGAGCGCTCGAGGATGAGGCCCATGAAGGTGAAGAAGGGGATCGCCAACAGCGTGTCGTTGGTCATGATCCCGTAGACCCGCTCGGGCAGGGCCTGGAGGAAGTCGGGCGGGAAGAGGCCGAGCTCGATGCCCAGGAGCGCGAAGACGAGACCGTTGGCGGCGAGGGCGAAGGCCACCGGATAGCCGAGCAGCAAAAAGACGACCAGGGCACCGAACATGATCGGTGCCATGTTGTGGACGAGAAACGCTTCCATAGTACGGCTCGATCAGCGCAAGAGGACGCGGCGGTTCACGCGGCGTGCTCGCGTTCGGGGCCGGCGTGCGCCGGGGCACCGGGCGCGGCGTGCGGATCGGGGACGAGCCCGCGCATGACGGCCACGCGTTTGACGATCTCCGAGATCCCCTGCAAGAACAGCAAGGTGAAGCCCAAGGGAACGAGAAGCTTCGCGGGCCATTGGGGGAGCCCGCCGGCGTTCATCGATTGCTCGTTGATGCGCCAGGAGGCGAGGAAGAAAGGCCAGCCGTCGACCAACATCAAAATCACGAAAGGCATCAAGAACAGGAGGTGCCCCAGCAGATCGATCCAGTCGCGCACGCGCTTGGGGAACAGGTTGTTGATGATGTCGATACGGATGTGCTCGTTCTTGAGGAGCGTGTAAGCCGCGCAGAGCATGAAGACGGCACCGAACAACTGCCATTGTGCCTCGAGCCACGCATTGGAGCTGGTGTCGAGTGCTTTGCGGACCACGGCGTTCGCCGCCGAGATCACGACCGTGACGAGCACGAGCCACATCACGGTGCGTCCGACTTTCTGGTTGAACGAATCGATGAGCGCGCTCACGCGCAAGAGCCGTTCCACGCTCGCCTCTCCCGCCCCGGAGCCGCGCCCATCTAGACGAGGCCGGATCGGCCCGCCAAGGCCGGCCCCGCCCGTCGCTCAGCGGAACGGCGGCAAGGGTTCGAGCGGCGGCGGCGGACCCAGGAGCTCCTGGAGACTGGGGACGGCGGGGGCGGGAGCGGGACCGGCGGGCGCGAAGCTCGTGCCGAAGATCCGTTCGGGCAGCCAGGTCGCGAGCGGCGGCCAGGCCCAGACGAGGGCGAAGCCGAGGATCTGAAGGGCGACGAAGGGCAGGACGCCGGCCCAGATCGCTTCGCTGCGGACTTCGCTCGGGGCGACGCTGCGCAAGTAGAACAAGGTGAAGCCGAAAGGCGGGGTCAAAAAGCTCGTCTGCAGATTGATGCCGATGAGCACCCCGAGCCAAAGCGGATCGACGCCCATCGCGAGAAGCGGCGGACCGAAGACGGGCACGGTGACGAACAGGATCTCGAGCGTATCGAGAAAGCAGCCCAAGACGAACATCAACAACATGTAGACGAACAGCGCACCGGTCACGCCTCCCGGCATCGCCGCCAACGCGTCCGCGACCAGCGCCTCGCCGCCCAGGCCGCGGAAGACCAGGGAAAAGACCGAAGCGCCCAACAGGATCGTGAAGATCACGGCGGTGGTCTTGGCGGTGCCGACTGCCGCTTCCCAGAAGATCGCGCGGCTGAGGCGCCCTCGCAGCCGGGCCCAGAGCACCGCGCCCACCGCCCCGATCGAGGCGCTCTCGGTGGCCGTGGCGATGCCCGCGAGGATCGAGCCCAGAACCGCGAGGATGAGCCCGAGCGGCAGGACGAGGGTGGGAACGAGCGCGCGCAGCAGGCGGCGGCGCTCCTCGGGGCTCGTCGCGAGGGCCGGGCAGCGGGCGGGGAAGAAGAGGGCCTGGACCGCCACCCAGGCGAGATAGAGACCGGCGAGCATCAGCCCGGGAAGGAGCGCACCGGCGAACAGATCGCCCACCGAAAGCGGGGTGGGCGCGAGATTGCCGCGCTGCAGCTGTACCGCCTGGTTCACGCCCTGGAGGATGTCGGCGAGGAAGATCAGGATCGTGGACGGCGGGATGATCTGGGCGAGGGTGGCCGAAGCGCAGATCACGCCACTGGCCAAGCGCGGGTCGTAGCCCGCCTTGAGCATGGCGGGCAGAGCGATGAGGCCCATGGTGACGACGGTGGCGGCGATCACGCCCGTCGACGCCGCGAGCACCGCTCCCACGATCACTACGGAGAAACCGAGACCGCCGCGCACCGGCCCGAAAAGACGCCCCATGGTCGTGAGAAGATCCTCGGCGATCTTCGAACGCTCGAGCACCATGCCCATGAAGATGAAAAGCGGAACGGCGACCAGGAGCTCGTTGGTCATAACCCCGAAATAGCGGGGAGCGAGACCGAGAAAGAGCACGAGATCGAAGTGGCCGAAGAGATAGCCGATGCCGGCGAACAACAAGGAGACGCCGGCGAGAGTGAATGCGACGGGAAAGCCGGTGAGAAGCGCCGCCAGGAGGGTGAGGAACAGCGCGATCGCGAGCGCCTCGGCCATCGCTCTTCAGTCGCTCCCGGCACAGGGGTCGGGACGGCCGGCGAGGCGGAACCCGGCGCGGACGGCTCCGGCGAGGGCCTGCAGCAGCAAGAGCACGGCGGCGAGCGGAATCACGCTCTTGACGAGAAACAGCCCGGGCAGACCGCCCGCCTGAGCGGAAGGTTCGAGCACCGACCAGGACAGAGCGACGAAGCCCCGCGACGACCACAGGAGCACGAGCGTCCAGGGAACCACGAAGAGGAGATTGCCCGCGAGTTCGACGAGATCGCGCCGGCGCTCGGGCCACCGCCGCCAGAAGATGTCGACCCGCACGTGGCCGTCCTCGCCGTGGACCCGCGAGAGGACGAGCATGAAGGACACCCCGGCCAGCACGACGTAGAGCTCCTGCATCCACACTCGTCCGAACCCCAGCCCGTAGCGCAGAAGCGCCACCGCCGCGCACAAGCCCACGGCGAGCGGTACCATCGCGGACGCGAGCACGCCGACCCCTCGGTTGAGCCGATCGACGGCGCGCACGAAAGCCGCCAGAAGCTCCACGCGCGTTCTCCCCCTCCCGGCGCCGCCAGGGGTAGCGGAAGCCGGCGCGAGGGGCCATAGCTCGCGCCCAGGAGCCGGTCGCATGCAGGGTACGGAAATCGTCTTCGCCGCGACGCCCGCGAGGGGAACCGGTCGGCTGCGCGATCGCACCGGTCGCTCCGGCGCCTGCCGGAATCGTTCCGGAGCCCGCCTCCCGAGCCCGAGCCGAGCGGCGCGGAGGCCGATCGCGCGGCGGGACGGCGGGACGCGCGGCGGGCGGGTGCGCACGGAGCGCCCGGACGGGACTGCGCGCAGCGGCTTGTGGGGAGCGCCGGGTCGGTGATCGGCGAGCCGCGGCCCGTCGTCTCGTCCGAACGCGCGATCGCGGGCCTGCCGCGCGGGGTGTGGGCGCTCGGCTTCACCTCGTTGTTCATGGATCTCTCGAGCGAGCTCATCCACGCTCTCCTGCCCGTCTTCCTCGTCGTGACCCTGGGGACGAGCGCGGCTCTGCTCGGGCTCATCGAAGGGGTGGCCGAGGCCACCACCGCCTTCGCCAAGCTCTTTTCGGGTGCGCTCTCGGATCGGCTGGGGCGGCGCAAACCGCTCGCCCTTCTGGGATACGGCATGGCGGCGCTGACCAAGCCGCTCTTCCCGCTCGCCGAAGGGGCGGGGACCGTGTTCCTCGCGCGCTTTCTGGACCGGCTCGGCAAGGGGATCCGGGGGGCGCCGCGCGACGCCCTCGTCGCCGACATCGCGCCGCTCGAGCTGCGCGCCTCGGCCTACGGGCTCCGACAGTCGCTCGACACGGTGGGAGCCTTTTTGGGGCCGCTCGCGGCGATCGCGCTCATGTGGCTGTTCTCGGACGACATCCGGACCGTGCTCTGGTTCGCGGTTCTCCCCGCGATCGTCTGCGTGCTCGTGCTCTGGCTGGGGGTCGACGAGCCGCGGACGAGCCCGCCGCCGATGGCGCGAGCCGCGGCGACGAGCCTGCGCCTCGCCGATCTCGCCGGCCTCGGAAGCGCGTTTTTCGGGATCGTCGCGGTGGCGGTGCTGCTCTCGCTCGCCCGCTTCTCGGAAGCCTTCTTGGTTCTGCGCGCGCAAGACACGGGCATGGCGATCGGGCTCGTGCCGCTCGTGATGGTGGTCATGAGCTCGGTCTACAGCGCCGTCGCCTGGCCGGCCGGACGGCTCGGCGATCGGATGGACCGGCGGCGGCTGCTTTTTCTCGGCATCCTCGTTCTCGTCCCGGCCGATCTCATCCTCGCGCTCGCCCGATCCCCGCTCGTCGTGCTCTTGGGCGTGGCGGTGTGGGGGCTGCACATGGGGCTCACCCAGGGGCTCCTGGCCGCCCTCGTCGCCGACGCCGTGCCCGCGCAGCGGCGCGGGACCGCCTTCGGGCTCTTCCACCTCGCCACGGGCGTCGCGACTCTTCTGGGAAGCGCCCTCGCGGGCGGGCTGTGGGACCTGTTCGGGGCGCCCGCCGCTTTCCTCGTCGGGGGCGGCCTCGCGCTCGCAAGCGCGCTTCTCCTTCTCGCCTCACCCCGCGGGTCGGGCTAGAGCTTGAGGACGCATTTCTCGTAGAGATCGCGCAATCGGCGCTCGGGGTCGTAGCGCCGCTTGAGGCGGTCGTAGGCCTGCGCGTCGTAGCGCTGCCAGAACTCGTCGGGCGGGTAATAGCTGTCGGAATAGAGCGACTTCACCCCGCCGAGCTCCGCCACCTTCTTCTCGATCTGCCGGTTGTACCAGCCGTCCGGCTTGGCCTCGCGTCGGCGAACGGGCTGCCAGAACCCGAAATTGACGTAGAGCCGCCCGGGCTCCAGGCGGAAGAGCGAGAAGCCTTCCGGGCGCAGCGCGCGCACCGGGCAGTTCCAGATCGGCAAGATGCCGATCGTGTCGTGGAACCAGGCGAGGAACTCGGGGGCGCGCGCGAACGGGACGACCACGTCCTGGATCACGGATTCGGAACGATAGCCCAGAAGATCGTAGATCCGGCCGAGACCCGAGCGGGCGAAGGCGCGCATGATGCGCGTGTAGGTCATGGAATTGAGGCGCTCTTTTCCCATGATGCGCCGAAGCAGCGGTATTTCCATCCCGAGGTTCTTCGAACACCAGAACCAATCCGTGTCCCAGCGCCAAATGTAGTCGCGGACGGTGAGAAAATCTTCATCGCGTTCGAGGATCGATTTGTAGTAGATTTTTTCGAAGGTGTAATCGGAGGTGTAAGGCGCGGTGTCGACGAACCGCCCGATGGAGACCACCATGAGATCGCGCGCGAAGATCTCGCCCTCGACGAAATCCGCGCTCGCATCTGCGCAGGCCGCCTCGAGCGCGGCGTAAAAAGCGTCCGGATCGCGGAATTTGCGGTGCTCGAGGCGGACGTAGGGCTTCACCGGAACGGTCTTGGCGAGGATCCGCACGGCATAGCCGAGGGTGCCGTAGCTGTTGGGAAAGCCGAAGAAGAGCTCGGCGTGCTCGCCTTCCGGTCGCGCGGTCACGACCTCGCCCGAGCCGGTCACGACGTCGAATTCCAGAATCGTCTCGTGGACGAGGCCGAAGCGGAAGCTCGAAGATTCGATCCCCACCCCGGCGAGCGCTCCCCCGATCGTGATCCCCTTCAGTTCGGGGACGACCGCGGGCACGACGCCGTGGGGCAAGGTGGCGTCCACGAGTTCGCCGTAAGGACACATGCCCTCGACCTCGACCGTTCCGCCTTGCGGATCGACGGCGAGGACGTGACGGAAGGCGCGCGTGTCGATGCGCGCGGCCGCGACCCGCTCGCGTTCGCGGAACAGGTTCGAGATCTCTTTGTCGAGCCGCGGCGGTGCGGTGGCGGAGCGGATCTGGTCGACGAGGCGCGCGCGCCGTTCGATGTGCGCCCGCCGCGCCGCCTGATCACCGAGAGCCCCCGCCGGCGGCTGCGCGCGGCCCCGGTCGGAGCGGACATCTGCCGTGGCCATGCGTCTTCCTCCCCGTTCTCGGGCGCAGGGCAAGATGGCCCGCCGCTTCGAACCGGGGAAGGGCCGAGCGGTCAGCGGAGCACGGCCGACCAGAACTCCTCGCCGCGCGCCGCGGTCCGCGCCTCGCCCTCGCCGGCGCGGCCGGGGGCGGGCTCGGCCAGGCCGAGGCGCTCGAGATGCTTGAGATAAAAGGCGATGGCTTCGTCGAGGAGCCGGCCTTCGGGGCAGCCGAAGGTCTCGGCGACGAGCGCGAGCGCCTCTTTGTGGCGCGCGAGGACGAAAACGGGAACGCGCGGTTCGGACATCGGGGCTCCGGTCCCGTACGAGGAGCTGCACGACGGTCGCCATTGTCGTCGGTCGTTTCGGCACGACCAGTCGGCTCTGCGCGCGGATGCTCCGGGGTATGCGCCGAGCCGGCGCGCCCCCTCAGCTCTCTTCTGCGCCTTTCGTTTCCGGGAGGAGCCGGAGCGCCGCCGAGTTCACGCAGTAGCGCAGGCCCGTGGGCGGCGGCCCGTCCGGGAACACGTGCCCGAGATGGGCGTCGCAGCGCGCGCACGAGATCTCGGTGCGCACCATGAAGAAGCTCCGGTCCTCGCGCGTGGCGATCGCCGCCGGATCGATCGGCGCCCAGAACGAAGGCCAGCCCGTGCCGCTGTCGTATTTGGTCGCACTCGAGAACAGCGGCTGGCCGCAGCACACGCAGACGTAGGTTCCCGGCGTCTTGGTGTTCCAGTAGCGTCCGGTGAAGGGACGTTCGGTGCCGTGGCACCGGGTCACGTGATATTCTTCGGGGCTCAGCAGCCGGCGCCACTCGGCGTCGCTCTTCACCACCTTTTCGCTCATGGCCGTGCTCCCTTTTGCCCGCGATATGGCGCGATCCCCGCGCACGGGCGAGGGGCCCCGGACAAAAGCGGCGGTTGGGGCCGAAAGCGGCTCGTGCTAACCGGGCGGCACCGCAGACGCCGAAGGATTCGATGCCGATCTTCTCCGCCCGCGCCCTCGAAGAGCTCGCTTTCGCGATCGCGCGCGGCTGGGGCAGCGAGGAAGCGGAGGCGCGCATCCTCGCCCGCCATCTCGTCGAGGCCAATCTCACCGGCCACGACAGCCACGGGGTGGGCATGCTGCCCACCTATGTGCGGCTTTTCCGCGAGGGGCTGCTCGTGCCCAACCGAACCCTCGAGCCGCGGGCGGACGCGGGCGCGGTGCTCGTCTTCGACGCCGGTCGCGGGGTCGGGCAGAAGATGGCCCACGACGCCGTGGCGTACGGGATCGAGCGGGCGCGCGCGCTCGGGGCCGCGGTCGTGGCGCTGCGCAACAGCTGCCACATCGGCCGCATCGGCGCTTACGGCGAACAGGCGGCGCGCGCGGGGGCGGTCTTCGTCGCCTTCGTCAACGTCGCCGACCACGACCCGATCGTGGCACCTTTCGGTGCGGCGCGCGCGCGGCTCGGCACCAACCCGTTCTGCGTCGCGGTGCCCGCCGGCCCGAAGGAGGAACCCGCGGTCCTCCTCGACATGGCGACCTCGACCATCGCTTTCGGCAAGGCGCGGGTCGCGCACAACGAGGGACGACCGGTTCCCCTCGGGGCCCTTCTCGACAGAGACGGCCGACCGACGACCGATCCCGGGCCCATGGTCGAGCGTTTCGAGGGCGCCCTCACCGCCTTCGGATTGCACAAGGGTTCCGGTCTCGCGATCGCTTGCGAGCTCCTCGCCGCCGCCCTCACCGGGGGGCAGACGATCGTGCAGCCGATGCGTCACGGAATCGTGAACGCCATGCTCGCGATCCTGATCGATCCGGCTCGGCTCGACGACCCCGAGCGCGCACGCGCGGAAATGCGCGCGGTGATCGAGTGGATCCGTGCCGCCCCTCCGGCTCCCGGCTTCGATCGCGTGCGCGTGCCCGGAGATCCCGAGCGCGAATCCCGCGCCCGACGGCTGGCCGAGGGGATCCCGCTCGACGAGCGCACCCTCCAAGAGATCTTCGAGGCCGCCCGTGCCCTCGGCCTCGCGTCCTCGGATCTCGAACGGGTCCTCGCGGAGAAGAGGTGATGGAGCGCGTCGCGGCGGTGGTCGTCGGCGCAGGGGTGATCGGGCTCGCGATCGCCCGCAGGCTCGCCTCGGCCGGGCTCGAGCCGATCGTCCTCGAGAAAGAGAGCGCGATCGGTACCGAAACATCCTCGCGCAACAGCGAGGTGATCCACGCCGGGATCTATTATCCCAGGGGCAGCCTCAAGGCGCGCTGCTGCATCGCCGGAAAATGGTGGCTCTATCGCTATTGCGAGCGCCGGGGCGTTCCTTATCGCCGTTGCGGGAAGTTGATCGTCGCCACGAGCGAGGCGCAGGTCGCCGTGCTCGAGCGCATCCGCGCCAACGCGGCGGCGCTCGGCATGCCCGATCTCGAGCTCTGGCCGGCCGCGCGCGCGATCGCGCTCGAGCCCGCGTTGCGCTGCTCCGCGGCGCTCTGGTCGCCCACCACCGGCATCGTCGACAGTCACGCCTTGATGCTCGCCTATCTCGCCGATGCCGAGGCGCGCGGTGCGATCCTCGCCCTACGCGCCCCGCTCGAATCGGCGCGCGCGCGGGAAGACGGCTTCGAGCTCGAGATCGGCGGGGCGGAACCGATGCGGCTGTTCTGCCGCATCCTCGTCAACGCCGCGGGGCTGCACGCGGCGACCGTCGCGCGCCGCATCCACGGGCTCGATCCGGCCAAGATCCCCCGGATGTGGTTGTGCAAGGGCAACTATTTCACCCTCTCGGGGCGCTCGCCCTTCGCGCGTCTGGTCTATCCCGTGCCCGAGCAAGCCGGGCTCGGCGTCCACGTCACCATCGATCTCGCCGGGCAATGTCGTTTCGGCCCGGACGTCGAATGGGTGGAGCGCATCGACTACGACGTCGATCCGCGGCGCGCCGAAACGTTCTACGCCGAAGTCCGCAAATATTGGCCGGATCTGCCCGATGGCGCGCTGCAGCCGGGCTACGCCGGGATCAGGCCCAAGCTCGTGCCTCCGGGCGCACCGGCCGCCGACTTCCGCGTCCAGGGACCGGACGAGCACGGCCTGCCCGGCCTCGTCAATCTGTTCGGGATCGAAAGCCCCGGGCTCACCGCTTCGTGGCCCTTGGCCGAGCTCGTGGCGGCGAAGCTCGGGCTGCCCGAGCTACCGAGCGAGGAAGCGCTCTAGGAGGGAAGATCGCAGCGGACGACCCGGATACCGGGGCGCGCGGGCGGGTTTCTCGCCGGCCTGCGAGCCCTGCGGTGCTCCGCTGGCCGAGAAGGCGGCCGCGCGCGAATGGGCGGGTCGCGAGAGGGGATCAGGCGCGGGCTTCGGCCTCGCGGACGAAGACCTGGGCGAGGCGCGGGTTGCGGGAGATCTTCGCCCGCCATTTCTTCTTCGACAGATCGGGCCAACGGCGCTTGATGCACAACCACTCTTCCGGGCGCTCGCGGATCCAGCGCTCGAAGAGCCGATACAAGCGCTGCATCATGTCGCGGGCCATCTCGCGCGGCTCGCCGAGCCCGGGGTCGGGTTCGATCGGCGGCTCGATCGTCATCCGGAAGCGGGCACCGGCGAGCCGCTCGATCCGCACCGGCACGAAAGGGGCGCGAAGACGCGCGGAAAGAAGCGCCGGGGCGAGCGGGGCGGTGGCCGGGCGACCGAAGAAGGTCACGCAATCGCCTTCGTCGTGGCGTTGATCGACGAGCACGCCGATCGACCGGCCGGCGCGCAGCTCGCGCAACATGGCGGCCGGGCTGGCGTCGCGATCGAGGAACCGGCAGCCCAGCGCGCGCCTGTGCTCTTGCAGGAGCGCGGTCACCCGCGGGTTGGCGCGCCGCGCGTGGACCACGGTCATCGCCACCCCGGCGCGCACCGCGACGCCGGCGGCCATTTCCCAGTTGGCGAAATGACCGGAGGCGAAGACCATCGGCCGCCGTCGGGCGGCCCTCAACAGACCGCCGGGGTCGACGAGCTCGACGCGGTCGGCCCCGACCAGGGACGAAAGGTGCGGATATTCGGCGAAGACGCGACCGAAATGGGCGAAATTCGCCCGCACCAGGGCGGAAAGCTCGGCTTCGTTCGCCTCCGGGCAGACGATCCGGAGATTGGCGCGCACCGCTTTCGCCTCGCGCGAACGCGGTCCGAGTGCGGCCAGAAGGCGCGCCCCGAGCTCGCTCGCGCGGTCCGGGCCGAGCCGCGCGAACAGCGCCCACAGCCGCGCCACCAAGCCCGCTTCGGCGCGCCAGAGGAGCCGCTGCAACCAGGACGCGGCGGGCTCGGAGG
Organism: Geminicoccaceae bacterium; assembly: GCA_025062095.1. Classification (GTDB taxonomy): domain Bacteria; phylum Pseudomonadota; class Alphaproteobacteria; order Geminicoccales; family Geminicoccaceae; genus JANXAZ01. The sequence continues at coordinate 57,322 of JANXAZ010000003.1, forward strand.
ACCAGAGGGTTCCCGACAGTTGGTCTCGGCTCGACGCCATCCCGACCCCGCACCGACCGCGGACGTTTCCCGCTTCCCACACAGACAGCGGCGCGCGGCCGTGTCAACGTGGCCCCGGAGGGCGGGAGCGCGCGCTCGCGGATGTCACGCGTTAGGGGTGACGACGATACCCTTCGATTCTGCTGACAGGTGGAGCGGACAGGAGTACAAAATCGAGAAGCGTCCGGAGTACAGGATCTGTTCGTGTCCGAAGTGCACACCGCTCCGCCCGTCCATAGCTTGATGTTCGCCTGGCTCGCCGATCCCGAGCGCGGTTCGGAATGGGCGGCGGCCTGGGGCATGGCGGTGGCGGCGGCGCGCTTGGGGCCGGTGCGCCTTCTCGTCCGCCCCGACTGCGAAGCACCGATCCGGAGTTGGTGCGCGCGCCATCCCGAAGTGCCGATCGAGCCCTTGGCCGTGGCACCGGCCGAACGCTGGTACCCGCGCTTCGCGCCCGCGCTGCCCAAGGGCCACTTCCTCGATTACTTCGCCTGGCTCGAGGCGGCCGGGGCGGTCGCCCGGCGCCTGGTCGCGCGCGAGCGCTTCGACCTCGCGGTCCACGCCGCTCTGGGCTGTTACTGGCTGCCGAGCCCGGTCGTCGATCTCGGCATCCCGAGCGTGTGGGGCCCGGTGGGCGGAGCCACGCGGCCGCCGCGCGCGCTCCTTTCGGCCCTGGGGGCGCGCGGGCTCGTCGAGCGCGCCTGCGAGCGCGCGATCTTGGCCGTCGCCGCGCGGCTGCCGGCGACCCGGCGCACGATGCGCCGCGCCGATCTCGTGCTCGTCGAAGGGCGCGCGACGCGTGCCGCGCTGCCGGCGGACGTGGCGGCGCGCGCGCGGATGTTCAACCGCGCCGTTCTGGTGCGGGTACCTCGCGTACCCGAGCGGCCGCGCGGTCGCACGGTGCTCTTCCCTTCGACGTTGGACGGGCGCAAAGCGCCGCGGCTCGCCCTCGAAGCTTTCCGCTTCGCGCCCGAGGACGCGATCCTCCTGTTCGCCAACGAGGGGCCGGAAGAAGCTTTCTTGCGGCGCAGGGCCGAAGCGCTGGGGCTCGGGGGGCGGGTGCGCTTTTTGGGCCGGGTGCCGCGGATGCGCTGTTTCGAGCTGGTCCGCGAGGCGGGGGCGGTGATCTTCACCGGCCTCAACGAGGACGGCGGTTGTGCGCTCTGCGAAGCGATGGTGCTGGGAGCCCCGGTGGTCGTCTTGGCGCACAGCGGACCGAGGGAAATCGTCGAGACTTGGGGGACGGATCCCGCTCGCGTCGCCCTCGTCCCTCCGGCCGGCCCGCGCGCGACGGCCGAGCGGCTCGGCGAAGCCCTGCGGCGCTTTCTGGAGCGACCGCCGCGCGCCGCGAGCCCGTATCTCGACCAGGACGGTGCGATCCGCAGCTTCACCGAGCTCCTCGCGCAAGCGGCACGCGGCCGCGCCGCCGCGGATCCCGCTCGCGCGCCCGCACGGTCGGAACCCGCCCCCGAAACGCTCGCACCCTCGCTCAGGGTCTGAGGCCGCGATCGGCCGCTTCCGTTTCCACCGCACCGTCGCGGTGGAGCGCACCGTCGTCTTCGACCCGAAGGGACCCGGGTTCGGAGAAGGTCGGACGATCCGCCTGCAGCGCGCCCGGGATCCGAGCGGGCCCTGGGGCGAGGAGAGGCGCAGCACGCGCCCGGGCGGACGCTTTCCCGCGCGATCGCCGCCCCGAGCCCGCGCGCCTCGCGCAACGCCGCGGGCGGTGGGGATGTGCGGCTATCCGACCTCTCCGCCGCGCGCGGAAGAGCTCGCCTCGCGTACCTCTTCGCCGCCCTCGCGCTCCGGGGCGGGTGCGGGGTCGTCGACCCACTTGAGGATGTGCTCGGCCACCGCGACGAGGGTGCCCGCCTGGTTGGTCACTTCGATACGCGCCCGAGAGCGGCGCCGTTCGGGTTCGAGCGCGACGATGCGGTAGGTGAGTTCGAGCGTGTCGCCGATGAACACGGGGGCGAGGAACCGGATACGGTCGTATCCCAACGAGACGGGGGTGGCGTCGGGGAGCGGTGGTGCGCGCTCGATCATCCGCGTCGAGCAGGTGGACATGAAACCCACGACGAGCGCGCCGTGGGCGATCCGTCGGCCGTAAACCGAGCGCCGCATCGTCTCTTCGTCGACGTGGTTGGGCGCGAGATCGCCGGTGATCCCGGCGAAGAGATAGACGTCGCTTTCGCTCACCGTCTTGCGGAACCGCACGCAATCGCCGATCCGCACCGGAAGCGAGTTCATCCGCGATCCTCCTTTTCGGGCGCGGGGGGAAGCGCGACCGCCCCCGAAGCCGCGAGTTCGGCGATCTCTTCCGGCCCGTAGCCGAGCTCGGCGAGGATCTCGCGGCCGTGCTGGCCGATGGCGAGCGCGAGCGCCCGCAGCGGCGGGCGCGCGCCGTCGTAGCGGTTCGGATGGGCGACGAGCACCGCCTCGCCCGAGGACAAGGGAACCTCGAGGAAGCTGTCCGTGGCGCGCAGCTGCGGATCGTCGGCGAGATCGTCGTAGTCCTGCACCCGTTGGTACCAGATGCCGTGTGCCTCGAGGGCGGGGACGAGGTCCGCGTAGCGTCGCCCGCCCACGGCGCGCGCCACCGCCTCCGCGTAGCGGTCGCGCTCGAGGTACCGATCGCGGTCGGCGAGAGCCGCGAGCTCGGGACTGTCGAGAGCCGCGGCGAGCTTGCGGGGATCGTTGAGGGAAAAGGCGATCCAACCGTCGGCGAGACGGTACACGCCGTAAGGGGCCTCGTGGTACCAGCTCGCGAGGGCTTCGTGGCGCTTGAGGATCCCCCGCCCGGCCCGCGCCGCGAAGTAGCTCACCAAGGGCTCGTTCTGGAGATCGAGCGCGGCGGCGAGGAGCGAGCTCTCCACGCGCGTGCCCAGACCGGTCCGCAATTTCCGCACGTAAGCGGCGAGAATCCCCAAAGCGAAGAGGGCCCCGCCGTGTTGGTCGACGGCGGCGCATCCCACGGGCGTGGGGCGCAGGGTCCCGGTGGTCGCGATCAAGCCCGAATAGGCCTGTGCCAAGAGGTCCTGACCGGGTCGGTCGCGCATCGGACCGCTCGTCCCCCACCCGGAAGCGGAAGCGTAAATGATGTCGGGCTTGAGCGCCTTGACCCGCTCGTAGCCGAAGCCCAGCCGATCGAGGACGCCGGGGCGGAAGTTCTCCATGAGCACGTCGGCGCGCGCGACGAGCCGCTCGACCACCGTCCGCCCGGCCGGATGCTTGAGATCCACGGCGATGGTCCGCTGGTTGCGATGCGCGCAGAGGAAAAAGGCCGAAACGCCGTCGACGAAAGCTCGTCCCCCTGACCATTTGCGCTCGTAACCGCCGCCCGGGGGTTCGATCTTGACCACGTCGGCACCCATATCCGCGAGATATTGTGCGGCGGCGGGGCCCTGCAGGAAATGGCAGAAGCTCACCACGCGCATCCCTTCGAGCAACATCGGTCGCCTCCCTTCACCGGCCAGGCTAGGAAGCCCATCGGTGCGGGTCAATCGCGGGCGCCCGGACCGCGCCGTCTCCGCGGCGCGACTTGTCGGCGGCGGGTCCGGGGCTAGGATCGCGACATGCGCGAGGGAGAGCTGCGATGGCCGGTCGCCCCCGCTTCCGCCCCGAAGGGGTGATTCCCGCTTGTCTTTTGCCCTTTCGCGAGGACTTCTCGATCGACGAGGCCGCTTTCCGCGCGCATCTGCGCGACATCGCCTCGGTCCGGGGCATCAGCGCGATCACCGTCAACGCCCACGCGTCCGAGGTGGCGAGCTGCAGCGAGGCCGAACAGGCCCGGGTGATGGAGATCGCTCTTGAGGAAGTGGGCGATCGCTTGCCTCTCGTGCACGGGGTCTATGCCGACGGCAGCCACGTCGCCGCGGCCATCGCCCGCCGCGCCCGAGCGCAAGGAGCCTCGGCGCTTCTCGTCTTCCCGAGCCAGGTGCTGGCGATGGGCGGGCGGCTGCGGCCGGAGATGGCGCTCGCGCATCTCGCGACCATCGCCGAGGCGAGCGATCTGCCGATCGTTCTCTTCCAATACCCGCTCCAGGGGCCGGCGGGCGTGGGCTACACGCTCGAGACGCTGGTGATGCTCGCCGAGCGCATCCCCACGCTCGTCGCGATCAAGGACTGGTGCGCCGATCCGGTGCTGCACGAGGCGCATATCCGGACCCTGCAGAACCTCTCGCGCCCGGTCGCCGTGTTGAGCACCCATTCGGCCTGGTTGCTGTCCTCGCTCGTGCTCGGCTGCAAAGGTCTCTTGTCGGGGGCGGGCAGTGTCGCGGCCGAACTCCAAGTGGAGATCTTCGAGGCGGTCCGACGCGACGACCTGAACCGGGCGCGAGCGGCTTACGAGCGCTACTACCCGCTCGCCCGAGTCTTTTACGCGCCGCCCTTTTTGGACATGCACAATCGGATGAAAGAAGCGCTCGTGCTCCTGGGGCGGCTCCCGCGCGCGGTCGTCCGGCCTCCGCTCGTGAAACTCCCGCCCGCCGAGATCGAGCGGATCCGCGCGGCCCTCGTGCACGCGGGCATGATGCCGGAAGCGCGCGAGAGGCGCGAAGAGGCCGCCTGAGGTCACGCGGAAAGAGCCCTTTGCTGCGGCTGCATCGCCGTCATCGCCGGTAGCGCGGGAAGCGGCGGGCGGCGCGCGGCTCCGGCGAGCCAGTTCCGCAGCTCCGCCGGCTCCATGGGCTGCGCGAGCAGGAACCCCTGGGCGAGATCGCAGCCCAGTTCGCGAAGGATCCGCAGCTGCTCTTCGGTCTCCACGCCTTCGGCCACCACGCGCGCGCCGATGGCGCGGGCGAGCCCGAGCGTCGCGCGGACGATCTCGACCGCGCGCGGATCCTGGCCCAGCGCGCGCACGAAGCGCCGATCGAGCTTCAACAGGTCGAAGGGAAGCCGCAGGAGCTGGGCGAGGCCCGAGGTCCCGGTGCCGAAGTCGTCGAGGACGAGAAGCGCGCCCGCCTCGCGCAGAGCGATCAACGGTCGCAGCCGCTCTTCGCTCACGCGCTCCAGGAGCGCTTCCTCCGAGACTTCGAGGCCGAGCGCCGCGGGGCCGAGCCCGGCCGCTTCGAGCGCTCGCACGAGCTCGCCGGGAAACGTGCGGTCGAACAACTCGGGTTGGCTCAGGTTGAGGAACAGGCGGACATCGGGCGGAGCGTGGGGACGCAGGGCGGCGAAGGCCGCGATGGCGACGCGGCGGGCCTCGCGCCCCAGCCGAGCGACCACGCGCGCCTCGCACGCGGCCGAGAACAAGGTCGCCGGGGCGATCGGACCGAGGGTCGGATGGGCGTAGCGGGCGAGCGCCTCGAACCCGAACAGGCCCGATCGTTGGTCGGACCGTCGGGCGGGGTCCGCGGCCAGGATCGGTTGCAAGGCGACCGAGAGCCCCTCCAGCCGAGCGCTCTCTCGGGCGAGATCGAGCCGCAGGCGCGTTTCGAGTTCGACCCTCAGGACGTCGTCGCGCGTGACCCGCCCGATGGTCCCGCGCTGCTCGTGCTTGGCGCGCAGGAGCGCCTCGTCGGCCAGACGCAGCAACAGCTCGGGATCGCGCGTGTCCTCCGGGCACAGGGCGACGCCCAAGGTCGCGCCCACGCGATAGAGACGGCCCTCGAATTCGACCGGCTCGTGCAAGGCGGCGCGGATGCGGTCGACGATCGGATCGAGCGCCTCGCGGCGCTCGACCCGCAGCAAGAAGACCACGAACTCGTCACCGCCCAACCGGCCCACGATGTCCTCGGCGCGCAGGTTCGCGCGCAAGCGTTCGGCGACCGCGCGCAAGATCGCATCGCCCGCCGCGTGACCGCCCTCCTCGTTCGCCTCCTTGAAGTGGTCGAGGTCGATCGAGACGGCCGCCAGACGCACCTCCGCCGCGATCGCCCGCTCGAGCGCGGCGATCACGGCGCGCCGATTGGCGAGACCGGTGAGAGGATCGGTCTCCGAGAGCCGCTCGAGGCTCGCGACCGTGCTCGCGAGCCCGCGGGTCATGGGTCGGAAGATCCACAGCCCGATGGCGACGAGGAGGGCGAGCGAGAGACCGCCGATGGCCAGCGCCGCCGCGACGAGACGGTCGAGCGCGGTGCGCAGTTCGGCCTCGTGCAGCGTCACCGCCTCGTCGAGAAGACCCAGAAGCGGTCCCAGCGCCTCGGCTCTCAAGGCGACGACGGCGGCGTGCGGCGGGCGGCCCTCTTCGAGGTCGCGCAACAGCGCCCGCAGTTCCGCCAAGAAACGAGCCAGTCGCGGTGCCAGGGCGAACGGGCCTTCGAAATAATGCGACCGGAGCGCGCGCGTACGCTCCGCCGGTGACGGCTCTCCCGTCGCGAGCCGGCGCAAGACGGCCTCCATCCGCTCGGCGATGCGCACCACCTCGATCCGGGCGAGTTCGGCTTCGATCTCGTCCCCGACCAGGAGATCGGGCAGGAGCGCCGCCAGACGCTGCGCGCGCGCGAGCTGGCTCGAAGCCGCCGCGATGACGTCTCCTTTGTCGCGCTGCTCGAAGACCGACAGGACACTGACCGCTGTCGCCGCGACCGCTCCGAGGGCGAGCAGCGCGAGAGCGAGCAGCCAACAACAGGTGAGCCGCCGCGCGAGGTCGCGTTGTCGGAGCAGCGCCTCGATCGAGCGCACGCGCGACAAACGCACGAAGGTCGCGACCGCCTCCGCCATCCGGCACAAGGGCGAGCGCAACGGGGGATCGCAGCGTTCGTCGGCCTCGTTCGCCATCGCTCGGCTCCGCTCGATGCCGAGTTCTTACGCCGCGAGCCGTTAACGAAAGCTTGTCACCCGAGGTCCGGAGCGAGCCGGGGCGTCCCGGGCGTGCCTGCGCGGCCGAGCGGCTTGACCGCGGACGAGAAGGAGGGCAGGCTCGCGGCATGCGACGCGGCGCGGTCCCGACGATCCGAATTACCGTCCCGGCCTCGCGCTGAGGCCGGGTCGCCGTCACTTTCGCGTCCTTCGCCCGTTCGGATCGTTCCGCGCCATGGCCACGACCTTCTGCTTCTCCGTCCACGCCCATGCCTCGCCCTCGGCGCTGCCGCGCATCCTCGACGCCGTCGCCCTGTGCGGGCTCGTTCCCGCCCGCTGCCACGCGCAACTCGACCCCTTCGAGGAGGATTCGCTCGTGGTCGAGTTCCAGCTCGCGGGTTTGAGCGCGCGGGAGGCGGCCGGCCTGGCTCGGCGGCTCGGTCGCATCGTCGGTGTGGAGAGCGTGCTCTGGTCGGAAAAGCGCGCCGCCGCCTGATCGGCTCCGCTCGGCGCGCGATCCCGGGCGAACGCGCTTTGCCCGGGCCGCGCCGCGGGCTAGCTTGGAGGCGACCGCCGTCGGCTCGGAAAGGTGCGCGCGATGGCCGAACTCGTGCGGCTCGAGCGCCGGGATGCGATCGCCGTCCTGGTCCTCGACAATCCGCCGCTCAATCTCGTCACGCTCGCGCTCGCCCGTCGCCTGGAAGAAGCGCTCGATCGGCTCGAAGCCGATCCCGGCGCGCGCGCCGTGGTCGTCACGGGTGCGGGCGAGCGGGCCTTCTGCGCCGGCTCGGACATCAGAGAGTTTCCCGATCTCCTCGCTCCCGGCCGCGCCGTGGCGGTCAAGATGCGCCGCGAGATCGCGGTCTTTTCGCGCCTCGCGAACCTTCCCAAGCCCACCGTCGCCGCGGTCCGCGGGCTGGCTTACGGCGGCGGCCTCGAGCTCGCCTGCTGTTGCGATCTCGTCGTGGTCGAAGAGGACGTACGGGTCGCGCTGCCCGAAATCCGTCTCGGGCTTTTTCCCGGCGCCGGCGGGACGCTGCGCGTGACCCGTCGGATCGGCCTCGGTCGCGCCAAGGAGCTCGCGATGCTGGGCGAGCCCGTGGACGCCGCGACCGCGCTCGCCTGGGGCCTCGTGAACCGCGTCGTCGCCAAGGGGCGGGGTCTCGAAGAAGCCTGTGCTCTCGCCCGCCGGCTCGCGGCCGGCCCATCGGGTGCCCTCGCGTTGTGCAAGAGGGCCTTGAGCCTGGCCTTCGACGCGCCGGAAAAGGAGGCGATGGAGCGCACGCTCGCCCTCGTGGGCCAGGCGTTCGAGGCCCCGGAATGCGCGGAAGGGGTGCGGGCCTTTCTCGAAAAGCGGGCTCCGCGCTGGCCGGGAGCGCCGCAGATCCGGGAAGACGACGCGGCGCCCTGAAGCCGCGAGAAAGGAGAAGGTGTATGGAGGGAACCGGCGATCGCCAGCTGCCGCGGCCGCGCGTGGTACGGCCCGAGGAGGGCGCGAGCTTCTGGCAGCCCGTGCCCGCCAACGGTTGGGCGGAGGTGCGGATCGCGCACAGCCTCGATCCCGCGGTCACCCGCTTCGCCACCGGGATCCAGGTGATCGCGCCCGGATGCTTCATCCGCGAGCACGTCCATCCCGCTCAGGACGAGATCTTGTTCTTCTATCGCGGCCGCGGCGAAGCCTGGATCGACGGCGAGCGGCACGAGCTCGTGCCGGGCACGACCGTGCACGTGCCGCCCGGACATCGGCACAAATTCGTCGCCACGGGGCCGGAGCCGCTCGAGATGATGTGGGTCATGATCCCGGGCGGTCCCGACGGCCTCGACGCCTTTTTCGCGTGCATCGGCCGACGCCGCGTGCCGGGAGAGCCGGCGCCGCCGCCGTTTCCGCGACCGGCCGATGTAGCGCGGATCGAAGCGGAAACCGTCTTCGCTCCGCTTTCTTCCGAGCGTTGAGGGGCGGCGCGGTGGCTTTCCTCGAGCTCGCGAGCGGCGATCGGCTCTGGTACGAGGTGGTGGGCGAAGGTCCGCCGCTTCTCTTGGTCCCCGGGCTCACCGGCCTTTCCGATTTCTTCGCGCCGCACGTCCGTCACTTCGCCCGCACGCATCGGGTGATCCTCCACGATCACCGCGGCTGCGGTCGCTCTTCGCTCGCCCGCATCGACTATTCGGTGGAGCAGATGGCGGGCGACGTGCTCGCGCTCATGGACCATCTCGGGCTTGAGCGGGCGCATCTTCTGGGTCATTCCACGGGCGGAGCGATCGGCCAGACGCTGGCCATCGACCACCCCGAGCGGATCGACCGCTTGATCTTGTGCGCGACCTGGACCGCGGCCGACGGTTGGTTCCGTCTCTTGTTCCAGAACCGCAAGGAGATCCTTGAGGGTCTGGGCCCCGGGGCTTACGCGCGGATCTCGGCTCTGTTCTTGAACGCTCCTTTCTGGGTGCGGCTGCATCCCGAGATCGCCGCGGTGAGCGACGAAGAAGCGCGGCGGCGGATCCGCGATCCCGAGATCCTCTTGCGGCGGATCAAGGCGATCCTGGCCTTCGACCGGCGCGCCGATCTCCACCGGGTCCGCGCTCCCACCCTCGTGATGGGCGCGCGCGACGACATGGTCACCCCGGTCTACTTCACCGAAGAGCTCGGTCGGCTGATCCCCGGCGCGGAAACGGTGATCCTGCCCGACGGCGGGCACTTCTTCCCGGTCGCGCGCGAAGCGGCGTTCCGCGCCCACGTCCTGCGCTTTTTGAACGCGCCTACCGCGTGAACCGCGAACCGGTCCGGCCGTACCCTGCTGCGCTCGGGGCGGTACCGCGCGCCGGTCGCGGCGGCGGGGGGCGCGGGCTCGCGGGTCGTGGCGCGGGGAAGACCGCCGGCGCAACGAAGGGGAACGACCCCGCGGGCCGGCACGAAAAGGAGCCCCGATCGCCGCCGCGGGCGGCGGCACCGGTCGAAGGCGATCCTCGTTCCGCGACCGCTCGCGGCGCCTCGCGAACCTTCCGGTCATCGGGTCGTCACGAAAAGATCGCCTTGGCGTGGTCGAGGGCGGCGGCGCGCGGACAGCGCGTCCCGAGGACGGGGAGCGGAGGATGATCGCGAAGACGATTCGGGTGGCGGGAGCCGCGGCGATCGCCTTGTTCGCGGGCGCGACGGCGGCGGAGGCCAGGATCGAGATCCAGTTCTGGCACGCCTTGTCGGGTCCGTTGGGCGAGAGGACCGCGAAGCTCGCCGCCGATTTCAACGCCAGCCAGAACGAGTACGAGGTCAAGGCGATCTACAAGGGTACCTACGCCGAGACCATGACCGGCGCGATCGCCGCCTTCCGCGCCAAGCAGCATCCGCACATCGTGCAGGTGTTCGAGGTCGGCACGGCGACGATGATGGCGGCCAGGGGCGCCGTGTATCCCGTCTACCAGCTGATGGCGGATGCGGGCGAGCCCTTCGACCCCAAGGGCTTCTTGCCGGCGGTGGTCGGTTATTACACCACCGCTGCGGGCGAGATGCTGTCGATGCCGTTCAACAGCTCGACGCCCGTGATGTATTACAACAAGGACGCCTTCAAGAAAGCCGGTCTCGATCCCGAGCGGCCGCCGACGACCTGGCCCGCGGTCGAAGAGGCGGCGAAGAAGCTCCTCGCCGCCGGTTATCCCTGCGGCTTCACCACCCAGTGGCCGTCGTGGATCCAGGTCGAGAACTGGTCGGCCTGGCACGATCAGCCCCTGGGCACGCTCGAGAACGGGTTCGGCGGGCTCGCCACCGAGCTCGTGATCAACAAGACGCGGCTCGTCGAGCACATCAAGGCGCTCGGCGAGTGGCAGAAGACCAAGATTTTCGATTACGGCGGGCGGCGCGGCGACGCCGATCCCAAGTTCTTCAATCAACAGTGCCCGATCTTCTTGGCGAGCTCGGCGGCGTACGCGGCCGTGCGCGCCAATGCCAAAGACTTCGCCTGGGGCATCGGCAAGCTGCCTTATTGGCCGCACATCGAAGGAGCGCCTCAGAACACGATCATCGGCGGAGCTTCGCTCTGGGTGCTGCGCGGGCACAAGCCCGAAGAGTACAAGGGCGTGGCCAAGTTCTTCACCTTCTTGTCGTCGCCCGAGGTCCAGGCGCGCTGGCACCAGGAGACGGGATATCTGCCGATCACGCCGGCGGCTTACGAGCTCACCAAAAAGCAGGGCTTCTACGAGAAAAACCCGGGTACCGAAACCGCGATCCTGCAGATCACCAACAAGCCGCCCACGGCGAATTCCAAAGGCCTGCGCTTCGGCAACTTCGTGCAGATCCGCGACATCATCGAAGAAGAGCTCGAAGCGGTCTTCCAAGGCAAGAAGAGCGCGCAGGACGCGCTCGATGCCGCCGCCCGTCGGGGCAACGAGCTCCTGCGGCAGTTCGAGAAAGCGCAAGGCTGATCGGTCCGGGGCCGCGGGTCGCCGCGGCCCCGCCCCTTTCGCATGCACAAGCGCAACACCTTCTCCGAGCGTTGGCTCGCTTATTTTCTGCTCGCGCCGCAGCTCGCGATCACGCTCGTGTTTTTCATCTGGCCGGCGAGCCAGGCGCTGTGGCAATCGGTGCTCGAAGAGGATCCTTTCGGGCTCTCGACGCGCTTCGTAGGCCTCGAGAACTTCGGGCGGATTCTCTCCAACGAGCATTACCTGCACGCGGTGCGCGTGACCCTCGTGTTCTCGGCGGCGGTCACGACGAGCGGGATCGCGATCGCGCTCCTGTTGGCGGTGATGGCCGATCACGTCGTGCGCGGAGCGCGACTGTACCGGACCTTGTTGATCTGGCCCTATGCGGTGGCGCCGGCCATCGCCGGGCTCTTGTGGTTCTTCATGTTCCATCCCACCGTGGGGATCCTCGCCTGGCTTCTCGGCAGGATCGGGATCGTCTGGAACCACGAGTTGAACGGCGCCCAGGCGATGTTGTTGGTGATCGTCGCCGCCACCTGGAAGCAGATCTCCTACAATTTCATTTTCTTTCTCGCCGGCTTGCAAGCGATCCCGCGCACGCTCCTCGAAGCGGCGGCGATCGACGGTGCGTCGCCGGCGCAGCGCTTCTGGAAGATCGTCTTTCCGCTGCTCTCGCCGACCACCTTCTTTCTCGTCGTGGTCAACGTGGTCTACGTGTTCTTCGACACCTTCGGGATCGTTCACGCCGTCACCGAGGGCGGGCCGGGGCAGGACACGACGATCCTGGTTTACAAGGTGTTCAAAGACGGCTTCATCGCTCTCGACCTCGGCGGGTCGGCCGCCCAGTCGGTCGTTCTGCTCCTGGTCGTGATCGCGCTCACCTTCTTCCAGTTCCGGCTCGTCGAACGCCGGGTACGGTACGCCTGATGGTCGAGCGTCGTCCGTTCTTCACGGCGGTCGCCCATGCGACCCTGATCCTCGGGGTCGTCGTCTTGGCGTTGCCGATCTGGATCGTGCTCGTCACCTCCACCCAACGGATGGAAGACGTGCTCTCCGCCCCGATCCCCATGTGGTTCGGGGATCGCGGGCTCGAGAACTACACGACCGTGCTCGTCGGGGGCGTGCAAGGCTCGCAGACCGGGCCAGTGGGCCGGATGATGCTGAATTCGCTGGTCATGGCGCTGGCGATCGCCTTCGGCAAGATCGCGATCTCGATGCTCTCGGCCTTCGCCGTCGTCTATTTCCGCTTCCCCGGCCGCATGCTCGCCTTCTGGACGATCTTCGTCACCCTCATGCTACCGGTCGAGGTGCGGATCCTGCCCACCTTCGAGGTCGTCGCCAACCTCGGCCTCCTGAATTCCTATGTCGGGCTCACGGTGCCGCTGATCGCCTCGGCCACCGCCACCTTCCTCTTCCGGCAGTTCTTCCTCACCGTGCCCGAGGAGTTCACCGAGGCCGCACGGGTCGACGGTGCGGGTCCTTTGCGTTTTTTCTGGTGGATCCTGTTGCCTCTTTCGAGAACCAACATCGCGGCGCTGTTCGTGATCCTTTTCATCTATGGTTGGAACCAGTATCTTTGGCCCTTGTTGATCACGACCGACGAGCGCTATTACACGATCGTGATGTCGATCCAACGTTTGGTCGAGGCCACCGACGCCGCTCCCGAGTTCCACCTCGTGGCCGCGGTGGCGATGCTCGCCATGCTGCCCCCGGTGGCCGTCGTCCTCCTCATGCAGCGCTGGTTCGTCAAAGGCCTGGTCGAGGGCGAAAAATAGCCGCCCGCCTCCGCGGATCGCGCGAGGCTTGCCCGTTCGCGTTAACCCTCGCACAAGAAGACGAGGCTACAAGCCGGAGCGCGCGACGGAAACGGGGAAGGGGCGCGTGGCTGCACGAAAGGCGGGGTCGGCGGCGGGGCTCGCTTGGGCCCTGCTCGCTCTTCTCGTAGGGGGAGCCGCGCCGGCGGACCGGGCGATGGTGCCCCGTCTCGAGGCGGGGGATCGGCTCGTCCTTGCGCGCCCGGAGGAGCGCTCGCCGCGGCCGCGGTTGGGAGGCCTCGCCCGGCGCGCGCTTCTCGCCGGTCACGCCCGCGCGCCGCGCATACCGGACGGATCGGCTCCTTCGCGCGCGCCGGCCTGGCTCGAGGCCTCCGAGGAGCGCGAATTCGCCACCCGCGCCGCCGCTCTGCCCCTGCGCCCGCCCGTCGAGCCGCTTCTCGTATCGAGCGGTTTCGGTCCGCGCACGAGCCCCTTCACCGGTCGCCCGATTCTGCACCAGGGCCTCGATCTCGCGGCGCCGCGCGGCGCCCTCGTGCGCGCGGCGGGAGCCGGGATCGTGCGCCGGACGGGCTGGGACGGGCCCTTCGGACGGATCGTCGAGATCGCGCACGAAGGCGGGCTCGTGAGCCGGTACGCCCATCTCGATCGGATCCTCGTGCGCGCCGGCACGCGCGTGTTCGCCGGCCAGCCGATCGGCCGCGTCGGCTCGAGCGGGCGCAGCACCGGGCCGCACCTGCACTTCGAGGTGCGGCTCGCGGGTACGCCGCAAGATCCCGCCCGCTGGCTGCGCGCGGGGCTGTTGCTCGCCGCCGTCGAGGGCGGAACCGCGCGCGCGGGGATCCTCGGCACGGTCCCGCTCGACGGCCTCACCGGCTTGGGCGGCGAGCCGGATCCCGCGCCGTGATCGCCGAACTCGACCCTCCCGCGCTGCTCCTGCTCGGCGGGATCCTCTTGGGCGCGGGCTTCGGTGCCCTCGCGCAAGCGAGCCATTTCTGCATCATGGGTTCGCTCGCCGATCTCGTGCTCTTCGGCAGCGCGCGCCGGCTGCGCTCCTGGCTGTTGGCGATCGCGGTGGCGATCCTCGGCACCCAGCTCGCGGCCTGGCTCGGGCTCGTGCCGCTCGCCGAGAGCCGCCATCTCGCTCCGGCGATCGCCCTGGGCCCCGCGATTTTGGGGGGGCTGGCTTTCGGTTTCGGCATGGTTCTCGCCGGCGGCTGCGCGAGCCGCTCGCTCGTGCGCGCCGCTTCCGGCAGTCTCGAGGCGCTCGTCGTGCTCCTGGTCATGGCGGTGGCGAGCTGGGCCGCGCAACTCGGCCCCCTGGCGCCGCTGCACCGTGCGCTGCGCGAGGCCACGACGCTCGAGCTCGCCCGCCCGCAGGCGCTTTCCGAGCCGCTCGCGGCGCTCTTCGGCACGGGCTCGGAAGAGGCGCGGCTCTTCCTCGGTCTTCTGTTCGGCCTCGCGCTCTTCCTCTTCTGCTTCGCCGATCCGCGCTTCCGCGGCCGGCGCGCGGAGGTGGCGACCGGATTGGGCCTCGGTCTTCTCGTCGTCGCCGGATGGCTGTGGACGGGCTGGCTCGCGCGCGACCCCTTCGAGCCCGCGGGGCCGCAGTCCCTGAGCTACGTCGGACCGGTGGCCGAGAGTTTGTTGTACGTCGTGACCGGCGAGAGCCGCGCGCCCTTCGGCCCCGCGCTCGTCCTCGGGACGGTGGCGGGCGCGGCCGCGGTCGCGCTCGCGCGCGGCGGATTCCGACTGCGCGCGGGGGAAGGTGCCGCGGGGCTGGGGCGTCCGCTTCTGGGAGCCGTGCTCATGGGGGTGGGCGGGGCGATGGCGATGGGCTGCACGATCGGCCAGGGGCTGAGCGGCGTCTCGACGCTCGGGGCGAGTTCGCTGGTGGCCACGCTCGCCATCGTCGCGGGTGGAACCTGGGCGCTGCGCTGGCTCGAGACGGGAAGCCTGTTGCTCGGTCTCGAGCGTCGCCGACGGGCGCCGACCCGTCCCGCCGAACCGTGATCTGGCAACGGCTTCGCGCGACGTCTATCCTCGGGAGCAGCGGGCGGGTTCCCCGGGCCCGGCCGCCCGTGCGCAGGGGGAGAGGATGGACGACTTCGATCCGGTGAAAGTGGAAGCGAGCGCGCGAGAAGCGAGTCGCCTTCTCAAGGCGCTCGCCAATCAGCATCGCTTGATGATCCTGTGCCAACTCGTGGGTCGCGAGCGCTCGGTGGGCGAGCTCGTACGCGCCGTCGGGCTCAGCCAGTCGGCGCTGTCTCAACACCTCGCCCGGCTGCGACGGGACGGTCTCGTCCGGACCCGACGCGAAGCCCAGACGATCTGGTACTCGATCGCCGCGCCGGAGGTCAACGCGCTGCTCGAGAGGCTCTACGAGATCTATTGCGCGCCCGGCGCGAGCCCGCGGCCGAGCCCCTCCGCGGCGAGATCCGAGGCCCTGGCGGCGGAACCGGAAGTCTGCGGCTGAGGGCCGCCGGCGTGCGCAGCCGCGCGCTCCGCCCCGTCGGCGCGCTCGCCGTAGCGCTCCTCCTTCTTTTCGCTTCGGCGTTCCTGCCCGTGCGGGCGGCGGGCCTGGTGGCCGATCTCTCGCACCGGCTGGTGGCGATCACCACCGGCTTCGCCGGCACCGAGGTCCTCCTGTTCGGTGCGCTCGAGCGGCCCGGTGCCGACGTCGTCGTCGTCGTGCGGGGGCCCGCTTCCGATCAAACGGTGCGGCGCAAGCGCCGCGTGAGCGGGATCTGGCTCAACGCCGAGGAGCTGCGCTTCCGCGCGGTGCCGGGCTATTACGCGCTCGCCGCGAGCCGGCCGCTCGAGCAGCTCGTTTCCCCGGCCGAGCGGGCGCGCTTGCACCTCGGGGCCGAATATCTGCCGCTCGAGCCGATCGGTCCGCGCAAGACGAGCGAGCGCGCGCTCGCCGAATACCGCGCGGCCCTGGTGCGCAACAAGCAGCGTCGCGGGCTGTGGGCCCGCGAGGTGGGCAAGATCACCTTCGTCGGCGATCGGCTGTTCCGCACCACGCTCGTCTTTCCGGGCAACGTCCCGCCCGGCAACTACCAGATCACGGCGCTTGAGGTCCGCGACGGGGTCGTGACGAGCGCGCAGTCGAGCGTGCTTTCGATCTCGAAGGTCGGCATCGAGGCCGAGCTCTCCTATTTCGCGCGCCACCATTCGGCGCTGTACGGTCTCGCCGCGATCCTCATCGCGGTCGGTGCCGGCTGGGGCGCGAGCGCGCTCTTCGAGCGCGCGTGAGGATCGCGGGCGGCTCGGGAGACGCGACCATGGAGGAGGATACGCCGAGCAGCGCTCGTCCCCCGCGACCCCCGCAGAAGGAGCGGGTCTTTCTCGTCCTCGTCGACGAGAGCGAGGAGATGGCGAACGCGCTGCGCTTCGCCTGTCGGCGCGCCCGCCACACCCGCGGTCGGGTCGCCCTTCTCTACGTGATCGAGCCGGTGGAGTTCCAGCACTGGCTCGGGGTCGGGCGCCTCATGGAGGAGGACGCGCGCGCCGCCGCCGAACAGCGCCTGCACACGCTCGCCGCCCGGGTCTTCGAGCAGACCGGGACGATGCCGGCGATCTACATCCGCGAGGGCTCGCGCGCCGAAGAGCTCCTCAAGCTCATCGACGAGGAACCCTCGATCTCGCTCCTCGTGCTCGCCACCGCTTCCGGCTCGAGCAATCCCGGTCCCGTGGTCTCTTATCTGCTCGCCAATCTGCGCCGGCTGCGGATCCCGGTGACTTTGGTTCCGGGCGAGCTCACCCCGGAAGAGATCGACGCCGTCACCTGACCGCGCGCTCAACAGGGGCTTTCGCGGCCGTCGAGGGTGAGAAGGGGCAGATAGAGATCCGGCCGCCGGTCGCGGAACAGCCCCCAGGCGGCGCGCTCGCGAGCGAGCCGGTCGAGGTCGTAACTCGCCACCAACACCGCCTCCTCTTCCGGCCCGGCGACGGCGACGATCGCTCCCCGGGCATCGGTCAGAAAGGAGCTGCCGTAAAACGTCACCGTGCAGCTCCGTCCGACCTCGGTGCCGATGCGGTTGGCGGCGACCACCGGGACCATGTTCGCGGCCGCGTGTCCCTGCATGACCCGCTGCCAGTGCTCGCGGCTGTCGAGCGTCGGGTCCTGAGGCTCGCTGCCGATCGCCGAAGGATAGAGAAGGATCTCCGCCCCCATGAGCACCATGGCGCGGGCCGCTTCCGGGAACCACTGGTCCCAACAGATGCCCACGCCGATGCGGCCGACCCGCGTGGTCCAGGCGCGGAACCCGGTGTCTCCGGGATTGAAGTAGTATTTTTCCTGGTAACCCGGGCCGTCGGGGATGTGGCTCTTGCGATAGATGCCGAGTACCTGACCGTCGGCGTCGATCACCGCCAGCGAGTTGAAGTAAGCGGTATTGGACCGCTCGAAAAAACTCACCGGCAGAACGATCCCGAGTTCCTTGGCCAGCCGGCTCATCCGCGCGAGCAAGGGATGACCCTCGACCGGGGCGGCGAGCGCGAAATGCTGCGGATCCTGGTCCTTGCAGAAATAGGGGATCGAGAACAGCTCGGGCAGGAGCACGAGGTCCGCGCCCCGCGCCGCCGCTTCCCGCACGAGGCTTTCGGCGCGCGCGACGTTGACGTCGCGGTCGGGCCCCATGGCCATCTGCACGGTGGCGACCGTGATCCGCCGCATGGGCGAAACCCTCCAGGCCGGGGCTCGTCTCGCCCGGCTCCGCTCTCTCAAGAGGAGGCGCCGGCCCCGGTCAAGCCTCGCCCGCGCGCGCGCGACCGAGATAGGTCCAGGCGAGAAGGCGCGGGCCGGGGAGGAGCTTGCCGGTCTCGAGCCGCTCGATCGCGAAGCCCGCTGCGCGCACGAGCTCGGCGATCGGGCGATCGAGACGACAGCCTCCCGCGAGCCGCCGCCACCAGGGGGCGAGCCGACGCTGCCAGGAGGCCACGTCGGGATCGGGGCAGAGGCCGTGTTCGAGGAAGAGATAGGGGGCTCCGGGGGCGAGCACGCGGCGGATCTCGGCGAGGGCCCTGCCCACCTCGGGGATCGAACAGAGACAGAAGGTGGAGACCACGGCGTCGACCGAACGATCGGGCAAGGGCAGAGCTTCGGCCGAGGCGACGAAGAAGGACACCGGCACCGGGGCGCGCGCGGAGCGTCCCCGGGCCAGAAGGAGATGATCGAGGTTCGGCTCGCTCGCGAGCAGATGCGCGACCGAGGGCCCAAAATAGGGCAGGTTGCGCCCGGTCCCGGCACCGATCTCGAGCACGAGCCCCGCGGCATCGGCGAGCGCGCGGGCGCGCAAGGGCGCGAGGCGCGGATGGGCCATCGCGAGATCGAGGAGCCGGCTCGACAGGCGCAGGCGCACCGCGTTCGTTCCGATCGGACATGCGCGCGACGCGAGGGCGGTGTCGTGCTAAATTGAAACGCACCGGGCGGGGAAGAGCGATTCTCGCTCCGGGAACGAGGTGGGCCATGGTCCCCGAGGCCGGACGACGGAAGGTGGCGGGCGGGCTCGCCCTTCTGGGCGGGCTCGCGCTCGCGGGGCTTTTGCCCCGGACGCGGGCGGCGCGCGCCGGGGTGCGCGAGACGGCGCGCGCCGTGGTGGGGCTGCGCGCCGAGATCCATCCCGAGGCGCGCAGCCTGGCCACGCTCGGGCGCGAGCGGATCGGCAGCGGGGTGGCGATCGACGCCGCCGGGCTCGTGCTCACCATCGGCTACCTCGTGCTCGAGGCGAGCGGGATCGAGCTCCGCGCGGAAGGGCGCGCGGTTCCCGGCGAGGTCGTGGCGTACGACGGCGAATCCGGTCTCGCGCTGGTGCGCGCGAAGGGGGCGCTCGGTGTTCAGCCGGCACCGCTCGGGCGGGCGGCGGAGCTTCCGCTCGGGACCCCGCTTCTCGTCGTGAGCCGCGCCACGCGGTTGGACGGTCGTCAGGTCTCGCTCGTCGACCGCCGCGAGTTCGCCGGATATTGGGAATATCTCTGCGAGGAGGCCCTCTTCACCCGTCCGCCCCATCCCGAGTTCGCGGGTGCGGCGCTCGTCGAGGCGGGCGGGACGGTGGTCGGGATCGGCTCCTTGTTCGTATCCGATGCCGCCGCGCGCGGAGTCGAATCGCCGGGCAACATGTTCGTCCCGGTCGATCTCCTGCGCCCGATCCTGGCCGATCTCTTGGCCTTCGGCCGGCGCCAGACCCCGCCGCGGCCCTGGCTCGGACTGTTTTTGCGCGAAGAAGGGGCGATGGTGCGGGTGGTCCGGGTCGCCGAGGGCGGGCCGGCCGAGCGCGCCGGGGTGCGCGCGGGCGACCTGGTGATCGCCCTCGCCGGCGAGCGGGTCGGCTCGCTCGCCGAGCTCTACCGCAGGCTGTGGAACCAGGGCCCGGCGGGGATCGACGTGACCCTCGATCTCCACGGCGAGCGGGGCCTCCGGCGCGTGATCGTGACGTCGATGGATCGCGACCGTTGGTTGCGCTGGGGGCGGACCTTCTGATCCTCGGACCTTTGACAGAGTCCGCGCGCGGGGCGAAAAGACGAGAAGCGGAGAAGAGGAGCAACGAGGATGCGGCCGATTTCGGCGGGTGTCTTGGTGGCGGGCGTGCTCTCGGCGACGGCCGCGGCTCAGCCCCTCGATCCCAAGCTCGAGACCACGCGCGCGCTTCTGGAGCTGTGCGCGGCCGAGCCCGGCTCGCCGCGATACGGTGCTCGGTTGAGCTATTGCGAAGGGTTCATCGCCGGTACCGGGCTTCTCTACGAGAAGCTCGTCGAGGCCGGGGCGATCAGACCCTGGGCGTGCGCCCCTTCGCCCCCGAGCGCCGAGGAGATCCGCACCGCTTTCGTGCGCTGGGCGCGCGCCAATCCGCGATATCTCGACGAGCCGCCGGTCGACGGCTTCTGGCGGGCGATGGCCGCCACCTGGCCCTGTCCCGAAAAGCCCGAGAAGCCCGCACCGACGCGCCGGAAACCGTGACGAGGAGAGAAGAGATGGTCATGCGTTCGAGGCTCGGAGGGCTGTGCGCGGCCGCGGTCGCGGTCGGGCTCCTGGCGGGCTGTCAGGTGAACCAGAAAACCGGGGAGCGCACGCTCACCGGTGCCGCGGTGGGTGCCGCCGGCGGCGCCGCGGTGGGGCTCATCACCGGCAACTTCGTGACCAAGACGCTGACCGGCGCGGCGGCCGGTGCGGCGGGCGGTTTCGTGTACGACCAGATCAAGAAGAGCCAAGGGGGCAAGTGACCCCGACCCGCGCGCTCGGGTCGTCGGCGGACGCCGATGCCGGCTCGCGCGTGCCGATCCGGTGGCGGTCGAGACGACCTTTTCGCGCGCGATCGAGCGGCGCGGGCGTCGACCCTCTCGAAAAGCGGCGATCCGCGAGCGCGTCCTCGCGCTCGAGAGTCTCGCGCCCACATCCCGCGAAGGTCGCGCGGGGCCGGGACCGCCCGCTGCGAACCGCCGCCGTTCTTGAAACCGATCCCGGCCCGGGGCGAGGAACCCGAGGGCGCGGCGCCGCGCATCGCGTCGGCGCTACGGGAAGCGGATGAAAAGCGCGAACGTCGCGCTCGCGTCCCCCTTTTTCCCGAGCACGAGCGAACCCGGCCGCCGAAATTTCGTTCCGGAGCCGGCTCCGGGCGGCAGATGGCGGGAGGAGGTGTTCTCTCGCGGCCGCCGCGGCCGTTTTCTGTTGAGCTTTTTCCGCGATGAAGCTCCCCGCCCGCGGTGCGTGCGGGTCCGGCCGCGCCATCGGCGCCGTCGCGACCTCGGCGCGCCGGGTGCGCGAGGCAGAGCCCCCCGAGCCCGCAGGCGGCACGACCGAAAGAAGGCGGCGGGCGGGGCGCGGCCTTCGCAGGGGGGCGGCTTGATCGGGGCGCGGCGCGCACTCAGGATCCGCGGCGGCAACGGAGGGTCGCCCATGGCCGATCTCGCCGCGAGAGAAACCCCGCCTCCCGTGCGCCTCGATCCGCCCGGGCGCGGCCGGATCTACGACAGCATCATGGAAACGATCGGCAACACGCCGCTCGTGCGCATCCGCAAATTCGCCCGCGAGACCGGCGTGCTCGCCGACCTGTGCCTGAAGCTCGAGTTCTTCAATCCCTTGGCCTCGGTCAAGGACCGGATCGGGGTGGCGATGATCGAGGCGCTCGAAGCCGAGGGGCGCCTGAAGCCCGGGGGCGTGGTCATCGAGCCCACCTCGGGGAACACCGGCATCGCCTTGGCCTTCGTCTGCGCCGCGCGCGGCTATCGCTGCATCCTCACCATGCCCGAATCGATGTCGATCGAGCGGCGCAAGATGTTGCGCCTTCTCGGTGCGGAGATCGAGCTCACCCCGCGCGAGAAGGGCATGCGCGGCGCGATCGCGCGCGCGGAAGAGCTCTTGCGCGAGATCCCGGGAGCGGTGATGCCGGGTCAATTCGACAATCCCGCCAATCCCGCCATCCACCGCCGGACCACGGCGGAGGAGATCTGGCGCGACACGGAGGGCAAGGTCGACGTGATCGTGGCCGGGGTGGGCACGGGCGGCACGCTCACCGGCTGCGCGCAGGTCATCCGCCCGCGCCGGCCCTCGCTCAAGATGATCGCCGTCGAACCCGAAGCCAGCCCGGTGCTCTCCGGCGGTCAGCCCGGGCCCCACCCCATCCAGGGGATCGGCGCCGGCTTCGTGCCCGCGGTACTCGACACCCGGGAGATCGACGAGATCGTCAAGGTGGCCTCCGAGACGGCCTTCGCCACCGCTCGGCTCCTCGCTCGGCTCGAGGGCGTCCCGGGCGGCATCTCCACCGGTGCCAATCTCGCCGCCGCGGTCGAGGTCGGCCGCCGCCCGGAGATGCGCGACAAGCTCATGGTCGTGATCGCCCCGTCCTTCGCCGAGCGCTACATCACCACGGCGCTCTTCGAGGGGCTCTGAGGGCGCCTTCGCGCGCTCAGGCGAAAAGCGGCGGGCCGGCGAGCCGCCGGCGGCTCTCGGCGAGGAAGGTGCCGAGCACCGCGGCCTGCGCGTGGGCGCCCGTGGAGGCCACGGCGCTTCCGAGGAGGGGCGCGCCGAAGGCGGCGATCGTCGCCCCGAGCTGGCCGCCGAGGAGCGCGAGCGGTGCCGCGCAGGCGAGGAGCGCGAGGGCCGCGCGCGGCCAGATCCCCGCCGTCGCCCGCCAGGAACGGTCGAAACCGAGGCCGGGCTCGCCGAGCGCCGCGGCGACGAGGACGAGGTGCAGCCGGGCGAAGAGCGCGATCGCCCCGGCGAAGCCCACAAGCCCGGCCAAGGGCAGGCCGAGATGCGGGCCGAGCAGGGCGATGGCGAGAAAACCCGGCAACAGGCCGAGCGCGCCCAGCAAGAGCTCGGCGACGGCGTAGCGGATCACGAAGCGGTCGACCGGGGCCATCAGCCGGGGCAGGGGGGCGCCCGCGAGCAGGGCGCGGATCCGCCACACCGTGACCGCGCTCAGCCCCAGCCAGCCGATCGCGAGCGCCAGAAGATCGAGGAGCGACATTCCGCCCTGGGCGGGATCGCGGGCGAAGCGGGCGAGCCCCTCGACGAGAACGCTCGCGCCGACCCAGAGCGCGGCCGCGCGCACCACCGGGACGCGGTCGGCGAAGCTCCGGGCCCAAGCCTCGCGGACGAGCTCGGCGAGCGGATAAGCGGCGGGCGAGGGGCTCGCCATCGCCGTTCAGCGCGGGACCGTGGCCACCATCGAGGGGCGCGCGGCCATGCGCGCGTACCAGGCGGCGAGACGCGGTCGGCCGTCCCGCCAGCGGTCTTCGGCGAAGCGGAAGTCGAGGTACCCGAGAGCGCAAGCGAGGGCGAGCGTGCCGATGTCGATCCGCTCCCCGAACCCTTCGCACTCCCCCTCGAGCCGGTCGAGGGCGCGGGTGATCTTGAGCTTCTGCGCCGCGATCCATTCCGGCCAGCGGAAGGTCTCGGGGCGCAAGAAGGTCTCGTAGCGCAGCCCCACCGCCGTATCGAGCATGCCGTCGGCGAGAGCCTGCAGCCGCAAGGCGGTGAAGCGCGCCGGCCCTTCGGGCGGGAAGAGCCGCGGTCCCGCGTGCAGCCCGTCGAGATATTCGCAGATCACGCGCGAATCGTAGAGCGCCGTGCCGTCGTCGAGCTCGAGACAGGGGATCTTGCCGAGGGGATTGGCGGCACAGACCTCGGGATCGGGGGCGATCGGGCTCAAGGTGGCGTCGCGGCGCTCGACGCGATCCCAAAGACCGGTCTCGTGCAGGACCACCGCCACCTTGCGGCCGAAAGGCGAAGCGGGGCTGGTGTGAAGACGCACCGGTTCCTCCTCCTGCCGGGGGTGCACCGCCGCTCTTAGCAGGCTCGCGCGCGGACCCGCCAGCGCGGCGATGCTCGAGCCGATGCGGCGATGCTTGAGAGAGGGATCCGCTCGTGCCAGAGGTGGGATCGCGGGAGGCCCCCGGTGACGAGCGAAGACCAGCGCCTGATCGCCGAGACCGCGCGCGCCTTCGCGCGCGAGCGCCTGGCTCCTTTCGCCGCCGCCTGGGAGAAGGCGGGTAAGATCCCCGAAGAGACGCTGCGCGAGCTGGGCCGGCTCGGCTTTCTGGGCATGACGGTGCCGCCCGAATGGGGCGGGGCGGGGGCCGATCACGTCTCTTATGCGCTCGCGCTCATGGCCATCGCCGGCGGCGACGGGGCCACCTCGACGATCGTGAGCGTGCAGAACGCTCCGGTGAACGCGCTCCTGTTGCGCTACGGCAGCGAAGCCCAGAAGCGCCGCTGGCTCGTGCCCCTGGCGCGGGGGGAGATCATCGGCGCTTTCGCCCTCACCGAGCCGCAGGCCGGATCCGATGCCGCGAACCTGCGCACGCGCGCGGTGCGCAAGGGCGACCGCTGGGTCTTGGACGGGGCCAAGCAGTTCATCACGAGCGGGTCGATCGCGAAGGTGTGCATCGTCTTCGCGGTCACCGACCCCGCCGCCGGCAAGAAGGGCATCTCGGCCTTTCTCGTGCCCACCGACCGCCCCGGCTATCGGGTGGTGCGCGTGGAGGACAAGCTCGGCCAGAAGGCCTCGGATACCTGCGCCCTCGCCTTCGAGGGCCTCGAGCTCGAGGAGGACGCGCTTCTCGGCCGCGAGGGCGAGGGCTATCGGATCGCGCTTTCGGCCCTCGAAGCGGGGCGGATCGGGATCGCCGCGCAGAGCGTGGGCATGGCGGAAGCGGCGCTCGAGCACGCGATCGCCTACGCGCGCGAGCGCGTCGCCTTCGGCAAGCCGATCCTCGATCACCAGGCGGTGGCCTTCCGCCTGGCCGAGGCCAAGGCACGGCTCGAAGCGGCGCGCCAGCTCGTTCTGCACGCGGCGCGGCTTTTGGATGCCGGCGAGCCGGCCCTCGAGGCCGCCTGCATGGCCAAGCTCGTCGCCTCCGAGACCGCCGAGCGCGTGTGCTCGGCGGCGATTCAGACTCTGGGTGGCTACGGCTATCTCGAAGACTTTCCGGTGGCGCGGATCTGGCGCGACGTGCGCGTCTGCCAGATCTACGAAGGTACCTCCGATATTCAGAAGCTCTTGATCGCGAGGCACATGGGAGCGCGACTGTGAGCCGGCCACTCGAGGATATCTTGGTGATCGATTTGTCGACCTTGCTCCCCGGTCCCCTGGCCACGGCGATCCTGGCCGCCGCGGGGGCGCGGGTGATCAAGATCGAGCGTCCGGGCGGGGAGGACATGCGCCGCATGCCGCCCGTCGAGAACGGCCGCTCGGTGCTCTACGCGATGCTCAATCGGGGCAAAGAGGTTCTCGAGCTCGACCTGAAAGATCCGCGCGACCGCGCGCGCTTCGAAGAGCTGTTGGCGCGGGCGGACGTGCTCGTGGAACAATACCGCCCGGGCGTGTTGGCGCGGCTCGGCTTGGCTCCCGATCGTCTTCTCGCGCGCCATCCGGGGCTCGTGATCTGCTCGATCACCGGCTTCGGGCAGACGGGACCGCTCGCCCGCTGCGCCGGTCACGATCTCGACTATCTCGCCGCGACCGGCGTCTTGTCCGTCGCGCAGCGCACGGCCGAAGGACTGCCGGCGATCCCGCCCGTGCTCCTCGCGGACATCGCCGGCGGCGCTTATCCCGCGGTGATCGCCGTTCTCTTGGCGCTGCTCGAGCGGCGGCGCAGCGGGCGCGGCTGCCATCTCGACGTCTCGATGAGCGCCAATCTGTTCCCCCTGCTGTTCGCCCATCTCGCCCAGGGCCTGGCGGGCGAGGGCTGGCCCGGTCCCGGGGGGACGCTCACGAGCGGGGCTTCGCCGCGCTACGCGGTCTACCGCACCGCCGACGATCGTCTGTTGGCCGTCGCGCCGCTCGAGGAGCGGTTCTGGCAGCAGTTCTGCGAGGCGATCGAGCTGCCGTACGAGCTGCGCGACGACGCCGCCGATCCGGGGGCGACGCGGCGGGCGGTCGCCGAGCGCATCGCCGCGCGCTCGGCGGCGGAATGGGAGCGTCGCTTCGAGGGCCGCGACGTGTGCTGCATGCGCGTCCATTCGCTCGAGGAGGCGCTCGCCCATCCCCAGTTCCGCGACGTCCTGCGCTTCGCCCCCGACGGTCTGCCCGTGCTGCCTCTGCCGTTGCCGTCCGCGCTCGTCGACCGCCGCCGCGAACCGTGAGCGCTTGCGCGCCCGGGTGTCGGCGATCGGTCGCAGAGGGCGGATCGGACCCGGCTCTGGCGCCGTGGGCGGGATCGGGCTAAGTTGACCGCTATGGACATCCTGCCCGCCCTCCTCCTCTTCTTCATGGCCGCCACCGCCGCCGTGCTCTTCGTGGGCATCGGCGGCTTCGTGGTCGGCGGTCGGTTCAACGAGCGCTACGGCAACAAGCTCATGCAGGCGCGCGTCGGCCTGCAGCTCGTCGCCGTGGTCCTTTTGGGACTGCTCTTGTTCGCCCGCGGCTGAGGGAGGCCTCGTGGTCACGCTCTCGCGCATCTACACCCGCGGCGGGGACGAGGGGCGCACCTCGCTCGGCGACGGGACGCGGGTGGCCAAGCACAGCCCGCGCGTGGAAGCCTACGGAACGGTCGACGAGGCCAACGCCGCGATCGGGCTCGCGCGTCTGCACACCACGGGCGAGGCCGATGCCATGCTCGCCCGCATCCAGAACGATCTCTTCGATCTCGGGGCCGATCTCTGTCGGCCGGGCGGGCCCGACGACGGGCGCTTGCGGGTGATCGACGCCCAGGTCGCGCGGCTCGAGCGCGAGATCGACGCCATGAACGCCGAACTCGCGCCCTTGCGTTCCTTCGTGTTGCCCGGCGGTTCGCCCGCCGCGGCCTTCTTGCACCTCGCGCGCACGGTAGTCCGGCGGGCGGAACGGCTCGTCGTGGCCCTGGCGGAAACGGAAACCGTCAACCCCGCCGCGATCCGCTACCTCAACCGGCTCTCCGATCACCTCTTCGTCCTCGCTCGCTGGCTCAACGACAAAGGGGCCAAAGACGTGCTGTGGGTCCCCGGGGCCAACCGCTGACGGGGGCGGGTTTCTTGCACGAGAAGTGTTGGCCGCGTTGACAAGCCGGTGACCGGGTCCTAAGCCTTCCGTTGTGCGCCGCAGCACGCAGCGGCGAACGGCCGGGGCCGCGCGTTCCTCGCCCCCCGCGCGGCCGACGAGGGAGCGGCGATGCGGATTCTCGTCCCCGTCAAACGGGTCGTCGATTACAACGTCAAAGTGCGGGTCAAGGCCGACGGCAGCGGCATCGACACCGCCAACGTCAAGATGTCCATGAACCCCTTCGACGAAATCGCCACCGAAGAGGCGATCCGGATGAAGGAGCGCGGGGTGGCGAGCGAGATCGTCGCCGTCTCCTTGGGCGAGAGCCGCTGCCAGGAGACCCTGCGCACGGCGCTCGCCATGGGCGCCGATCGCGCGATCCTCGTCGAGACGAACGTCGAGCTGCAGCCTCTGGCCGTGGCCAAGCTGTTGAAGGCGATCGTCGCGCGCGAGCAGCCCGGGCTCGTGATCATGGGCAAGCAAGCGATCGACGACGACTCCAACCAGACCGCGCAGATGCTCGCCGGGCTCTTGGGCTGGCCGCAGGCGACCTTCGCCTCCCGGATCGACATCGCCGACGGCTGGGCGACTGTGCAGCGCGAGATCGACGAGGGGCTGGAGACCCTGCGCGTGCGCCTGCCGGCGGTGATCAGCGTCGATCTGCGGCTCAACGAGCCGCGCTACGCGTCTCTGCCGAACATCATGAAGGCCAAGAAGAAGCCCCTCGAGGTTCTCCCGCCCGAGGCGCTCGGCGTCGATCCCGTCCCCCGCTTGCGCTATCTGCGCTTCGAAGAGCCGCCCAAGCGCAAGGCGGGGATCAAGGTGAGCTCGGTCAAAGAGCTCGTCGAGCGGCTCAAGAACGAGGCGGGGGTGCTCTGATGACCGCGCTCGTCCTCGCCCAGCACGACGGCCGGACGCTCGAGAAGCCGACGCTGCACACGGTGGCTGCGGCGACGCGGCTGCCCGGCCCTGTCCACGTCCTCGTCGCCGGGCACGAGGCGCACGCGGTGGCGGAAACGGCCTCGCGCATCGACGGCGTCGCACGCGTGCTCCTCGCCGAACATCGGGCCTATGCTCATCCGCTGGCGGAAGATCTCGCCGCGCTCCTCGTCTCGCTCGCCGAGGGCTACGATTTCCTGCTCGCCCCGGCCACGACCTTCGGCAAGAACGTCATGCCGCGCGCCGCGGCGCTTCTCGACGTGGCCCAGGTCAGCGACGTGGTGGAGATCCTCGCCCCGGACACCTTCAAGCGCTACGTCTACGCCGGCAATGCGCTCGCCACCGTCCAGAGCCTGGACGCCAAACGCGTGCTCACGATCCGCACCACCGCCTTCCCGGCCGCGGGTCAAGGCGGCTCGGCGGAGATCGTCCCGGTTCCCGCGCCCGAGCCGACGGATCTCGCGAGCTTCGTCGGCCGCGAGACGGCCAAGCGCGAGCGGCCCGAACTCTCCTCGGCGCGGATCGTCGTCTCGGGTGGCCGCGGGCTGGGCTCGGCGGAGAACTTCAAGCTCGTCGAGGAGCTCGCCGACGTGCTCGGAGCGGCGGTGGGGGCGTCGCGCGCGGCGGTCGACGCGGGGTTCGTCCCCAACGAGTACCAGGTCGGGCAGACCGGCAAGATCGTCGCCCCCGAGCTCTACATCGCCGTGGGCATCTCGGGTGCCATCCAGCACTTGGCGGGCATGAAAGACAGCAAGGTGATCGTCGCCATCAACAAAGACGAGGAAGCGCCGATCTTCCAAGTCGCCGACTACGGGCTCGTGGGCGATCTGTTCAAGATCCTGCCCGAGCTCACCGCCGAGCTCCGTCGCCTGCGCGGCGAACGGAGCGCGTGAGGAGAGGTCGACCGTGCCGGCCCCGTATCAACCGCGCAGCTATCCTCCGATCCCCGAGTTCCGCACGATCGGGGTCATCGGAGCCGGCCAGATGGGCACGGGAATCGCCCAGGTCCTCGCGACGTCGGGCTTCGAGGTGCGGATCCTCGACGTCGATCCCCGGGCGATCGCCCGCGCCCTCGAGGAGATCGAGGCGCGTCTCGTCCGCCAGGTCGCCAAAGGCAAGCTCGCCGAGAACGAGAAGCGGGCGGCGCTCGCCCGCATCCGCCCGGTCTCGGATTATTCGGCCTTCGCCGAGTGCGAGCTGGTCATCGAGGCGGCGACCGAGAACGAGGAGATCAAGCGCTCGATCTTCAAATCCCTGGTGCCGCACCTGCGGCCCGATGCGGTCGTCGCCACGAACACCTCCTCGATCTCGATCACCCGTCTCGCCGCCACCACCGACCGGCCCGAGCGCTTCATCGGCATGCACTTCATGAACCCGGTGCCGGTGATGAAGCTCGTCGAGCTCATCCGGGGCATCGCCACCGAAGAAGACACCTATCAGGCGGCCAAGGCCTTCGTCGAGAAGATCGGCAAGGTCTCGGTGACGGCCGAGGACTTCCCGGCCTTCATCGTCAACCGCATCTTGCTGCCGATGATCAACGAGGCGTGCTACACGCTCTACGAAGGCGTGGGCACGGTCGAGAGCATCGATACGGCGATGAAGCTCGGCGCCAATCATCCCATGGGACCGCTCGAGCTCGCCGACTTCATCGGTCTGGATACCTGTCTCGCGATCATGCAGGTGCTCCACGACGGGCTCGCCGACAGCAAGTACCGGCCCTGTCCTCTGCTCGTGAAGTACGTCGAGGCCGGGTGGATCGGCCGCAAGGTCAAGCGCGGCTTTTACGATTACCGCGGCGAACGTCCCGTTCCCACCCGCTGACGCCGGCGCACCGCCCGTCGTGCCCGCGCTTGCCGCGCGCGCGGCGGGCGCGCATGATCGGTCCCGCCATGGAACGCGCCAACGAGCCTCCCTTCACGCGCCAGCACCTTCTGGGCATCGAGGGGCTCTCGGCCGAAGAAATCGCCTATCTCCTCGATCTCGCGGACGGCTTCGTCGAGCTCAACCGCAAGAGCGACAAAAAGCTGCAGCTTCTGCGCGGGCTCACCCAGATCAACCTCTTCTTCGAGCCCTCCACCCGCACCCAGACGAGCTTCGAGCTCGCCGGCAAACGCTTGGGCGCCGATGTCGTCAACATGAACGTGTCCCGCTCTTCCGTGGTCAAGGGCGAGACCTTGATCGACACGGCGATGACCCTCAACGCCATGCACCCCGACGTGCTCGTCGTGCGCCACCACGAGAGCGGGGCGGTGGCGCTGCTCGCCCGCCACGTCCGCTGCGCGGTGGTCAACGCCGGCGACGGCGCCCACGAGCATCCCACCCAAGCGCTCCTCGACGCCCTCACCATCCGCCGCCGCAAGGGCCGCATCGCCGGCCTCACCGTGGCGATCTGCGGCGACATCCTGCACTCCCGCGTCGCCCGCTCGAACATCCTCCTCCTGCGCACCATGGGGGCGAAGGTGCGCGTCGTCGCTCCGCCCACCCTCCTCCCGGCCGCGGTCGAGAGCCTGGGCGTGGAAGCGGTGACCGACATGCAGCGCGGGCTCGAGGACGCGGACATCGTCATGATGCTGCGGCTGCAGAGCGAGCGGATGCAGGGGAGCCTGGTTCCCTCGGTCCGCGAATATTTTCATTTCTTCGGCCTCACCCACGAGAAGCTGCGCGCCGCCAAGCCCGACGCGATGATCATGCATCCCGGGCCCATGAACCGCGGGGTGGAAATCGACGGGGTGGTGGCGGACGACATCAATCGAAGCGCGATCCTCGACCAGGTCGAGATGGGGGTCGCGGTGCGGATGGCGGTCCTCGACGCCCTCACCCGGCGGCTGCGCACCGCGGCGTGACCGCGGGCGTTTCGACCGCGGCGCACGGTCGCGCGGGAAGGACGATCTTCGAGGTTGCGCGCACCTCTCGTTCTTTGTATCCACGATCGGGGGGCCGGGAGCCTCGCCGAACACGAGAGGGGGAGCACGCGATGAGCGAGCAGAAGAGCGCAGCCGACCCCGCCGCGGCCTTTCCGGCTGCGGCCTTCATGGACGGTTGGTTCCGCACCAGCCGGCAGATGATCGAGCTCGTGGGCCGCTGCGCGGCCCGCCTGGTCGCCTTCACCGGCGAGCGCATGGAAGCCGATCTGCGGCTCGGACGACGGCTCGCGGAATGCCGCGACATGGCGGCCGTCGCCCGCGTCCAGGGCGAGTGGTTGCAAGAGGCCCTGGAGCAGTACCGGCGCGAGTTCCAAGCCGCCGCGGAAGAGATGTGGAAGGCCTTCCAGGCGATGCGCGAGGAGGTGAGCGCCGCCGCCACCGCCGCGGCCGAGCCGAGCACCGCGGCCGAACCCAAGGCCCGCGAGCGCCGCGCCGCGGCCTGAAGCGCCAAGCGCCGATCGGGTCTCGCCGGTCGGCGCTTGTCGGGGCGGCGCGCGCGCGGCATGAGCGAGCGCGATGAGCCGCCCCGTTCTCGTCGTCAACGCGCGCCTTCTCGATCCCGCGAGCGGGCTCGATCGTCGCGGGGGCCTGCTCGTCGTGGGCGGACGGATCGCCGAGCTCGGGCCGCAGGTGACGGTCGCGCTCGCCCCGCCCGGCACCGAGGTGGTCGATGCGCGCGGGCTGTGCCTGGCGCCCGGCCTCGTGGATCTGCGCGCGGGCTTCGGGGAGCCCGGCGCCGAGCACAAGGAGCGGTTCGAGAGCGGCTGCATGGCCGCGGTCGCGGGCGGGGTGACCTCCCTCGCGCTCCTGCCCGATACCGCACCGCCCATCGACGATCCGGCGATGGTCGAGTTCGTCGCCCGCCGAGCCCGCCAGGTGAAGCTCGCCAAGGTCTATCCCCAGGCCGCCGTCACCCGCGGACTGCAAGGTGCGGAGCTCGCCGAGCTCGGGCTTCTGAAGGCGGCCGGAGCGGTCGCTTTCACCGACGGCTTCAAGGCCGTCGCCGATGCGCGCGTCATGCGCCGGGCGCTCGCCTACGCGAGCATGTTCGACGGCCTTCTCGTCCAACACCCCGAGGAGCCGCGGCTCGCCGAGGGCGGGGTGATGAACGAGGGGGCGGTCGCGAGCCGCCTGGGCCTGCCCGGCATCCCCGCGGCGGCGGAAGTGATCATGGTCGAGCGCGATTTGCGTCTGCTCGAGCTCGCCGGCGGGCGGCTGCACTTCGCGCACGTCTCGACCGCCGCCGCGGTGGCCGCGATCCGCGCCGCCAAGGCCCGCGGCCTTCCCGTCACCTGCGACGTCACCCCCCACCACCTCCTCCTCACCGAAGCCGAGGTCGAGGGCTACCGCACCTTCGCCAAGGTCTCCCCGCCCTTGCGCGGCGAAGCCGATCGCGCGGCGGTGGTGGAGGGGCTCGTGGACGGCACGATCGACGCCATCGCCTCCGATCACTGCCCGCAGGACCAGGACAGCAAGCGGCTGCCCTTCGCCCAGGCCGCCTTCGGGGTCATCGGGCTGCAGACGCTTTTGCCGGCCGCGCTCGCCCTCGTGCACGAAGGCCGCATCGGCCTGCTCGAGCTCTTGCGCCGGCTCACCGTCGCACCGGCGGCGATCCTCGGGATCGAGGCGGGACGCCTGGCCAAGGGCGCACCCGCCGACTTCGTTCTCTTCGATCCGGACGCGCGCTGGACGGTCACCGAGAAGAGCCTGTTCTCGCTCGCCAAGAACACGCCCTTCGAAGGCCGCACCTTCCGCGGCAAGGTCGTGCGCACCTTCGTCGACGGCCGCACCGTCTACGAAGCCGAGACCTGAACGCGTGCGGTGCCGCACCGAGAGCGGGGTGCGGCACCGCGACCGGGGAACGCCGGGCTTTAAGGC
This sequence comes from Geminicoccaceae bacterium, assembly GCA_025062095.1. GTDB lineage: Bacteria > Pseudomonadota > Alphaproteobacteria > Geminicoccales > Geminicoccaceae > JANXAZ01. Next base: position 89,488 of record JANXAZ010000003.1, read on the forward strand.
AGAATGACGGTGTCGATGGCGTGGATGACGCCGTTGGAGGCGGGAACGTCGGCCTGGACGACCTTGGCCCCGTTCACCGTGACTTGCCCGTTGCGCCCTTCGACCGTGATCTTGCCGCCCTGAAGGGTCGTGAGCTCGACCTTGGCGCCGCGGGCGTCTTTGGCCATGACCTTGCCGGGCACGACGTGATAGGTGAGGATGGCGGTCAGTTTGGCCTTGTTCTCGGGCTTCAAGAGGTCGTTGAGGGTGCCCGGCGGCAGCTTCGCGAAAGCCTCGTCCGTGGGCGCGAAGACGGTGAACGGGCCCGGACCCTTGAGCGCCTCGACGAGCCCGGCCGCCTGCACCGCGGCGACCAGGGTCTTGAAGGAACCGGCCCCGACCGCGGTGTCCACGATGTCCTTGGCGGAAGCGGTCGCCGCCGCGAGGGCGAGGGACAAGGCCGCCGCCGAGCCGACCAGCAGGCTCTTGAGCTTCATCTCGATCCTCCGTCGATGTCGTTGGAAGTCGTGCAGACGCGAAACATCGTCTGCACGCCTCGACATCGAAGCCACCGCACAAGTATCAAGCGTCTCACGAAACATTATTTTTTGTTCATTCGGTGATCCGGAGCGCTCGCGGAGGCGAATAGGTCTTTTCGGATCGACGCCGAACGCCGGGCCTGCCAGGATCGGAGAGAAGGCATCCGACGGGAACGGCCGATGCGCCAGAGCCTCGTCGAGCGCGCGATCGGGCTCGCGCTCCTCGCCCTGCTCGTCTGGCTCGTGTTTCTGATCTTGCGCCCCTTCGCCGGGGCGCTGATCTGGGCCATCGTCCTCGCGGTGGCGCTGTGGCCGCTGTTCGCGCGGCTGAGAGCGGCGATCGGCGGACGCTCCGGGCTCGCCGCTCTGATCGTCTCGGTCGCGCTCCTCGCCACCATGGTCGCCCCGATCGTCCGTCTCGCCCTCGACGTCGGCCGCCAGGTCGACGAGCTCTTCCGACTCGGCGAGGAGCTGTTGCGCGCGCAAGGCCCCGATCCGCCGCCTTGGCTCGCCGGCCTTCCGCTTTTGGGCTCGTGGGTCGAAACCTTCTGGACGCGGCTGCGCGTCGACCGCCAGGCGGCGGTCGAACAGCTCTTGCCCTATCTCCGCGACATCGGCCCCTGGCTTCTGGGCCTGGGGGCCGGACTCGGGCGGGTCGCGCTCGAGCTTCTCCTCTCGGTTCTCTTGACCGGGCTCTTTCTCTTCTACGGCGAGCTCTGCGCGCATTATTTGCGCAAATTCGTCGGACGCGTGGCGGGCGTGCGCGCGATCCATCTCGTGGACGTCGCGGGCGGGACGGTGCGCGCGGTCGCGCTCGGTGTGGTGGGCACCGCCCTCGTCCAGGCCCTCCTCGCCTTGTTCGGCTACGTCGTCGCACAGGTGCCGGCGGCGGGCCTTCTCGCCCTGCTCGCCTTCGTGTTCAGCGTCGTGCACCTGCCCGTTCTCCTCTCCGGGATTCCCGCCGCCGCGTGGCTGTTCTACCAACAAGGCGCGAGCGCGACGGCGATCGCCCTTTCGCTCTGGATCGTGGCGGTCAGCGTGCTCGACAATTTCTTGCGCCCCTATCTCATCAGCCAGGGCACGCGGTTGCCCGTGCTGCTGATCATCCTGGGCGTGGTGGGAGGCGTGTTCGCCTTCGGTGCGATGGGGCTCTTTTTCGGTGCGGTCGTGATCGCCGTCGCGCACCGCTTGCTCGTCGACTGGCTCGACGAGCCCGAGGGCGAACGGGTCGTCGCCGACCGCTCGTCGTGAGCGCGCGGGCTCGGGGAGGAAGGCGCCGTGGTCAGACCGGTAGGAGGCTTCGTCTATTGGCTCCCGATCCTCCTCGCCTTTCTCGCGGGCTATCTGTCCGGATCGGTGCCCTGGGGCGTGGTGCTCGCCCGCCTCGCCGGGGCGACCGATCCGCGCGCCGTCGGCTCGGGCAACATCGGCGCCACGAACGTCTTGCGCACCGGTCGTCGGGGGCTCGCCGCCGCCACGCTCCTCCTCGACCTCCTCAAGGGCTTCCTGCCGGTCTGGGCGGCGTGGACCTGGACCGGACCGGACACCGCCCTCGCCGCCGGAGCGGGAGCGGTGATCGGACATTGTTTTCCGATCTGGCTGCGCTTTCGCGGCGGCAAAGGCGTGGCCACCGCGACCGGGGTGGTCCTGGCCCTCACGCCGGTGGTTCTGCTCCCCGCCTCGGCGATCTTCGCCCTCGCCTTCGCGCTCACCCGATACGTCTCGTTGGGATCGATGTCGGCGGCGCTCGCGGTGCCCCTCGCCGCTTATCTCTGGGGCCACGTGCAGGCGGCGGAGCTCTACCTCTTCGTGGCGCTTCTCGTCCTCTTCCAGCACCGCGCGAACATCGCGCGGCTCCTGCAAGGGCGCGAGCCCAAGACCTTCCTGCGCCGCAAGGCCGAGCCCTGAGGCCCCGTTCCTTCACGGCTTGCGGGCGACGAGGTGCCACAGGTGCCAGTGCTTGACGGCACCTCGGGGCGTGGTGCTCGTCGACCGCCCTTCCTCGAGGCGTTCGACCTCGAGGCCCGCGAGCAGCGCCGCGAGCTCCGCGCGCTCGTGCACCGTGATGCCCGGCTCCGCCGCCCAATCGTCCTCGGGCCCGAGGAGCTGACAGGCGATCCGCCCCCCGGGCCGCAGCGCCGCGCGCAACCGCGCCCAGGAGCGCGCGAAGGCTCCGGGAGCGACCAGGAACAAGGAGAAGCTCGCGATCAAGAGATCGCAGGGCGGTGGTACCGCGTCCTCGATCCGCTCCGCCCACAAGAGAAGACGGCGGCGTTCTCCGGGCGACACCCGCTCGGCGAGGCGCGCGAGCGCCGCGATGCGCCGGTCGAGGGCGACGACCCGCCAGCCCCGGCGCAAGAGAGGGACCGCATCGCGACCGATCCCGCAGCCGAGATCGACCGCCAGACCGGGCGCGCGTCCCTCGCCGGCGAAACGCTCGAGGGCGAAGAGCACGGTCGGACGCGGCGGCCCCGCGCCCGCCGCGGCGTCGTAGCGCTCCCACTCCTCCTCGTGCCGCTTTCGTGAGCACGAGTTCGCTGTCATCGCCCCTTCTGCCGCTTTTTCGATCCGAAACCGCCGCTCTTTCGGGCGGCCGCCGCCTTGGCATCGGCTTTGCTCGACTCTGCGCGCGCCGCGCCGGGAATCGGTTTCACGGCCGCCCCTCGATCGCAACGCTTCGGGATCGGAAAACGCTATGCGCCGTCGTCGGTTGCTCGCTTCGCTCGCAGCCTCGGCCGCGATGCGGCCGGCCCTCGCGGCCGCGGCTCGCTCCGAGTTCCGCATCGCCTGGTCGATCTACGTCGGCTGGATGCCCTGGGGCTGGGCGGCGGAGCAGGGCATCGTCGACAAATGGGCCGATCGTTACGGCTTGAAGATCGAGGTCGTTCAGATCAACGATTACGTCGAATCGATCAATCTCTACACTTCCGGTACGTTCGACGGTTGCACGATGACGAACATGGACGCGCTCACCATTCCCGCGGTGGGCGGCGTCGATTCGACCGCGCTCGTCATCGGCGACTTCTCGAACGGCAACGACGGGATCGTGAGCAAGACCGCGCGCGATCTCGCGGCCTTGAAGGGCGAACGCATCCACCTCGTCGAACTCAGCGTCTCGCACTATCTCCTCGCCCGCGCCTTGGAGAGCGTCGGTCTTTCCGAGCGCGACGTCACCGTCGTCAACACCTCCGATGCCGACATCTTGGGCCTGTTCCGGGCGAGCCCGGAGGTGCGCCACATCGTGACCTGGAATCCGCTCCTCGCCGAGGCCGCGGCTCTTCCGGGTGCGCGCAAGCTGTTCGATTCGGCACGGATCCCGGGCGAGATCATCGATCTTCTCGTCGTGCGCAGCGAGGCCCTCGCCGCCCGCCCCGAGCTCGGAAAGGCGCTCGTCGGCGCCTGGTACGAAACCATGGCGATCATGCGCCGCGACGACGAACGCGGCCGCGCCGCCCGCCGGGCGATGGCCGCCGCTTCCGGCACGGATCTTCCGGGCTTCGACGCCCAGCTCGCCACCACCCGCATGTTCTGGGAACCGGCCGAAGCCCTCGCCTTCGCGACAAGCTCCGATCTCGTCCGCACCATGGACCGCGTCCGCCGCTTCGCGCACGACAAAGGTCTTCTGGGCGGCGCTCTCGATGGCGTCGGCATCGCCTTCGCCGACGGGACGGTCCTGGGCGCGCGGGCGAACGTCAAGCTCCGCTTCGATCCCTCCTGGACGGCGCTCGCCGCGGAAGGGCGGCTCTGAGGCGAAGCGCGCGCGAAGGTTCGGTTCATGCGCCTGGTCAATCGGCGTCCGGGCCGCGAAGCGGCGCTCGTGCTGTCGCTCCTGCCCTTTCTTCTCCTCGTTCTCGCCTATCTCTGGGGCTCGGCCGTCCGCCTGGCCGAGAACCCGGCCGACAAGCTCTTGCCGTGGCCGTCGACGATCCTGGAAACGCTGCGCGGCCTCGCCTTCGAGCCGGATCGGCGAACGGGTCAGCTCGTCTTCTGGGCGGATACGCTCGCGAGCCTGGGCCGTCTGGGAAGCGGCCTCGCGATCGCCGCCGCCACCGGTGCGGTCTTGGGGTTGGCGATCGGTTTGATCCCGATCGCGGGTGCGCTCTTGAGCTCCTTCGCGGCCGCCGCGGCCATGATCCCGCCCCTTGCGATCCTGCCGATCCTCTTGATCGTGCTCGGCACCGGCGAGGCCTCGAAGATCGGGCTCGTGGCCCTGGGCACCGCGCCCGTGCTCGTGCGCGACGTGGCCCTGCGCGTGCGCGACCTGCCGGAAGAGCTCCTCGTCAAGGCGCAGACGCTCGGTGCCTCGACCTGGCATCTCGCCGCGCGCATCGCCGCGCCGCTCGTGGCGCCGCGCCTTCTCGACGCCTTGCGGCTCCAACTCGGACCGGCCTGGCTGTTCCTGATCGCCGCCGAGGCCATCGCCGCCACGGAAGGCCTGGGCTATCGCATCTTCCTGGTCCGCCGCTATCTCGCGATGGACGTGATCCTGCCCTACGTCGCTTGGATCACGCTCTTGGCCTTCGCCGGCGATCGGTTGCTCGCCTGGATCGCGCGGCGCCTGTTTCCCTGGGCGAAAGCGGGCGCATGAGCCGGATCGAGGTCCGGGGCTTGTGGAAGAGCTACGGCGAGCGCGTGGTGCTCGAACGGATCGATCTGACGATCGAACCCGGCAGCCTGGTCGCGATCGTGGGCGCTTCGGGTTGCGGCAAGAGCACCTTCTTGCGCATTCTCTTGGGCGTCGAGCGGCCCAGCCGCGGCCGGGTGCTCCTCGACGGAGCGCCCCTGCCGCCCGAGCCCGGGCCGGATCGCGGCATCGTCTTCCAGCGCTACACCGTCTTCCCCCACCTCACGGTGCTCGACAACGCCCTCCTCGGCCTCGAGCTGCGCGCGAGCCGCGTGTTCGGGCGTCTGTTCGGAGCGCGGCGGCGTCGGGCGCGGGAGCGGGCGGCGGCGATGCTCGCGCGCGTGGGCCTGGCCGAGGCGCTGGATGCTCTGCCTCACGAGCTCTCCGGCGGGATGCAACAGCGCCTCGCCCTCGCCCAAGCCCTCCTCGCCGAGCCGCGCGTGCTGCTCTTGGACGAGCCGTTCGGAGCGCTCGATCCCGGCAGTCGCGGCGAGGCCCAAGCGCTGCTCCTCGAGTTGTGGGAGGAGCGCGGCACCACCGTGATCCTCGTCACCCACGACCTCCCCGAGGCCTTCCGGCTCGGCACGCGCGTGCTGGTCTTCGACCGCGTCCGCCGCGACCCCCACGCTCCCGAACGCTACGGAGCCACCGTCACCTACGACCTGCCCGGCCACAACCGCGCGCGATCGCCCCGCGCGCCGGCCGCCGAGCGGGCTTCGCCTCGAGGAGGTCCACCGTGATCCGACGCGACGACCGTTTCCGACACCGCGACCGCAAGGCGGGGCTGCACCCGCCCCGCGCGTTCCGCCGCGCGCACCATCCGAGCTACGAAAAGCTCAACAGCCACGGCTGGAAGATGGCGGAAGCGGAAGGTCGGCTCCCGGGCGAGGGCTGGCGCAGAGAACAGCGCTGGGCACTCGAGATGGGTCTGCCCGGAGCGGAGAGCCTCGAAGACAAATCGATCCCCACCTTCGCCCGCGGCGAGCTCCCCCATTTCGCCGGCATCAACACCTTTCTGAAGGCGCCTTACGTCGAGAACGTCCGCGAGGTGGGCAAATACGACGCGGCGGTGCTCGGGGTTCCCTTGGATACCGGTACCACCTACCGGCCGGGTACGCGCTTCGGGCCGCAGGCGATCCGGCGCATCTCGGCGCTCTACACCCCCTACAATTACGAGCTCGGCGTCGATCTGCGCGAGCAGATGACGCTGTGCGACGCCGGCGACGTCTTCGTCATTCCCGCCAATATCGAAAAGAGCTTCGATCAGATCAGCCGCGCCGTGGCGCACGTGTTCTCGAGCGGGGCGCTGCCTCTGATCCTGGGCGGAGATCATTCGATCGGCTTTCCCTGCGTGCGCGGTATCGCGCAGTGCACGAGCAAACGCATCGGCATCGTCCACTTCGATCGGCACATCGACATCCAGGCCAAGGATCTCGACGAGCGCATGCACACCACGCCCTGGTACTGGGCGACGGAACTCCCCAACGTGCGACCGGAAAATCTCGTCCAGATCGGAATCGGCGGCTGGCAGGTCCCGCGCGACGGCGTCCGCGTCGCCCGCGAGCGCAGGACGAACATCCTCACGATCGAGGACGTCGAGCGTCTGGGCCTCGAAAAGACCGCCGAGATCGCCCTCGAGCTCGCGCGCGCGGGCACCGATGCGGTCTACGTGAGCTTCGACGTCGACAGCGTGGATTGCGGCTTCGTCCCCGGGACGGGCTGGCCCGAGCCGGGCGGCTTCCTTCCCCGCGAGGCGCTCAAGCTCTTGGGGCTGATCGCGCGCGAGGGCATCTGCGGGCTCGAGGTCGTGGAGGTGAGCCCGCCTTACGACACCTCCGACATCACCGCACTGCTCGCCGTGCGGGTGGTGGTCGAGGCGCTCGGGGCCATGGTCGCCCACGGCACGCTCGGCGCGCACAAGGCGATCATCGACCGACCGGTGAAATTCTGAGGTCTCCCGTGCACGACGCCGATCACCACCACCCCGAGCCCGCACCCGTCCGCGAACCCCGAACCGCCGCGTCGCCGCTCGGCCACAACGCTCCCCCGCGCGAGCCGGTGCCCTGGCAGCTCCCCGATCCGCCGCGCGCGGAGCCGGGCCGTTCGCCCGCAGCGCCCGAGCCCGATTTCGACCTCGTCGAGGCGGCCTTCGCCGAGGGGATCCGCACCGCCTCCGATCCGACGAGCTTCTTGCGCCTCTCGGGGGTGCCGTTTCGCGCCCGCGACGCTTCCGGTCGGCGGTTGCGGCTGTTGCGCGTGGAACTCGAAGAGAAGCTCGACGTGGGCAAGCTCTCCCCGCTCTTGGGCGGGGGCGGCTTCCGCTACGATCCGCTTCCCGCCCGCCTGGTTTCGCGGCGGCGCACCGTGGCCCTGGTCTACGCGTCCGGTGCGCACACGCTCCGCTTGGGACTGGGCGAGGCGCGCGCGTTGCGCCCCGATTCCGATCCCGAGGATATCGCCTGATACTTGCGCATCGCCCATCAGCGCTCAATTATTAGTTCATGAGCGCGAGCGGGACGGAGGCGTGGACGCGCGAGGAGCGCGACGAGCGCAGGGCCTGGCTGCGGCTCGCGCGCTCGCCGGGGATCGGGCCCAAGAGCCACGCGCGGCTCCGCGCGCGCTTCGGCGGCGCGCGCGAGGCCGTCGCCGCCTTGCCCCGGCTGCTCGCCACCGGGCGTTGGCCGGGGGTGGAGCTCGCTCCCGAAGACGCGGTCGAGGCCGAACTCGAAGCCCTCGCGAAGGTCGGCGGCGCGATCCTCCTCGCCGACGACCCCGAGTATCCCCCGCGCCTGCGCGCACTCGACGACGCCCCGCCGGTCCTCGCCGTGCGCGGGCGCGCGGAGCTGCTCGCGGCTCCGTCGGTCGCGATCGTGGGCGCGCGCAACGCGAGCCACCACGGCCGGCTGTTGGCCGCGCAGATGGCGCGTGCGCTCTCGGCGGCGGGGATCACGGTCGTCTCCGGCCTCGCGCGGGGGATCGACACCGCCGCGCACGAAGGCGCGCTTGCCGGCCCCGGCTCGACGATCGCGGTCCTGGCTTGCGGTCTCGACCGCGCCTATCCGGAAGAGAACGCCGATCTGCTCGAGCGGATCGCGCGCCTCGGCTGCGTCGTCAGCGAGCGGCCCCCGGGCGCCCCGCCCCGGGCCGAGCACTTCCCGCGGCGCAACCGGATCATCGCCGGCCTCGCTCTCGGGGTGGTGGTGGTCGAGGCGGCGCCCCATTCCGGTTCGCTCGTCACCGCGCGCCTCGCGCTCGAGGCGGGCCGCGAGGTCATGGCCGTCCCCGGCAGTCCCCTCGATCCGCGCCATCGCGGCACGAACCGGCTTTTGCGCGAAGGCGCGCATCTGGTCGAAAGCGCCGAGGACGTCTTGGCCGTGCTCGCCCCGCTGTGCGCGCGGAGCCCGCGGGCGGAACCCGCTTCCGCCCCCGAGACCGCCCCGGTCGCCCAGGAGCGCGCGCGGGCGCCGGCCGCTGCCGCGCGCGGCGGCGCTCCGACCGCGTCCTCGGAGCTCGCCGAGCGGCTGTTGGCCGGGCTCGGAACCGAGCCCGTGGCGATTGACGATCTGGTCCGCGAATGCCAAGTCGAAGCGGCCGTGATCCAGGACGTTGTCCTCGAGCTCGAGCTCGAGGGTTCGATCGAGCGTCACCCGGGCAACCGCATCGCGCGTCGGCTCGGCTGACGGCCGTCGCGGCAGCAATCGAGCGAGAGCCGTTTTTCCTATGGATGTCGTCGTCGTCGAATCGCCGACCAAAGCCAAATCGATCGCGAAGTACTTGGGCGAGGGCTACAAGGTTCTTCCGTCTTACGGCCACGTCCGGGATCTACCCGAAAAAGACGGCTCGGTGAAGCCCGAGAAAGACTTCGAGATCGTCTACGAGCCCCTGCCCGAGAAGCAGAAGCGGGTGGAGGAGATCGCCCGCGCGGTCAAAGGCGCCCGCCGGCTGTGGCTGGCCACCGACCCGGACCGCGAGGGCGAGGCCATCTCCTGGCATCTCAAGAGCCTCCTCGACGAGCGCGGCGCCACCGCCGGCGTCGACGTCAAGCGCGTCGCCTTCCACGAGATCACCAAGCCCGCCGTGCTCGAGGCGATGCGCCGTCCGCGCGGTCTCGATTACAACCTCGTCGACGCCTACCAGGCCCGACGCGCGCTCGACTATCTCGTCGGCTTCACTCTTTCGCCCGTGCTCTGGCGCAAGCTCCACGGCGCGCGTTCCGCCGGGCGCGTGCAATCCGTGGCGCTGCGGCTGATCTGCGAGCGCGAGGCCGAGATCGAGGCCTTCGTCGCGCGCGAATACTGGACGGTCGAGGCGCTGGTGCGGACCCCGCGCGGGGAGCGCTTCACCGCCCGCCTGGTCGCGCTCGACGGGAAGAAGCTCGGCAAGTTCGATCTCTCCGACCGCCGGGCGGCCGAAGCCGCGGTGGCGGCGATCCGGGCGCGTCCGCTCCTCGTCGCCTCGGTGGAGCGCAAACAGGTCGCCCGCGTCCCGCCGCCGCCCTTCTCGACCGCCACGCTGCAACAGGAGGCGGCGCGCAAGCTCGGCTTTTCCGCCGACCGCACGATGCGCGTGGCGCAGCGGCTGTTCGAAGGGGTCGACCTCGACGGCGAGACCGTGGGGCTCATCACCTATATGCGCACGGACAGCGTGGCGCTGTCGAGCGAAGCGCTCGAGGCGGCGCGCGCGGTCATCGGCGAGCGCTTCGGCGCCCGCTACCTCCCGCCCCGCCCGCGGCAGTACAAGACCAAAGCCAAGAACGCCCAGGAAGCGCACGAGGCGATCCGGCCCACCGATCTCGCCCGCAGCCCGGACAAGGTGGCGCCGTTCCTCGACGACGATCAGCGCCGGCTCTACGAGCTCGTCTGGCGGCGCACGATCGCGAGCCAGATGGCGTCCGCCCTCCTGGATCGGGTGGTGGCGGAGATCGCGAGCCCCGATGGCGCCGTGGGTCTGCGCGCGACCGGCCAGACGATCGCCTTCGACGGCTTTCTCAAGGTCTACGAAGAGGGCCGCGACGATCGGCCGAGCGAGGAAGACGAGGAAGAGACCGGCAAGATCCTGCCCCCGCTCGCACCGGGCGACAAGCTCGAGCAAGAAAAGCTCGACCCGACGCAGCATTTCACCGAGCCGCCTCCGCGCTACACCGAAGCGTCGCTGGTCAAGAAGCTCGAAGAGCTCGGTATCGGCCGGCCTTCGACCTACGCCACGATCATCTCGGTCCTGAAGGAGCGCGAATACGTCCGCGTCGAGAAGGGGCGCTTCGTACCCACCGACCGCGGTCGTCTCGTCAACGGCTTTCTCGTGAGCTTCTTCGACCGCTGGGTACAACCCGGCTTCACCGCCGAGCTCGAGGCCAAGCTCGACGAGATCGCCGCCGGCGAGGTCGACTGGCGCTCCGTGCTGCGCGCCTTCTGGGAGCCCTTCCAGGGCTCGGTCCGGGAAGTCGAGAAGCGCCGCCTGTCCGAGGTCATCGAGGCCCTCAACCAGGCCCTGGCCCCCAAGCTCTTCCCGCCGCGGGCGGACGGCTCGGATCCGCGCGCCTGTCCCCTCTGCGGCACGGGTCGGCTGTCCTTGAAGCTCGGTCGCTTCGGTGCCTTCGTCGGCTGCTCGAATTACCCGGAGTGCCGTTACACCCGAAAGCTCGGCGGCGAGGAGCAGGACAAAGAGACGAAAGTCGAGCGGCTCCTGGGCACCGATCCCGCCACCGACGAGGAGGTCTGGCTCAGGGACGGTCGCTTCGGCCCCTACGTGCAGCGCGGGTACGGCGAAAGCGCCAAGCGCTGCTCGCTGCCCCCCGGCACCGATCCGGCCTCTTTGGATCTCGCCCGCGCCCTCGCCCTTCTCGCGCTGCCGCGCGAGCTCGGCCGCGATCCTTCCACGGGCGAGCCGGTGCTCGCCGGCATCGGTCGCTTCGGCCCTTATGTCCAGCGCGGGCGCCGCTTCGTCACCCTGCCCCCGGGCGAAGACGTGCTGGAGATCGGCATCAACCGCGCGATCGCGCTTCTGGCCGAAAGCGAACGCGGCGGAGGGCGTCGGGCCGCGGGGGCGCTTCTGCGCGAGCTCGGAACCCATCCCGCCGACGGCGCGCCGGTCACGCTCCACGCCGGCCGCTTCGGTCCGTACGTCAAGCACGGCGCGCTCAACGCTTCGCTGCCCAAGGGCACCGATCCCGAGAGCCTGACGCTCGAGGAGGCGCTGGCGCTGCTCGAGGCGAAGGCCGCCCGCGGCGGCTCCGTTCGCGGCGCGGAAGCGACCGAGCCGCGCGCGCGCCGGGCGTCGCGCGCGCCCGCGCGGACCGAACCCGAGCCCGCGGCGCCGGCGCGGACGTCCGCGCGGGCCGCGGCCCGCACCGACGAGCGCCCGGCCGCATCGAAGCCCGCGACCACCGCCGCCGCGCCCAGAGCCTCCGGCGCGCGCTCCCGCAGGCGCGGCTGACCCCCCTTGCGGCGCGCGCGTTCTTCCGCGGCGCTCCCGAGCCGCGACGAACTCGTCCGCTGGATCGCCGAGCACGGCGGGCGGCGGCCGCGCACGCGCGAGCTCCTGCGGGCCTTCGCGCTCGCGCCGGAAGCGAAGCGGCCGCTGCGGGCGCTTCTGCGCGAGCTCGAAGCCGAGGGCCTCGTGCCGTCGCGCCGGAAGCCGAAGCGCGAGGCGCGCACCCCCGGTGTCGCGGTGATCGAGGTCGTCGCGCTCGACGAAGACGGGGATCTGCGCTGCACGGCCCCGACTCTGCCGGGAGCCCGCGTCCTCTTGCCCGCCGAGCGGGCCGGTCGGCCGGCGCCGACGGTGGGCGATCGGCTCGTCGCCCGGCTCCTTCCTTCGGGCAAGAACCGCTTCACGGCCGAGGCGATCCGCCTTCTGCCGCGCGTGCCCGCTACGGTGGTGGGCGTGCTCGAGGGCCAAGGCGAAGATTTGCGGCTCCGCCCGCTCGAGCGCGATTCCCGCGGGCTCGACTACCGGCTCGCTCCGGAGATCGCGGCCGATGCGCGCGCGGGCGAACTCGTGCGCGCGGCGCTCTCGCTCGACCGCCCGTTCGCGCGCCCGCGCGTGGCCCGGCTCGAGCGCATCGGCCGGCTCGACGACCCGGCGGCGATCTCGACCGCGCTCGCCGTCCAAGCAGGGCTTCCGATCGCCTTCGCCCCGGCGGCGCTCGCCAGAGCCGCCAAGGCCAAGCCGGTGACCCGACGCGGGCGGGTCGACCTGCGCGATCTGCCGCTCGTGACCATCGACGGCGAGGACGCCCGCGACTTCGACGACGCGGTCTTCGCCGAACCGGATCCCGATCCGGACAATCCCGGCGGCCACCGCATCACGGTCGCGATCGCCGATGTCGCGCATTACGTGCGCCCCGACGATCCCCTCGACCGGGCGGCACGAGAGCGCGGAAATTCGGTTTACTTCCCCGACCGCGCCGTTCCCATGCTGCCCGAGGAGCTCTCGAACGAGCTCTGTTCGCTACAGCCGCACGTCGACCGGGCGTGCATCGCCGCGCAACTGCGCATCGACGCCAAGGGCCGGCTCGTGGCTTGGCGGTTCGAGCGGGCGATCATGCGCTCGCGCGCGCGGCTCACCTATCGGCAAGTGCAAGCCGCCGTCGACGGCGCCCCCGACGAGGTCACCGGGCCGCTCCTCGAGCCCGTGTTGCAACCGTTGTATCGCGCCTACGAAGTGCTCGCCGAAGCGCGCCGTCGGCGCGGGACCATCGACCTCGATCTGCCCGAGCGGCGGATCCTCTTCGACGAACAGGGGCGCATCCGCGGGGTCGAGCGGCGCGAGCGGCTCGCCGTTCACCGCCTCATCGAGGAGTTCATGATCCTCGCCAACGTCGCCGCCGCGACCGTCCTCGAGGAGGCCGTTCAGCCCTGTCTTTATCGCGTGCACGACAAGCCCGATCCGCTCAAGCTCGAGATGCTCGCCGATTACCTGGAGCGGATCGGCGTGCCCTGGAGCCGCGGACCGAAATCGCCCGCCGATTTCGATCGCTTGCTCGCGCGCGTGGCCGACCACGCGCTCAGGGAACAGATCGCGCAGCTGGTGCTGCGCTGCCAGGCGCAAGCGGTCTACAGCCCGCGGAATATCGGCCATTTCGGGCTCAACTTGCGCCGCTACGTCCACTTCACCTCTCCCATCCGACGCTACGCCGATCTCCTGGTCCACCGCGCGCTCGTCAAAGTCCTGGGACTCGGAGCCGGCGGTCTGCCGGAGATGACGATCGACGAGCTCGAGGCGCTCGGCCGTCATCTCTCGACGACCGAACGGCGGGCGATGGAGTGCGAGCGCGGCGCCCTCGAACGGATGATCGCGCTGCATCTGGCCGATCGGATCGGCGCCCGCTTCGCCGGACGGATCGTCGGCGTGCAGTTCTTCGGCCTCTTCGTCGCGCTCGACGAGACCGGCGCCGAAGGGTTGTTGCCGGTCGCGGAGCTCGGGGACGACGCCTTTGAGCACGATCCGCGCCATCATCTCCTCGTGGGCAAGCGCACGGGCGAGGTCTTCGGGCTCGGCGATCGGGTCGTGGTCACCCTTCTCGAGGCCGATCCCGCCACCGGGTCGCTCGTCTTCGCGCTCGACGAGCACAGCCGCGCGCCGGGTGCGGAACTCGCTCTTCCGCCGCGCGCCATCGGGCGCGGTCGCGGCCCGGTCCTCCGCCGGCGGCGCCGATGATCACGAGCGTCCTCCCGCGCGGCCGCGGCGGGCGCGAGCTCGCGGCGATCGTCGCCACGGCCTCGCTCGCGAGCGTGACCATTTCGCTCGCCGTTCCGCTTCTCTCCCTGGTCCTGCACGCCCACGGGATCGATTCGTTCACCATCGGGCTCAACAGCGCCGCTTCCGCGCTCGGGAGCCTCGCAATCCTGCCTTTCGCCGACGGTCTCGCGCGCAGGTTCGGCGCGCTCGCCGCGATGCGCGCCGCGCTCCTGATCGCCGCCGCCGTCCTGCTCCTGTTTCCCTTGGCCGTGGATCTCGTCCTGTGGGCGTTCTGGCGTGTCCTTCTCGGGGCGGTGGGGTCGGTCCTGTTCGTCCTGAGCGAAGCGGCGATCAACGCGCTCGCGCCTCCCGCCTCCCGCGGCCGCGTGCTCGCGCTCTACGCCACCGCCTTCAGCCTCGGCTACGCGCTCGGGCCCCTGCTTTTGGCGGTGGTCGGAAGCGAGGGGCCGCTGCCCTTCGTGCTCGCCTCCCTCTTTCTCGTCTTCGCGGCCGTACCCTTGCGCTGGGCTCCCGACATCGACGGGCTCCTCGTCGCGCCGGGGGAACCCGGGGACCGACCGCGGGCCCGAATGCTCTTCCATCGAGCGGCTCTGTCCTTGATGGGCGTGTTCGTCTACGCCGCGCTCGAGGCCGGCTTTTTCGCGCTCCTGCCCGTCTACCTCGTGGCGATCGGCGAGACGGAGAGCCGCGCGGGCCTGCTCTTGAGCCTGTGGATCGCCGGCAATCTGCTCTTGCAGCTGCCGATCGGCTGGCTCGCCGATCGGCTGGGCGCGCAGCGGACCTTGGGTCTGTGTGCCGGGCTGTCCTTGTTGGCGCTGGTGGCGCTCGACGGGGCCGCGCGCTCGGGCCCGCTCATCTGGCCGCTCCTGCTCGTGGGCGGGGGCACCATGGGGGCTCTGTACACGCTCAGCCTCGCGCTCTTGGGCGAGCGCTTCGCTCCGCGCGAACTCGTGCGCGCGAACGCGAGCTTCGTCGCGGCCTTCCAGTTCGGCCTCTTGCTCGGGCCGGTGGCGGTGGGCGCGAGCATGCACGGCCTCGGCGCCGAGACCTTCGGCTGGACGCTCGCGCTTCTGTGCGGGGCGCTCCTTTTCGGTGCGGTCGTCGCGCGCGCGCGACCGGGGCTCGCGCGCGGCGGCGGTCGTGCTGCTTGACAGAGGGGCGCGCCTTCCTAGATTGCCGGCTCGGCTCGCAGTCGAGGGACGGGAACCATGGCCAAATCCGCCACGACGCTCATCAAGCTCGTGAGCTCGGCGGGAACCGGGTATTTCTACACCACCAAGAAGAATACGCGGAAGACCACCGAGAAGCTCACGCTGCGCAAATACGACCCGAAGATCCGCAAGCACGTCGAGTTCAAAGAAGCCAAGATCAAGTGACCGGAGCCGGCGGACGCCTCGTCCGGCGCCGGCGAGGGCCCGCTTCGGCGGGCCCTTCGCGCATCCGGTCGCCTCTTTCCCGCATCGCGAGAATACGGTATAAGGCTCTCGCGCAAGGGTAGTAGAGCGCGGCGGGCTCCGCGCGCCGTCTCTCGCCCGAACGGGGAGCCCCGATGGGCCGCGGCGGCTTCGGCCGGAAACCGACAGGGATCGGTCTCGTCGTGCTCGCCCTCGCTTTCGGTCCGGGCGCGGCGCACGAGGCCGAGGCCGGCCGCGTGCGCGAACTCGCCCGCGAAACGGTGCCGCTCGTCTTGAAGGACGGGCGCATCGCCCGGGTCGGCATCTGGGCGATCCCCTTCCGGCCGGGAGCGAACGAGCTCGAGGCGGAGGTGAAAGACGAACTCGCGCGGCTGCTCGAGAGCGTCGCCACCGATTGCTTCCTCACCGCCCAAGTGATCGGGCACGTCGAGCCGGAAGCGGCCCGATCCGGCGAGCCGCTCGCCGCCCATCGTCTCGCCCGCGCGCGTGCCGACCGGATCCACAAGGCGCTCGTCGAGCGCGGCCTGCAGGCGACCGCCGTGGCCGCGGTGTGGGACTGGCAGTTCGTCGTCAAAGAGCCGCGCGTCACGCTGTGGGTTTTCCGCCTGCAGCCGGGCGAGGACTGTCGGGACCAGCGGATCGAATCCGCCCCGGCCGCGGCCCGGCCGCCGGGGACCGCCGCGCCGGAGGTGGCGGCGGGTGCGGGCAGAACCCCGAGCGCGCCGAACGGCGAACGCGCCGGGACGGGTGCGGGGCCGGCGCCGCCGGCGCGGCCGGCGAGCCCCGGACCCCGGGCTCCGGAGGTCTCTCGGCCGGTTCCGGGAAAACCGCCCGAGCCCGGCCGCGGAGCCGCCTCCGGATCGCTCTTCCCGCTCGACGCTCCGCCTCCGGTCGAGCCCCGAGCCCCGCCGCTCGCGGGGACCACGCCACCTCCCAAGCCCGCGATCCTCGCCCGTAGCCCGCGTCCGGCCGCGGCCGCTGCTCCGCCCTCGGCGTCGCCCGCGGCCGAGACCATCCCGCCGATCGCGACACCGTCCTCACCGGAAGCTCTCGCGGTACCCGGCGGGGCGCCACCCCTCGCTCGGAGCGCGGGTGCGGAGCCGAGGAGCGATCCCGCGGCGGGCGAGGGATCGGACGCGTCCGCCGCGGTGGCTGCGGGGGGAGCGAAGGCGGGCGCGCCCGCGGGCGCCGGGGCGGCCTCGGCGGCGGCGGCACCCGTGGTCGGAAGCCAGGATCGGGCGCAAGCGGTGCGCGGCGAGGCGGCCGCATCCTCAAAGCCGGCATCGCCCGAGGGCGGGCGCGGCGCCGACCGATCGGCATCGGCGCTTCCCCTTTCGCTCGAGATCCGCTTCGAGCCCAACAGCAGCTTCTTCCCCGAGGGCGCGGTGCAGAAGCTGCGCGCGTTTCTGGCCGCGCTGCCGGAGAAGGGGACGATCGAGCTCGCCCTCGAAGCGGCGGCGGGCGGGCCGGAAGTCGAAGGGCCGGGCGCGGGCGATCGCTCCGCGCGCTGGCTCGCGGAACGGCGGCTGGCGCGCCTGGTCCGTTGGCTCGAAGAGAACGCGGGCAAACGCGACCTCCGGTTCACGACCCGCTACCGCGACGGCGATCCCTCGCGGCGGGTCATCCTGTACCTCCGGTCGAAATCGTGAGCGGGTTGCCCGTATCCGCGGGCTGCGCGAGAGTCGGGCATCGCAGGGGAGGGCAGGGTGGAGCTCGCTTTCGGCATCGACCTCGGCGGCACCAAGATCGAGATCCTCGGTCTCGACGGCTCGGGTCGGGAGCGGTGGCGACGACGCGTTCCCACCCCGCGCGAGGACTACGCGGCCACCGTCGAGGCGATGGCGCGCCTGGTCGAGGAGGCCGAGGCGGCACTCGAAGCGCGGGGCACCGTCGGGGTGGGCCACCCGGGAGCGGTCTCGCCCGCCTCGGGTCTGATCAAGAACGCCAATTCCACCTGGCTCAACGGCCGACCGCTGCACCGCGACCTGGCGGCGCGGCTCGACCGCCCGGTGGTGCTCGCCAACGACGCCAATTGTCTCGCGCTTTCGGAAGCGGTCGACGGCGCCGGCGCCGGTGCCGAGGTCGTCTTCGCGGTGATCCTGGGCACCGGTGTGGGAGGCGGGATCGCGGTCCGCGGACGGGTGCTCGAAGGCGCCAACGCGATCGCCGGCGAATGGGGGCACAACCCCTTGCCCTGGCCGCGACCGGACGAGCTGCCCGGGCCGCGCTGCTGGTGCGGTCTTTCCGGCTGCCTCGAGGCCTGGCTGTCGGGTCCGGGGCTCGCCGCCGACCACGAGCGGATCACCGGCGCGAAACTCGAGGGGCCGGAGATCGTCGCCCGCGCGCAGGCCGGCGACGCGGCCGCTCGCGCCACGCTCGAGCGCTGGTTCGACCGTCTCGCGCGCGGACTCGCCTGCGTGATCAACCTCCTCGACCCCGAGGTCGTCGTCCTGGGCGGGGGGCTCTCGCGCGTCCCGCGGCTGTACGAGGCCGTGCCCGCGCGCTGGGGGCGCTGGGTCTTCTCGGACAGCGTGGCGACGCGGCTCGCGCCGGCGGCGCACGGCGACAGCTCGGGCGTGCGCGGGGCGGCCTGGCTCGGCCGCGGCGATCGCGGCGGGCTCAAGGGCATTCGGGTCGCGGCAGGAGCTCCAGACGATCGAGCCGACCCTCCAACACGAACTCTCCGTAATCCAGGGTGACCGCGTGCAGGACACCGCGGGCGTCGAGTTCGAACCCGATCGTGAAATCGGGGGTCGGATCGGCCGAGCCGACCCCGAAATAGGCGAGCGTGACGGGCCAGCGCGGCCCTTCCGGTCCGCTCCGGGCGGGGCCGATGACCGCGCTCACGTTCGACAACGCGTTCTCGCCGGAGCCGTCGAAGACGAGATGCGCGACGAAGCGCTCCCCGCGCTCCGCCGCTCGGATCAGCTCCGCGATGTGCCGAGTCGGGAACAGGGTTCCGGGGGGAAGGGCCATTTCCGATTCCGCCGGCAGCACGAACACCGCCCGCCCCGGTCCGCCGGGCGCTTCGAGTTCCGCCCGGCCGCGGACCTCCTCGCCCGTCTTGCCGTTCTCGAAGCTCGTCACCGAGAAGTGCAGCTCGGTCCCGTCGCGCGACTCCCAGCTCGAGAAGCGGACGTCGTAAGAAAAGCTGGACCCGTCCTCGCGCCCGGCCACGAAGCCCAGGCGCTGGTTGGAGACCCAGCCTTCGCAGCCGGCCCGCCACTCGAGCACGAGCCCGCCGCGGACCTCGGTCACCGGGCCGCGGCTGTGGGGCGCGAGGGTCATGCGGTAGGCCGCGCGGTGCGGCACGAGTTCGACCGCCTGCGCGACGACGGGAAACCAAACGAAGAGCGCGAGCAGGAGAAGGCTCGACCGAGGGCTCATGGGATTTCCTCGCCGCACCCGCGGGCGCGACAAACGACACCGGATCGCATCGAACCGAGTTGGCACGCCGAACGAGCCGCGGCAAGGAGGCGCGAGGAGACGGAAGATGACCAAACGCCCGACCATCCTGGTCACCCGACGTCTGCCCGAGGCAGTGGAGGCGCGGCTGCGGCGCGACTTCGAGGCCCGGCTCAACCCCGACGACCGCGACCTCGGAGAAGAGGACATCCTCGCCGGGGCGCGGGGAGCGGACGGCATCTTGACCTCGGCCATCGACCGGATGCCGGCTTCGCTCATCCGCAGGCTTCCCGATTCGGTGAAGATCATCGCCACCTTCTCGGTCGGTTTCGATCACATCGACCTCGAAGCGGCACGCGCGCGCGGCATCACCGTCACGAACACCCCCGACGTGCTCACCGACGCCACGGCCGATCTCACGATCCTGCTCTTGCTCGCCGCCTCCCGTCGCGCCGCCGAGGGGGAGCGGCTCGTGCGCGAGCGCCGCTGGATCGGCTGGCGGCCGACCCAGCTCTTGGGCCTGGGGCTTCAGGGCAAGAACCTCGGCATCGTGGGCATGGGCCGGATCGGGCTCGCGGTGGCGCGCCGCGCCCGCGCCTTCGGCCTTTCCGTCCATTATCACAACCGCAGGCGCCTGCCGCCCGAGAAAGAGGAAGGCGCCGTCTACCACGAGACCCTCGAGACGCTGTTGCCGCTGTGTCCGTTCGTGACGCTGCACTGTCCGCTCACTCCCGAGACGCGGCACATGATCAATCGCGCCACGATCGAGCTCATGCCGCCCGAGGCGGTGCTCGTGAACACGGCGCGCGGCGGGCTCGTCGACGACGAGGCGCTGATCGAGGCGCTCAGAAGCGGAAGGCTGTTCGCCGCGGGGCTCGACGTCTTCGAGGGCGAACCGAATCTCCACCCCGGTTATCTCGAACTCGACAACGTCTTCCTTCTCCCTCATCTCGGCTCGGCGACGCGCGATGCGCGCAACGCCATGGGGTTCCGCTGCCTTTACAATCTCGACTGCTTCTTCGCCGGGAGACCCGTGCCCGATGCGCTCACCTGAGGACCTCGCACGCCGCGAACGGTTCTGGCGGTTCCTGGCGATCTGGGCGCTCGTTCTCGCGACTCTCGTGTTGGGCGAGCGCTTCTGGCGCGGTCTCATCTTCGCCGCCGATCGGCCTCGCCCCGTCGAGCCGCGCGGGCCGCTGTGGCCCGAGGAGGAGCGCGCGATCGCCCTGTTCCGCGCCGTCGCCCCCTCGGTGGTGGCGATCGTCACCCGTACCGCGGGCGAGGGCGGGGGCACCGGCTCGGGCTTCGTGTGGGACCGCGCCGGGCACGTGGTCACCAACCACCACGTCATCGAGGGCGCGCGCGAGATCGCCGTCATCCTCGACGACGGGCGCGTCGTGCCGGCGCGTCTGGTGGGCTCGGCGCCCTGGATGGACCTCGCGGTGATCCGACTCGAGCTCCTCGACGGATATCCCCCGCCGATCGCCGTCGGCAGCTCGAGCGATCTCGCGGTGGGCCAGACGGTCTTCGCGATCGGCAATCCCTTCGGCCTCTCGCGCACGCTCACCCAGGGCATCATCAGCGCCCTCGACCGCCGCCTGCCGACCGCGGGCGGGCGCGAGGTGGCCGGCGTGATCCAGACCGATGCCGCGATCAACCCCGGGAATTCGGGCGGGCCGCTGGTCGACACGGCGGGACGGCTCATCGGCGTGAACACCGCGATCCTCTCCCCCGCCGGCGCTTATGCCGGGATCGGCTTCGCGGTGCCGGTCGACACGGTCAACAAGGTGGTCCCCGAGCTCATCCGCACCGGCCGCGTGCCTCTGCCCGGGATCGGCATCCTCGTCCTCCCCGAGGAGCTCACCGCGCGCGCGGGCATCCGCGGGGTGGCCATCCAGGCGGTGGTCCCGGGCAGCGCCGCGGCCCGCGCCGGGTTGCGCGGTACCGATCTCGCCCGCGGCCGCCTGGGGGACGTCATCGTCGCGGTCGACGGCCGACGGGTCTCGAGCCTCGCCGATCTCGCGCTCGAGTTCGAGCGCATCGGCATCGGCAACCGCGCCCGGCTCGAGATCCTGCGCGACGGCCGCAGGCTCACGGTCGAGGTCGAGATCCAAGACGTCGGCTGAGCGAAGGCGGCGCTCAGCCCACGGCTCCCGAAGCGGCGAGCGCCAGACCCGAGGTCGAGCCGACGAGCCCCCCGCGTCCTCTCGGCGGGCGCAGGAGATCGGCGAGAACGCCTTCGAGAACGCTTTCGAGCGAAGCGGACGCGGCCGCGCTCCCGCGAGCGACCGGGGCGTCGGCCGACCGCGGCGCGCGCTCGGCCGTGCGCCGGGGCTGCGCGGCATCGAGGGGAACCGAAGAAGCGGGCGCGGCCGCACCGGTACGGCTGCGCGCGAGCCGCTCGGCGCGCAAACGGCGCAGCCGCTCCTCGGCGGCTTCGGTATCCTTCGCCAACCGCGCGGCGTAGCGACACAGGACCGAAAGCGCGGGCAGGCCTTCGCCGCCCTTGCCCGCGCGCAGCGCCGAGAGCACCCGTGCCTCGAGCGCGTCGAGTTCCTGGCGCCGGCGGTAGGCCGCGGCGAGCGCGTCGATCGCCGCCTCCTCGAGCGCGTCCGCCGGCTGCCAGCGGGCGCGCAGGGCCGCGCGCAAGCGCTCGAGTTCGGGATCCTCCGGTGCTTTCGCACCGGCCGGCGGGGCGGGGGAAACGGAGCTCATGGCCTCTCTCCGAGCTGCACAGGATCTATACCCTATACATACGAATTTGTCCAGCATGCGAACCAGACACGCGGTTCGATCCGGATCGAGGTCGCGCCGAGCCGGAAGGTTCGGCCGAAAATCCGCGATCGCGTGCGCGAGCTCCTCGGCCCCGTCCCGGAAAACGCGGCGTCGCGCCGGTGCAGAAGTGCAGCTGCGGCGAGCTTGGAGCCGGGAGATCCCGAGGAGGCGCTCGCGAGACCGTCCACCGCCCGCCGTTGCGCGCCCGGAGGCGGAGAAACGGAGCGGAGGCGCAAGCCGCGGGCGGGATCCGCGCCGGTCGCGCTACCAGAGCATGCCGAGCTCGAGCCGGGCCTCTTCGGACATCATCGCCGGGCTCCAGGGCGGGTCCCAGACGATCTGCACCTCGCAACCCTTGACCCCCTCGATCGCCTCGACCTTGGCCTTGACCTCGGCCGGCAGGCTCTCGGCCACTGGACAATGGGGGGAGGTCAGGGTCATCTCGATCTTGACGCTGTTGTCGTCCTCGATGTCGACCTTGTAGACGAGGCCGAGCTCGTAGATATCCACGGGGATCTCGGGGTCGAAGCAGGTCTTGAGCGCAGCGATGATCTTTTCCCCGAGTGCCTGGACCTCCGCCATGCGCTCGGGGGAGGGCTGCTCGCCCTGCGGTTCGGCCAGGAACGCCGCTGCGCGCGCGGCCGCTTCCTCGAGGCTCTCTTTGGTCGTTTCGGCAGCAGCGGAGATCCGTTCCATCGCGCTCCTCACCGATAGCGAGCGACGATGCGCGCGAGCGCTCGGGCCAGAGCTTCGACCTCGGCCGCCGTGTTGTAGACCGCGAAGGAAGCGCGCGCCGAAGCCGCCACGCCCAGCCGCTCGTGCAGCGGCATGGCGCAGTGATGGCCGGTGCGCACGGCGATGCCCTCGAGGTCGAGAAGCGTGCCGATGTCGTGGGCGTGCAGCCCGTCGACGGTGAACGACACCACGGCCGCGCGAGCGCGCGGCCGGCCGAGGATGCGCAAGCCCGGCACGCGCGAAAGCGCCTCGAGGGCGAGCGCGAGGAGCTCCTCTTCGTGCGCCCGAACGGCTTCCGGGCCCAGCCCCCGCAGCCAGTCGAGGGCCACGCCGGTGGCGTGGATGCCGGCGATGTCCGGCGTGCCGGCCTCGAAGCGGAACGGGATGCGGTTGAAGGTGGTGCCGGCGAAGGAGACGCGCTCGATCATGTCGCCGCCGCCTTGCCAGGGCGGCATGGCGTCGAGCAGCTCGGCGCGCCCCCACAGCACCCCCACCCCGCTCGGCCCGTAGACCTTGTGCGCGGAAAAGACGAGGAAATCGGCCCCGAGCGCGCGCACGTCGACGGCCAGGTGCGGTGCCGCCTGAGCGGCGTCGATCAGACAGGGCACGCCGCGGCGACGCGCGAGCGCGGCGATCTCGTGCACCGGATTGATCGTGCCGAGGACGTTCGAGACCCAGGTCACCGCGAGCATCTTGGTGCGCGGGCCGATGCGCTCGGAAAACGCGGCGAGATCGAGCTCGCCCGCATCCGTCACGGGGGCGGGCACGATCTTCGCCCCGCGACGCCCGGCCACGAGCTGCCAGGGGACGATGTTCGCGTGGTGCTCCATCTCGGTGAGCAGGATCTCGTCGCCCGGCTCGAGCCGCGGTTCGAGGAAGGCGTAGGCCACGAGGTTGATGGCCTCGGTGGCGTTGCGCACGAAGACGATCTCGCACGGATCGGCGGCGCCGACGAAACGCGCGACCTTGCGCCGGGCCTCTTCGTGCAGATCGGAGGCGCGCTGGCTGAGCTCGTACACGCCGCGGTGGATGTTGGCGTAGTCCCGCTCGTAAAAGCGTACGAGAGCGTCGATCACCGCCCGCGGCTTCTGGGCCGAGGCGGCGCTGTCGAGATAGACGAGCGGCCGGCCGCGCATCCGCGTGGCGAGGATCGGGAACTCGGCGCGGACGGCGGCGACGTCCAAAGCGCCGATCGGTGTCTTCGGGGCCGAAACCGCGTTCACCGCGCCTCCGCGAGCAGCTCGCTTTCCGGCGAGACGAAGTCGCTTCCCAGCCGTTCGAGGAGCATCCGTTCGGCGAACGCGCGCGCCGAAGGCTCGGTCAGGCGCGCGATCACCTCTTCGGCGAAGGCGTAGACGAGCAGGGCCCGCGCCGTCTCGGGATCCAGGCCGCGCGCGCGCAAATAGAAGAGGGCGGAAGCGTCGAGTTCGCCACAGGTGGCGCCGTGGCTGCACTTGACGTCGTCGGCGTAGATCTCGAGTTCGGGCTTGGTGTCGACCTCGGCGTCCGCACCCAAGAGGAGATTGTCGTTTTTCTGGTAGGCGTTGGTCTTGAGCGCGCCGCGATGGACGATGATCTTGCCGGCGAAGGCGTGGTGCCCGCGGTCCTCGACGATGCTCTTGAAGTGCTGATCGGAATGGCTGCCGCCGGCGCAGTGGTGGAGGCGCACGAGGGTGTCCACCTGCTCGCCCGCGCGCGGCATGGCCACGCCCGAAAGCAGACACTCCGCCTCGGGCCCTTCGATCCGCACCTCGTGCTCGTTGCGCACGAGCGCGCCTCCCACGACCACCGTGGTCTGGCGGTAGCGGGCGCCGGCGCCGAGCGAGCCGTCGAGCTTGACGAGGAGCGCGTGTCCGCGGGGTGCACGCGCGATCCGGTCGTGGTCGAGCCGCGCGCCCTCGCCGAGCGCGAGCTGGAGCACGACATTGGCGAGCACCGCGCCTTCGCCGAGACCCGCGTGGGTCTCGAGGAGGGTGAGCGCGGCGTTGCGTCCCACCCGCAGGATGCAGCGCGGATGGGCCATCACCGCCTCCTCGCGGGCGGCGGAAAGGAACAGGAGCTGCAGCGGCGCGGCGAGCGCGACCCCCTCGGGGATCTCGATCCACGCCCCGCCGTCGAGGAAGGCCGCGTTGAGGGCGGTGAACGCGCGCCCGTCGTCGAGCGCTTCGAGCGCACGGGCGAGCGCTTCCGGCCGCGTTCGTGCCGTATCCGCCAGGCTCTCGACGATCGCCCCGGCCGGCAGCCCCTCCGTGCGCGACCATTCGGGCACGAGCCGGCCGTCGAGGAAGACGAGGCGCACCGCTTCGGACCCGCCCAACAGATACGGACGGACCTCCGCGAAGGGCAGCGGGCGCGGTTCCGCCGGGCGCATCGGGCGGTTGACGATGCGCACGACGTCGGTGAACTTCCAGGATTCGTCGCGTCGGGTGGGGATGCCGAGGGCGCGGAAACGCTCGAGCGCCCGCGTGCGCAAGGCGGCCCATTCCGCGCCGCCCCACAACTGCGGCGCGATCGCGCGATGGAGCGCGAAGAAGGAGGGATCGGGATCGACCCGGCGACGGCGGCTCGCGACGACGGCCATCCTGCGCCTCCCCTTCAGGCGGCGAGCCGGCCGAGGAAGCCCTCGTAGCCGCGCTCTTCGAGTTCGCGCGCGAGCTCCGGTCCGCCCGTGCGCCGGATGCGGCCGTCGACCATGACGTGGACGACGTCGGGCACGATGTACTCGAGCAGCCGCTGGTAGTGGGTGATGACGAGGAAGGCGCGGTCGGGCCGACGCATCCGGTTCACGCCCTCGGCGACGGTGCGCAAGGCGTCGATGTCGAGACCGCTGTCGGTCTCGTCGAGGACGGCGAGCCGCGGCTCGAGAAGGGCCATCTGCAAGATCTCGTTGCGCTTCTTCTCGCCGCCCGAGAAGCCGACGTTGAGATCGCGCTTGAGAAGGTCCTCGCCGATCCCGAGCCGACGGGCTTCCTCGCGCGCCTTGCGCATGAACTCGGCGGCGGAGATCTCCTCCAGGCCGCGCGCCTTGCGGATGGCGTTGAGCGCCTGACGCAGGAAGTAGAGATTGCCCACGCCGGGAATCTCCACCGGATACTGCATGGCGAGGAACAACCCGGCGCGGGCCCGCTCCTCGGGCTCCATCGCCAGAAGATCCTCGTCGCCGAAGCGGATGCTGCCTTCCGTCACCTCGTAGCCCTCGCGGCCGGCGAGGACGAAGGCGAGGGTGCTCTTGCCCGATCCGTTCGGGCCCATGATCGCGTGGACTTCTCCGGGCGCGATGGCGAGCGAGACGCCCTTGAGGATCGGCTTGCCCTCCACGCTCGCGTGCAAATTCTCGATTTCGAGCAGCATGATCGGGTCCGTTCGTCTTCGGTTCGTTTCAGCCGACGCTGCCCTCGAGCGAGATCCCGAGGAGTTTCTTGGCCTCGACCGCGAATTCCATCGGCAGCTCGTTCATGACCTCGCGGCAGAAGCCGTTGACGATCAGCGCCACGGCGTCTTCTTCCGAGATGCCGCGCTGGCGGCAGTAGAAGAGCTGATCTTCGCTGATCTTGCTCGTCGTCGCCTCGTGCTCGCAGCGCGCCGTGCGGTTCTCGACCTCGATGTACGGGACCGTGTGCGCCCCGCAGTGCTCGCCGATCAGGAGCGAATCGCACTGGGTGTGGTTGCGCGCGCCCTCGGCCGATCTCAGGATCCGCACGAGCCCGCGATAGGTGTTGTCGGAGCGGCCGGCGGCGATGCCCTTGGAGACGATGCGCGAGCGCGTGCGCTTGCCGATGTGGATCATCTTGGTGCCGGTATCGGCCTGCTGATGGTGGTTGGTCACCGCCACCGAATAGAACTCGCCGACCGAATCGTCACCTTGCAGGATGCAGGACGGATACTTCCAGGTGATGGCCGAGCCCGTCTCCACCTGGGTCCAGGAGATCTTCGCGCGCTTGCCGCGACAGAGACCGCGCTTGGTGACGAAATTGTACACGCCGCCGCGCCCTTCGCGATCGCCCGGATACCAGTTCTGCACGGTGGAATATTTGATCTCGGCGTCGTCGAGGGCGATCAGCTCGACCACCGCGGCGTGCAGCTGGTGCTCGTCGCGCATGGGCGCGGTGCATCCCTCGAGATAGCTCACATACGAGCCCTCGTCGGCGATGATCAGCGTGCGCTCGAACTGACCCGTGCCCGCCGCGTTGATGCGGAAGTAAGTCGAGAGCTCCATCGGGCAGCGCACGCCCTTGGGCACGTAGACGAAGCTGCCGTCCGAGAAGACCGCGGAGTTCAGCGCGGCGAAGAAATTGTCGCCGGGCGGGACCACCGAGCCCAGATATTTGCGCACGAGCTCCGGGTGCTCTCGCACCGCCTCGGAAATCGAGCAGAAAATGATCCCGAGCTCTTCCAGTTTGCGCTTGAAGGTCGTGGCCACGGACACGCTGTCGAAGACGTAGTCGACCGCGACGCCGGCCAGGATCTCCTGCTCGCGAATGGGGATCCCGAGCTTGTCGTAAGTGCGCCGGATCTCGGGATCGATCTCGTCGAGCGACTTGGGACGCTGCTTCTGCTTGGGCGCCGCGAAATAGGAGATGGCCTGAAAGTCGATCGGCGGGAATTTCACCTTCTGCCAATCGGGCATCTCCATCTGCCGCCAGCGACGATAGGCGGCGAGCCGCCACTCGGTGAGCCAGGCGGGCTCCTGTTTGCGCGCCGAAAGACGGCGGATCACGTCCTCGTCGAGCCCGGGCGGGAAGCGCTCTTCCTCGACCGGGGTCGTGAAGCCGTATTTGTATTCGCTGCCGGTGACTTCGCGAACGGTTTCGATCGCGGTCGCCATCGCTTCGCTCCTCAAGAGGTTCCGGCGAGCGCGGCCGGGTCGCGCACGGCCGGGCTCGCGTGCTCGGACACGAACGGCGCCGGGCCGAACTCGAGGACCGGGCGGGCCATCTCGGCGAGCGTGACCTCGGCGAGCGCGTCGCGGATCGCCCGGTTGATGCGCTGCCAGTTCGTGCGCGCCGGGCAGAGGGCTTCGATGCCGCAGCCCTCGGCGGAAGGACGCAGACAGCTCGTGAGCGCGATCGGCCCGTCGAGCGCCTCGATGATCTCGGCGATCGTGATCCGCTCGGGGGCGCGGGCGAGCGCGTAACCCCCGTGCGCACCCCGGTGCGAGACCAAGAGCTCGGCGCGCGCCAGGAGCTTGAGGATCTTGCCGGTCATCGCCGGAGAAACGGCGCTCTCCCGGGCGAGGACCGAGGCGGGCAGCGCGCGCTCGGGCTCGCGCGCGAGCCGCGTCATGAGCACGATCCCGTAATCCGACAGACGGCTGAGCCTGATCACGGCGATCCCCTGCGCCTTCCGCCGGACCAATTAGAACCGGTTCGGTTCCATTTCAAGCGGTCGCCGCGGCCGAGTCGGCATCAAGAACCTTTTAACCCTGCGCGGGCAGACTCGGCGCCGCCCTCAGCCGGGAGAAGCGAGCATGGACGTCGCCCTCCTCCGCGCGCGGTCGACCCCCGGGGCGCGCACCGCCCCGCCCGCCGTTCCCGCCTCCGCCGCGAGCGGAACCGCGCCCGCGCGCGAAGCCGCCGTCCTCGCGCCGCTGGGTCTCGACCTCCTCTCGGTCTGGCCGCTCCTTCTCGGACCGCCCGGGCCGGAGCGCCCGTTCGCGCTCCTCTGCGGCCTCTTCCCTCTCTTCCTCGTCCACGAGGCGAGCGTGCGCTCGTGCCGGCGGACGACGGCCGCGCGCGCCCCTTGGCTCGTCCTTTCGGCCCTCGGGCTGGCCGCGGGATTCGCGCTCGAAGCCGGATTCGGCGCGGCGCTCGCCCTCCTCCCCGTCTGCGTGCTGCTTGAGGCCCGCGCGGGCGGGCCCTCGGGCCGCGCCGTCGCCCGCGCCCTCGCCGTGGCGCTGCGCGTCGAAGCCGCGGCCCTGCTCGCGGGCTTCGGGCCCGATCCGGGCCGCGCGGCGCTCGCCGGGGTCGTCGCGCTCGTCGCCTTCGCGAGCTTGCTTCCGCGCGCGCCGCGGACGGGCGCGCGCCCCGACGACGGCGAGCGGTCGAGCCTCTTCGCTCTCCTTCGGCTTTCCGCCTTCGCCTTCGCGGTCGGGGGTTGGCTCGCGCTCCTCGAGAGGGGCGGAGCGCTCGCCCCCGAACCGGCGCTCTGGGCCGCGGCGAGCGCGGTCCTGCTCGCGGCGGCGCTGTGGAGCGCCCTCCGACCGCCGCCGGAACGGGCCCCGGGGGTATTCGGGCTCGCGCGGTCGCTTCCCTTCCTCCTCGGGACGGGCTGGCTCGTGCTCGCGCTCTCGGGAGCGAAAGCACTCGGGCTCGCGGGAGCGGGCCCGTGAACCGCGTGCGGGCACAGGGCGAAAGCGCACCGGCGCGCTCCCGAGCCGGCGGGGTCGACCCCGAGCGGCTCGTCGCCCGCGAGCGCGGGGCTACGAAAGCCGCATCCGCCTTCGGCCCGGCCGCGAGCCCCGGCGGGTCGCGATCGGCGGTCGCGAGCCGTACGAGCCGGAGCTTTCGCTGCCGCCGCGACCCGGCCGACCTTCCCGGTTCGGTCGCGACGACCGGCGGCTGCGGCGATCGCGGTTTTCGAGAACTTCCGAGTGCTCGGGGCCGGCGCAGGGGCGACGAGCGCCTCGTCCGCGACGAGACGCGGCTCCGCGCCGCTGCGATCGCGTCGCGCCCCCCGCATCCGTCCACCGGCGGGGACGAGCACATCGCAGGCGCGGCCGGCGAGCCCCTGTGCGCCCGCGAACCCTTCGCGGCCCGAAACGCCCGCTGCCCGCGCGCACCGGCCACGATCGGCACCGGCCGCCGGCGGTGCCGGCTGCGCGCGGCCCTCGGGGGGCCGTTTCGGCGCGCGCGAGCCGGCCGCTGGCCGGCCCTCTCTCGCGCGGGAAGCTCCGCGCGGACGAAGCGCGACCCCGCGCCGGCGCCGAAAAGGCGCGCGGCGACGAATTCTCGCGGGGCCGGCCGCGGCCCGAGAGGGCCCCGGATCGGTCGACCGATCGCCGCGCCGATCCCCGAGAGGCCGCGTCGATCGCGGCCGGTGCGATCCCCGCTCCCGAAAGCGCGCGGCGCCGCGTCCCGGCTCCGATCGCGGAGGGTCGGCGTGCTTTCGGCCTGGGAAGCGTAGGCCCGCTCCCGCGCACCGCGCCCGGAGCGCCGAACGACCGGTGCCCGAGAGAAGCGTGCCTTTGCGTCCTTCGCGCTTCGATCGAGGCGCCCGCGCGCGGGGGAAGGGCGCCGATGGCTGAGGGGAAGCGCTTTCGCGCGCACCAGCCGGGTCCAACGGGCGCGCCGCTCAGCGGCCGCTCATCCGCCGCAGTCTCCGGGCGAGCCAGTCGGACCAGCGGGCGGCGAGATCTTCTGCCGCGACCACGGTCTTGGCGACCGCGGGATGACGCGCCTTGAGCCGAACGAGCAGGCGTTCGGCCCAGCTCGCGTGGCGGGAGAGGATGAGCAGGCCCACGACGATGAAGAGCACGCCCTGCAGCACCGGCAAGAAAAGTCCGAGCACGCCCAGGGCGAGAAAGCCGTAGCCCAAGGCCAACATGGCGATTCGGGTCATGCGCGCTCCAGGATCGCGAGCCATTGCGCTTCGTCGATGACGGGGACGCCGAGTTCGCGGGCCCGGGCGAGCTTGCTGCCGGCGCCGGGGCCGGCGACGACGAGGTCGGTTTGCCGCGAGACCGAGCCCGCGACCTTGGCGCCCAGCGCTTCGGCGCGCGCCTTGGCCTCCGCGCGCGTCATGCGCTCGAGCGTGCCCGTGAAGACGATGGTCTTCCCGGCGAGCGGCGAAGCCTCGGCCGACGGTGCGCGCGCGGGAGCGATCTCGAGTTCGGCCGCGAGCCGGTCGGCCGCTTCGCGGTTGTGGGGTTCGGAGAAGAACTCGGCGAGCGATTCCACGACCACCGGCCCGATCCCGTCGATCGCGAGGAGGTCCTCGCGGGTGGCGACGTCGCCCGCCGCCAAGCGGGCCATCGCGGCGCGGAAGCCGGGCCAGTCGCGGTAATGCCGCGCCAAGAGCCGGGCCGTCACTTCGCCCACGTAGCGGATGCCGAGGCCGTGGAGCACGCGTTCGAGCGGCATGCGCCGACGCGCCTCGATCGCCTCGACGAGATTGCGGATCTTCTTCTCGCCCCAGCCTTCGAGCTCGGCGAGGCGCGCGAGCCGCGCGCGGTCGCGGGGCAGGGTGAAGATGTCGGACGGCTCGCGGATCAGCCCGGCGGCGTGGAGCTGGGGAATCTGCTTCTTGCCCAGGCCTTCGATGTCGAAGGCCGCCCGGCTCGCGAGATGTTCGAGCCGGGCTTCGATCTGCGCCGGGCAGACGAGGCCACCGGTGCACCGCCAGATCGCCTCCCCGGGCTCGCGCACGGCGCGCGATCCGCACACCGGGCAGCGATCGGGGAAGCGGAAAGGCACGGCATCGGGGGGGCGCCGCTCGCGCACGACCTCGACGACTTGGGGAATGACGTCGCCCGCGCGCTCGACCGCCACCGTGTCGCCGATCCGGATGTCTCGTTCCTTGATGTAATCCTCGTTGTGCAGCGTCGCCCGGCTCACCACCACCCCGCCCACGGTGACGGGCTCGAGTTCGGCCACCGGGGTCATGGCCCCGGTGCGTCCGACCTGGACGACGATGTTGCGGATCCGGGTGATCGCTCGTTGCGGCGAGAATTTGTAGGCCACCGCCCAGCGCGGGGCGCGCCCGACCGCGCCCAGTCGCTCTTGGAGTTCGATGCTGTCGACCTTGGCGACGACGCCGTCGATGTCGTAGGCGAGCTCGAAGCGCCGCGCCTCCAGCCGATGGTGGTAGGCGACGAGCTCCTCGACGCTCGCGCAGCGCGCGACCAGCGGATTGACGCGGAAGCCGTACGGTCCGAGGCCCTGAAGGAAGTCGAAGTAGCTGCCGCGGATCGGCGGATCGGCCTCGCCCCAGCCGTGGGGCATGAAGCGCAGCCTGCGGCCGGCGGTGATCCGGCTGTCGAGCTGGCGGAGCGATCCGGCGGCGGCGTTGCGGGGGTTGGCGAACAGAGGCTCGCCCGCCTCGGCGCGGCGCGCGTTCAAGGCCTCGAAATCGGCGCGTTCCATGTACACCTCGCCGCGCACCTCGAGCAGCGGCGGCGGATCGTCGACCAAGAGCCGCTGGGGGACGTCGCGGATGGTGCGCACGTTGGCGGTGACGTCCTCGCCCTCGTAGCCGTCCCCGCGGGTCGCCCCGCGCACGAGGATGCCCCGCTCGTAGCGCAGCGCGCAGGAGAGCCCGTCGATCTTGGGCTCGGCGACGAAGACGAGCGGCGCGTCGGCGTCCATGCCCAGAAAGCGGCGGATGCGGGCGAGGAACTCGGCGAGCTCGGTTTCCGTGTAGGCGTTGTCGAGGGTGAGCATCGGCACGGTGTGGCGGACCTTGCCGAAGGCCTCGACGGGCGGAGCGCCGATCCGCAAGGAGGGGCTGTCGGGTCGGACGAGGTCGGGAAAGCGGGCCTCGATCGCGCTGTTGCGCGCGCGCAGCGCGTCGTATTCGGCATCCGAGATCTCGGGGCGGGCGAGCTGATAGTAGAGACGGTCGTGGTGCGCGATCTCGCGGGCGAGCCATTCGAGCTCGGCCGCCGCCTCCGCCCGGCTCAGGGCCTCCACCGGCTTGGTGAAGCTCGCGGGTCGTTTCACCCTTCGCCCCCGGCGAGCTCGAGCAAGGACGCCGCGGCCGCGCGGGCCGCCTCGGTGATCTGGGCGCCGGCGAGCATGCGCGCGATCTCCTGGCGCCTCTCGGCGCCTTCGAGCGGCACCACCTCGACCCGCACGCCCGCGGGCTCGAGGAGCTTGCGCACGGCGAAGTGGCGGCTCGCGCGCGCGGCGATCTGGGGGGCGTGGGTGACGACGAGCACCTGCCGGTCGCGGGCCAGCCGGGCGAGGCGCGCGCCGATGGCATCCGCGGTCGCGCCGCCCACGCCGGTGTCGATCTCGTCGAAGATCAAGGTGGGGGTGGGATCGAGCCGGGCGAGGACGAGTTCGAGCGCGAGCATCAGCCGCGACAGCTCGCCCCCCGAGGCGATCTTGGAGAGGGGGCCCGGGGGCGTTCCGGGATTGGTGGCGACGAGAAAGGCGATCCGCTCGCCGCCCTCGGGGCCCCAGTCCGCCTCGGGCAGGGGCTCGAGGGCGACCTCGAAGCGGGCTCGCTCGAGCTTGAGGGGGGCGAGCTCGGCGCAAACCGCGCGGGCGAGCTCCTCCGCGGCCCGACGGCGCGCGCGCGACAAGCGCGCGGCGGCGGCGCGGAAGGCGGCTTCCGCCTCGGCGGCGGTGCGTTCCGCCGCGACCAGGGCTTCGCGGTCGGCGTCGAGTCGGGCGAGCTCGGCGCGCGTGGCCTCGAGCAGGGCCGGCAGCTCGTCCACCGGCACGCGGTATTTGCGGGCCGCGTCTTTGAGGGCGAAGAGCCGGTTCTCGATCGTCTCCAGCCGGCCCTCCGCGCTCTCGAGCCCGGAGCGGAAGCTCTCGAGCTGGGCTTCGGCCTCGTCGAGCTCGATCTGCGCCCGCTCGAGCGCCTCGATCGCCGCCCCCAGGGCCTCGCCCGCGAGCTCGCGCACGCGCTCGAGACGACGCGCGGCGGTGGCGAGCCGCTCGCGCGCTCCGCCCGTACCACCGAGCGCGGCCGCCGCTTCGGCGATCGCCGCCGACAGCCGCTCGCGCGCGAGCAGCCGCGCCCGGGCCTCGGAGAGCCGCGCCTCCTCGCCCGGCTCGACCGCGAGCCGTTCGAGCTCGAGGGCGCGGTGGCGGAGATAGTCGGCCTCGCGCGCCTGGCGCTCGGCCGCTTCGGCGAGCGCGCGCCGGCGCGCCTCCGCGCTCCGCCAGGCCTGCCAGGCGGCGCGCGTCTCGCCGGCGAGCCCGCCGGCGCCGGCGAAGGCGTCGAGGAGGCCGCGCTGCACCGAGGGGTCGAGGAGGCCCCGGGTGTCGTGCTGGCCGTGGACGACGACGAGCACTCCCCCCACCCGGCGCAGGAGCTGCGTGGCGACCGGCGTGTCGTCGATGAACGCGCGGCTCTTGCCGTCGGCGGCGAGCTGGCGGCGCAAGACGATCTCTTCGCCCTCGCTCACCAGTCCCTGCTCGAAAAGAAGAGCACGGACGGGATGATCGGCGGGTACGGCGAAGCGGGCGACGACCGTCCCCTGGCTCGCCCCGAAGCGCAACAGCTCGCGTTCGGCGCGCAGGCCCAGGGCGAGGCCGAGCGCGTCGAGGAGCACGGATTTGCCGGCGCCGGTCTCGCCGGTGAGCACGGTCAAGCCGGGGGCGAACTCCAGGTCGAGCCGCTCGATCAGGACGATGTCGCGGATCGAAAGACCGGTGAGCATGCCTCAGAACAGGCGCGGGAGCCAGGAGCCGGGGCCGCGCGCGGGCTCGAGCTTCTGGCCGTGCAGAAGCGCATAGGCGCGCTCGTACCAGGGGCTGCCGGGGAAGTTGTGGCCGAGAAGGGCGGCGGCGTTCTGCGCTTCCGCGCGCACGCCCAGGGCGAGATAGCACTCGGTGAGCCGGTGCAGGGCTTCGGGGACGTGGCTCGTGGTCTGGTAGCGCTCGACCACGGTGCGGAACCGATTGATCGCCGCGACGTATTGGCCGCGTTTCTGATAGTAGCGACCGATCTCCATCTCCTTGCCGGCGAGATGATCGCGCACGAGATCGACCTTGAGCCGCGCGTCCTTGGCGTATTCCGAGTCGGGATAGCGTCGGATCAGCTCTTCGAAGGCCTTGAGCGCTTCTTCGGTCATCTCTTGGTCGCGCTGGACGTCCGAGATCCGTTCGTAATAGCTCATGCCGATGAGATAATGAGCATAAGGCACGTCGGGATTGCCCGGGTGCAGCTCGATGAAACGCCGCGCCGCCCCGATCGCTTCCTCGTAGTCGTTGGCCTCGTAATAGGCGTAGGCGGCCATGATCTGGCTGCGCACCGCCAACTGCGAATAGGGATGTTGGCGTTCGACCTCCTCGAAGGCGCGTCCGGCCTCGCGGTACTCGCCGCGGGCGAGGAGATCCTGTGCCGTCGCGTAGAGCTCTTCCGCCGGCCGCTCGACGTAAGCGTCGCGACGATCGCGCGCGCAACCCGCCGCGAGCAGGAGCAGCGTCGCGAGGAGCATGCGGGCGAGGGCGGGAGCGAGACGCGGAGCGGGGCTCATGGGATCCTTGGCGGTGGCGAGCGGATCGCGACCGGCCGAGGGCGCAAAACCATCGGGCACATGCTTGCGGCCGTGCTCGCGATAAGGTAGATTGCACCCGGCGACCGCGGCAAGACCATAGTGAAGAGACGCGCGAGCCGGAAGCCGGCTCGCCGGCGTCCGGAACGGACCCCACGCGGGATGCGCGCACCCGACGCTCGGCGCGAGGACGGCCGACTGGAACGCCGGATCGGCGAGCGGATCCGGTTGCGCCGGCTCGAGCTCGGCCTGACCCAAGAACAGCTCGCCGCCGCCCTCGGGGTCTCCTACCAGCAGATCCAGAAATACGAGAACGGGGCGAACCGGATCAGCGCCGCCCAGCTCGCCGAGCTCGCCCGCCGGCTCGAGGTGCCGATCGGCTGGTTCCTCGAAGAAGACGAAGGCGCGACGAACGCGGCGAGCGCGCGCGGGCTCCTCGAGCTCGTGCGCGGCTTCGGCTCTCTCAAAACACCGGCCGTTCGACGCTCGCTGCTCGCCCTCGTCAAACTCCTCGCCGATCGGCGCATGTGAGGGAAGCGGCGACGGCCGCCCGCGCGCGGCGCGGGCCCCGAGCGCGCCCCGCCTCGCGCGAGGCGAACGGGCGGAGGGGTCAGTCGTCCCAGAACGGCGCGCTCGCCGCGAGCGCGTCCCAACCGTCGCGGGCGCGGGCGAGGGCCTTGCGCGCCGCGCGCGCGTGCCAGCCGAGGACCGCGCCGGCCCCCAGCACCACCGACCGGACCGGAAGGTCCGGCTCGAGCTCCGCGACGAGCGCGCGCACCTGGCGCGCGGCCACCGCGACGTCGTTGAGCC
>JANXAZ010000040.1 GCA_025062095.1 Geminicoccaceae bacterium
CCGCCCGGCCCCGCAGCCGAAGAACGGCCCACCGTCGACACCAACGGCGCGCCCCTGCCCGCGTCCGAGACGGCGCCCCTCTCGTTCACCGAGGACGAACTCGCGCGCGTTTGCGCCGCCTTGTCGGTGCGGCTGCGCAGAAAATTCGAGCGGGAGACCGAGAACCGGCTGCGATCTCTCGCCCGCGGCCTCGAAGCGCGACTGACCGAAGCCCTCGCCCGCACCGCACGGGAGCGCGCCCGGGACCGGACGCGAGCCGCGGCGACGATCGCACGTGCCGTTGCCGTCGCGCTCGAAGCGCTCGTGCCCCGCTTGCGAAGCGAGCGGCTCTCGGCCGCGCTCGAAACGCTCCTCGCGGAGACCCTCGCTTCGCGTCCCGCGGGACCGCTTTCGATCGAAGCGCCGGCCGAAGACCTTCCCGAGCTGCAGGCGCGTCTGCCCGGCCTGCTCGCCGCCGCCGGCGCCGATCTGACCTACGAGATACGACCGCTGCCCGATCCCGGCGCGATCCTGCGGATACGCTGGGAGGAGAGTTGGGCGGAAGTCGACCTCGAGGCCTGGGCCCGAGCGGTGATCGAACGGGTCCGCGACTTCCTCGACCAGAGGACCTCCCTCGGCCCCACCGACGCGCGCGTGGAAGGAGACCATGTCCGAGAATGAGACCATCGTCGAGCCCGATGCGGGCGCGCAGGAGACGGCCGCGGCCGGCACGCCGCTCGAGCGCGCGACCGCCGTCTACGACGTCCCGGTCCGGCTGTCCGCGGTTCTGGGCCGTGCGAGCATGCCGGTCGGCCGGTTGTTGCGGCTCGGCCGCGGTGCCGTAGTCGAGCTCGACCGCAAGGTGGGCGAGCCGGTCGACGTCTACGTCAACGACCGGCTCGTGGCGCGCGGCGAAGTCGTCGTCGTCGACGACCGTCTCGCCGTCACCTTGACCGAGCTCGTCCGGAGCGAGCCGTGAGCGCGCGTCTTTCTCGGCTCGGCGGAGCGCGGTCGCCGAGCGGAACGGCACCGCGCGCGGTCGAGCGGCCGGCCGAGCAACGCTGTCGTCCGCAGGTTCGCTCGAGGATAGCCGCTGCGACGTTCCGTTTCGGGAGTCGGCGCGATGCGCGTGCTGGTCGTAGGTGAGCGCGGCCGCGAGGTGGTGGAAGCCTGCGCGATCGCGGCGGGGCGGGGCGCCGAAGTTCGCCATCGCGCTCGGTTCGCGGACGCCCTGGCCGATCTGCGCTCGGGCCGCGGTGCCGATCTGTTGCTCGTCGATCTCGAGCTCGATGTCGGCGCGATCGTCCGCGCCCTCGCCCAGGAGCGGATCTGGCTGCCGGTGGTCGCCTACGGCATCGGGGCCGAGCCGCGCGCCGCGGTGGCCGCCATCCGTGCCGGTGCCAAGGAATTCGTGCCGCTGCCGCCCGATCCCGAGCTCATCGCCGCGGTCATCGCGAGCCTAGCCGGCGAAGAGCGCGAACTCGTGAGCGAAGACCCGGCCATGCTCGCGGTCGTCGATCTCGCCCGCCAGTACGCGCCCGCCGAAGCGAGCGTGCTGATCACCGGTGAAAGCGGCACCGGCAAAGAAGTCATGGCGCGTTTCATTCACCGCCACAGCCGGCGCGCCCACGGACCTTTCGTCTCGGTGAACTGCGCGGCGATCCCCGAACAGCTCCTGGAAAGCGAGCTCTTCGGTCACGAACGGGGAGCCTTCACGGGCGCGATCGCGCGCCGGATCGGCAAGTTCGAGGAAGCCGGCGGCGGTACGCTCCTCCTCGACGAGATCAGCGAGATGGAGCCGCGCCTGCAAGCCAAGCTCCTGCGCGCCATCCAGGAACGGGAGATCGATCGGATCGGCGGCTCGCGCCCGGTCAAGGTCGACATCCGTCTCATCGCCACGAGCAACCGCGATCTCGAGCGGGCGGTGGCGGAAGGCAGCTTCCGCGAAGACCTCTATTTTCGGTTGAACGTCCTCGCCATTCACCTCCCGCCGCTGCGCGAGCGCCCGCGCGACATCGTCGCGCTCGCCAAGCATTTCGCCGCTCGCTTCGCGCGCCTCAACGGCCTGCCCGAGCGCCCCCTCGACGAAGCCGCGATCGCGCGGCTGCTCGCTCATCCCTGGCGGGGGAACATCCGCGAGCTCGAGAACTGCATCCACCGCGCCGTGCTGCTCGCCCGCGGTCCCGCGATCGGTCCCGAGGCGATCGTCCTCGCTCCGCCCGGCGCCCGCCCGCCCGCCGCCCGGAGCGCGACGCCCGGCCTCGTCGGCCGCACCCTCGCCGAAGTCGAGCGCGACCTCATCGTCGACACGCTGCGACACACCGGCGGCAATCGCACCCATGCCGCCACCATCCTCGGCATCTCGATCCGCACGCTGCGCAACAAGCTCAAGCAGTACCAAGAAGAGGGCGTCCCCGTGCCGCCTCCGGGCACGGAAGCGCGCACGCCGGAGGATCCGTGATGCTCCCGGCGCTGCGCGGCGGCTTTCGCGGTCCCGGCCTTTCGGAACTCGCGCGGGCGGCGCGGGAAGGCGACGTCCTGCTCGGCCTCGGGGTCGTCGCCGTCCTCGTGGTGCTGATCCTGCCGCTTCCCCCGCTTCTTTTGGATTTCCTGCTCTCGGTATCGATCACGCTTTCCGTTCTCATCCTCCTCACCGCTTTGTTCATCGAGAAGCCGCTCGATTTCGCGAGCTTTCCGACGGTCTTGCTGATCGCCACGACGCTGCGGCTGGCGCTCAACCTCGCCTCCACGCGCCTCATCCTCTCCGAAGGGCATGCGGGTCCGACCGCCGCCGGACAGGTGATCGCCGCTTTCGGCGGCTTCGTGATGCAAGGCAATCTCGTGATCGGCCTCATCGTCTTCGCGATCCTGGTGATCGTGAATTTCGTCGTGATCACCAAGGGCTCCGGGCGGATCGCCGAGGTCGCGGCGCGTTTCTCGCTGGACGCCATGCCCGGAAAGCAAATGGCGATCGACGCCGATCTCTCCGCCGGCCTCATCGACGAGGCGACCGCGCGCGCCCGCCGCCGCGCGCTCGAAGAAGAAAGCGCCTTCTTCGGGGCCATGGACGGTGCCGCCAAGTTCGTTCGCGGCGACGCCATCGCCGGCCTTCTCATCACCGCGATCAACCTCCTCGGCGGATTGCTCGTGGGCGTGCTGCAAAAAGGCCTCCACCTGACCGAGGCCGTGCACACCTATTCGCTCCTCACCGTGGGCGACGGCCTGGTCTCTCAGATCCCGGCCTTGTTCGTCTCGATGGCCGCCGGGCTTCTCGTCACCAAAGCCGGCATCGCGGGCCGCCCGGAGGAGACGCTCCTCGCCCAGTTCCGCAATTACCCGCGCGCGCTCGGCGTCACCGCGGGGCTGGCGGCGACGCTCGCGTTCCTGCCGGGGCTTCCCGCGCTGCCCTTTCTCGCCCTCGCCGGTGGCGCCGGTTGGCTCGCGGCCCGGATCCGCAGACCCGAGCCGGCCGCGGCCGCACCCCCCGCGCAGCCGACCACCGCCGCCGCGCCCCGGCCGGGCGCGGAGGAGGGTTTGGCCGCGGCCCTGGCCATCGATCCCATCCGCGTCGAGCTCGGCTACGGGCTGCTCGCCCTCGTCGACGAGAGCCAGGGCGGTCGGCTGGCCGAGCAGATCCGGGCGCTGCGCCGTCAGCTCGCATCCGAGCTCGGCTTCCTGCTGCCTTCCGTGCGCATCCAGGACAACATCCAGCTCCCCTCTTCGACCTACGTCATCCGCATCAAGGAGCTCGAGTGCGGGCGCGGCGAGCTGCGGCCCTCCATGCTTCTGGTGATGGATCTTCTCGGACGACCCGTCGATCTCCCCGGGGAGGAGACCACCGAGCCGACCTTCGGCCTCCGCGCCGCCTGGGTCGCTCCGAGCCTGCGCGAAGAGGCGCTCGCGCGCGGCTGCACGGTGGTCGACGCCGCGACCGTGCTCACCACGCATCTTTCCGAAGTGATCAAGGAGAACCTGGCCGAGCTCCTGACCTTTTCCGAAACCCAGAAGCTCCTCAAAGAGCTCGGCGAAGACTACCAGAAGCTCCTTTCCGATCTCGTACCCGCGCGCATCAGCGTCGGCGGCATCCAGCGCGTGCTCCAGGCGCTGCTCGCCGAACGCGTCTCGATCCGCGATCTCAAGCTCGTCCTCGAGGCGATCGCCGAGGCGGTCGCGCACACCCAGAATCTGGTCCTCGTCACCGAGCACGTGCGCAGCCGGCTCGCGCGGCAGATCAGTACCGCCTGCACGGGTCCGGGAGGATACATCCCGGTGCTCGCGCTCTCGCCGGAATGGGAGCAGGCCTTCGCCGAAGCCCTCTCGGGTCAGGGCGACGACCGCCGGCTCGCCCTTCCGCCGAGCAAGCTCCAGGAGTTCGCCCGCGCCGTGCGCGACGCCTTCGAAGCCCAGGCGCTCAAAGGCGAACTCCCGGTCCTGCTCACGAGCCCCCAGCTCCGCCCTTACGTGCGCTCGATCGTCGAGCGGTTTCGGCCGTCCACGGTCGTGCTCTCCCAGAACGAGATCCACCCCAAAGCCCGCATCAAGCTGCTGGGCCAGGTCTGAGCCATGCGACTGCGCGTCTTCGAAGCCCGAACCCTGCAGGAAGCGCTCGCCCGCATGCGCGAGACGCTCGGACCCGACGCGGTGATCGTCAGCACCCGCGAGCGCCCCGACGGTGTCACCGTGGCGGCGGCGGTCGAAACCGCCGAACCCGATCTCGAGGCGCTGCTCGCCCGACCGCCGACCAGCCCCGCCCTTCAGGCCGCGCGCGCGGTCCTCGAACACCACGGTCTTCCGCCCTCGCGCGCCGAAGCCCTGCTCGCCGCGAGCACCCTGCCCTCTTCGGATCCCGCTGCGGTGCTCGCCGATGCGCTCGCGCGGCGCTACCGCTTCCCCGAGCCGGGCACGCTTTTGCCTCGCGCCGTGGTGCTCGTGGGCGCCCCGGGGGCGGGCAAGACCGCGGCCCTGGCGCGCCTGGCGGCGGGCGCGGTCCTCGCCGGCGAGACCGTCACCGTTCTCAGCGCCGATACCGATCGTGCCGGCGGGTTCGAGCAGTTGCGCGCGCTGCTCGCCCCGCTGCGGATCGAGCCGCGCCCGACGGGCGAAGCCGGGCTCGCACCCGATCCCGGACAGCGCACGCTGGTCGACGGCCCCGGGGTCAACCCGTTCCGACGCGACGAGATGGCCGAGCTCGCCGAACTCGTCCGGCGCCTGCGCTGCGAGCCCGTCCTCGTCCTGCCGGCCGGTCTCGACGTCGAGGACTGCGCCGAGCTCGCCGCCAATTTCCAGGCCATGGGCGTGCGGCGGACGATCACCACGCGCCTCGACCTCGCCCGCCGCCTCGGGGGAATCCTCGCCGCGGCCGAGCTCGGCCTCGAGCTTTCCTTCGCCGCGACGAGCCCGCTCATCGGCAAGCCGCTTCTGCCGTGGAGCCCCGCCGGCCTCGCCCGCCTCCTCCTCGCCCGTGCTCCGACCGCCGCGGGAGAGCGGCCGTGATCGGCACCGTCGCGATCGCCTCCGGAAAAGGCGGGGCGGGCACCACCTTCCTCGCCGTCAGCCTCGCGCACGCCCTCGCCCGCACCGGCCGCCGGGTGCTCCTCGTCGACGCCGCCCTCGGGCTCGCCAACGTCGACGTCCAGCTCGGGCTGGTCGCCGACCGGCATCTCGGCCGCGCCTTCAGCGAAGGCCGCAGGCTCGCAGAGCTCGTCGTGCGCGACGAGCACAGCGGGCTCGATCTCCTCCTCGGTCCCTCGGGCTGGCGGGCGCTCGCCGGCCTCGCGGGCCCGCGGCTCGAGCGCCTGGCGCTCGAGCTCGAAGCGCTGGCCACGGGTTATGATGCGACCGTGCTCGACCTGCCCGCCGGGATCGGTCCGCCCACCCTCTACCTTTCGGCACGGGCGCGGCGGGCGCTCCTCGTCACCACACCGGAGCCGACCGCGCTCACCGACGCGTACGCCCTCCTCAAGATCGGGCTCAAGGACCATCCGGCGCTCGCGCTCGTGGTCAACCTCGCCGCGGATCCCGAAGACGGACGCGACGCGGCGCGCACGCTCGCGGCCGCGAGCCGGCGCTTCCTCTCCCGCGAGCTCGAGCTTTTGGGCGTGGTGCGACGCGATCCCCGGGTCGGGGAGGC
This sequence comes from Geminicoccaceae bacterium, assembly GCA_025062095.1. GTDB lineage: Bacteria > Pseudomonadota > Alphaproteobacteria > Geminicoccales > Geminicoccaceae > JANXAZ01. The sequence continues at coordinate 6,110 of JANXAZ010000040.1, forward strand.
GATCGCGGCCCAACGACCGCTCCTGAGCCGCCATCCCCATGCGGCCGCGGCAGAAGACGTCCTCCGCCTCGCGCAGCGGCTCGCGGCGAGGAGCGCGGGCCCGCGCGCGTGATCAGGCCGCCGCTGCGGCGCGCGCTTCCGCCGGGAGCGGCTCCACCCGCGCCGCGGAATATTTGAACTCCGGGATCTTGCCGAAGGGATCGAGCTCGGGCCGGGTGAGCAGGTTGGCCGCCGCCTCGACGTAACAGAAGGGGACGAACACCGTGCCGGGGGCGACCGCCGGATCTTCGCGCACCATGACCTCGATCCCGCCGCGGCGGGTGAGAACGCGCACACGGTCGCCGGGGGCGAGGCCCAGCCGGTCGATATCCGAGCGCGCCATGGCGCAGAAGGGCTCGGGTTCGAGCGCATCGAGCACGCTCGCCCGTCGGGTCATGGCCCCGGTGTGCCAATGCTCGAGCGTCCGCCCGGTGATCAACACGAAAGGATATTCCTCGTCCGGTTGCTCCGAAGGCGGCACGGGCGAGACCGGCACGAGCCGCGCGCGTCCGTCGGCGGTGGGGAAACGATCCTCGAAGATCACCCCCAGCCCGGGATGATCGGGCGCCGGGCAAGGATAGGCGACCGAGCCCTCGCGCTCGAGCCGCTCCCAGGTGATGTTGTCCAGCGAAGGCATCACCCGCTTCATCTCGGCGAAGACATCCGCCGGTCCGGAATAGTTCCAGTCGAGCCCCATCCGGCGCGCGATCTCCTGGACGATCCACCAATCCTGCCGCGCCTCGCCGGGGGGATCGAGGGCCGGACGGCCGAGCTGGATCTGCCGGTTCGTGTTCGTGACCGTGCCGAGTTTCTCCGGCCAGGCGGAAGCCGGCAGCACCACATCCGCGTACATCGCCGTCTCGGTGAGGAAAATGTCTTGGACGACGAGATGCTCGAGCCGGGAGAGCGCGATGCGCGCGTGGTGGCTGTCGGGATCCGACATCGCCGGGTTCTCGCCGAGGATGTACATACCCTTGATCGCCCCCGCCGCCGCCCCGGCCATGATCTCGACCACGGTGAGGCCGGGCACGGGATCGAGCGGATGTCCCCACAGCTCCTCGAGCCGCGCCCGCCACGCCGCGTCCTCGACCCGATGGTAATCGGGGAACACCATGGGGATGAGCCCGGCATCGGAGGCGCCCTGGACGTTGTTCTGGCCGCGCAGCGGATGCAGCCCCGTGCCGGGCCGCCCGACGTGGCCACAGATCAGGGCGAGCGCGATGAGCGCGCGGCAGTTGTCGGTGCCGCGCACGTGCTGCGAGACGCCCATGCCCCAGAAGACCATGGCGGCGCGCGCCCGCGCGAAGGCACGCGCGACCTCGCGCAAGGTCTCGGCCGGGATCCCGCAGAGCTCGGCCATGGCCTCGGGCGGGAAGGCTCGGACGTGCCGCGCGAGCTCCTCGAAGCCCTTGACGCGCGCCGCGACGAACTGGCGGTCGTAGAGCCCTTCGGTCACGATCACGTTCAAGAGCGCGGTCAACAGCGCCACGTCGGTGCCGGGCTTGAAGCGCAGCATCCAGGTCGCGTGGCGGGAGAGGGCCTGGCCGCGCGGATCCATGACCACGAGCTTGGCGCCCCGGGCCACCGCCTGCTTGATGTAGGTGGCGGCGACCGGGTGGTTCTCGGCCGGGTTGGCGCCGATCACGACGATGAGATCGGAATTCAGGGCCTCGGTGAAAGGCGCCGTCACCGCCCCCGTTCCGATTCCTTCCATGAGCGCGGCCACCGACGAAGCGTGGCACAGCCGCGTGCAGTGATCGACGTTGTTGGTGCCGAAGGCGGTGCGGACGAGCTTCTGGAAGAGATAGGCCTCTTCGTTGGAGCCCTTGGCCGAGCCGAAGCCGGCGAGGGCTCCCGCTCCCCAGCGTTCCTTCACGCGCACGAGCCCGGCGGCCGCGACGTCGAGCGCCTCTTCCCAGCTCGCCTCGCGGAAATGGGTCCAGGGCCGCGCGGGATCGATCCCGGGATCGACGGTCTTGGGCGCATCGGAGCGCCGGATCAGGGGCTTGGTGAGCCGCTCGGGGCTGCGCACGTAATCGAACCCGAAGCGACCCTTCACGCACAGCCGCTTCTCGTTGGCCGGGCCGTTCGCGCCCGTGACACAGGCGATGCGGTCGTCGCGGACGTGGAAATTGACGCGACAACCCACCCCGCAATAAGGGCACACGCTCTCGACCGTGCGGTCGGCACCATAAGCGCCGCGACCGGTGGCGCGGTCGACGAGCGTCGCCGGCATGAGGGCTCCCGTGGGACAGGCCTGAACGCACTCGCCGCAGGCGACGCAGGTGGAGGCGCCCATGGGATCGTCCTGGTCGAAGACGATCTTGGCGTGCGATCCGCGATAGGCCATGCCGATGACGTCGTTGACCTGGACCTCGCGGCAGGCGCGCACGCAGAGGTTGCAGTGGATGCAGGCGTCGAGCTGCACCACCATCGCCGGGTGCGACCAGTCGGCCGCGGGTTTTCCGTCGCGCGCGGGGAAACGGCTGGCGAGCACGCCCATTCGCTCGGCCCAGGACCAGAGCCGGCTCGTGCGGTCGTGGGCGTCGGCGCGCGGGGGCTGATCGGCGAGCAGGAGCTCGAGGACGAGCTTGCGGGCCTGCTCCGCGCGCGCGCTGTCCGTGCGCACGACCATCCCCGGGGTCGGCCTGCGGATGCAGGAGGCGGCGAGCGTCCGCTCGCCCTCGATCTCGACCATGCACGCGCGACAGTTGCCGTCCGCGCGGTAGCCGGGCTCGGGCAGCCAGCACAGATGCGGGATCTCGATCCCGTGGCGCTTCGCCACCTGCCAGATGGTGTCCCCCGGCCGGGCCTGGACCTCGCGACCGTCGAGGAAAAAGGAAACGGCTTCGCTCACGGGCTCATGCCTCCGCGCGCCGCGGCAGCTCTTCCGCGGCGAAGAGTTCGGGGAAGTGGCGGAACAGGCTCTCGAGAGGGTTGGGCGCCGCCTGTCCGAGACCGCAGATCGAGGCGTCGCGCATCGCCTGCGCGAGCTCGCGCAACAGCGCCCCGTCCCAGCGCGGGCGTCGCATGAGCGCGAGCGCCTTCTCGGTGCCCACGCGGCACGGCGTGCATTGGCCGCAGGATTCGTCGGCGAAGAAGGCCATGAGGTTGCGCGCCACCGCGCGCAGGTCGTCTCGGTGCGAGAGCACGACCACGGCGTGGCTGCCGATGAAACAGCCGTAGGGTTCGAGGGTGCCGAAGTCGAGCGGCAGATCGGCCAAACGGGCCGGAAGAATACCCCCCGAGGCACCGCCCGGCAAATAGGCGAAGAGTTCGTGCCCGGGCGCCATGCCGCCGCAATATTCGTCGACGAGCTCGCGCAAGGTGATGCCGGCGGGAGCGATCTTCACGCCCGGCTCCCGGACCCGTCCCGAGACGGAAAAAGAGCGCAACCCCTTGGCTCCGCGCCGACCCTGGGCGGCGAACCATTCCCCCCCTTTCTCCAGGATGACGGGAACCCAACACAGCGTCTCGACGTTGTTGACGAGCGTGGGTCGGCCGAAAAGACCGCGCTCGGCGACATAGGGCGGGCGGTGGCGCGGCAAGCCGCGCTTGCCCTCGATGCTCTCGATGAGCGCCGATTCCTCGCCGCAGATATAGGCTCCCGCGCCGCGGCGCAGGAGCAGACGCCCAGGGGCGACCAGTCCTTCGCTTTCGAGTTCGCGGATCGCGCGCTCGAGCAGAAGACGGATGTGCGGGTATTCGTCGCGCAGATAGATCCACATCCGCTCCGCTTCCACCACCTCGCCGGCGATCAACACGCCTTCGAGGAAGCGGTAGGGATGGCGCGCGAGGTGCCAGCCGTCCTTGAAGGTGCCCGGTTCGCCCTCGTCGGCGTTCACGCAGAGCTCGCGCGGGCCGGGAAAGGAGCGCACGATCCGCCACTTCCGCGCGGTCGGGAAGCCCGCTCCGCCGAGCCCGCGCAGGCCCGCGCGGTCGAGCTCGTCGAGGACGCGCGCGACCGCCGCCTCGCGCTCCTGCGCGGCGCGCAGGGCGGAAAGCTGGCGGAACCCGCCTTCCGCTCGATAGGCGGGCAGATCCTGCGCGGCCGGGATCTCGGCTTCGCTCGCGCACTCGGCCACCGCGCGGTGCGCGCGCTCGCGCGTGAGCGGAGCCAGAAGCCGATGTCCGAGCATCCCCGCCGGCGCGCGGTCGCAGGCTCCCATGCACGGTGCCCGCAGCACGCGCACGGTACGCGGATCGAGGGTCGCCGCGAGCTCGGCGCGCAGGCGCTCGCTTCCCTCGAGCGCGCAAGCGATGCTGTCGCACACCCGGAGCGTCAGGGGCGGGGGCGGATCTTCGCCCTCACGCAGGACGTCGAAGTGGGCGTAAAACGTCGCGACCTCGAAGACTTCGGCCTGCGCGAGGCGCATCTCTTCGGCGAGAGCGGCGAGATGGGCGGCCGAGAGATGGCCGAAGCGATCCTGCAGCCGGTGCAGGTGCTCGATCAGAAGATCGGGCGTGCGCGGCCGATCGCCCAAGATCGCGCGCACCCGGGCGAGGACCTCGGGATCGACCCGGCGGCCCTTGGGATGAGGTCGGCCCTGGCCGCGCCGCTCCCGACCGCCCGGTGGCACGATGGTGACGGTTCCCATCTTCCCTCCCGTGATCCCGCTTCGGGGATCTTGGTGTCGCGCGCGGAGGTCGGCAAGGCTCGGCGCGACGGGCTCGTCCCGCGCGCACGCCGATTGCCGGCCTCTGCGCGACGTCTTAAGCGCGGATCCGGATCCGATCGGGAGAGCGCGCTTGGATCTCGGCCTCGTCCCCGGCGCTTTCGTGCGGCTGCCCGGCCGTCCCGATTGGGGCGTGGGCCAGGTGCAATCGGTGGTCGGCACGCGCGTGACCGTGAACTTCGAGCACCGCGGCAAAGTCGTGATCGACACGCGCTTCGCGACCCTCGAGATCGTACGGCCGGCGCGCGAACCCGAGCGGTGAACCGCACCGTCCTCTTGCTCGCGGCGGCCGGCTTCTTCGCCGCCGGGACCACCCGGGTCACCGATGCCCTGCTGCCGGACATCGCGGCCAGCTTCGCGGTCTCGGTGCCGCAGGCGGCGATCGCGATCACCGCGTTCACCTTCGCCTACGGCCTGTTCCAGCTCCTCTACGGACCCGTGGGCGCGCGTTTGGGTCCGTTCCGCACGGTCGCGCTCATGACCGCGCTCACCGCCTCGACCACCGCGCTCTCCGCCGCCGCGCCGACGCTTTTCTGGCTCGCCGTCGCGCGTCTGGTCTCCGGCCTCACCTGCGCCGCCATCATCCCCATGTCGATGGCCTTCATCGGCGAGACGGTTCCTTACGACCGTCGCCAACCGGTGCTCGCACGCTTTCTGACCGGTCACATCGGCGGGCTCGTGGCCGGCCAGGCGGCGGCGGGGTTGCTCGCCGAGCTCGTGAGCTGGCGCACCGTGTTCCTGGTCCTCGGTGCGGGCTTCGCCGTGGTGGCCGCGTTCTTGTGGCGCGAACTATCGGCGGGAGCCGTGCCGGAGCGGAAATCGGAGACGTCCGCGAGCCCGCTTTTGCAATACGCTCGCGTGTTGCGCGTGCCTTGGGCTCGGACCGTGCTCGTCACGGTCACGCTCGAAGGCCTCTTCTGCTTCGGAGCGGTGGCCTATATCGGCGCGTTCTTGCGCGAGACCTTCGAGCTGCCTTATGCGCTCGTCGGTCTCGTTCTCGCGGCGTTCGGTGCGGGCGGTCTCTTCTACGCCTTCTCCGTGCGCTGGCTCCTCGCGCGGCTGGGGGAAGCGGGCCTCGCCGCCGCGGGCGGCGCGGTCATGGCCTTCGCCTTCGCCGCGCTCGCCCTCGCGTGCACCCCTTGGCTTTCCGCGCCGGCGACCGCCGCCTGCGGGTTGGGCTATTACATGCTCCACAACACGCTGCAGACCAACGCCACCCAGATGGCGCCCTTCGACCGCAGCGCGGCGATCGCGCTTTTCGCCTTCGGCCTGTTCGTCGGTCAGGCGATAGGCGCGGCGCTCTTCGGCTCGGCTCTGGCGTTTTGGGGCTATCGTGGCGGCTTCGCGCTTTCGGCCGCCGCCCTTCTCCTCGTCGGCCTCGCCTTCGCCCGGGCCAAACGACGCGCGCTCGGCTGAGCTCCGCGCGCTAGAGCTTCTTGTACCAGAATTGCAGCCGCTTGGGCGTTTCTTCGGCTTCGCCGATCTCCTTCCAGGGGATCGTGCCCACGGCTCCCTCGAGCATCGTGTAGCCGCGCTTGCGCCAGAACGCGTCCAAGGGCACGTAATCGGCGGGCTTTCGGGGATCGTTCGGATCGCGGATCACCCCGCAGAAACAAGCGTATTCGTATTCCCCGAAGCTTCGCGCGTGATCTTCGCGCTCGAGGAAAAAGCGCACTCCGATCCCGCGCCCCCGATAAGGCCGCAGCAGCACCGATTCGCCGAAATAAAAAGTCTTGTCGACCGGAAGGCCGGCTCTGGCCACGGGCTCGGTGAGCTCGGGAGGCTCGGCGGAAAGCGGCAACGCGGTCGAGGCGCCGACGAGCTCGTCCCCGTCGAACGCTCCTACGACCACCGCGCGCGGCTCGGTGACGTAGCGCTCGAGGTACCGCCGTTCGTAGTCCTCGTCGCCGTCGTAAAGATAGGGCCATTCCCGGAAGACCAGGATGCGCAGCCGGGCGATCGCCGGCAGATGTCGCCGGATCGCTTCGCCCGTGAGCCGTTCGATGCGGATCTCCGAACCCATCCGATCCCCTCCCCCGCCGCGCGACACCCCATCCGTGGTCCTGTCCTCGGACAGGGCCCCGAAGCCGCCGGCCAACGTCCGTCCGCACCGCTGCGATCGCGTGCGGAGGCGGGGAGTGATCGCTCGGCCCGCGCCGGTCAAGGGGGTAAAGCGGAAAGCGCGGGTGCGCGGGAAGGACGGATCGACATCGGCGTACCGACGCATCTCGCGAAAAACGCGATCGATCCAGGTACCTGTCGCGCAGCGGTGTTGACGGTCCCCGCGCGTTCGGCCTCTGCTTTCGGCGCGAAAACGGCGAAGGGAGAAGGTCGGTGTCCGCGCCGATTCTGGCCATCGGATTGGACGCTTTCGAGCTCGATCGCGTGCAACGGCTCGCGGGCGGAGGTCGCGCTCCCGTACTCGCCCGTTTGCTGCGTCGCGGACGACTGATCCCCCTGCGCGGCGAGTGCCCGGACGTGGTCCTCGAGCCTTGGCACGGATTCGTCGCCGATGCTCCGTTGGGCGCCCACGGACGGTTCCATCTCAAGGAATGGGACGCGAAAGCGGGCCGCTTCCGCCTCGCTTCCGACTGGCACGAAATGCCGAGGGCCTTCTGGTGGGAGCTCGCCGCGCGCGGCCTGCGGATCGCTATTCTCGACGTGCCTTTCGCGCCCGATCCGACGCGCGAGCAGGCGACGATCGCTCTCGCGGGCTGGCAAGTGCACGATCTCGGGCCTCGGGGAAGCCGGCCCGCCGGCTATTTCGACGAACTCGCACGACGGTTCGGTGCGCCGGCACTGGGGCCGGAGCGCTACGGCGACGTCGCACCGGCACGGTTGCTCGAGATCGCGCGCGAATGCCGCGAAGCGACGCGTCAGTTCGGTGCCATCCTCTGCGACCTTCTCGCGCGCGGCCCCTTCGATCTCGTGCTCGCCGTTCTCGGTACCGTCCACCGCGCCGGCCATTACCTGCGCGATCCCGGGCGTCTTGTGGTCGAGGGGCGGATCGATCCGGCCACGGCCGAGCGGCTCGAGGACGCTCTCGATGCCGTCTACGCGCAAGCGGATGCGATGCTCGGCGGCGTGCTCGAGGCCGTGCCGCCGAAGACTCCGCTCGTGCTCTTCGCGCTTCACGGGATGGGGGCGGAGACACCCTGGACCGAGCGGCTGCCGCAGATCCTCGATTTCCTCGCCGGAGGCGGGGGGCTCGCGCGGACGCGCGGCTGGCTCGCGAAACTCCGTCGCTCGCCTTTGGCTCTCGCGCTCGCGCGCACCCTGCCGCGAGGACCTCAGGACCTCCTCGGACGCTTCACCGGCCGTTGGCTCTACGACTGGTCCGCGACGCGCGTCTTCGCCGTCCCGAGCGAGGGGATCGGTGCCGTGCGCGTCAACCTCCTCGGCCGAGACCGCTTCGGGATCGTCCGCCCGGGGGCGGAGGCTCGCGCCCTGCTCGATGCGCTCGAAGAACGGCTCTTCGGCCTGCGCGAGCTCGCGACCGGGGAACCGGTGGTCGAAGCGGTGCGGCGGACCGAGGATCTCGTCGGAGAAGACGCGCCGGGCCGGGAGCGGTTGCCGGATCTCCTGATCCAATGGCGCGAGCTGCCGCTCGAGCGCTGCCGCGGCCTCGTAGCGCCCGACGGTCGCGTTCTCGCCTTCGACACGCCGATCCGGGCGAGCTCGGGGCGCTCGGGCAATCATCGACCGGGCGGCTTCGCCCTCCTCGTGGACGCGGATCCCGGGCCGTTGTCGGGTCCGGCGGGTGCGAGCGTGCGCGATTTGCCGAAGTTCCTCTGCGCGCTCGCCACCGCCCGAAAGGACCGCTCCGCGTCTGCTCCCGCGCGCCTCGATGCTTAGCCTTTCGCCCGCCCCGCGAAGACGGATCCGACCGGAAGCTTCCGTTTCCCCAGAAACGCGCCCGCACTCGCCCAGATGAGGCCCAAAAGAGCGAGCTCGACCACGAGCCACGGGCCCTCGCCCGCGAAAGACACCGAGAAAAGGCCGATCGCGGCCATAAGCGCGAGGAGCCGACCGGCCGGCAGGAGGCGCAAGAACCCGCCCAGCCGACGGTCGGTGGCGCCCACCGCCGCCACCGCGGCGGCGATCAGCGCGATCGTCGTCACGAGGGCAGCGGCGGGAGCACCGAGGCGCGGCACCGAAAGCGGCAAGCCCGCCAGCTGAGCGAGAAGCGCGCCGGCTACCGCCGACAGCGCCGCTCGCGGCGCACCGAGCGCGAACAACGCGTTGCGTGCCAACAAGAGAGCACCGTGGCCGAGCCCGACCCCGAGCGCGAGAAGCGCCGCGAGATCCGCGGCTTCGCCGTACTCCGGGCCGAACAGGAGGAGAACGAGCGGCCGCGCCTCGAGGGCGAGCACGAGGCAACCGGGCAGGAGGAGAAAGGCCGCGAGTGTCGCGAGCGCCGCACATTCTCGTTGCGCGCGCGGGGTTCCGGTGCCGCCCGCGGTGGCCGAAAGCCGCTGGAGCACGAGCGGTCCGAGGGCGAGCGCGACGCTGTTCGGCGCCCGCGCGAGGGCGAGAGCGGCGGAGTATCGGCCGGCCGCGGCGGCGGCATCGCCGGGAGCGAGCGGCATGATCGCCCACAGCCCGAGGAGGGGCAGCAGATGCGCGAGCGACTGATCGAACCAGGGCGGAAGCGCCTCGCGCAGGATCCGACGCCAAGGACCGAGCCCGGGTCGCAGGCGCGAGGGGCCGAGCGCGAGCGCGACGGGCACGAGCCCCACGAGCGAAGCGAGGGCGTTGGCGAGGAGCGCCGCCTCGACGCCGGGGGCGAGGAGAACGGAAAGGACGGTGAAGCCGGCGCGCGCGAGGGCGTACGACGCGGTCGACCACGCTGCGAGGCCGAACCGGCCGAGCCCGGTCGCGATCGCGGTCCAGAGGAGGTGGAAGACGAAGGGAACGATGTCCAAGCCGGCGAGCCAGATCCGCATCGGTCCGCCGGGCAGAGCGAGGAGCCGCGCGAGCAGCGGCGCCGCGGCCCAGAAGAGGGCCGTGGCGGCGAGCGCGAGGGCGAGCGCGAGCGCGCTCGCGGCTCGGCAGATCGGCGCGGGCTCGGCCGTGGTCGCGAGCAGCCGGATCACCGCGCTCGGAACACCGAGGCGGGCACAGAGCTCGACCGCGAGCAGAAGCGAATAGACGACGCCGAAAGCGCCGAACTCGGCCGGACCGAGGGCCCGGGCCAGGGCGAGGTTGACGACGTAGCCGGACAAGGTGAGCAGACCCTGCGCGGCGATCGCAGCGGCGCCGGCTGGCAGTGCGAGAAAGCCCGGCACGGACGACGTTCCGAGATCCGAACCCGGGCGCGCTTGTGCCACGGTCGGTGGCCACGGTCAGCGGCGCGGGACGCGACCCGGCGCATATGGGCGTATGTGTAAGCGGCGCGGGCGATCGCGACAGCGGAGCTCCGGCACCGTCGAGACCGTCCACCCGGGACGCAGAAGAGGCTGCACGTACCCTCGCAGGGGGCTAGAGCTCGAAGGCGCCCCGAACCGAGAAGGGAGTGCTCGCGTGTCGTCGCCGGGAAACGCTCGTCGCGTCCTCGTCGCGCATCTCGACGACGTCGGCATGTGCCACGGCGCCAACCGCGCCATGCTCGAGCTCGCCGGTGTCGGCGTCGTGACCTGCGGCTCGGTCATGGTGCCCTGCCCCTGGTTCCCCGAGATCGCCCACGCCTATCGAACCCGGCGCGATCTCGATCTCGGCGTGCATCTGACGCTCACGAGCGAATGGCAAGGCTACCGTTGGCGCCCGCTGATCGGCGTTTCGCGCAAGAGCGGGCTCGTCGACGACGAGGGCTACATGTGGCGCAATTGCGTGCTGTTGCGCCGGCACGTCGATCCGCAGGCGGCGGAAGAGGAGATGCGGGCGCAGATCGAGGCGGCGCTGTGCGCCGGGATCGACGTCACGCATCTGGACACGCACATGGGCGCGGCGGCCGTGCCCGAGCTCGTCGACATCTACCTGCGGCTCGGCCGCGAGTATCGGTTGCCCGTGCTCTTGCCGCGCGAGATCACGAGCTATCTCGATCGGCTCAAGCTCGGGGCGGTGCGACCGGAACTCTATCGCGAGCGGCTCGCGGCGCTCGAGGCCGAAGGCGCCCAGTTCGTCGACCGCTTCCGCATGACCCCGGGCGTGCCCTCGAGTGAAGCCGATGCCGCCTATCGCGCGCTCGTCGCCGAGCTCCCGCCCGGCGTGACCTTCTTCTCGCTGCACGCCAATGCACCGGGCGACATCGAGGCGATCGTGCCCGACCGCGCACACTGGCGTACCGACGAATACCGGATCCTCGCCGATCCGGACTTCGCCGCGTTCGTACGCGCACAAGGAATCGAGCTCGCGGGCATGCGCGTCTTCCGCGCAAGGCTGCGCGCCGGAAGCGGCTAATCCTCGATCTCGACCTCGAGCGAGAGCAGGAGAAAGCTCCAGCTCTTGCCGTGGCCGTCGAGATTGAGGCTCGCGTTCACACCACCTTCGAGCGCGTTTTCCATGACCAGGTTGACCCCGTGCAGCCGCGGCAGAGCAAAGAGATGGACGGGGCCGCGCAAGAGCGCGGGGAAGGCGGCGCGCAGCCGCTCGGGGGCGAGGGCGCGCACGAGCGCCGGATAGTGCCGCGGCTCGTAGACGAAAAGGCAGACGTTGGAGGTGTCGCCCTTGTCGCCCGCGCGGGCGTGGGCGATCTCGTGCAAGCGCACGCGCCGGCTCATGCTTCGAGCACCTCGACCCGCGTCGCGATCCGCGTGCGCGGCAGACTCGCCGCGGCCGTCGTCACCTGAGGCACGATGCGGCCGCGATAGCCGCCCCCACCCGCGGGGCCGCAGGTCAGGAGCGCCTCGACCTCCCACAAGAGGAGCTCGCCCGGTTCGCGGCTTTCCGAGCGCAGCGCCGCGCGCAACCGCACGTCTTCCGCCTCCGCGGGCTCGGGAAGGGCCGTGGCGTGGAGCGCGCGCAGCCCGACGAGGTCGATGCGCAAGGGACCGGTGTAGCCGTGAACGGAGCGCATGCGCTCTTCGAGCACGGCGCGGGCGAGACGCGCGCGCGCCGCGGCGTTCGGCCCGGCATAGGAGATCTCGGCCTCGGCGAGAAAGCCGCCGTCGAAGCCGACGGTGACCTTGAGCGTCGGGGGTCGTGGCGTTCCGCGCGCACCTGCGACCCGGACGCGGTCGGGGCCGACCTCCTCGATCTCGACGGCCGAGAAGTCGGCCACGACGTCCGGAGTGACATAGGCCGCGGGGTCGTGGACCTCGTACAACAGCTGCTCTTTCACCGTGAGCGCGTCGACCCGCCCGCCCGAGCCCGGAGTCTTGGAAAGGACCGCCGAGCCGCCGGGTTCGACCTCGGCGAAAGGAAAGCCGCAGCGGGCGAGATCGGGCACGTCCTTCTTGCCGGGGTCGGCGAAATAGCCTCCCGTGACCTGCATGCCGCATTCGAGGAGATGGCCCACGAGCGTGCCCGAGGCGAGCCGGTCCCAATCGTCGAGCGCCCAGCCGAAGCGCGCGACCACGGGCGCGAGGAACAGCGACGGATCGGCGACCCTTCCGGTGAGGATCACCTCCGCGCCCGTGGCGAGCGCCGACAAGAGATGCTCGCAGCCGAGATAGGCGTTGGCGCCCACCGGTCGGCCGCGGTCGCCGATCGTCCCGCCTTCCCACAAGGGCGTCGCGGGGTCGAGCGCGTCCGTGACCTCGTCGCCGAGGAGAACGGCGATGCGCAGGCCCGAAAGGCCGAGGGCGCGGGCGACGCGCAGCGTGGCTTCGGCCGCGGCGCGAGGGTTGGCCGCCCCCATGTTCGACAAAAGGCGCGTCCCGCGCGCCCGGCAGAGCGGGAGAAGCGCCCGCATCCGGCGCTCGAGGAGCGGATCGTAGCCACGCGCGGGATCGGCGCGGCGATCGCGATGGGCGAAGGCGAGGGTGCGCTCGCCCAGACATTCGAGGACGAGCCAATCGAGCGGGGTCCGCGCGACGAGTTCCACCGCCGCATCGAGCCGATCGGAGGCGAACCCGGCCCCGCAGCCGATCCGCAGCACGCTCACACCGGCCGCTCCGCGCCTTCCGTCTCCGCCCGGGCGGCGGCCCAGAACGTCGCGACCGCCTCTCGGATCGCACGGTGCGGGCGGTCGAGCCAGGCGGTTTCGAGGGTGATCCGCGGTCGCTCGAAGCCGGGCAGGAGCTTGCCGAGCGAGCCGTGGACGCTCCAGGCACCGGCGGCATCGGGCCTGAGCCAGCGGGCCGGCTCGTCGACGTAGAGGAAGAGGCGGGTGCGCCCGAAGCGCCGTTCCTCGATCGCCCGGATCTCGCTCCAGGGCAACGGCCGAGCGAGGATCGCGGGCGCGACCAGGCCCTTCCGGTCGAGCGTGACGACCGGTCGGCGGTCGCGGATCTTGGCGAGACTCCGCAGCCCCATGCCACCGAACAGCAAGAGCGCCGGGAGGAACAAAAGCACGGCGGCCTCGACACCGCGCGCCGCGTGCCAACCGAACAGCCCGATCAGTGTCGCGCAGAGGGCGAGGTTGGCGCCGTGCCGCACCCGATCGTGGCGGAGCTCGATCCGCTCGAGCGCGCTCATCGGCCGGGCTCCAGGACGAGATGACGAATCGTCCTGCGCTTCCAGCTGTAGACGAGGTGGACGAGGCCGTCCGGGGTCCGAAGAAGGAAGGGGTAAGAGAACTCCTGCCCCGGCTCGTCCTCGAGCACGAGCGCGGGAGCGAACCGTTCGCCGTCTTCGGAGATCGAGGCGAGCAACGTGCCGCGCCCTTCGGTTCCGGGATGGTGGACGAGAAGAATGCGGCCGTCGGCCAGGCGCTCGACGTCGAAAGCGCTGTTGGGATGAGGGATCGCGGTCGGCCGCATGCGCGACCAGGTCCAGCCGCCGTCGGCGGATCGGCATTCGGCGATGAAGCCCTGCTTGGTGCGGCACAGCGCCCGCAGGCGCCCGCCGCCGAGATCGAGAAGGGTCGCTTGGTTGGCGGCGAAGCCGCCCGGAAATCTCTTGAAAGGATGGTTCAAGACGATCGGGCGGCGCCAGCTCTCGCCGAGATCGTCGGTGCGCTCGATCTGACAGCGCCAGCCGAAGAACTCCGAAGACGAACCGCACAAGAGCACCCCGGGAGAAAGCTCGAGCGGCTTGTTCTTGACCGGGCCGAAGATGCCATCCGGGAGCCGGCGCGGCCGCGACCAGCCTCGTCCCTCGTCGCGCGATACCGAGAGCATCCCCCACCAGCGTCGCGGCCGCGGCCCGACCTTGTAGAACAGCAGGAGCCAGCCCGTGGCGCTGCGGAAGAGCACGGGGTTCCAGCAGGGCTGCGGCCGGCCGGCGCCGTCGCGACCGGAAAACCCGCGCACGGGCTCGCTCCAGCGCCCGTTCTCGAAGCGGGCGAGCCAGATCGCGACATCCGGCCGTCCCTCTCTCGATCCCGCGAACCAGGCGGCGACGAGTCCGTCGGGAGTCCAAGCGATCGAGGCGGCGTGCGCGTCGCGCCAGGGAGGATCCTCGCAGAGAAAGCGGCTTTCGAGGATGCGCATCCTAAGCGTCGCAACGGCTGAAGGGACCGAGGTCGAAATGGAAATGGTCGCGGTGCCAGCGATCGCTGTCCGGGGTGAGGACCATGGCAAAATGACGACAGGCGAGCTCGGCCGCGGCGCGCAAGAAGCGCCCGGCCGGTCCGCGGTCGCGCCAGTGCTCTTCGACCGCGATCCGCGAGCCGTCCGAAAGACGGAACGCCACGACGTCGAGGGCGAGGGCGCGCGCGTGCAGGCTCGCGCGGCCGGCGTTCCCGGTCATCGGCCGACAGGCGTGGCTACCGGCGTGCTCGATCGCGACGAGCTCGCGCCCCGTGACGCGTCGGGCGAGCCGCCCGAGCTCTTCTTCGTAGCGCAGCCAGGCCGAGGCGAGGGCGCAGCTGGTCTCCAGGGGCCGGCTCAGGGCGAGGCGCGTGCGCGCGAGGCGGACCGGGGCCTCCACCCGACAGGCACCGGCGGTCGGCGCGTCCCAGGGCTCGACGCCGAGGCCGGCGGCGCGCAGGGCCGCGAGGCAACTCTCCGCCCGCGGCGGGGCCGGATGCGGTGCGCGCGCGCAGGCCGCGAGGGAGGCGAGCATCGCCGCGATCAGCGCGCGGCCGAGCGGCCGAAAACCGGCCATCGCTGGAAGGCGAAGACGAGCCCGGCCAGGACAAGCCCGGCGAGATCGGTGCGGATCTCGGGGACCATCAACAAGCCGGCCGCCGCACCGAGCAGGACGCGGCCGAGGAGCGGAAGCGGGCCCGAGAGCCAGCCGTCGGTGGCACAAGCCAGAAGAATGACGCCGCACGTCGCCGTCGCGGTGGCGAAGAGAATCGGCCCGAGCTCTCCTTGCCCGAGAAGGACCGGGCTCGCGTAGAACATGAACGGCACGATGAAGGCGGCGAGACCGAGCTTGACCGCGATCCACGAGGTTTTCCACGGATCGCTTCGAGCGAGGGTCGCCGCGGCGAAGGAAGCGAGCGCCACGGGCGGAGTGATGCCCGAGATCACGGCGAAATAGAAGATGAAGAAATGGGCCACCAGGGGCTCGACCCCCATGCGCGCGAGGCCCGGTGCGAGCACCGAGGCGGCGATCGCATAGGCCGCGGTGGTGGGCATGCCCATGCCGAGGACGAGCGCGATGACCATGGTGAAGACCATGGCGAGAAGCGCGTGGCCCGAGGCGATGCCCAACAAGAGCTGCGAGAAGCGGCCACCGATGCCGGTGAGCGCGATGACGCCGACGACGATCCCGGCGCACCCGCACACGGCGACGAGCTGGAGCACGTCCATGGTCGCCCGCTCGAGGGCGGCGAGGATGCCCCGCGGCCCCAGAGGCGCCTCGCGGGCGATCCAGCTCGCCACGATGGTGGCGAGGATGGCGAGAGTCGCCGACCGCAGAGGCGAAAAGCCGGCATAGAGCGCGGCTACGAGCACCGCCAGGGGCGCGAAGAGGTAGAGCTTGCGCAAGACCCCGCCCAGGGGCGGCAGCTCCGCCCGCGGCAGGCCCACGAGCCCGTGGCGGCGGGCGTGCAGCTCCACATGCGCGTAACAGGCGACGTAGAAGAGCCAGCAGGGCAGGATGGCGGCGACCGCGATCGTCGCGTAGGGGATCCCGGTCATCTCGGCCATCAGAAACGCGCCCGCGCCCAGAACGGGCGGGGTGATCTGCCCGCCGATCGACGAAGTCGCCTCGATCGCCCCGGCCGTGGCGCGGTCGTAGCCGACGCGGCGCATCATCGGGATCGTGAAGGTGCCCGATGCGACGACGTTCGCCACCGCGCTGCCGCTGATCGAGCCGAAGAGCACGCCGGAAACGACGGTGGCCTTGGCCGGCCCGCCGCGCGCCCGGCCGAAAAGCGCGAGCGAGAGGTCGTTGAAATAATCGCTGATGCGGGAAGCGCCCATGAAAGCGCCGAGGGTGACGAAGAGAATGACGTAGGTCGAAGAGACCGACGTCGTGATCCCGAGAATGCCCTGATCGCTGAAAATATAGGTGAAAAAGCGCGGGATGTCGTAACCGCGATGGTGCAGAACACCCGGGAGATACGGCCCGAGGAAGGCGTAGAGCACGAAAAGCCCGGCGATGATCGGCAGCGCCGCTCCCGCCACCCGCCGCGTGACCTCGAAGACGATCAGGGTGCCGACCACCCCCATCGCCACGTCGCCCCAGGTCCACATCGCCCCGGCGCGGAAGAGAAGGCCGTCGAGCTCGACCCAGACGTAGACGAACACGCCGATCGCCGCGGCGGAAAGGAGGAGGTCGTAAATCGGCACGCGATCGGCGGCGGCCCGCCGGGCGGGGCGGAAGAGGAGCAGGATCAGCACCGCGGCCACGCAGAGATGGCCGGCGCGGAACAGCCAGGGATCGACCGGATAGAGGTTGAGAACGAGCAGATGCGCGAGCGCGTAGAGAACGGCGAGGGCGCGCACGACGCGCGACCAGCCCGCGGGCAATCGACGCCGCGGGCCGGCGAATTCCTCCGTCTCGAGGGCGGGCTCGCGCCGTTCCGCCGCGGTTTCGGCGGTCTCGGACGCGGGCGCCGCGACCGTGTTCGACTGTCGTGCGGCCTCGCTGCGGGCCCGCGCCACGTTCCCTCGCGCGCTATCAGACGCCGATCAGATGCGCCGGGATGTCGATGCCCTTCGATTTGTAGTATTTCACGGCACCCGGATGGAACGGCAGGAAGGTGTTGCGCTTGACGTTCTCGAGCACCGTCTCCTTGGCCGCGGCGTGACCTTTGACGAGAGCCTCGTGGTTCTCGAAAATCGTGCGCACGATCGCTTCCACGAGATCGTCGGGCAGGCTCTTGTGACAGATCGAGAAGTTGAAGATGCCGACGGTGGGCTGGCTCTCGGTGAGCGTCTTGTAGGTCCCGGCGGGGATGACGGCATCCGAGAGCTCGGGGAACTTGGCCTTGAGCTTGGTGATCTCGTCTTTCGTGAAGCTGAAGAAGACGACCTTTTGGGTGGCGTCGAGCTCGGAGAAAGCGGCGATCGGCAATCCGGCGGCGAAGGCGAAGCAGTCGATGAGCCCGTCGGCGAGCTGGCTCGCCATGTCCGCCGCCTGACCGTTGACGATCGTGACCTTGAGCCCGAGCGTCTCGAAGAACATCGGGAAGTAGGTGCCGGGCGTGCCGGCGCGGGGGCCGACGCCCACGCGCTTGCCGTTGAGCTGCGCCACGCTGCGGATGCCCGAGCGTTCGAGAGCCACGAAGTGGAAGGGCGTGTCGTACATCGGGAACATGGCGCGGATGTCGCGGAACTTGCGCCCCTGCGTCCAACCGCCGGTGCCCTCCCAGGCCTGCAAGGCGATACCCATCGTGGTCATGCCGAGCTCGATCTGCCGGTCCTCGACCAGGATGATGTTCTGGTTCGGGCCCTGGGTCTGTTGGGTGCTGATCGGCACGCCGATCTTCTCCGAGACGAGGCTCGCCCAGGCCTGACCGTAGACGTAATAGGTACCGCCGACCGAGGCGGTGCCGAGCGTCAGGGACTTGGGCCAGTGCGCGGGCGGCGCCGCGAGCGCGCGGGCGAAGGGAGCGCACAACCCGAGCGCGGCCGATGTCGCGAGCAGGAAACGGCGCTTCATCGATGGCCTCCCGATCGTGATGCGCGGAGACTAAGAACCGGCGCGCATCGTCGCAAGGCAGTCATGCATCAGCCGCCGACCCCGAGGAGCCGGCGCACGGCGGAAAGGGCGACGGGGCCGTCCCATTCCGCCACTCCGTAGACCCGCCCCACCTCGCGGCCCTCGCGGTCGACGAGGAGCGTGGCGGGCAGGCCCGGCAGACCCACGGCGCGGCTTGTGGCGGCGGAAGCGTCGCGATAGACGGCGAGCCGGCTGACCCCGGCTTCGGCGAGAAAGGCCTTGATCCGCTCCGGGGCCGAACGTTCGACGGCGAGCGCCGCCACCACCACGTCTGCGGGATCGAAGGCGGCCTGGAGCCGGTCGAGCGCCGGCATCTCCTCCCTGCAGGGCGCGCACCAGGTGGCCCAGAAGTTGAGCACCACGACCTTGCCCCTGAGATCCGAGAGCTTGGCCGGTGCCCCGTCGAGGGTCTCGAAGGCGAGATCGGGCAGAGGCTTGGGCTCCCGGACGAGGATCGGGGCGGTCGCCGCGGGCAACAACACGAGCACCGCGCACAAGGCGGCGAGACGGCCGAGCAGGGCTTTCACGGAACGGACTCCGACGAGGCGAGCATGACGGGCGCACGAACGCGAAGCGCGCGCGAACTCTGGGGCGGACATTTCGCGAGCGATCCCGCGCCGCTCATGGAGCGAATTAACGCCTCCGTCGGCTTCGACAAGCGTCTTTGGGCCGAAGACATCCGCGGCTCGATCGCGCACGCCCGCATGCTCGCCGCGCGCGGCGTCATCACCGAAGCCGACCGCGACGCGATCGTGCGCGGGCTCGAGGAGATCGCCCGCGAGATCGAGGAGGGCCGGTTCGTCTTCGATCCCGCCCTCGAGGACGTCCATCTCAACATCGAGGCGCGGCTGATCGAGCGCATCGGCGAGCCCGGCAGGAGGCTGCACACCGCGCGCTCGCGCAACGACCAGGTGGCGACCGACCTGCGGCTGTGGGTGAAAGCGGCGTGCGCGCGCGTCGACGCCTCGTTGCGCGAGCTGCAACGGGTGCTCCTCGATCGCGCCGAAGAACACGCCGCCACCGTCATGCCCGGGTTCACTCATCTCCAGGCGGCGCAGCCGGTCACCCTCGGCCATCACCTCCTCGCCTACGTCGAGATGTTCGGGCGCGACCGCTCGCGGTTCTCGGACGCGCACGCGCGGATGGACGAATGTCCGCTCGGGGCCGCGGCGCTCGCCGGCACGAGCTTCCCCGTCGACCGCGAGGCGACGGCGCGCGAGCTCGGGTTCGCGCGCCCGATGGCCAATTCGATCGACGCCGTCTCGGATCGCGATTTCGTGCTCGATTATCTCGCGGCGGCGGCGATCTGCGCGGTCCACCTCTCGCGCCTGGCCGAAGAGCTCGTGCTCTGGTCCACCCCCCAGTTCGGCTTCGTCAGGCTGCCCGAGACCTTCACCTCGGGAAGCTCGATCATGCCGCAAAAGCGCAACCCCGATGCCGCCGAGCTCGTGCGCGGCAAGAGCGGACGCGTGATCGGCCACCTCGTGGCTCTGCTCGTCGTCCTCAAGGGCCTGCCGCTCGCCTATTCCAAGGACATGCAGGAAGACAAAGAAGGTCTTTTCGATGCCGCCGACACGCTCGAGCTCTGCGCGGCGGTGGCGGCGGCGATGCTCGCCGAGGCGCGCTTCGATCCGGCGCGGATGCGCGCGGCGGCCGAGCTCGGCCATCCCACCGCCACCGATCTCGCCGATTGGCTCGTGCGCGTCAAAGGCGTGCCCTTCCGCGAGGCGCACGGGATCGCCGCGCGCGCGGTGCGCCGCGCGGAAGAGCTCGGCTGCGCGCTCGAGGAGCTGCCCGATCGCGAGCTCCTCGCTCTCGATGCGCGCATCGATGCGCGCGTGCGCGAGGTTCTCGGGGTGGAGCGTTCGGTCGCCAGCCGCACGAGCTCCGGCGGCACGGCCCCGGTGCGGGTGCGCGAGGCGATCGCCGCCGCCCGCCGGCGGTTCCTCGGCGAGGCGCAGCCCGCGATCGAGGCGGGCGGATGAGAAGGCGGCCGCTCGTCGTTTTCCTCGTTTCGGCGGCGCTCGCTCTCGCGGGCTGCGGGCGGCGCGGCGAGCTCCGGCTGCCGCGACGGGAGGGCGAAGGCCGCCGCCCTCTCGAGCTCGAACGACCGCGGCCGGCACCGTCGCCCGACGAGCGCCGCGCGCCCCCTCCCGCCGGGCTCGGCACCGGCTGAACGCCGGACGGGCGCCTCCCCTCGTCCCGATCCCTGCGTGCGCGGAGCCGGAAGCGGCGCGGTCGTCGCCCTCTCGGGAAGCGACGGGGCCTTCCCGCGCCGAGCGGCCGGGGGTATCGGCGCGGCGGATCGGGGCCTCGGAGATCGGGGCCGTCTCCGGACCGCTTTTGGGCCCGTTTCCTCGCGGCCGGCCCCTCCTTGTCGTTGTCACGGCCGACCCCCGCCGACCCGCGGCTTCTCGTGTCACGGCCGGCCTCCGAGCCGGCCGACCAGAAAGCCGCGGGCTCGCAGCCGGCAGCGACGAGGGGCCGACGCCTTCCTGTGCTCGTCTCGCGCCGCCGAGCGACGGCCGCCCCGGGCATCCCCGAGGCCGCGGATCCTCGGCTCGGGGGCCGGGGACGAGGCGAGCGCGCCGTCGGCGGCGAGGCGCCCGCCGGGGCATCGTTTTTTTGCTAGAACCCGATGACCGGTCTATAATTGAAGATTTTAGAGCGCGGATTGGCGCGAGGTAACGGATCCCGAGTGCGCGGACCGGATCGAGGCCGTGCGCGCCGACTTGCGCGACGAATACCGGCAGCCGCACGCGGATCCCTGGATCCTGTGCTTTTCGGGCGGCAAGGACAGCACGCTCGTCGCCCATCTGGTCTTCGAGATGCTGTTCGATCTCGCCCCGGACGAGCGGCGCCGCCCCGTGCACGTCGTCGCCAACGACATGCTGGTCGAAAGTCCGCTGGTCATCGCGCACATCCGCCGCGTGCTCGGGGAGATCGAGCACGCGGCACGAGCGTGGCGACTGCCCGTGCGCACGGTGATCACCCGGCCGGCAGAGCATCAGACCTTCTGGGTCGA
>JANXAZ010000041.1 GCA_025062095.1 Geminicoccaceae bacterium
GGTGGGTACGACCCAGAGGTCGCTGCCCAGAAGACGCGCGGGCAACGCCAGAGGACGGCCGTCCACGGGCAGAAAGAGGCTCGCCGAGTCGCGCGCGCGCCGCGGCCGCGGCGCTGCGGCGCTCGCCCCCGCCCCGCGCGCGAGAAGGAGCTGCCAGCCGCCCTCGATCGGCTCCATCCGCGCCGCGACCGGGTCGGGGACCGCGAGGGCGAGGAGGAGGGCATCGGAGAGGCGCTCGATGCGCAGATCATCGGCGAGGCCGGAGAGCCCCGCACCGATCGTCGCGGCGTCCGGTTCGATCGGTGCGAGCGGGCGGTCCAGAACGAGCCAGAGCGTCTTTCCCGAAGAGAAGGCGGCGGCGCGCGGGCGCGGCTCGGCCAAGAGAAGGAGCCGACCGGACGCACCGTCCGCGGAGGCCGCGAGGCAAAGGCTGCCTTCGTGCATCGCCCGGCACGGCCGCTGCTCGGCCGTGTCCGTGCGCGCCGCGGAGGTCGCGGCGCGCGGCCGTTCCTGCTCGTCGCGTGCGGTCTTCGCGCCTTCCGCGGCTCCCGAGTCTTTCGAATTCCGCGCGCTCGTCGACGCCGCGGGCTTCCGGGCCGGGTCGGAACGGGCGGGATCCGCGATGTCGAGAACGAACCGCTCGGGCCGCACGGCGTGGCGGAGCAGCCGCGCCCGCGGAAGCAAGACGAGAGCGAGCCGTGCTTCTTCGCGCCGTGCCGCGGCGATCGGAGCACCCGATTTCGCGAGCTCCGCCGCGAGCGCGTCGAGAAGCGCGGCGGGGCCTGCGAGCGAGAGCTCGTTCCCGCTCGTTCGGAGCGCGAGCGCACCGGCACCGGGCCCCTCGACGAGGATCCGGAAAAAGCCGGCGTGTCGGGCGGATCGTATCCGCGGGCCGGGAGCGAGAGACGCGTTCGCTTCGCCGGGATCGGCCGCGCGGAGGGCGGAGGAAGAGGGGCTTTCTTCTTCGCTCGCTTCGAGATCGAGGACGATCCGATCCGGGCCCGCCGCGGAAAGGCGCGCGCGCGTCCGCGTCCCCAAGGCGAAGACGAACAGACGCCCCCCGTCGCGCGCTTCGGCGGCGACCAGGCGCTCCCGCGCGACCGCCGGCACCGGCGGGACGGACACCGCGACCGGCGGATCCACGCGCAGCTCGGCGACCGGGCCTTCGACCTCGAGCGCGGCGGTGTTGCCGGAAATGCCCTCGAGGAGGATGCGCACGGAACGCGGATGGGGCAGGATCCTGAACTCCGCGGCGCCCGCAGACGCGGGGGCGAGGACGCTCGCGAGCGCGGCGAGCGGCGCGAGCGCGACGCGGAGAAGGCGGGAAAGCGAACGTCCGAGCCGCGACCGACCGCAGCCGCGCGGCCGTCCGTCCCGGCCGGTCGCCCGGCCGCCGAGAGATCCGGCCGCGCGAAAGCCGCCGCTCATCGCCCGGTCCGCGCGCGGGCCGGGAAGGGCGCGCGCAGCGCTCGCGCGCCGAGGCCTTCGGCGGACCTCGCCCGCGAGGCGGACGGTGCACGCGCCGACGCGGGACGGGAGGGCAACGGTGCGCAAGGCGAGGCCGAGGCGGCTCGAGCGGAAAGGCCGAGAGCGCGCGCGATCGCGCGGTCGCTCGCGGGTCCGAGCACGAGGCGGGCCCGCGCCCGCTCGCAGGTGGTTCGGAGCTTCGTCCGCGACCACCGCACGCTCGCACCGACCGCGACCGGCCGCACCGGTCGAACGATGGCGCGCCCGACCGGCTCGGCGGCGGCCCGGACGGGGCGATCGAGGTCGCCGTGCTCGCGTCGCGGGCGCGGATCGGGGCGCCCGGGGAGGTTCGCGCCCGCATCGTCCGCGGCGCGGGCGCGACACGCGGCGAGAGGGGCGCGAGGTCGATCCGCGGCGAGCGGAGCACTCGGACCGCGAGCGGGCGAAGGTAGCACCATCTTCGGGGTTCGAAGGCTCGTCTTCGGACGACGGCTCCGACCTTAACCCCTTTTCTTGAACGAACGGTTAACGCTGTTCTCCGACTTTCGCGCCCGGGCGCCGCGCGCTCGCGGCTCCCCGGAGGATGCGAAAGGCCCGCGGCCCCGACAGGACGGCTCCGGGTTCCGCGCCCCGGGCGCGGGCCCGCGTTCAGAAAGAGGACGGGGGTTCGATCCCGAGCGCGCGCAGCCGCTGCCGGAGTTCGGCTCTGAGCCGCTCGAGACCTTCGGGGGTGCGCGCTTCGGCGCGCGCCACGAGCACCGCCTGGGTGTTGGAGGCGCGCAACAGCCACCACCCGTCGCCGGTGCACACGCGCACCCCGTCGGTGGTGTCGACTTCGGCTCCCTCCGCGGCCAGGCTCCGGGCCAAGTCGGCGACCACCGCGAACTTCCGCTCCTCGGGGCAGGGGAAACGGACCTCGGGGGTGCTGAAGGTCCGGGGCATGGCGTCGCGGATCTCCGCCAGGGTCCGCGAACCGCGTCCGAGAATGTCGAGCAGGCGGACCGCCACGTACAGCGCGTCGTCGTGACCGTAAAAGCCGTCTTTGTAGAAGATGTGACCGGACATTTCTCCGGCTAGAGGTGCTCCGGTCTCGACCATTTTGGATTTGATGAGGGAATGGCCGGTCTTCCACATGAGGGGACGCCCACCGAGCGCGGCGATCGTGTCGAACAAGACTTGGCTCGCCTTGACGTCCGCGATGATCGTCGCACCCGGCTGCCGCGCGAGCAGATCTTCCGCGAGGATCATCAACAGCTGGTCGCCCCACAAGATCCGGCCCTTGCCATCGACGACGCCGATCCGGTCGCCGTCGCCGTCGAAAGCGATGCCGAGTTCGGCGCCGCGGGCGCGCACGGCGGCGATCAGCGCCTCGAGATTGTGGGGCTCGGTGGGATCGGGATGATGGTTGGGGAAGCGACCGTCGACCTCGGCGAACAGGCAATGGTGGCGACCGGGAAGTCGCGCGGCGAGGGCGGCCATGGCCGGCCCGGCGGCGCCGTTGCCGGCGTCCCACACGACGTCGAGCGGCCGCGTGCCGTGATAGTCGCGTGCGAGCCGGGCGACGTAGCGATCGAAGACGTCGACCCTTTCGACACCGCCTGCGCCCTCGCTGAAGTCCCCCGAGGCAGCGAGCCGACCGAGCTCGCGGATCTGCTCGCCGAAAAACGAGGCTTTGCCGAGCATCAACTTGAAGCCGTTGTGGCTCGGCGGGTTGTGAGAGCCGGTGACTTGGATGCCGCCGTCCGTGTCGAGCTCGTGGACGGCGAAATACATCATCGGGGTGGGCCCGAGCCCGAGATCGAGCACGTCGACCCCACCCGCGCACAGACCTTCCACGAGCGCGCGGTGGAGCTCGGGCGAGCTCAGCCGCCCGTCGCGCCCCACGCAGAGCCGTCGGCCCCCCCGCGCGCGCAGGATCGTCGCGAAGGCCCGCCCGAGGGCGCGCGCGTCTTCGGGAAAGAGGGTTTCGCCGACGATGCCGCGGACGTCGTATTCGCGCAAAATCGTCGGATGGAACCGATGGCC
This sequence comes from Geminicoccaceae bacterium, assembly GCA_025062095.1. Lineage (GTDB taxonomy): Bacteria > Pseudomonadota > Alphaproteobacteria > Geminicoccales > Geminicoccaceae > JANXAZ01. Next base: position 3,493 of record JANXAZ010000041.1, read on the forward strand.
GCCGCTCATCGCTCGTCTCCCGTGGCCGCCCGAGGCTCCGGGCGATGCGCCGAAACCGCGCCGCGGCCGACCCCGGTATAGGCGAAGCCGGCCCTGATCGCGCGCTCGGGGTCGAAGACGTTGCGCAAGTCGACGAGCACCGGACGGCGCACGAGCGCGCGCGCCCGCTCCAGGTCGAGACCGCGGAAAACGTTCCACTCCGTGAGCACGACGACGGCATCCGCGCCGGTGAGGGCTTCGTAAGGATCGCCGCACCAGACGACCCCGGGCAAGAGCTTCTCGCCTTCGCGCCGGCCCTCGGGATCGAAGACCCGGATCTCGGCACCCTCGGCCTGGAGCGCCGGGACGATGACGAGACTGGGGCTTTCGCGCATGTCGTCGGTATTGGGCTTGAAGGTCACGCCCAGGACCGCGATCCGTCGACCCGCGACCTCGCCTCCCATGGCATCGACGATCTTCTTGACCATGCGGCGCTTGCGCGCCTCGTTGACCTGCACCACCGTGTCGATCAGCCGCAAGGCGACGCCGTGGGCCTCGGCGGTGCGCAACAGCGCCACCGTGTCCTTGGGGAAGCAGGAGCCGCCGTACCCGGGGCCCGCGTGCAGGAACTTGCGCCCGATGCGCCCGTCCAGGCCGATGCCGCGGGCCACCTGCTGGACGTCGGCGCCCACGACCTCGCAGAGATCGGCGAGCTCGTTGATGAAGGTGATCTTCATCGCGAGAAAACAGTTCGTGGCGTATTTGATGAGCTCGGCCGTCTCGATCGTGGTGAACAGGATCGGCGTCTCGATCAGATTGAGCGGACGATAGAGCGCGGCCAGGGTCGCCCGCGCCTCCTCGGTCTCCACCCCGCAGATGACGCGATCGGGGCGCATGAAGTCCTCGATCGCCGAGCCTTCTCTCAAGAATTCGGGGTTGGAAGCGACGTCGATCGCGAGATCCGGGCGCAGCCGGCGGAAGAGCCGGGCGAGCCGACGTCCGGTGCCTACCGGCACGGTCGACTTGGTGACCACGAGCGCGGGATGGCGCAGGTTGCGGGCGATCTCTTCCGCGGCGGCGAAGACGTAGGAGAGATCGGCGTGACCGTCGCCGCGCCGACTGGGCGTGCCCACGGCGATGAAGACGGCGTCCGCGCCGTCGATGGCCGGGCCGAGTTCGGTCGAGAAGCGCAAGCGGCCGGCGGCGCGATGGCGGGCGACGAGATCCTCGAGGCCCGGCTCGTAGATCGGGATCCGCCCCTGCTCGAGCATCGCGATCTTCTCGGCGGCCTTGTCCACGCAGGTCACCTCGACCCCGAACTCCGCGAAGCAGGCTCCCGAGACCAGACCCACGTAACCGGTGCCGATCATCGCGATGCGCATCGAGAGCCCTCCGGAAAGGGGCGAGGATCACGAATAACGGGCGAGGATTTCGCGGAAAGCGGGACCGATATCCGGCCGTTTCGCCGCGAGCGCCACGATCGCTTCCAAGTAGCCGAGCCGATCTCCGCAATCGAACCGGCGGCCCTCGAAGCGTAGACCGTGGAACGGCTGACGGCCGATCAAGCGCGCCATGGCGTCGGTGAGCTGGATTTCCCCGCCCGCGCCGATCTCGTGTCGGGCGAGCTCGTCCATGACTTCGGGCAACAAAATGTACCGACCGATGACGGCCAAACGCGAAGGGGCGGCGTCCGGTGCCGGCTTCTCGACGAGGCCGCGGATCTCCACGACCCGCCCGTCGTCGGCGCCGGGCGCGACGATGCCGTAACGCGCGGTGTGATCGCGGGGGACCTCCACGACCGCCACGACGTTCCCGCCGGTGCGCTCGTGCACCGCGATCATCTGGGCCAGACAGGGCACCGGAGCGTCGATGAGGTCGTCGACCAGGACGACGGCGAAGGGTTCGCGACCGACGAGATGGCGCGCGCACCAGACGGCGTGGCCGAGGCCTTTGGGCTCTTGCTGGCGGGTCGCGACGATCGCCCCGGGCTCGGGGGTCTGGGCGAGCAAACGTTGGAGTTCGGCCCGTCGGCCGCGACGCGCGAGCGTCTCGAACAATTCGACCGCGCGGTCGAAATGGTCTTCGATCAAGCTTTTCCCGCGGCCGGAGACGAGGATGATTTCCTCGATACCGGAGGCCATCGCCTCTTCGACCGCGTACTGCACGATCGGCTTGTCGACGACAGGGAGCATTTCTTTGGGCAGAACGCGCGTCGCGGGCAGCATGCGCGTGCCCAAGCCGGCCACCGGCAAGACGACCTTGCGGATCTTCGCCATCGTTCCGCCCCGTGCACCGATGCCCGGGCTCTCCGGCGGCCGGCCGACCGCGCGGCGTCGCCCGCACAGCCGGGGCTTCTAAGCGGGCGCGGGTTAACTTTTCAACAACGTCGCAGACGCGCCGCGCGGCTCAGCGGCGGCCGCGCAGGAGCACTTCGCGCGCGCGGTTGAGCTGGGCGGCGAGATAGGAGCTTCCCCCGTGATCCGGGTGGAGCTTGGCCATCAGCCGCCGATAGGCGGCTTGCACTTCTTCCGCGCTCGCTCCCGGCTCGAGGCCGAGGATCGCGAGCGCGGTGCGCTCGTCCATCGCCTCCGGTCCGGAAGGCGGGGCCGTGCCGGCGGCTCCGGTCGTCCGTCGCCAATCGGGTGCGACGCGATCGAGCCAGGCCTCGAGCAGGGCGACCGAAGGCGGATCGCTCGCCCGCGCCTCGTCGAGCAGAGCCAAGAGGTCTTCGAGCGGCATGAGGGCGAGATCGCGCCCGGCGAAGCGCCCGCGTCGGACCCGCCCTTCGAGGCGACCGGTCGACCGGTCGAGTTCCATTTCCAGAAGATCAGTCTGCACCCGCGAGGTCGTTTCCGCCTTCTGCTCGCGATCGAGGGGCTCGGCGCCGCCGCGCACCTTCCACAAGGCACGGATCGCCATCGCGGCGGCGGCGAGCGCGGCGAGCGCGAGTCCGTAACGGCCGAGGAGAAACAGGCCGCCGCCCGCGAGGGTCCCGAACACGGCGAGGAAGGTCCGCGCCGCCTGGGCGAGGTCGCTCGGCGAGACGCGGCTCAAGAACCGGGCGAGCAGGAGCAGCGCCGCGAGGGTCGCCGCGCCGGCGGCGAGATAGGCGAGCATCACGACCGGACCTGGTGCGCCAACAGCCGCACCGCGGGCGAGCCGCGTCGGCGCAGATCCTCGAGCACGGCCGGGCCGCCCGCGGCGTAGGCGCCCACCGCACCCAGAAGTTGGGCGAGCTCCTCGGGCGCGTCGCGGTCGAAGCGGCAGTACGCTCCGCCCGTCAGACGCGCGATCTCGCGGAAGGCGCGCTCGGCGCGGGGATCGTCGCCTTCGTGGAAGACGAAGGCCTTGACTCCCAGAAGACCGAGCTCGCCCGCGAGCGCGGCGAGCTCGTCGAGCTCCTCTTCCATCGCGTCGCCGATGAAGACGAGGGCCTGGACGGGCTGTTTCTTGGCCTCGGCGACGGCGTGACGCAGCACCCGGCGGATCTGGGTCTGCCCGGCGCGACAGGTCACCCGCGTCATGAGATCGACGAGTGCGCGGCTGTCGGTCACCCAGCGGCTCGCCTTGCATTCGTCGAAGCCGCGGTAGAAGACGAGCTGGACCTCGAGCCCACCGAGCCGCCCGGCCTCGAGGAACATCCGCCCCTGCACCTGGCAGGCGCGGTCCCAGGTGGGCTCGCGGCTGGCGGTCGCATCGAGGGCGAAAATCAGCCTCCCGCGTCGGGCCGCCGGTCGCACCGGCAGGCGCTCGAGTTCTTCGAGAAAGGCCCGAACCTCGCCGCGTCCGGGCTCGCTCGGCAGCTTCCCGCTCATGCCTGGATATCTCGGCGGCGGCGGCTCGGAAGTCCAGATGGTGGCGGCGCGCCGGCCGCGCCTTCTATCTATGCGCAACAGAGATAGGTGATTTAACAACTTGAAGTTGACGAGCGGCGGCACCGCGCGGAGGATGCGGGAAAAATCACGACGCGCGCGGAGGTCGCGATGCCCGCTCCCCCTCTCCCGCTCGCAGCCCTCGCTTTCGCTCTGCTCGCCGGCAGCGCCGCGGCGCAGAGCCTGAGGTTCTCGTTCCAGAGCGATGTCGGCACGCTCGATCCGCACGGGCTCAACGAGACCTTCACCTTGGGCTTTCTGGGCAACGTCTACGAGGGGCTCACGACCCGCGGCCCCGATCTCCGGATCGAGCCCGGTCTCGCCGAGCGCTGGGAGCTCCTCGAGCCCACGCGCTGGCGCTTTCATTTGCGCAGGGGCGTGCGTTTCCACGACGGTTCCGCCTTCTCCGCGGAAGACGTAGTCTTTTCGGCGGAGCGGGTGCGCAAGCCGCGCTCGGATGTCAAAAGCCGCCTGGCCTCGGTCAAGGAAGTGATCGCCGTCGACGATTACACGGTCGATTTCGTGACCGAGGTGCCCAATCCGATCCTCGATGCGGAGTGGGACACCTGGTACATCATGGACAAGGACTGGGCGGAAAGAAACGGAGCGAGCGAGCCCGTCGACATCAAGAATCCGGCCGGCAGCTTCGCCAATTTCAACGCCAACGGCACCGGACCTTTCCGCATCGTCCGGCGCGAACCCGACGTGCGCACGATCGCCGTGCGCCACGACGGCTGGTGGGGAAAGGCGCCCACCAATCTGCGCGAGGTCGTCTTCCAGCCGATCGCCAACGACGCCACCCGGGTGGCGGCGCTGTTGTCGGGCGAACTCGATCTCGTCTTGTCCTTGCCGATCCAAGACGTCGAGCGGGTGGCGCGCACCCCCGGCCTCGGGGTCCTCGTCGGCCCGGAGTTGCGCACGATCTTCTTGGGTTTCGATCAGAGCCGCGAGGAGCTCCTCTATTCCTCGGTCAAGGGCAAGAACCCGTTCAAGGATCGCCGCGTGCGCCTGGCCGTTTACCAGGCGATCGACACGGAGGCGATCGTCAAGAAGGTGATGCGCGGCCAAGCGGTGCCGTCGGCGGCCATGGTGGCTCCGGGCATCCGCGGCTTCCCGGCGGATCTCGAGCGCCATCCCTTCGATCCGGCAGCGGCCCGCAGGCTCTTGGCCGAGGCGGGTTATCCCGAAGGTTTCGGGGTCACGCTCGATTGCCCGAACGATCGCTACGTCAACGACGAGCAGATCTGTCAGGCGATCGTGGGCATGCTCGCGCGCATCGGCATCAAGGTCACCCTCAACGCGCAACCCAAATCGCTCTTCTTCGCCAAAGTGCTCGCCGCGGGCGGATACGATACGAGCTTTTATCTTCTGGGCTGGACCCCGGGCAGCCTCGATTCCTGGAACGCGCTGTACAACCTCGTGACGACCCGGGACGGCAAGGGCGCGGGGGCCTTCAACCTCGGCGGCTACTCCAACCCGCGCATCGACGCGCTCACGCGCGCCGTCCTCACCGAGACCGACCTCGTCAAGCGCGACGCGATGATCCGCGAGGCCTGGCGGATCTTGCACGAGGACGTGGGCTACGTGCCGTTGCACCAACAGGCGCTCGCCTGGGGGGTGCGCGAGGGTGTCGAACTCGTCCAGCGCGCCGACAACCAGTTCCTCTGGCGCTGGGTGGTCAAGCGCTGAGAGCCGCAACACAAGCGGGCGACGCCGCGGCGACACCTGAGCGCGCCGCTCGCGCGCACCTTGTCCGGCCGCGCAGCACGAGGCTAACCTCGTTCCGCCGCGTACCGGTGCAGGCTCGGGCCCCGTGCGGGCCGTCGCGCCGAGCGCGGTGCACGCCGATCTTTTTTGGGCTCGTCCGTGCCGACCCTTCTCGTTCTCGGCTCGAAACCCGAACCCCGGCTGCCGCCGCGCGAGACGATCGACGCGCTCGCCTGTGCCAACGCTTCCGGCTACAGCGCGCGCACCCTCGGTCTGCCGGATCCCGAGTTCACCGTGATGACCGCCGTGCTGACCTCCGGGAAGCCCGCGGACGAGCATTCGCTGCGCCGCCTCGAAGGCCTGCGCACGCGCACGCTCTACCACATCCGCCGGCCCAAAGCGGATGCCGGCGGGCCGCTCGCCCGCCTGCTCGCCGCGATCAGGCTGCGCAGAATGACGGCGCGCGAACTGCGGCGCCGGCTGGGCGGGCTCGGCTATCGCTACGAGGAGCTGATCAGCCGCCCGGCGCGCTGGTACCACGACCTCGTCGTCCGTCTGTGCGCGGGCGATCCCGAGGTGGCGGCGGCGATCGCGGGCAAACAGCCCTCCACCGGCCTCGTGGCGGTAGTCCTGGGCCTGGCGGACGGGCGATGGGACCGCGTCGTGATGGCGGGCTTCGATTTCACGCTCGTCCACGCCTACGGCGACAACCCGCTGATCGCCGAGCGCGGCAGCGCGACGAGCGCGCACGCCGCCACCGACGTGCTCGTCTTGCGCCGCCTCGCGACGCTGCGCACGGATCTCTTCACGACCGAACCCGTGGTGCACGCGCGTACGGGCGTCCCGCTCTGTCCCGAGGTCGCCACGGCCGGAGTCGCGGCATGAGCTTCCCTTCGACGCTCCTCCGACGGATCAAGGACGAGCATCGGCGGACGAAGAAGCGTCTGCCGGAGTTGCGCGCAGCAGACGTGGTCCTGGTCAGCCACGCCAAATCCGGCCGGACTTGGCTCGTGGCGTTGATCTCTCACGTCCTGCACCTCACCCGTGGCGTCCCGATCGACGAGCTGTGGGAGGGCGACAACTTCCAGAAGTTCGATCCGAGCATTCCGCGGCTCTACCTCACACACGATCACAACGAGCCGTGGTGGCTCCGCCTTCGACTGCCTCGTCTCGTGCGCGACAAGCGTTTGATCGTCCTGGTGCGGGACCCGCGCGACGTGGCGGTGTCGTGGTACTACCACAATCTCGGGCGGTCGCACGCGCGCGTCCGTTGGCGCATGGGTCTGCCCGAAGACATGAGCCGGGTGGACATGGCGAGCTTCGTGACCCATCCGGCCTACGGCGTCCCCGGTGTCGTGGCCCTGCTCGAACGCTGGGCGCGAATCGCGCGGGCGCATCCGCGTGCGCTGCTTCTCCGGTACGAGGATTTGCGCGCCCGCACCGCCGAGGAGCTCGCGCGCGTGCTCGCCTTCCTCGGGCTCGAGGCGCCGCGGGAGGCGATCGAGGCGGCGGTCGCCTTCGCCTCTTTCGATTCGTTGCGCGAGAAGGAGCGCACCGGCTTTTACCGGACCGAGAAGCTCCAGGCCCGCGATCCCGCCGATCCCAGAAGTTACAAGGTGCGCCGCGGCAAGGTCGGAGGCTATCGCGACGAGCTGCCCGCGGAGGTGGTGGCGCGTCTCGATCGGCTCGTGGCCGAACGGCTGGATCCGGCGCTCGGCTACGCCGCGCTCGCCGGGTCGCGCACCGCGGCGAGCATGTAATTCACGCTCGGATCCCGACGCAGCGCGAACCGCTCGTAAGCCGGCTCGTAGGCGAGACCGGTGATCGCCACCGGCCTCAGGCCGGCGGATCGCAGAAGCCGCGCCAGTTCCGAGGGCTGCAGGAACTTCTCCCAACGGTGCGTACCGATGGGCAGCCAGCCGAGGAGATACTCCCCGGTCAGGATCGCCTGCACCCAGGAAGCGAAGGTGCGCCCGAGCGTGGAGAGCACCAAGAGCCCTCCGGGACGAAGGGTTCGGCCGAGGGCGCGGGCGAAGCCGGCGGGATCGGGGACGTGCTCGATCACCTCGAGCGCGGTGACGAGATCGAAACGCTCGCCGGTGCCGAGGAGGTCTTCGAGCGTGGTCGCCCGATAGTCGATGACCAGACCCGTCTGTTCCGCGTGTTCGCGGGCGACCGCGATGTTCGCGGGCTCGGGATCGATCGCCACCACCTCGGCCCCGAGGCGGGCGAGGGGCTCGGCCACGAGCCCGCCCCCGCAGCCGACGTCGAGCGCGCGCAATCCCTCGAGCGGGCGGCGACCCGGGCGCGTCGGCAATTGCGCGTGCGCCCGCTCGAGCAGCCAAGCGAGCCGCGCGGGGTTGAGACGATGCAAAGCGCGCAACGGGCCCGCGGGATCCCACCAGCGTTCGGCGAGAGCCCGGAACTTCGCGAGTTCCTCGGGATCGACGCGGCCGTCGGCGACGAAGGCGACCTTGCCCGAGGAAGACTCCGCCGGTACGAGATCTCCGGCTCGAAGACGGCAACCCGGCTCGAGATCGTTCGAGGCCGGGGCGAAGCGAGACGGTTCGTTGGCGCTCATCGTCCAGAAGTATGGTGGCACCTCGGTGGCGGATCTAGACCGGATCCGCCACGTGGCGGCGCGCATCAAGCGCACGGTGGACGCGGGGCATCGCGTCGCGGTGGTGGTCTCGGCCATGGCCGGGACGACGAACCAGCTCGTGGCCTGGGTCCACGGGCTGGACGCCGCGGGTTACGATCCCGCCGAATACGATCAGGTCGTCTCCTCGGGCGAGCAGGTGACGATCGGGCTGCTCGCCATCGCGCTGCAGAAGCTGGGCGTGCCGGCGCGCTCCTTCCTCGGCTGGCAGGCGGGCGTGCGCACCGACGCGAGTCACGGCAAGGCGCGGATCCTCGCCATCGATCCCGGGCCCGTGCTGAGCTGCCTGGAAGAGGGCAAGGTGGCGGTGGTCGCGGGCTTCCAGGGCCTCGGCCCGGACGGCCGGGTGACCACCTTGGGGCGCGGTGGCTCGGATACCTCGGCGGTGGCGCTGGCCGCCGCCTTGGGCGCGGAGCGTTGCGACATCTACACCGACGTCGACGGGGTCTACACCACCGATCCGCGCATCGTCGCCAAGGCGCGCAAGCTCGACCGGATCACCTACGAAGAGATGCTCGAGATGGCTTCGGTGGGGGCCAAGGTGCTCGAGACGCGCTCCGTCGCCCTCGCCATGCAGCATCGCGTGCGCGTGCAGGTCCTTTCGTCTTTCGAGGACAAACCCGGAACTCTGGTCGTCGACGAGGACGAGATCGTGGAAAGTCAAGTCGTGAGCGGGATCGCCTACAGCCGCAACGAGGCGCGGATCACCGTGCAGCAGGTCCGCGACCGACCCGGAGTGGCGGCGGCGATCTTCGGCCCCCTGGCGGAGGCCAACATCAACGTCGACATGATCGTACAGTCGGTGAGCCGCGACGGGCAGTTCGCGAACATCACTTTCACCGTCGCGAAAGCCGATCTGCCGCGCGCGGAAGCGGTGCTCGCCCGAGCCAAGGAACGCATCGGCTACGAACGCCTGGTCACCGACCCCAACGTCGTCAAGGTCTCGGTGATCGGGGTGGGCATGCGCAGCCACGCCGGGATCGCCTATCGCATGTTCCAAACCCTCGCCGACAAGGGAATCAACATCCAGGCGATCTCGACTTCGGAGATCAAGATCAGCGTGCTCATCGCCGACGAATACACCGAGCTCGCGCTCCGCGCGCTGCACAGCGCCTACGGGCTCGATGCGCCGTGAGCGCGACGCCGGTGCTCGTCCGTTCGCCGCTCCTGCGCGCGCTGTGGGCGCGCGGCTGCCGCTTCTTGGGCACCGAGCTCGCGATCCTGGGCGGGGCGATGACCTGGGTCAGCGAGCGCCATCTCGTCTCGGCGATCTCCAATGCCGGCGGCTTCGGCGTGCTCGCCTGCGGTTCGATGGGCCCCGATGCGCTCGCCGCCGAGATCGCCGCGACGCGGGCGCGTACCGATCGTCCCTTCGGGGTCAATCTCATCGTCATGCACCCCGAGCTCGACGAGCTCGTGGGCGTGTGCATCGCGCACAAGGTGAGCCACGTGGTGCTCGCCGGCGGTCTGCCGCCCCCGGCCGCCGTCGCCCGGCTCAAGCGCGCGGGGACCAAGGTCCTGGCCTTCGCGCCGACGGCGACGATCGCCAAGAAGCTCGTCCGGCAGGGGATCGATGCGCTCGTGATCGAGGGGCACGAGGCGGGCGGCCACGTGGGACCGGTCTCGACCTCGGTGCTCGCCCAGGAGATCCTGCCCGAGGTGCGCGAGGTGCCGGTGTTCGTCGCCGGCGGGATCGGCCACGGGGAGATGATCGCCGCCTATCTGCTCATGGGGGCGGCGGGCGTGCAGATGGGGACACGGTTCGTCTGCGCGAGCGAATCGATCGCCCATCCGGCGTTCAAGGAGGCGTTCATTCGCGCTTCCGCTCGCGACGCCCAGGTCTCGGTGCAGGTCGACCCGCAGTTCAAGGTCGTCCCGGTGCGCGCTCTCGTCAACGCCGCTACGCGCAGGTTCGTCGAGACCCAGCACGAGGTCATCGCCCGCTGGCGGGCGGGCGAGATGAGCTACGAGGAGGCTTCGCTGGCCATCGAGCACTTCTGGGCGGGAGCGCTCAAGCGCGCGGTGCTCGAAGGCGACGTCGAGAACGGTTCGCTCATGGCCGGACAGAGCGTGGGCATGGTCAAACGCATCCAGCCGACCGCGGCGATCTTGGCCGAGCTCGTCGAACAGGCCGAGGCGGCGCTCGCCCGGGTCCAAGGGCACCGCCTCGAGGTGGCGGCAGCGGGGTGAGCCCGCCCGTCGGCGGCTGGGCCGGGGGCGAGACCTCGGGCGAGACCCGCCGGCCGAGCGAGGTGATCCCGGCGCGGCGGCTTCTGCGGCGCTTGGTCGCGGTCGTCGCCGAACCGACCACCCCGCAGCAGCGTCTGGACAAGATCGTCAAGATGATCGCCGCCGACCTCGTCGCCGAGGTCTGCTCGGTGTACGTGCAGCGCGCGGGCGACGTCCTCGAGCTCTTCGCCACCGAAGGTCTCGCCCGCGAAGCCGTCCACCGCACGCGGCTGCGGGTCGGCGAAGGGCTGGTCGGCACGATCGCCGCCACCGGCGACGTCATCAACACGAGCGACGCCCAGAGCCATCCGAACTTCGCCTATCGGCCCGAGACGCGCGAGGAGATCTACAATTCCTTCCTGGGCGTTCCGATCGTGCGCTCGGGCCGCGTGGTGGGCGTGCTCACGATCCAGAACACCGCCCGACGTCTCTACGACGAGGACGAGATCGACGCGATGCAGATCATCGCTTCGGTCTTGGCCGAGATGTTCGCTTCGGGCGGGCTCCTGGACCGCGAGCTCTACACCGATCTCGGGAGTTTCCAACCCGAGCGCAAACGTCTGGAAGCGCTGCGGCTGGTCGAAGGAGTGGCGATCGGGCGGGCCTGGCTGCACGAGCCGCGGATCGAGATCAGCCGGCTCCTGGCCGACGATCCGGCGGTCGAGCGGGCCCGGCTCGATCGGGCGATGGAGGAACTCAAGCGCTCCCTCGACCGCATGCTGGCGCGCGCCGATCTCGCCTTCGGCGAGCACCGCGAGGTGCTCGAGGCCTATCGGATGTTCGCCGACGACACCGGCTGGCTCAGGCGCATCCGCGAGGCGATCGACACCGGTCTCTCGGCGGAAGCGGCGGTGCGCCGAGTGCAAGAACAGACGCGGCTGCGCATCGGGCACGCCGCCGATCCCGTGCTCAAGGAGCGGCTGTTGGATCTCGACGACCTCGCCAACCGCCTGCTCCTGCATCTGGCCGGCCGCAGCACGCTGCACGATCCCGCGGCCGTGCCCGACGATTGCATCCTCGTCGCCCGCTCGCTCTCCGCCGCCGAGCTCATCGAATACGACCGCACCAAGCTCAAGGGCATCATCCTCGAGGAGGGCTCGAAGACCGCGCACGTGACGATCGTCGCCCGCGCCCTCGACATCCCGCTCGTGGGCCGCGTGGAAGGGGCGATGACCCTTTTCGAGCCGGGCGATCCCGTCGCCCTCGACGCCGAGAACGGGATCGTCTTCCTGCGTCCGAGCGAGGACGTGCTGCAGGCCTTCGCGCGCACCGTGCAGGCGCGCAACGAACGGCGGCGCCAGCTCGCGGCACTCAAAGACCAACCCGCTGTCAGTCGCGACGGCATCGAGATCTGGCTCGGGATCAACGCCGCGTTCCTCGCCGACCTGCCCGCCCTCGCCGAGACCGGTGCGGCCGGGATCGGGCTCTTCCGCACCGAGCTCGGCTTCATGACCCGTCCCTCGTGGCCCTCGGTCGAAGAGCAGACGGAGATCTACCGGCGCATCCTCGACCTCGCCGGGGACCGTCGGGTCGTCTTCCGCACGCTCGACATCGGCAGCGACAAGCACCTGCCGTATTGGCGCATGCCCGCCGAGGACAATCCGGCTCTGGGCTGGCGCGCGATCCGCGTCGGTCTCGATCGGCCGGCGCTGTTGCGCGAGCAGCTGCGGGCGCTCCTGGCGGCGGCGGAAGGACGCGCGCTCGCGCTCATGTTCCCGATGGTCGCCGAAGTCGCCGAGCTGGAGGCGGCGCGCGCGCTCCTCGAACACGAGCTCGCGCGTCTCCGAGCGCTGGGGCGCGCTCCCCCGGCTTCCCTCGAGGTCGGGGTGATGTTCGAGGTGCCGGCGCTCTTCTGGCAGCTCGAAGCCTTGTTGCCGCGCGTCGACTTCGTCTCGGCGGGCACCAACGATCTCTTGCAGTTCTTGTTCGCTTGCGATCGCGGCAACCCGGCGCTCGCCGAGCGCTACGACGTCCTCGCGCCGGCCGCCCTCGCGTTCTTGCGGGCGCTCGTCGAGCGCTGTCGGGCGGCGGGCGTGCCCCTTACCGTGTGCGGAGAGATGGCCAGCCGTCCGATCGAGGCGATGGCGCTCGTCGGGATCGGGGTGCGCCGGCTCTCCGTGTCGCCTTCCGAGCTCCACTCGGTCAAGGCGATGGTGCGCTCGCTCGACGTCGGCAGGCTCGCCCGCTACCTCGATCGTCTGCTCGCGCTGCCCGAGCGATCGCTGCGCGGGCGGCTTCTGGCGTGGGCGCGCGACCACGCCGTGGTGTTGCCGCCGAGCCAGAGCCTGCCTACCTGAAGCACGCGTCGAGCCGCCGGAGGCCGCTCGACATTTGGCGGAAGGCCGCGGAACTGCTATCGGTTTTCTGGAACCAGCCCCGCGCCCACCCTCGCCGCCCCGGATCGACCATGACCAGTCGCGCAGCCCGAGAGACCGTGGATGCTCGCGACCCGCGCCAAGAGGCGCTGCGCCGCGTCGGTGCCGCCTTGCGCCAGGCCCGCGAAGCCCGCGGCGAAGACCTCTACGCGGTCGCCGAGATCCTGCGCATCAAGCCTTCCTACCTCTTCGCGCTCGAGGAAGGCGATCTCTCGATGACGCCCGGACGGCCCTACGCGCTCGGCTTCCTGCGCTCGTACGCCGATCATCTGGGCTTCGACGGGGCCGAGGTGGTCCGGATCGTCAAAGAACAGCTCGACGGGGCGCCTCCCGCTCCGGAGCTCGCCGTCCCCGAGCCGGTGCGCGACGAGCGCGGTCCGCGCGGGCTCGTCGTCGCCGCCTCGATCCTGCTCGCCGGCCTGATCTACGGCAGCTGGCACATGGGTTGGCGCGAGCACCCCTTCTTCGCGCGCGTGCTCGCGCTTCCGGGCGAGCTCGGTCGGACCGCGGGCGAGCTCCTCGCCGGAACCGCACAGCCCGAGCCGCCGCGCGCTCCCGCCGCGCTCGCCTCGGCGCGGACGGACCAGACCACCGTCCCCGCCGGTGCGCCCGCCAACGGGATCGCCGCGTCGTCCGCGCGGGCCGTTCGCCCGGCTCCGCCCGAGTGGCTCGTGGCGAGCGAACCCGAGGAGACCTTCGAGACCGCCCGCATGGTGCCGCTCGCGCGCCGCGATTCGACCGCCGCCCTGGCCGCGGAACGTCCCGCGCCCGTCGCGGCGCAAGCCCCCGCCCCCGTCACTCCCGGCCAGTTGCTCGCCGCCCTCGATCCCGCGCGCGCCGCGCGGGAAGGCGGGGGGAGCGAGGCGCGGGTCGTCCTCGTCGCCAAGGACACGGCCTGGGTCCAGATCCGCAGCGCCTCGCGCGATTACGTGCGCAGCCGCACGCTCGAGCCCGGTGAACGCCTCGCCTTGCCCGACCGCGAGGATCTCGCGCTGTGGACCGGGAACGCGGGAGGGATCGAGGTGATCGTGGACGGGCGCTCGCTCGGGCCGTTGGGCGAGGTCGGCAAGGTGTTGCGCGAGGTCCCGCTGGCCCCGGCAGCGCTCAAGGCCCGCCTCGGCGGCGGTTGATCCGAACTCGGAAACGAGCCGGGAGCCGCGAACCGTGGTCGCTCTGCCGGAGATCCGACGCCACCGCACGCACGCGGTGCGCGTGGGCTCGGTGACGATCGGGGGCGGCGCGCCGATCGTCGTGCAGTCGATGACCAGCACGGATACCGCCGACGTCGACGCCACCACCGATCAGATCGTCGAGCTCGCGCGCGCCGGCTCCGAGATCGTGCGGATCACCGTCAACAACGAGGCCGCCGCGCGGGCGGTGCCGATCATCCGCGATCGGCTCGATCTCATGGGCTTTTCCGATCTGCCGTTGGTGGGCGACTTCCACTACAACGGTCACCGGCTCCTGCGCGCGTTTCCCGAGCTCGGTCGTTGTCTGGCCAAGTTCCGCATCAATCCCGGCAACGTCGGCTTCGGCGACAAGCGCGACCGCCAGTTCGAGGAGATGATCGAGGCGGCGCTGCGCTTCGATCGGCCGGTGCGGATCGGCGTCAACTGGGGCTCGCTGGATCAGGACCTCGCCGCGCGGCTCATGGACGCGAACGCCGCCCGACCCGATCCGCAACCGGCGGACGCCGTGCTGCGCGAGGCGCTCGTCCGCTCGGCGCTCGAGAGCGCCGCGCACGCCGAGCGCATCGGCCTGCCCCCCGATCGCATCGTGATCTCGGCCAAGACGAGCCGGGTGCAGGACATGGTCGCGGTCTATCGCGAACTCGCGCGGCGCTCGTCGTACGCCTTGCACCTCGGGCTCACCGAAGCGGGCATGGGCGTGAAGGGGATCGTCGCCACCACCGCCGCTTTGACCCTGCTCCTGCAAGAAGGCATCGGCGACACGATCCGCTGTTCCTTGACCCCGGCTCCGGGCGAGCCGCGCACGCTCGAAGTCCAGGTCTGTCAGCAGATCCTGCAGTCTCTGGGCCTGCGCTCTTTCGCCCCGCAAGTCGCCGCCTGTCCGGGTTGCGGGCGGACGACGAGCAGCTTCTTCCAGAAGCTCGCGGCCGACATCCAGGGCTGGCTCGCGCAGCAGATGCCGGTCTGGAAGACGCGCTATCCCGGCGTGGAGACGCTCAACGTCGCGGTCATGGGCTGCATCGTCAACGGGCCCGGGGAGAGCAAGCACGCCGACATCGGCATCTCGCTTCCCGGCACCGGCGAGAGCCCGGCCGCCCCGGTCTTCGTCGACGGCAAGAAGGTCGCCACCTTGCGCGGAGAGCGGATCGCCGAGGAGTTCAAGGCGATCGTCGCCGAATACGTCGAGCGTCGCTTCGGCCGCGACCGCGCCGCCTGAAGCCCCTGCGCGCGGAAGCGCGCGGCCCACATGCCGGCGTGCCGCGGTGACGCGGCCGCACCCGGCTGGTAGGAGCGGGGCGGTCCGATTACGCGCTTGGGAGCGCTCTTCATGTCCGAGCCGGTCTACGACGTCGTCGTCATCGGTGGCGGCCCGGGCGGCTACGTGGCCGCGATCAAAGCGGCACAGCTCGGGATGAAGGTGGCCTGCGTCGAAAAACGCCCCACCCTCGGCGGCACCTGTCTGAACGTCGGCTGCATCCCCTCCAAGGCGCTCCTGCACGCCTCGCATCTGTACGAAGAGACCCGACACGGCCTCGAACGGTTCGGTATCCGCACGCGCGAACCGCAGCTCGATCTCGCGGCGATGCTCGATTACAAGGACAAGGTCGTCGAAGGCCTGACCAGGGGCATCGAGTTCCTCTTCAAGAAGAACGGGGTCGAGTTCGTGCGCGGTCACGGGCGCATCGCGCGGCCGGGCAGGGTCGTCGTCGCCACGCCCGAAGGCGCGAGCCGAGAACTCGCGACCAAGAACATCGTGATCGCCACCGGCTCCGAGCCCGCCACGCTCGACGGCGTGGCGATCGACGAGGAGCGAATCGTGACTTCCACCGGGGCGCTCGCGCTCGCACGCGTGCCGCGTCGGCTCCTGGTCGTGGGCGCGGGCTACATCGGCCTCGAGCTCGGCACGGTGTGGCGGCGCCTGGGCGCCGAAGTGACGGTGGTCGAGTTCCTCGACCGCATCACCCCGGGCATGGACGCCGAGCTCGCACGCGAGCTCCAACGGGCGCTCGCGCGCCAGGGAATGGTCTTCCGGCTGGGCAGGAAGGTCGTGGAGGCGGAGACGACGGAGGAGGGGGTCGCGGTCGTGGTCGAGCCGGTGGCGGGAGGCCCGCCCGAAAGGCTCGTCGCCGAGGTCGTGCTCGTGGCGATCGGCCGCCGTCCTTACACCGAGGGGCTGGGCGCGGCCGAGCTCGGCCTGACCTCGGACGAGCGGGGGCGGATCCGCACCGACGGTCATTTCCGCACGAGCGTGCCCGGGATCTGGGCGATCGGGGACGTCATCGAGGGCCCGATGCTCGCCCACAAGGCGGAAGAGGACGGGATCCACTGCATCGAGCTCATCGCCGGGCAGAAACCCCAGCACGATTACGATCGGGTCCCGAGCGTGATCTACACCCGTCCCGAGGTCGCCGCGGTGGGCAAGACCGAAGAGCAACTCAAGGCCGAAGGACGCGCCTACAAGGTCGGCAAGTTCCCCTTCGCCGCCAACAGCCGCGCGCGCACCATCGGCGCGAACGAGGGATTCGTGAAAATCCTGGCCGATGCCGAGACCGATCGGCTGCTCGGCTGTCACGTCATCGGACCCGAGGCCGGGACGATGATCGCCGAACTCGCGCTCGCCATGGAGTTCGGCGCCACGGCCGAGGACATCGCCCGCACCTGCCATCCCCATCCCACGCTCGAAGAAGCGGTCAAGGAGGCGGCGCTCGCCGCCTGGGCGAAGCCGATCCACCTCTGATCGCCGGGACGGGCGGCGGAAGCCGTCAGGAGGCGAGGCGCACGAGCTGCTTGCCCAGATTTTCCCCGCGCAGGACGCGCAAGAAGGCTTCGGGCATGCGCTCGAGGCCGTCGAGGACGTCGTAGCGCGTACGGATCCGCCCGCTGCGCAGGAGATCCGCGAGCCGGGCCCAGGCTTCGGGCCAGCGCTTTTCGAAGTCGAGCACCAAGAAGCCCTCGATGCGGGCGCGGGCGACCAGGATCTCGCGGAAAAAGCGCGGACCGATATCGGGCCTGCCCAGGCGGTCGGCGAGGCTCACCGTGCCCACGAGCACGACGCGCGCGCGCGGTGCGAGGTTCTGCAGCACCGCGTCGTGGATCGGGCCGGCGGTGTTGTCGAAGAAGAGATCGACGCCCTCCGGCACGAGCGCGCGCAGGGCGTTCGCGAGATCGGGGGTCTCGCGGTGGGCGATACCGCCCTCGAAGCCGAGCTCGCGGCACCAGGCGAGCTTCGCCGAGGTCGAGGCGACGGCGAAGGGGACGGCACCGGCGATGCGGGCGAGCTGGCCGGCGAGCTGGCCCACCGAGCCCGCCGCGGCGGAGATCAGGACCCGATCGCCGGGTCGCAGCGCCCCGGTCTCGAAGAGCGCGAACCAGGCGGTGGCGCCGTTGAGCCCGAGCACGTCGAGGAAGGCTTCGGGCGGGCCGAGGGCGGGATCGACCCGGCGCACCGCCTCGGGGCGCAGCAGCGCGTATTCCTGCCAGCCGAAGCCGAAGTCGGTGACCACGAGATCGCCCTCCTTCCAGCCCGGCGCGCGGCTGGCGACGATGCGCGCGACGGCGCCACCGATCATGACCTCCCCTGGGCGCACGCCGGGGGCGTAGTTCCGCACGGGTGCGATCCGCGCCCGCATGTACGGCGCCACGTCGAGGAAGAGCGCGCGGGCGAGGAAGCTGCCGGGCTCGGGTTCGGGGGCGGGACGGTCTTCGAGCCGCCAGTCATCGAGGCTGGGCATGCCCTCGACGAGGCGCACGAGACGCCACTGACGGTTGAGCTTTGTCATAGGGCTTTCCCCATGTTCGTGCGCGACCTCTCGTCTTGTTGGCGCCGATGCGGCCCCGGGTCCGGGCGGCCGGGCCGGAGCCGAGCGGGACGCGCATAGCCGAGCCGCGAGACGGGGGGAACGCGGATCGCGCGCAAAGCCTCGGGGCGGGCGGAAGCGCGGTGCACCGGGCGGGACCCGAACGCCGTCCGGCTCCGCACACGTTCGGATTGCAACCGATCGGTGGGCATTCGCAAAAAAGGTCGTATAAACGTGTAGTTGAAGAACATGCGATCTGGTCCAACCGAGGCGGCCAGGCTCCCGGAGAGCGTAGG
>JANXAZ010000042.1 GCA_025062095.1 Geminicoccaceae bacterium
GTACCGGCCGGAACTCCGTCCCGAGGGCCGAGCGGGACCGCGGACGCTATGCTCGGTGTCGGAGCGGGGTCGCGGGTACGATCGCTTTTCGCGTCGCCGCTTCGCGGTTTTTGTGCGTTCGCGTTCCGCGCGCGCCGATGCGCGTCGCGAAGAAAACCCCGCCGCGGAGGGCGGCGGGGTCGTTCGGCCGAGCTCCGGAGCGCGGCTCAGTGGTGGAGGTCGAAGCGATCGAGCTCCATCACCTTGGTCCACGCCTTCACGAAATCCTTCACGAACTTCTCTTTGGCGTCGTCCGCCCCGTAGACCTCGCAGATCGCGCGCAGCTGGGCATTGGCGCCGAAGACGAGATCGACGCGGGTGCCCGTCCACTTCTTCGCCCCGGTCTTGCGATCGTAGGCCTCGTAGAGGTTCCAGGCGTCCTTCACCGGCACCCACTCGACGCTCATGTCGAGGATGTTCGTGAAGAAGTCGGTGGTCAGCGCCCCGGGCCGTTCGGTGAGCACGCCGTGCCCGCTGTTTCCGTAAGTGGCGCCGAGCGCGCGCATGCCCGCGACGAGCACGGTCATCTCCGGCGCGCTGAGCGTCAGGAGCTGGGCCTTGTCGACCAAGAGGTGCTCGGGCATCACCTCGAGCTTGCCCTTGGTGTAGTTGCGGAAGCCGTCCGCCCAGGGCTCGAGCACCGCGAAGGATTCGACGTCCGTCTGCTCCTGCGAGGCGTCGTTGCGCCCGGGCCGGAAGGGCACCTCGACCGCGAAGCCGGCCTTGGCCGCCGCCTGCTTCACGCCGACGCAGCCGGCGAGCACGATCGTATCCGCGAGCGAGATCTTCTTCCCGTTCTTCTGGCGCGCGTTGAAGGAGCGCCGGATCTCGTCGAGGGTGGCGAGCACCTTGACGAGGTTCTCGGGCTCGTTGACCTCCCAGTCCTTCTGCGGCGCCAAGCGGATCCGCGCGCCGTTGGCACCGCCGCGCTTGTCCGAGTTCCGATAGGTCGAGGCCGCCGACCACGCCGTGTAGACGAGGTCGCGGATCGAAAGACCGCAACCGAGGATCTCTTTTTCGAGCGCCGCGACATCGTGCTCGTCGACCAGCGGATAATCGACGGGCGGGATGGGATCCTGCCAGATGAGGTCCTCTTTCGGCACCTCCGGGCCGAGGTAGCGGATCTTCGGCCCCATGTCGCGGTGGGTGAGCTTGAACCAGGCGCGCGCGAAGGCGTCGGCGAACTGGTCCGGGTTCTTCCAGAAGCGACGCGAGATCGGCTCGTAGATCGGATCGAAGCGCAGCGCGAGATCGGTGGTGAGCATCGTCGGCTTGCGCTTCTTGTTCGGATCGAAGGGATCGGGGATGATCTCGGGAGCGTTCTTGGCCACCCACTGCCACGCCCCCGCCGGGCTCTTCTCGAGCTCCCACTCGTAGGTGAAGAGCATCTCGAAGAAGTCGTTGCTCCATTGCGTGGGCGTGCGGGTCCAGATCACCTCCGGTCCGCCGGTGATCGCATCCGGCCCCTTGCCCGAACGGAAGCCGCTCTTCCAGCCCAGCCCCATCTGCTCGAGCGGAGCGGCGGCGGGCTCGGGCCCGACGTGACCGGCGGGACCGGCGCCGTGGGTCTTGCCGAAGGTGTGACCACCGGCGACGAGCGCCACCGTCTCCTCGTCGTTCATCGCCATCCGCCGGAAGCTCTCGCGGATCTCCTTGGCGGCGAGGAGCGGATCGGGATTGCCGTTGGGGCCTTCCGGATTGACGTAGATGAGCCCCATCTGCACCGCGGCGAGCGGCGCTTCGAGCTGGCGCTGACCGCGGTGGCGCTCGTCGGCGAGCCAGGTCGTCTCGGGACCCCAATAGATCGATTCGTCCGGCTCGTAGACGTCCCGCCGACCGCCGCCGAAGCCGAAGGTCTTGAAGCCCATCGATTCGAGGGCGACGTTGCCGGCGAGGATCATGAGATCCGCCCAGGAGATCTTGCGGCCGTACTTCTGCTTGATCGGCCACAAGAGCCGGCGCGCCTTGTCGAGATTGGCGTTGTCCGGCCAGCTGTCGAGCGGCGGGAAGCGCTGCAAGCCGAGTCCGGCGCCGCCGCGGCCGTCGAAGATCCGATAAGTCCCGGCCGCGTGCCAGGCCATGCGGATCATCAGACCACCGTAATGACCGAAATCGGCAGGCCACCAGTCCTGCGACTCGGTCATGAGCTTCCTGAGATCTTCCTTGAGCGCCCAGTAATCGAGGCTCTGGAATTCCTTGGCGTAGTCGAAATCCTCCCCGTAAGGATCGGTCGCGGGCGCGAACTGGTGCAGGATCTTGAGGTTGACCAGATTCGGCCACCACTCCTGGACCGTCTTGCCCTGCCCTGCGGCACCTCGGAAGGGGCAGAGAGATGCAGCTGTCACGGCTTCGGCTCCTCCTCTCGCTCGCGTGACGGCGCGTGCCCGGCACCCCGACGGCACCCGGCCCGCCCCGAGCACCGGCCGACCCGCGGGCTCCCGTCCCGCAGCGCCCGACCGGTCGGCCCCGGAAGGCCACCGCAACCGCGGCGCGCTCCCGTCCCGGGGCCAAGTTGGAATAGTTCTAGGAAGCGTGGCGGGTCAAGCGACCCGCTCCGGCCCTCTGCGGACCATCGGGCCCGGGCTCCCGACGCGCAGCATCGAGATCCGCCCTCTTCGGTCCACTTATATGTGCGATAAGCTCCACTTATGAAGATGCGCGAACCGCTCCGCGCGGCGTTCCCGCCGCCTCGCGCTCCTGCGCCGCGCGCACGAGCGCCGCGAAGCGAAACGGCGCGTGCGCCATTTTCGAATAGGGGGCGAGCAAGAAGAAGGCGAGCACGGTGGCGAGGTGCAGGGCGAGAAGCGGCGCCTGGAGAACCGTGTCCGCGGCCGCCCACAAGAGCAGGCCGCTGGCCGGTACGCTCACGAGGAGGACGCGGAAGGCCGCCTCGCCGCCGCGATGCGCGGGCGAGCCGAGCTCGGGATCGGCGCGCCGCGCGAGGCTCGCGAGCACGATCCCGCCCACCACCATCAGCACTCCGCCCGGCACCCCGAGCAGCTTCGGCGGGGTCCAGAAATCGTAAGGTGCCGGCCAATCGAGCGCGTAGTGCATGATCGTCGCGCTCGTGGTCGAGGCGAAGCACGCGACAAAACCCCAAAAAACGAGCTGATGGGCGAAGCGCCGCGCCTGCGACGGTCGGTCGCCCTTCTCGAACTGGCAACCGCCTTGCCCGCCCCCGGACAAATGGACGAGGCTCGCCGCCTCGGCGAGCGCGACGCGGAGGTGGCGCAACCGCACCCGGCCCCCGCCCACCAGCCGCCAGAAGTCCCGCAGCGCCCGGGCGAGAAGTGCGAGCGGGAGAAGGAAGGCGGGAAGAAAGATCGCCACCATCGCGCCGTGCGAGAGATGGGCGTAAAATCCCGTACCGCTCGGAGGCCGCAGACTCGCGAGCGCCCAGAACATGCCGGCGAGCGCCGAGAGCAGCGCGAGCACCGTCGCCCCCGCCCGACGCTGGACGAAGCGACCGAGGCCCGCCGGCGGGGCGAGGCTCTCCCAGCTCGCGACCCGCAGCTCGGCGAGAGCGCGCGGCAGGTTCACGGCGAAAGCGTGCGGCGGGGCGTATTGGCAGGCGTGATAACACGCCCGGCAGCCGTGACAGAGATTGGCGAGCTGCACGAGCGTGCCGTCGGAAAACGCCCGGTGCAGCGTCATGGCCGGAAAGACCGCGCAATACCCTTCGCAGTAGCGGCAGGCGTTGCAGATCTCGAGCTGGCGGCGCGCTTCCGCGACGAGACGATCGAGCTCAGGACCGTGCACCTGCCGCCTCCGCTCCGGCGATCCTTCCGAACACCGTACCGATGGTCATCCCGAAGCCGGCGAGATAGCCCTCGCCCAGGATCGACCCGGCCATGATCTCCCCCGCCGCGAACACGCCCTCGAACGGACCCTCGGGGCCGAGCACGCGCGCCCGCTCGTCCACGGCGAGGCCGAGATAGGTGAAAGTCACGCCGGGTCGCAGAGGATAGGCCTCGAAGGGCGGAACGCGGAGCGGCCGCGCCCAGTTGCTCTTGGGCGGCTCGAGGCCCTCGGTGCTCAGTCCGTCCCGCTCGGTCGGATGAAAGCGCCCCGGACGACAGGCGGCGTTGAAGCGAGCGACCGTGTCCGCGAGTCGTTCCACCGGCAGGTCGAGCTTTCGCGCGAGCTCTTCGATCGTCGCCGCCCGGATCGGCGGATAGATCGAGGGCATGAAGAGCTCGCGCGCCTGTGCGTCGACGATGGCATAGGCGATCTGATCGGGTTGCAGCGCCACGAGCCGACCCCAGATCGCGTAGCGTTTCGGCCAGATGTCCTCGCCCTCGTCGTAGAAGCGTTCGCCGGCGCGGTTCACGACGATCCCGAAGGGCACGCAGTCGATCCGGGTGACGATGCCACCGTCGAATTTCGGTGCGCGACCGTCGACGGCCACGCAGTGACACTGGGTGGGATCGCCCACCGCGCGCGCCCCTTGCGCCAAGAGATCGTGCAGGACCTCGCCTCGGTTGTAAGGCGTGCCGCGGACGAGAAAGTTCCGCGCGGCCGGGCCCCAACCCCGCTCGAGCTCGTCGAGATCGGCCTCGAAGCCGCCGGCGGCGAGCACGACCGCCCGGCCGGCGATCGCGGCTCTGCGCCCTTCTCGCTCGATCTCGACCGCCCGGAAGCGCCCCCGTTCGATCGCCACGTGGCGCACCGGGGTCTCGTAGAGGACCGCGACCCCGAGATCGCGGGCGCGGTTGTAATAGGCGTTGAGGAGCGCCTTGCCACCGCCCAAGAAGAAGGCGTTGGTGCGCGAAAGCGAAAGGGTGCCGGTGAGCGACGGCTGGAAGGCCGCGCCTTGCGCACTCATCCAGGCGAGACACGCCGCCGAGCGACGGATGACCAGCCGCGCGAGCTTCTCGTCGGTCTTGCCCTTGGTCACCGCGAGCAGATCGGAGAAAAACTCCTCTTCCCCGTACGAGCCTTCGAGCGGGCCGACCGGCCCCTCGTGGGCCAGGCGGATGTTGCGCGTGTGGCGCGAGTTGCCGCCGCGCCAAGGCTCGGGGGCGGCTTCGAGGACGAGGACCTTCGCCCCGCGCTCGACCGCCTCGAGAGCGGCGCAGATCCCGGCGTTGCCGCCGCCGACCACGATCACGTCCCAGACCTCTCGGGTCGCGGCCGAGAAGTCGGGGTCGTCAGGCATCCCCACGGCGCCTCCGCGACGGTGCGATGGTCACCACCCGCTCCTCGCTCATCTCGCGGATCGCGTAGCGCGGCCCCTCGCGGCCGAAACCGGACGCCTTGCAGCCGCCGTAGGGCATGAGATCGACCCGCGAACTCGAGGTCTCGTTGACGTGCACGGCGCCGACCTCCAGCCCCCGCGCCGCGACGAGCGCGCGGTCGAGGCTGTCGGTGAAGATCCCGGTGGCGAGACCGTAAGGAGTGGCGTTCACGCGCTCGATCGCCTCGCCCAGATGCGCGAAGGGAACCAGGCAGAGCACGGGACCGAACACCTCCTCGCGCATCACCCGCATCTCGGGCCGGACATCGGCGAGGAGGGTCGGGGCCACCACCGGACCCCGGCGGCCGCCGCCCGCGAGCAGCCGCGCGCCCTGGGCCACGGCTTCGGCGATCCAGCTCTCGACCCGACGCGCTTCGCTTTCCGCGATCAAGGGACCCACGACCGTGCCGGGGGCGCGGGGATCGCCGTAGGCCAGAGCGCGCACCCGCTCGGCGAGGCGCTCTTCGACCGTGCGCAGGATCGGTTCCTCGACGAGCAGGACCTGGATCGAGGTGCACACCTGGCCGGCCTTGCGGTAGGCGGCGTTGACGATCTTGGGCAGCGCCGCGTCGAGATCGGCGTCGGCACAGAGGATCGTGAAGGCGATGGAGCCGAGCTCCATCTGCGTGCGCTTCAAGCCGGCGCGGCGTTGGATGGCGAGGCCGGTGGCGGTGGAGCCGGTGAAAGCCACGAAGCGCACCCGCGGGTCCTCCACGAGCCCGAGCGCGGCTTCTCCGGACAGACAGAGCACGGACAGAAACGGGGGCGGCAGGCCGGCATCGAGCAGGAGCTCGGCCAGGAGCAGCGCGGTGACGGGAGTGCTGGAAGAGGGCTTGAGGACCACCGCGTTGCCGGCGGCGAAAGCGGGAGCGATCTTGTGCGCGACCGTGTTCAACGGAGCGTTGAAGGGTGTGATCGCGAGCACCACGCCCACCGGCACGCGGATCGTGAAGCCGAGCCGCCCCTCTTGGCCGGGAGCGCCCTCGAGCGCCAGCATCTCGCCCGTGAGCCGGCGCGCTTCCTCGCCCGAAAGAGCGAGCGTCTGGACCGCTCGCCGCACCTCGCCTTCGGCGTCCGCTCGGGTGAACCCGGCCTCGGCCTGCATGGCGGCGACGAACGCGGGTGCGCGTTCCTCGAGCAACCGCGCCGCCCGGGCGAGGATGCGACCGCGCTCGAAGGGCGAAGGGGCACCCGCGCGGACCGCCGCGTGCGCGCGCGCGAGCGCTTGTTCGCATTGAGCCGGCCCGGCCGTGCGCACGATCGCCCACGGCTCGAGGAGGAAACGATCGAGCACGAGGACGGGAGGGCCCTCGCCCGGGCGCCTCTCCCCCGCGATCACGAGCGGATGCTCGACCGGAGAACCGCGCGCGAGATGCGTATTCGGTGGTGCGGTCACGGGACGCGCTCCGCTTGGCGAACTCACAACCACAAGATCTTGCGCCTGAGGGCGAGGTCGTCGACGAGCGGTCGCGCCGGACCGCTGTAGAGCACCCGGCCGCGCTCGAGCACGAGCACGCGATCGGCCAGGGCCAGGGCGTGATCGAGGTCGTGGTCGACGAGGAGGATCGCGACCCGATCGCGCAGGCCGTCGACGATACCGACGAGCTCCTCGACC
Source organism: Geminicoccaceae bacterium (assembly GCA_025062095.1). Classification (GTDB taxonomy): domain Bacteria; phylum Pseudomonadota; class Alphaproteobacteria; order Geminicoccales; family Geminicoccaceae; genus JANXAZ01. The sequence continues at coordinate 6,891 of JANXAZ010000042.1, forward strand.
ACCGCCGGGGCCAGGCCCTCGAAGGGCTCGTCGAGGAGCAGCAGGCGCACGTCGCCCGAGAGCGCCCGCGCGATGGCCACCATCTGTTGCTCGCCCCCGGAGAGATAGTCCGCGGGCGTGTCCCATCGCTCCCGCAGCCGCGGGAACAGAGCGAGGACCTCCTCCTCGCGCCAGACCGCTCCGGTCTCGCCCGCGTGCGGGCGCGCGAGCCGACCGAGCTCGAGGTTGTGGCGGACGCTCATGCCCGGAAACAGACCGCGCCCCTGGGGCACGTAGCCGATCCCGAGCCGCGCGATCTCGGGCGCGGGCAGATCCCGCAGCTCGCGCCCGGCGAAGCGGATCGAGCCCTCGCGCGCCGGAAGAAGACCCGCGATCGTCTTGAGCAGGGTCGACTTGCCGGCGCCGTTGCGTCCCAGCACGGCGACGATCTCGCCTTCGTGCAGGGCGAGATCGACCCCGTCGAGGATCAGGCTGTTGCCGTAAAAGGCGCGCACCCCGCGGGCCTCGAGAAGAACCGGCCCGCCGGAGGAGGCGGCGCGCGCGCACGGCCGCGACCGATACTCGCCGGAGCCGGTGTAAATCGCCTGGACCCGCGGATCGTTGCGCACCTCCTCGGGCGTGCCGGTCACGAGCACGCGGCCTTCGTTCATCACCGTGACGCGACGGGCGAGGGCGAGCACGCGGTCGAGGTCGTGCTCGACGACGAGAACCGGGAGGACGCGGCCGAGCTCCGCCACGATGCCCGCCACCCGCTCGCGTTCCGCGGCGGCGAGCCCGGCGAAGGGTTCGTCGAGGAGCAGGAGCGCGGGCGCGCTCGCGAGAGCGATGCCGAGATCGACCAGGCGTTGGCCGCCGTAGGACAGATCGCCCGCCGCCGCTTCTTCCACGCCCTCGAGGCCGAGCCAGCGCACGAGCGCCCGCGTCTCTTCGTGGATCTCGGCGATGTCGGCGACGTCGCGCAGGAGCGAGAAGCGCGCCGGATGGCGGGCTTGGACGGACAGGCGCAGGTTCTCGTACACCGAAAGGCGCGGGAAGAGCCGGGTGATCTGGAAGGACCGCGCGATCCCCGCCCGACACACCGCGTCCGGAGAGAAGGCCGTGATCGCGCGCCCCTGGAGGCGGACGATGCCCGCATCGGGTGCGAGGCGACCGGAGACGAGATCGAAAAGCGTGGTCTTGCCGGCCCCGTTGGGACCGATGAGGGCGTGGATCTCGTCGCCGCGGACCTCGAGGGAGACCCCATCCACCGCGCGGATGCCCCCGAAACGCTTGCTCGCTCCTTCGACCTCGAGGATCGTCCGTGCGTGTCGCGGCCGCACGAGAAAGGAGGGCACGGCGAGCCCGCGGTGGATCCGTCGCCCGTCCATCGCCGCCGCGCGCACGGGCGCGGGGAAGAAGCGGCTGCGCAGCCGCTGGCCGATGCCGGCGAGGCCCTCGGGAGAGAAGAGGACGAAGGCCACGAAGACGAGACCGAACCACAACAGCCAGTTCTCGGTCCAGATCGAGAGCAACTCGCGGAAGAGCACGTAGAAGACGGCGCCGAGAGCGGGCCCGAGGAAATGGTGCATGCCGCCGATGACCACCATCGCCAAGAGTTCGCCCGAGAAGCCCACGGATACCGTTTCGGCGGTGACGAGATAGTGCTGGAAGGCCGAGAGCGCCCCCGCGAGCGCCGTGATCGCAGCCGACAGGACGAAGGCGAGCAGTCGATAGCGATCGACCGGATAGCCTTGGAAAGCCACGCGCTCGTGCCGCTCGCGGATGGCGACGAGCACGTGGCCGACGGGCGAGCGCGCGAGCCTGAGGCAGAACCAGAGCACGCAGAAACCCGCGAGCGCGACGAGCACGTACCAAGCGAGCGGATCGTCGAGGCTCACGGGCCCCAGGGATCCGCGCTCGAAGCCGCCGAGACCGTCCTCGCCGCCGGTCACCTCGGTCCAGCGGAAGGCGACGGTGAAGGCGAGCGCGCTCAGGGCGAGAGTCATCAAGGAGAAATACACGCCGCGTCGGCGCAGCAGCAAAAAGCCGGCGGCGGCGGCCGAAAGGCTCGCCCCGACCACCGCGCTCGCCACCGGCACGAGGACGTCTCCCGGCCACAGGTGCAGCTGGACGAGCGCGGCGAGATAGGCGCCGAGGCCGAACCAGGCGGCGTGGCCGAAGGAGACCAGGCCCGTCCACCCGACGAGGATGTTGAGCCCCATCGCGGCCATCGCGAGGATGACGAGGACCGCGGCGTTCCCGAGCGTGAGCCCGAGCGCGGACATCGCGAGGGGCAGCAGGACGAGGGCGACAGCGGCGACGAGAAGCGGCCGGACCCGGGAAGGCGCGAGCGCGGCCACCTCCCTCGATGCGGGCAGAACGACGGCCTCGGCGCTCATTCGAAGCGCCCGATCCGCTCGCCCAACAAGCCGCGCGGGCGGAGCAACAAGACCAGGAACATGAGGACGTACATCGCCGCTTCGCCCGCCGCCGGGACGAAATGGATGGTCGTGCCGCGGGTGACGCCGACGAGCGCCGCCGCGAGCACCACGCCCCAGAAGCTGCCGAGCCCGCCGATGACCACGACGACGAAGGCGGTGGTGAGGATCTCTTCTCCCATCGCCGGATGGACCGTGGCGATGGGGGCGAACAGCGCTCCGGCGAGGGCGGCCAGGCCCACGCCGAGAGCGACCACGGCGAGCCGGTAGGGGCCGATGTGGATGCCGAGAGCGGCCACCATGTCGGGCCGCTCGATGCCGGCGCGGACGACCCTGCCGAAGGCGGTGCGATGCAACAGCCACCACACGCCGGCGAGCACGAGCGCGCAGAGCGCGAGCAGGAACAGACGGTAGCGCGAAAACAGGAAATCCCCCAGGAGAACCGCCCCTTTGAGGGCTTGCGGCATGGCGACGGGGATCGGGGCGGCGCCCCAGACGATGCGCAACAGCTGCTCGACGATCATCGCGCAGCCGAAGGTGACCAAAAGCCCCTGGATCGGATCGGCATCGTAGAAGCGGCGCAGGATCGTGCGCTCGAAGGCCATGCCCAGAAGCGCCACGAGGATCGGCGAGACGAGGATGCCGCCGAAGAACCCGGCGTGTTCGCCGATCGCGTAGGCGGCATAGGCGCCGATGGCATAAAACGCCCCGTGGGCGAGATTGACGACTCCGCCCACGGAGAAGATCAGGGCCAGACCCATGGCCACGAGGAGATAATAGCCACCGAGGACCAGGCCGTTGACGATCTGCTCGAGGAGAAAGACGAACTCCATCCCTCGCTCGCCCACGTGCGCCGCGCCGACGCCTCGACGAATGATCCAGCCTTCAGAGCACGCAGGTGTTCTGTTCGCGACTCGGGTAGATGATCTCGAGCGGCTCGTCTTCGGCCGGCACGGCCGGGCCGAGCTCCATGAGATCCCACTTGTCCTTCATCTTGTCAGCCGGTTTGACCGAGAAGGGATAGGCTTCCTGGATCAGCTGGTGATCCCAGGAACGGAAGTAGGCCTCTCGTTTCTTGAGGATGTCGAAACGCGGTCCCTTCTCGAAGTACTCGATCAGCTTCTCGCTGTCCGTCGACTTCGTCTCCTCCATCGCCCGCACGAGGATTTTGAGCACTACATAGGTGATCCAGGCGTGGTTCTCGGGCGGCTTGCCGTATTTTTTGGTGAAGGCGGCAACGAAAGCCTGCGAGCCCGGAGTCGCGAGCGTGTGATACCAGACCGTGGGCCAGGTCCCCGAGAGATTGCCCGGCCCGGCGGCCCAGGCGTCGGCGGTATTGAGGTTGAAGCCCACGGTCGGGAACGGCAGGCCGAACTCGGCGTATTGCTTGACGAAATTGGTGACTTGGTTGCCCGCGAGGTTGAGACAGACGATATCGGGACGCGCTTGGCGTGCTTTCAGAAGATAAGGGCTGAAATCGGTGACATCGGTGGCCACGAGCTCGTCGCCGATGTGAAGGGCGCCATGCGCTGCGAAGAAGGCCTTGGCGGCACGCAACAGATCGTGGCCGAAGACGTAATCCGAGGTCACGGTGAAGTACTTCTTTCCTTTGACCATGCCCTGGCGCAACAGCGCCCGGCCGACCGCGTTCACCATGACCGTGTTCGGGATGTCGGTACAGAACATGTAACGATTGCAGTTCTTGCCGCGCAGCACGTCCGAGCGCGGGCCCACGGCCACGAACAAGCGTTTCGCGCGCGCCGCCACTTGCGCGATCGCGAGCGCCGAAGCGGAGCTGATCTCGCCCCAGAGGAAGGCGACGTCGTCGCGCTCCAACATCCGGGTGGCCTTGGTCGCCGCGGTGTCGGGGTTGATCGAGTCCTCGGAGAGGATCTCGAGCCTGCGCCCCAGGACCCCTCCCGCCGCGTTGATCTCTTCCTCGGCCATTCTGAGGCCGAGCACGGCGTACTCGCCCAGGGCTCCCAAAAAGCCGGTCCGCGGGGTGAGATGTCCGAGCCTGAGCGCCTCCGTCCGGGCGCGCAGGATCGCCGGAAACCCGAGGGTCCCCGCCGCCATCACCGCGGCCCCGCCCAGCATCGCACCCCGCCGGGTAGGACCCGACCGGAGTTCGCGAGCGTTCGTCTTCGCCGCCATCGCTTTCGCCTCCCTGCTCGCTCGCGACGGCCCTCACGCACGCGGCCGTCCGTTCCTCGCCGGAACGACAAGCTAGCCATGACGCGGGACGCCGCCAAATAGGATTTGGCGGGACGAGCCATCGCGTTTTCTTATACCCCCGGAATGCACCTCGGGGACGTCCGATGAACCTCCGCCAACTGCGCTATTTCACGCGGATCGTCGAATGCGGCTCGCTCTCCCGTGCCGCGCGCGAGCTCAACGTCGCCCAGCCGGCCCTCAGCGCCCAGCTCGCCAAGCTCGAGGAGCTCGTGGGCACCGCGCTCCTCGTCCGCACCCCGCACGGGGTGGTCCCGACCGAGAACGGCCTCGCGCTCTACCATCACGCGGTGTTCCTGCTCCGCCTCGCGGAGCAGAGCGTGGCCGTGGCGCGCGGCGGATCGCGGGCGATTCAGGGCATGGTCAGCGTCGGTCTGGCGGCGACGACCGTCGCCGCGCTCGGGCTGTCGCTCGTGCGCCGCGTGCGCGAGCGCTATCCGGGGATCCTGTTGAACGTCGTCGAGGGGATGAGCGGGCACATCGAGCAATTGTTGCGGCTGGGCCAGCTCGACATCGCGATCCTCTTCGCCCCCGGCCTCGCGCCCGATCTCGTGATCGAGCCTTTGTTCGAGGAGGAGCTGTTCGTGATCGTCCCGCGCGACAGCCGTCTGGTACCGCGCGGCCGCACGAGCCTCGCCCTCGCCGAGGTCGCCCGCCTGCCGATGATCCTGCCCACCGCGCGCCACGGCTTGCGCCAGCGGGTGACGGCCGAACTCGAGCGCCGCGGCCTCCGGCTCGAGGTGATCGCCGAGATCGATTCGCTTTCGCTCCTCATGGCCTGTGTCGCCGCCGGCATGGGGGCGACGATCAAGCCCATGGGCGCGATCCTCGCCGAAGGCAGCCGCGCGCATCGCTGGCGCGCGCTCTCGGTGCGCGACGCCCGGCTGCGTCGCCCGAACTTCCTCTACCTCTTGCCGCCCGACCGCCGTACGGCCGCGGCCGCGGCGGTGGCGGGCGAACTCCGGGCGGTGGTGGCCGAGCTCCTCGCCGACCCCGCGCGCCCCGGCTTCGCGCCGCTGGACGGAGACGAAGGGGCGTGGGGCCCCGAACGCGCGGGCGGACGGCTCGCCGCGGAGTGACCGAGAAGGCGCGAGAGCTCCTCCGCTCCCGCGCGAAGGGCGGGCACGAGCGCGCGCAGGGTCTCTTCGTCGAGACGGAAAACGGGACCGGAAAGACCGAGCGCGGCGACGCAGCGGCCGGCGAAGTCGAAAACCCCCACCGCCGCGCAGCGGATCTCGGGGTCGAGCTCGCCCCGATCGAAGGCCACCCCGGAGGCCGCGACTTCCGCGAGTTCCGCGAGCAGCCGCGCGGGCTCGACGATCGTGCCGGGCGTGAAGCGGCGGAGCTCGAGGTGCCGGGCGAGCTCTTCGCGCTCGTCTTCGGGCAGAGCGGCGAGCAGGATCTTGCCGATCGCGGTGGCGTGCGCCGGACGGGTTCCTCCCGGCCGCTCGGCGAGCTGCAACAGCCCCGGGGGCTGGGCGCGGGCGACGACGACGATCTCGGTGTGGCTGCGCACGGCGAGATGCACGGTGGCGCCCGTCGCCCGCGCCAGCCGCTCGAGGATCGGGCCGGCCGCGGCGACCAGTCGGGCCTCGTCGAGCGCCGCTGCGGCCAGCGCGAACAATCGCGAGCCGATGCGGTAGAGCCGGCTCTCGGGGTCCTGGTCGAGATAGCCGAGCCCGACCAGGGTGCGCAAAAGGTGAAAGGCCGTGCTCGTGTGCAGGCCCGCCGCCGCCGCGAGCTCGCCCAAAGGTGCCCCCTCCGGTCGCCGAGCCACGGCCTCGAGGAGCGCGGCTGCGCGCGCGAGCGATTGGATGGTGCCGCCGGCGCCCGCCGCGCGCGCGCACGTCTTCCCTCCGCGCCGTGCCTCCGCGCTCGTCCCGCTCACCGCGGCTCTTCGTCTTCGGCCGGGCTCGTCACGACGAGAAAGACGAGATCGCCGAGCCCCGTGTTCTCGATCGCGTGGCGCACGCCGGGTGGCAGGTAAACGATGTCGTGGCGGCGCACGATTACGCGTTCGCCTTCGATCTCGAGCAACCCCTCGCCCTCGAGCACGTGGTAGATCTGTTCCTGCACGCGATGCGCGTGCGGGGCCACCTTGGCCATCGGACGATAGCTGGAGATCCGATAGTCGATCCGGCGCGAGCCCACCGTTTCGGGCCGCACGAGCGCTTTCGAAAGCGCGCCCCCGTAATGACCCGGGAACTCCTGCCAGGGCTCTTCGGCGAGGTTGCGGATCACGGCTCCGGCGATGCGCTGCACGGCGAACTCCTCCGACTCGAAGCGAGCTCAGGTTTCGGGATCGATACCGGGGCGGAAGCGACGTCCGAAGACCGGCTCTTTGGGCGGGATCGGGGGAAGCTGCCAGGCCCCGGTAGAAGGCGGTCGCACCTCGGCGTCGACGTGGACGTCGAGAAGCGCCGGCCGCTCGTTGCGGATCGCGGTCGCCAGCACCTCGGCGAAGTCCTGCGAGCGCGTCACGGTGTAGCCGTCCACCCCGGCGGCGCGCGCCCAAGCCGCGAAATCGGGATTGTAGGGTTCGCCGTTGGCCCCGCGGCGAAACGCCGTGCCGATCTCGCGTCCGCCGAAATAGGCGTATTGCAGATCCCGAATGGCCGCCCAGGAGAAATTGTTCCAGACCACCCAGACCACGGGAATCTCGTATTCGACGGCGGTGCAGAGCACGTGCGGGACCATGGTGAAGCCGCCGTCTCCGCACACCGAGACGCACACCCGCTCGGGACGCGCGAGCTTGGCGCCCAAAATCGCGCTCGGGCCGAAGCCCATCCCCGAAAACCCCCAGGTGTTGAGCATCGTCTGGGGTCGACGGGCCTCCCAGAACTGCATGAACCAGTTGTGGTGGACCCCGGAATCGAGCGCGATGATCGCGTCGTCGGGCAAGACCTTGCGGCAGTCGGCGACGATCCGTTCCGGGCGCAGGGGGCTCGTGTGCGCTTCGAACCCCGGCCGCACGAAAGCTTCCCACTCTGCGCGCCAGCGGGCGATGCGCTCGTGCCAGGGGCGCAGGCGCGGCTCGGAACCGATCCCGCGCGCATCGAGTTCGGCCAAGAGCTGGCGCAGAAACGTGCGCACGTCGGCGCAGATCGCGAGCTCTGCGGGATAGTTGCGGCCGAGCTCGGCGTGGTCGATGTCCACCTGAATCAGCTTGGCGGGCGGGATGTTCCAGGAATAACCGGGAATCCAGGAGGAAGCGGAGCGATCGTCGAAGCGCGCGCCCAACGCCAGGACGAGATCGGCGTGCCGCCCGGCCTGGTTGGCGGGATAGGCCCCGTTGCGGCCGATGAAGCCCAACGAGAGCGGATCGCGCATATCGAGCGCGCCCATGCCGTTGGGCGAGCTCGTCACGGGCAGCCGAAGCCGGCGGACGAAAGAGGTGAGCTCGGCCGAGGCCTCGGAGAGCACGACGCCGTGGCCGATGAACACCACCGGCCGTTCGGCCGCGAGAACGAGATCGAGAGCCCGAGCCACGTCCTCGGGGGAACCCCCGGGCCTGCGGCTGCCGAAGGGCGCGGTGGTCGGCTCGTCCGCGGCGTCGGTCGTCTCCACGAAGAGATCGTAAGGGACGTCGACGTTCACCGGGCCGGGCCTGCCGCTCTTCATGATCGCCGCCGCCTGGCGCAGCACGCGCGGCAGCATCTCCGGCCGTTGCGGCTGGAAGCTCCTTTTGACCACCGGCCGCAGCACGTTCACGAAGTCCGCGTGGTGGTGCAGATTGAGCTCCTGGAAGGGCCCGCGATCGAACTGCGAGGTCGGCACGTTCGCGGTGATCGCGAAGACCGCCGACGAATCGGTCTGCGCGACCGCCAAGGCCATGACGAGATTGCACGAACCGGGGCCGGTGGAGGTCAAGGTGGCGGCCGGCCGATGGCTCACCCGGAAAAAGCCGTCGGCCATGTGCGCGGCGGTCTGCTCGTGGCGCGGCGAGACGAGCCGGACCTTGTCGCGCACGGCGTAAAGGGCGTCGAGCATGCCGACGTTGCCGTGCCCGCAGATGCCGAAGACGTGGGTGAAGCCCTCGCGCACGAGGAATTCGGCGATGATCTCTCCGCCCGTTCGTTTCATCCGCTCCGCTCCTTCTCCGCGCATGCGCGTTCGCGGTCCGCCTCGTCCGCTTCCGGCTCCAGCCCGAGGGCGTGGCGCGCGGCCAGCCAGGCGAAGGTCATGGCCGGGCCGAGCTGGGCTCCGGGGCCCGGATATTCGCCCGCGAAGAGATGCTGGGCGTCGGCGCCGCAGGCGTAGAGGCCCGGGATCGGCCGCCCGCCGGCATCGAGGACGCGCGCCCGCGCGTCGATGCGCAGTCCGAGGCTGGTCGCGAGCGGCGTGGGCCAGAGCGCGACGGCATAAAAAGGCGGCTCGCGCAGAGGACCGAGGCAGGGATTGGGGCGGTGCTCGGGATCGCCGTGAGCGCGATCGTAAGCGCTGGCCCCCTTGCCGAAGTCCGGGTCGACGCCGCTTTCGGCGAAGCGGTTGACGCGCGCCACCGTCTCCGCGAGCCCGCGCGGATCGACCCCGATCGCCCGGGCGAGCTCGTCGAGCGTGGTGGCGCGCGCGAGATAGCCGCGACGGACCCAGCGGTCGACGAAGAGCGCGCGCGGGCGCACGGCACCGAGCCCGTAGCTCCAGAGAGCGCGCGCGTCGCAAACGAGATGCGCCGGGATCGCGGGAACTTCGCGATGGCGGCGGTACATCGCGCGAACGAACTCGTGATAAGAACAGGCCTCGTCGACGAACCGTCGCCCGCACGAATCCACCGCGATCATCCCCGGTTTGGGACGATCGAGGACGATGTGCGGGAAGACGCCCGAGCCCCCGCCTTCCCGCGGCACGAGCGAGCTCGGGAACCACAGCGCGTGATCCTCGGAAACCGGGGCGAGGGCCGCACCGAGGGCGCGTGCGAGCGCGATGGTCGAGCCGTCGGCGCCGTCCACCGCGGGGGTCCCGGGCGCCACCGGCCGCGGCAGGAAACGCTCCCGACACGCCGCGCTGGCCGGAAAACCGCCCCCGGCGAGGATCACGGCGCGGCGCGCGCGCAGGAGGCGCGTCGCGCCCTCGCGCTCGCGCACCTCCACCGCGACGACGCGCTCGCCCTCGCGCAGCAGGCGGACGGGGACCGTGCCCAGCCGCAGCGTGCCGCCGCGTGCCAGGAACGCCCGCGCGAGCCGGGCGACGAGCGCGTTGCCCATGACCAGCCGCGTCCCGCGCGGCCACCCGTGCAACCGATCGCAGGCCGTCCGGGCGAAGAGCCGCACCGCGAAGGCCGCGTCGGCGAGGTCGCGCGGGGCGCGCAACAGGCGCTGCGCCTCGGCGCGGGTGACCATGGTCCCGCCGGCCAGGAGGAGTTCGGGCAGAGGCGGCTCGAGCCGCGCGAACAGGGCCCCGAGCGCGCGGCCGTCGAAAGGCGCGGGCTCGAGCGCCCGGCCGCGCAGCGCCGCTCCGGGCAGCTCCTGGCGATAATCGGGGGCGAGGGGAAAGGGTCGAACGGCCAGCCCGGCGCGCCGTTCGAGATCGGCGAGCATGCGCGGCCCGTGGCGGAGAAAGGCCTCAAGGAGCGCGGGCTCGCCGCGCCCCTCGACGAGCGCCTCGAGATAACGCCGCGCCCGCGCGCGATCGCGCTCGGCTTCTCTGCCCAGGTGGTGGTTTCCGGGGATCCACAGCGTCCCCGAGGAGCGCGCGCTCGTTCCGCCGAAACGCTCGGCGTGTTCGATCACCACCGCGCGCGCACCCGCGAGCGCCGCGGCGAGCGCCGCGGTGAGACCGGCGGCACCGCTGCCGAGGACGACGACGTCCCAGCTTTCGGCCGCGACGCCGCGGGCCGAGGCGGCCGCATCCGCCCTGCTCACGAGCGCGTCTCGTCTCTCTTTCCTTCCGACATCGTCGGATGCCGTTTCGCCATACGAAACGCCGGCGCGGCCGTCAACGCGCGCTGCGGGATGTGGTTGCGGACGCACGAACCGGAAGCGCGCGCATCGACGGCCGGGGTCGGCGCACAGCCGGCGCGCCGAAACGGGCATTCTCCGGTGGTGCGCGCGAGCCGCGCAGCCTCGACGCCGCGAGCGTTGCCGTCGCCGCGCCCCTCGGGTAGACGAGCGACCCGTCGTAGATGCCGCCTAAAGTTTCGGGAGCCCTGGAGACTGCGATCTGTCCGGAATACGTTACGTTCGGGAAACGCTTTGAAAATCGCCTTCTCGGTCTTCCCGAATCGCAACGCGCCTAGAGCCGGGCACAGAAGCAACGCAACAATCTTTTCAACGATATCAGGAATGAACATGCTCTCGGTCGCCCCGCGCACTTCATGGCGACCGTTGTGATCCGTGCACACCGGCAGAAAAAAGGTATCGGCAGCGACGAATATCAGACGTGCTACATCGTCGACGGTCAGCAGAGGATCACGACGCTCGTTCTCCTGCTCAAAGCGATCGCCCAGGCGCTCGATAAATCCTCCAACCAAGAGGAGGCTGACGCTCGCGCCGAATTGGAAAAGCTTTTGGTGAAACCCGGCAACGGCGAGCTCCTGTTAGAAACGAATCACCAAAGCAAGGATTATTTGCATAATTACTTGAAAAGCGGACAAACCGAGAACCGCAACACAGCCAAAACGCTGGCCGGCCGTGAAATTCTGAGTGCCATTTCGGATTGCCAGGACTTCGTCGAGAATTGGAAGGCGTTCGTCGAGAGTTTGAAACGAACTCGTTCGCGGAGCAATACGCCGCTGATCGACTTGCTCGCATTTCTAAAAAATCGCCTGACCTTCGTGATCCACGAAATCGAGGACGAGCGGACGGCCTACACGACGTTCGAAGTGCTCAACAGTCGGGGCCTGGAGGTGTCCTATGTCGATCGTTTCAAGAGTAGTCTGATGGCCGCGGCATTCGACACGGGTCCCGAGGTCAACAAGGATTTGATCGAAGATTTGCACGAAATCTGGGGCGACATCTACGAGTGCATCGGCTTACGCCAAGGAATGGACACGGAGGCACTTCGGTTCGCCGCCACGCTCGCAGCGAAAGAACGCCAGAGCAGGCCTCTGGGAGAGAAGGATGCACTAAAGACGTTGCTGAATTTCGCGACGGAACCGGAGAAGAAACCGGAGAAGATCCGCGAATGCGCGAAATGGATGCTCGAGGTCACGCGAGCCTGCGACTCGCTGAGGAAGAATCGCCGCTTGAACACGGTCACCCGCATCGGCCAAGCTCGCCTGCTCGCCGTGGCGCTCTTGCTTCGCGACGACCTCGACGGGGAGCGTGAGCGGCGGTTGTTGCCGATGTGGGAGCGGGTGGTGTTTCGGATCTACGGGTTATACGGGGAGGATGCGCGCACGCGGGTGGGCGATTTCGTACGTTTGGCGTGGCGGACCTGGAACGAGAAGCTCGCCGCGGCCGCGATCGAACAGGAGCTTTCGCGGATCGGGAAGAGTTTTCCGATCGAGGATGCGGTCGAACGGCTGCGCGGCCGCTATCTTTATCCCGACTGGACGGAGGAGCTGCAGTATTTCTTTTATCGTTACGAGCGGCATTTGGCCGCGGAGCGGGGTTGGGGCTTGTCGGAGGAGGTGCGGGGGGAGCGGGAGGGCCGAGGCTTCGGTCGGGCACGTCTCGCCGCGGAGCCGAGGGCGGCGGGAGCGAGAACGGCAGGAGGAGCTCGTCGATCGTCTCGGGAATCCCCTGCTTCTGCCCGAGGGGGCGAACGAGCGGCTCGGCGATCGCGATCCCCAGGACAAGGCCGAGGACTACGCGAAGAGCGGGTTGCTCGTCGCCCGGGAGGTCGCCGAGGCGCTGAACCGGCCGTGGACGGAAAAGGCGATCGCAGAGCGGGAGGAACGTCTGCTCGATTGGGCGAAGCGGGCGTGGGGCGATTAGGCCGGCGTGCCGGTCGGAGGCTCGGCCGCGGCGCCGGGGGCGGCCGGTGGCCGGGTCCGCGCCCGTGCTGCGGTCGGGAGCGCGGCTGCGGGGCCGGTTTCGGGGTTGGTTGCGGGGGCGGGATTT
>JANXAZ010000043.1 GCA_025062095.1 Geminicoccaceae bacterium
GGCGCCGTGGTCGCCTGCGAGGCCCTCATCCGCTGGCGCCATCCCGAACGCGGCACGATCCCGCCGATCGAATTCGTGCCGGTGGCCGAAAGCAACGGCCTCATCCGGCCGATCGGCGCCTGGATCCTCAAAGAGGCCCTGGCCGCCGCCCGCCGCTGGCTCGAACGCGGCTGGGCGGTGCGCATCGCCGTCAACGTCTCGGCGGCCCAGCTGCGTCAGCGCGAGCTGCCGCAGCTGTTGCGCCGGCTGTTGATCGAGAACGGCGTCCCGCCGCATCTCCTCGAGCTCGAGGTCACCGAGAGCCTGTTCGTCGACCCGAGCCAGATCGCCATCCGGCGCTGCCTCGACGAGGTCGCCGCGATGGGCGTGAGCCTCGCGATCGACGATTTCGGCACCGGCTATTCGTCGCTCGCCTCCCTCAAGCGCTTGCCGGTCGACCGGATCAAGATCGACAAGTCCTTCTTGCGCGAGCTCGGCCGCGATCCCGTCGACGAGGCGATCGTGCGCACGATCGTCGGTCTCGCCCGCACCTTCGATCTGCGGGTGGTCGCCGAGGGCGTGGAGAACGAGACCCAACGCCGGTTCCTCGAGACGTTGGGCTGCGACGAGGCACAAGGCTATTACTTCGCGCGCCCGATGCCCGAACAGGAGGTCACGGCGTTCCTGGCCGAGCGCGCCGTGCGCGTGCCGGGCCCGCCGCGGCGGCTCGCGCGGGCTTCCTGAACGCGACCGCGGCCCCCGCGCCGACCGCGCCCGGGAGCCGAAAGGACGCCGGGACGAGCCCGCGCACGGTCGATCGCGCCGACGCCGGAGAGCGCGCACACCCGCCGCGGCCCGCTTCCGAGCCGCGTCCGCGGGCGTCTCCCGAGCTCCGGCGCTCCCGCCCCGGCGCCGCGCCGCCGGTCTTCCTTCGATCGACCGCGACCGGCCCGGCGCGGGGTTCGTCCCGAACGCGTTCACCGCTTCGCGCGGAAGCGTGTCGACCGCGGCCGATGCGCGGACCTCGACCGCGGGGGCCCGAGCCGCACCCGGCCCGCGCACCGCAGAACGGAGAGGAAAACGCGGTCGCCGGGCCGAACCGGTGCGTCGCGCCGGCGCGCACGGGAACGGCCGCGCCGCGGTCGTCGCTCGCCCGACGACGGCAGCGGAACGCGCGTCCGGCCGCGGGCTCAGAACTCGATCGTGACCACCACCGTGTCGCTGTAGCGGCCGAGGGGGACCGACTGCCCACCGGGAATGGTGCCGTAGACCGGCACGGTGCCGCTCGCGCTCGTCGGGGTGAAACTGAGGGCGTTGGCGCCCGAGCCCCAGACCCGGGTGCGCGCGCTGTCGCGGTAGAGCTGATAGGCGAGGCGGTTCCCCGCGGCGTTCGTGAGCGTTCGGCCGTTCGGGTTCCCGCTCGATCCGCCATCGAGCGAGATCCTGAGCGAGCTCGCGGTGCAGTTCTCGTAGGCGATCGTGCCTTGCGCGCGAAGATCGGCGGTCTGTCCGGCTCCGTAAACGCCGAAGTCGAGGGACGAGGCGCCGACACGGCAAGTGGCGACGACCTCGACCGTGACCGCGAGCGAGCCGGTCGCGGTGGCGGCGCGGGCACCGCCGGCGAGGGCGAGACAGCCGAGGAAGAGGAGGGTGATCGTTTTGCGCATGGGCGGGCTCCGAATCGAGGGCTCGAGCTGTCGGAGACCGTGCGGCCTCCGGCTCCGCACCATGCCAGCCTCGGGTGAACGGAGCCTTAACGGTGGCGCGGTTGCGCGCGGACCCTTTTGCCCGCATCCTCGGTCGGAGGCGGGGCGGGATGGCCGATCGCGACGAGTTCCGTGTCAAGCTCTGGGGCGTGCGCGGCACGGTCGCTTGCCCGGGCCCGGCGACGCGTCGCTTCGGCGGCAACACGCCGTGCGTGGAGGTGCGCTGCGGCCCGCACCGGCTGATCCTCGATGCCGGGACCGGGCTCAGGGTGCTGGGCAACGCCATGGCGGCGACGCCCGCGGCCCGCTATCGCGCGCACATCTTCCTCACCCACACCCATCTCGACCACGTCACCGGGCTTCCGTTCTTCAAACCGGCCTACGAGGCCGGCAACTGCTTCGAGCTCTGGGCCGGACATCTCCTGCGTTCGGGTACGAGCCTGCAGCGCGTGCTCTGCCGGCTCATGGAGCCGCCCTACTTCCCGGTGCCGCTCGACATCATGCACGCCTGCATCGCCTTTCACGACTTCGAGGCCGGGGCCACGCTCGAGCCCTATCCGGGAGTGCGCGTGCGCACCGCGCCCCTCGTCCACCCCGGAGGCGCCACCGGCTACCGCATCGAATACGCCGGCCGCGCCGTCTGTTACGTCACCGACACCGAACATCCCGAGCGCGGCCACGACGAGGCCGTGCTCGAGCTCATCGCCGGGGCGCAGCTCGTGATCTACGACTGCACCTACACCGATGCCGAGATCGCCCGCTATCGCGGCTGGGGCCACTCGACCTGGCAGGAGGGGGTGAGGCTGTGCGAGCTCGCCGGGGCGGAGCGGCTCGTCGCCTTCCACCACGATCCCGAACGCGACGACGACGCTCTCGCGGCGATCGAGGCCGAGCTCGCGGCCCGTCGCCCGGGCTCGCTCGTGGCGCGGGAGGGCATGGTGCTCGTGCCGTGAAGGCGCCCGGCTTCTTCTTGCCCCACCGCTACGCCGAGCGCATCCGCCCGCCGTCCTCTTATCCGGAGCTCGAGGACCTCTTCGCCCGCGCCGAGCCGCGCATGGCCGCCGTCCTCGCTCTCGCCGAGGGCTTCGCGCGCGAGCTCGCGGCGATGCGCGGCCCCGCCCCCGAGCCCCGCCTCGACCAGGACTGGTTCCCGCGCCTGGACGCCGCTGTGGCCTACGCCCTCCTGCGCGCGTTCCGCCCGCGGCTCGTGCTCGAGATCGGCTCCGGCCATTCCACGCGCTTTCTCGCCCGCGCCTTGCGCGACAACGGCGCGGGACGGCTGATCGCCGTCGATCCCGAGCCGCGCGCGGCCCTGCCGGTGGTGCCGGTCGAACACCGGGCGCGTCTTCTGGGCGAGGCCGAGCTCGCCCTCGCCGGCGCGTTGCGCGCCGGGGACGTGCTCTTCGTCGACGCGAGCCACCTCGTCGTCCCCGGAAGCGACGTCGATCTCCTGGTCTGCCGCGTTCTGCCGCGGCTCGCTCCGGGCGTGCTCGTCCATCTCCACGACGTCTTCTTGCCCGATGCCTATCCCGAGAGCTGGGCCGCGCGCGGCTACAACGAGCACACCGTCGTCGCCGCGCTCCTCGCGAGAGAAGGGATGCGGCTGTTGTGGGCGAGCCGCTACATGCTCACGCGACGCGGAGAACGGATCGAACGCGGGCCGCTCGCGGCGCTGCCCCTCGTGCCGGGAGCGTTCGAGACCAGCCTCTGGCTCGTCGCCTGAGCCGTTCAACGCGATTCGGCCGCATCCGGGCTCGGACCGCGCTCGCGCGAAAGTCGTGCGCGCAGCTCGCGCTTGAGGATCTTGCCGTAAGCGCTCTTGGGCAGGGCATCGAGGAAGACGTATTCCCTGGGCCGCTTGAAGCGGGCGATGTGCGCGAGACAATGCGCGTCGAGCTCCTCGGGCCGGGTGCCGGGCTCGGCGACGACACAGGCGACCACTTTCTCGCCCCATTCGGGATCCGGCAGGCCGATGACCGAGACCTCTTTGACCTTGGGATGGGTGAGGAGGACCTCTTCGACCTCGCGCGGGTAGATGTTGGCGCCACCCGAGATCACGAGATCCTTCGAGCGGTCTTTGAGCGTGAGGTATCCGGCGGCGTCGAACGAGCCGAGATCCCCGGTCTTGAGCCAGCCCGAGCCCATGGTCGCGGCCGTGGCCTCGGGATTGCGCCAATAACCGGGAACGACGCTGTCGCCGCGCACGAGGACCTCGCCCACTTCGCCCGGGGGCAGAGGACGACCCTGTTCGTCGGCGACGACGACCTCGCAGACGATCTGGGCCGTGCCGGCCGATTGCAGGATGTCCGTCCTGCCCGCCTTCGCCGCCGCTTCGTGCTCGCGCTTGGAAAGCGCCGTGATGCACATGGGCGATTCGCCCTGGCCGTAGAGCTGGGCCAGCCGGAACCCCAAGACCTCGTGGGCTTTCTCGAGATCGGCGAGATACATGGGCGCTCCGCCGTAGACGATGGTGGCCAGCCCGACGGGCTCGGGTCCGCCGGCTTCGATCGCGCGCACCAGGCGCTTGACCATGGTGGGGGCGGCGAACATGTGCACGCGCGGCCATCGGCGGCACAGCTCGAGCACTTCCGTCTCGTCGAAGCCGCCGCTTTCGGGGACGACGTGGCAGCTGCCCACGGCCGCGTGCGGGCTCACGTAACAGCCCGAGCCGTGGCTCAAGGGCGCGGCGTGCAAGAGCACCGAGCGCGGCGCCACCTCGTCGACGTCGATGTGATAGGCATAGGTCATGGCCCGCAGGTTGCGATGGGTGATCATCGCGCCCTTGGGCCTGCCGGTGGTCCCGCTCGTGTAGAAGAGCCAGGCGAGCCGATCCGGCTCGACCTCGCGCATCGCATGCGGCTCGCAGCAGAAGAGCTCGTCGTAATCTTTCGAGGGTACTTCGATCAGTCTACAGCCTTCTGGTATTCCTCCCTCGACGACGGACGAGACGAGTTTGGTCGAGGCGAAGCATACGCGAGGCTCGGCATTGCCGAGAATCCAAGCCAGCTCTTGCGGATGGAGCTTGGCGTTGATCGGTACGACGGCCGCGCCGGCCCACCAGGCGGCGAGCTCGATCTCGATGTATTCGGGCCGGTTTTCCATGACGATGGCCACCCGATCGCCGTCTCCGCAGCCCAGGCGATCGACGAGGCCGGCCGCGAGGCGCGCGGCGCGCTGCACGAGCTCGGAATAGGTCCACAAGCTGCGCGCCCCAAGCCCCACGGCGGGCGCCTCGGGGTCGCGCCGGGCGATGCGCAGGAAGAGATGGGCGAGGTTCACGCTCGGGCCTCCCGTAAGCGGCGACGAAGAGCCGTGCGCGGCGAGGCTGCCCGCGGCGGAGCGTCGCAACAAGGGGGTGAAAGTTTTTCTTCAAGCCCTTAACACCAAAAGTGTTTTGACATCGGCGGCAGAGCTGCTAGTGACCGTGAGCCCGCGAGGCTCGAGGAGGGGAGATGTTGAAGGCTCGCCGTTCGGTGTTGCGCCTCGGTGCTGTAGTGTTGGCGACCTGCTGCGCCGCCGCCGCGGCCGCCGCTTGGGAGCCGAGCAAGCCCGTGCAGCTCTACGTTCCCGCCGGAACCGGCGGCGGAGCGGATCAGATGGCGCGCATGATCCAGGGCATCGTCGCCAAGCACGAGCTCATGAAACAGCCCATCGTCGTGCAGAACAAAGCGGGCGGAGCGGGAGCCGAGGCTTTCCTCGAAGTCAAGGAGAAGAAGGGTGACGCTCATCTGCTCTTGATCACGCTTTCCAGCCTGTTCACGACGCCGCTGGCGACGGGCATTCCCTTCCGGTGGACCGATCTCACCCCGGTCAAGATGTTGGCCCTCGACGAGTTCGTGTTGTGGGTCAACAGCGAGGCGCCGTACAAGAGCGTGGCCGACCTCGTGGCCGCCGGAAAAACCCAGAAGCTCAGGATGGGCGGCACCGGTTCGCGTCAGGAAGATCACATCATCACGGTGGCGATCACGAAAGCGACCGGCGTCCAGTTCAACTACGTGCCCTACAAAGGCGGCGGCGAGGTCGCGGTGCAGCTCGTCGGCGGTCACGTCGATACCACCGTCAACAACCCGATCGAGGCGGTGAGCCACTGGAAAGCCGGCAAGCTGCGGCCGCTGTGCGTGTTCGACTCCAAGCCGATGCCTTATCCGGAAAAAATCACCGAGACCATGTCTTGGGCCGACATCCCCACGTGCAAGAGCCAAGGGTTGGATGTCGAATATTTGATGCTTCGAGGCATCTTCATGCCACCGGGAGTGACCGAAGAACAGGTCCGCTTCTACCGAACCCTGCTCGACAAGGTGCGGGCGACACCGGAGTGGAGGGAGCTCATGGCTCAAGGCGCCTTCAACCAGACCGCGCTCGAGGGCGCCGAGTTCCGCGCCTGGCTCGAGCGCGAAGAAGAGCGCCACCGCCGGCTCATGGCCGAGGCCGGTTTCCTCGCGAAATGACCGCATAAACGGGCATTTCTCGGAATTCGGCGGGTGTGGGGGAGAAGAGCGATGCCGCAGTTCGCGGGTGGCGGGAGCGGGATCGGTCAGAAGGCGGTGGAGATCGTGCTCGCGGCGGCGCTCGCGGGCGTGGGGCTGCTCGCCGTCGTCGAGGGAAGGCGGCTCGGCAACGGCTGGGGCTTCGACGGTCCGGAGGCCGGTTACTTTCCCTTCTGGGTCGGTCTCCTGTTGATGTTCGCGAGCCTCGTCAATCTCGCGAAGGCGCTGCGCGCGCGGGAGGAGGCGCGCCTGTTCGTGACCTGGGGGCGATTGTTCTCGGTCCTGCAGGTGTTGATCCCGGCGATCGTCTATGGTGCCGCCATCTTCCTCGTCGGCATCTACGTCGCCTCCGCCGCCCTCGTCTTGTGGTTCATGCGCGGGATCGGGGGGTTCTCCTTGCGCCAGGCGGTTCCCGTCGCCGCGGCCCTCGCGGTCGTCGCCTTCCTCGTGTTCGAGGTCTGGTTCCTGGTGCCCTTGCCCAAGGGGCCGGTCGAGCAGGCCCTCGGCTTCTGATCCCGCGACCGAAGGCGCACGGAACCATTCGGCATGAGCGAGCTCGTCGCGCTCTTCCACGGCTTCGCGATCGCCCTGCAGCCGCACAACCTCGCGCTCATGGTGATCGGGATCGTGCTCGGCGTGGTCATCGGCGTTCTTCCCGGCCTGGGCGGCGCCAACGGGGTCGCGATCCTGCTGCCGCTGACCTTCACGCTCGAGCCGGTGTCGGCCATCATCTTGCTCTCCTGCATCTACTGGGGGGCGCTCTTCGGCGGGGCGATCACCTCCATCCTCTTCAACATCCCGGGCGAGCCCTGGTCGGTGGCGACGACCTTCGACGGCTATCCGCTCGCGCAGAAAGGACGCGCCGCCGAGGCGCTCACCGCCGCCTTCACCTCTTCCTTCATCGGCGCCTTCGTCGCCATCCTCGTCATCACGTTCGTCTCCCCGCTCGTCGCCGGCTTCGCGCTGCGGTTCGGCCCGGCCGAATTCTTCGCGGTGATGTTCCTGGCCTTCGCGAGCTTCGTCGGCCTGTCGTCGGGCTCGCCCTTCAAGACCCTGGCATCGATGATGCTCGGCTTTCTGTTGGCCGGGGTGGGGCTCGACACCGTCACCGGTCAGCTGCGCGGGACGTTCGGGTCCACCGAACTCATGCGCGGGTTCAACTTCCTCGTGGTGGTCATCGGGCTGTTCGGGATTTCCGAGATCCTCCAGTCGATCGAGGAAGGACTGAGCTTCCGCGGCCGCGAGGGAAGGATCGACCTGCGCGCCGTCCTCAAGACCTGGGCCGAGATGCTGCGGCACAAGGCGATCGTCCTGCGCTCGGCGGCGATCGGTTGCTGGATGGGGATCACGCCCGCGGGCGCGACCCCGGCCTCCTTCATGAGCTACGGGGTGGCCAAGCGCTTGAGCCCGCACGGCCGCGAGTTCGGCCGCGGACGCATCGAAGGGGTGATCGCGCCGGAGACGGCGGCCCATGCCGCCGGCACCTCGGCCCTTCTGCCCATGCTCGCGCTCGGCATCCCGGGCTCGCCCACCGCGGCGGTGCTCTTGGGCGGGCTGATCATGTGGGGCCTGCAGCCGGGACCGATGCTCTTCGTCGAGCAGAAGGATTTCGTCTGGGGCCTCATCGCCTCGATGTATCTCGGCAACGTCGTGGGCTTTTTGATCGTGCTCGTGGCGGTTCCCTGGTTCGCGGCGATCTTGCGGATCCCCTTCCCGATCATCGCCGCGGTCATCCTCGTCGTGTGCGCGATCGGGGCCTACACGGTGAACAACGCCGCGTTCGACATCGTGCTCATGTTGATCTTCGGGGTCTTGGGTTACGTGATGAAAAAGCTCGACTATCCTCTGGCCCCGCTCGTTCTCGCCTTGGTGCTCGGCGATCGCACCGAACAGTCGTTCCGTCAGGCGCTGCTGATGTCGGAGGGTAGCTTCGCCATCTTCTTCGCCAATCCGCTCGTGGCCTCGATCATGCTCTTGGGTTTCGTCATGCTCTTCTGGCCGCTCCTTTCGCGGCTGTGGCAGCGCACGCCCGCACCGACGGCGGCGTGAGGCCGCGCGCTGCGGGCGATCGTTCGCGAGTCGTTGCCATCGGCGCCTCGGACCCGTGGCCATGCGAAAGTTCCGGAACCTCCTTTTCCTGATCGTCGTCCTCGCGTTCGCGCCGCGCGCTCCCGCGGGTGCCGAGCCCTGGGTGCCGAGCCAGGGGCTGCGCTTCGACGTACAGTTCACGCGACCGTTCAACTTCTCGCGCCCGGTCGATTTCCTGGATCTCGACCTGTTCGATACGACGGCGCAGACGATCGCGTCCCTCAAAGCGCGGGGGGTGCGGCTCGCGTGCTACATCAACGCGGGAGCCTGGGAGAATTGGCGTCCCGATGCCGGCCGCTATCCGGCCGAGGTCCTCGGCAGGGACTACGTCGGTTGGCCCGGGGAGCGCTGGGTGGACATTCGGCGCATCGATCTTTTGGCGCCGATCCTCGAAGCGCGCTTGGATCTCTGCCGCGCGAAGGGTTTCGACACGGTCGATCCGGACAATCTCAACGGTTACGAGAACGATACCGGCTTTCCGCTCACCGCAGAAGATCAGCTGCGCTTCAACCGCTGGCTCGCGAACGCGGCGCACGCGCGCGGCCTCTCGATCGGCCTCAAGAACACGGGGCTGCTCGCCGACCGATTGGTGAACGACTTCGACTGGGCGCTCGTCGAGAGTTGCTACACCTACAACGAATGCCAACTCTACATGCCCTTCCGGCGCGCGCGTAAGGCGGTGTTCGTGATCGAATACACGCAGAACCGCCGTCAACAAGCGCGCTTTTGCGCCCTCAACCGCAACGACGGATTCGGGCTCGTTTTCAAGAAGAGAAATCTCGACGGTTGGCTCGCCCGCTGCCCCTGAGTGCGGCACGATCGAACGTCAGCGCGCGCCGACGCGCGCCGGCGCGAGGCGGAAGCGCGGCGGGCGGCGTCCCGAGCCCGGGGCGGCGGGACAGTCCCGGACGATCGCCGGGTGCGAACAGCGAACGCGCGCGGCACAGCGGTGGTGCGCGCGATCGGGACGGCCGGAGGAGCGGTGGCCGCGGTCGCGCCCGGGGCGGCCGCGCGCGATCGGAGCGCCCGCGGGAGCGGGCCGTCGCGCCGCACGGCCGGGAGCGGGCGCCGGGATCCCCGCGCGCTCGGCCTCGGGGGCGCTCGGCGCAGGAGCCAGGGGATGCTCCTTGTCCGGTCGCCCGCGGCGTCCCGGCGAAGGACCGCCTCATGCCAGACCCGGGATCAGCAGGCTGAGAACCGGCAGATAGAGGATCAGAGCGAGCCGCACGATGTCGGCGATCCAGAACGGCGTGACGCCTTTGTAGATGGCCACGAGCGGCACGTCCGGGAGAAGACCCCGCAACACGAACACGTTCATGCCCACGGGCGGGGTGAGGAGCGAGATCTCGGTGACCACGACCACGACGATCCCGAACCACACGAGCGCGGCTTCCGGGGAAAGACCCAGATCGAGCCCCTGCACGATCGGGTAGAACACCGGGACCGTGAGGAGGATCATGCTCAACGATTCGAGCACGCAACCGAGCAGGAGGTAGACGAGGACGATCGCCGTGACCACCGCCCAGGGCCCGAGGCCGGCGGCTTCGACGAGAGCGGCGAGGCGATCGGGGAAGCCGGCGAAGCTCGCGAGATTGCCGAAGACGAGCGCCCCCATGATGACCGTGAAGAGCACGGCGGTGGTGCGCGCGCTCTCCACGAGCACCTCGAAGAGCGCGGGAAGGTCCAAGGCGCCCCGGGCGAAGGCGATGGCGAGGGCGGCCGCCGCTCCGATCGCCGCCGCTTCGGTGGGTGTGAACACGCCGAGATAGATGCCCCCCAGGATGACGAGGAAGAGGGCGGTGGTGGGCAGCACGCCGCGCAGGGCCCGGATCCGCTCGGGCCAGGGGCGCCTTTCGCCGGGCGGGCCGAGCTCGGGAAAGAAGGCGGTGGTCGCGACGACCGCCGCGACATAGAGGAGGATGCCCAAGAGGCCGGGAAGAACGCCGGCCAAGAAGAGCTTGCCGATGTCCGATTGGGTGAGAAGGCCGTAGATGACGAGGATGACCGAGGGCGGGATCAGAATGCCGAGGGTTCCGCCCGCGGCCACGGCGCCCGCGGCGAACCCCGGTCGGTAGCCGAAGCGGCGCATCTCGGGCATCGCCACCTTGGTCATGGTAGCGGCGGTGGCGAGCGAAGAGCCGCAGACGGCGGAAAAACCGCCCGCTGCGACGATGGTGGTCATCGCCAGCCCGCCGCGCAGATGGCCCAGGAGCGCATAAGACGCCGAAAAGAGCTCGCGCGAGACCCCGGCGCGGGACAACAGGTTGCCCATGAGGACGAAAAGGGGCAGGACCGAGAGCGTATAGCTCTGCGCCGCCTCGAAACAGGTCTGGGCGAGCATGGAAAGGGCGGCGGGCCAGCTCACGAGGTCGGCGAAGCCGACCGTGCCCACGAGCAACATCGCCAGCCCCAAGGGCATGCGCGCGAAGACGAGCGCGAACAGAGCGCCGAAGGCGAGCGCGAAGTCGAGCACGGTGGGGTTAGCCGCGCGTGCCGAGCGCGCCGCGCGCGGCCGCGAGCGCCCAGGCGAGCATCGCCGGCACCGCCGCGGCGGTCGCCACCGCCATGAGCCAGGCGAGCGGGGCGAGCGGCAGGCGCAAAAGGTTCGTGGCGGCGCGGTCTTCCGCGAGGCGCAAGCCGCGCAGGGCCAATTGCCAGGAGAGCGCGGCGAGGACGAGAGCGGAAAGGAAAAGCGTGGCCGCGGCGAAGACGCGCAAGACGGCGCGCGGCAGCACCGCGTCGAGGACGTCGACGACGACGTGCTCGCGGCGTGCCGTGGCGAGCGGAAGCGCCGCGAACACGCTCACCGCCAAGGACAATTGGACGATCTCGTAGGATCCCGGCAGAGGCGCGTTCGCCGCGTAACGGCCGGTGACGTCGACGACGGTGACGAGACCCATGACGAGAAGCGCGAGCGCGGCGAGGGAAGCCGCGCCGCGCTCGGCGAGGAGGACGACGCGCGCGCCGGAGACGCTCACGTCGGCAAGCGGACGCCGGTGGCGGCGCGGATCTCGGCGAGCACCGCCTTTCCGTCCACGCCGCGAGCGCGCGCCTGCTCCGCCCATTTGGCCTCGAGGGCGTCGGAGGCGGCCTTGACCGCCTTCACGAGGGCGGGCGAGCCTTCGAAGATCTGGATGCCGGCCGCTTTCATCTGCTCGATCGCCGCCCGATCGGCCTCGTTCCAGGCCTTGCCGACCAGCCGCGCGAAGGCCTCGCCCGAGAGCTTTTCGATCGCCTCTTTGTCCTTGTCGGCGAGCGCGTCCCACTTCGCCCGGTTCATCACGACGAACCAGGTCGTGTTGTAGATCCCGCCCGGAAGCGTGGTGGTGAAGCGCACCTGCTCGGTGAGCTTGAAGGAGGTGATCGCCTCGTAGGTGATCGTCACCCCGTCGGCGACGCCGCGCGAGAGCATCTCGTAGATCTGACCCGCCGGGGCCTGGATCGGGACGCCTCCCAGCGCCTGCACGAGGTCCGAAGCGTGACCCCCGGGAACCCGGAAGCGCAGCCCCTGCATGTCGGCCGGCTCGCGCACGGGCTTGGGCTTGGTGTGGATGTTGCCCGGCCCGTGGGTGTACAGCGCCAAGAGCTTCACGCCCCTGTGCTCGTCCGCGTTCTCGAGGTGCTTCTTGAAGGCCCGCCAATAGGCGACCGAGAGGGCCTCGGCGTCGTCGCCCAGGAAGCTGAACTCGCCCACCCGCTGGAGCAGGAAGCGATCGCCGGGGACGAAGCTGTGCAGGCTGTAGCCGAGATCGGCCACCCCGTCTTTGACGAGGTCGAAATGCGCGGGCGGCCCGCCCAGGGGCTGGGCGAGGATGCGGATCTGCACCCGACCCGAGGTCGCCTCCTCGATCTGGCGGATCCACGGCCGATAGGCGTTCTCGACGATGGGATGCTTGGGCGGCAACCAGGAGGAGAAGGACAGGCTCAGCGTCTGCGCGCGCGCGATGCGGTTCACGTAGACAAGCGGCAGCGCCGTCGCCGCTCCGATGACGCTGCGCCGGGCGATCCGCGGCATGGGACGACCTCCCCTCGGAATTGGTTGCAGATGTAACTGCCGGCGCCGCTCCGCGCGGTCAAGGCTCTCGGTGGGACGGATGCCGCCTCTGTGCTCCCGGCCTCATCCGGGATCGCCGACCTCTTGCGGCAGCGCCCCGAGCCGCGCGAGCCGGGCGTCGAGTCGGGCGAGGAGCTCGACGAGCAGCGCTCGATCCTGCGGTCCGAGCGCGGCCGTGAGCTCGGCCTCGAGCGCGCGCGCGAGCGGAACGATCTGCTCGAAGACCGCCCGGCCGCGCGGGCCGAGCTCGAGCAGCGCCGAGCGCCGGTCCTCGGGGTGCGGCCGGCGCGCGAGATATCCCTTGGCCTCGAGGGCGGCCACGGCGCGGCTCACCTTCACCTTGTCCATCGCCGTCCGCTCGACGATCGCGGACGCGGGCATCGGCCCGCCGGTGCCGAGGACCGCCATCACCCGCCATTCCGGAATGGTGAGGCCGAAGCGCTCGGCATAGAGGCGGGCGAAGGCGCGGCTCACGCGATTGGCGGTGACCGAGAGCCGATAGGGGAGGAAGTCCTCGAGGCGGAACGGAGAGGCCTCGGGCGCGCTCGTCGGAGAGGGGCGGTCGCGAACGGGGACGGTTGACATTGGTTTCATATGAAACATTATCCGAGCCCAGGGGGAGGCAGGCAAGCCCTGCCGCGACGGGAGCACGAACGATGAGGCACTACATCCGCTTCCCGCGCCTCGAGGGGCGCACGAGCCGTCAGGCGCACGCGGATCTGCCCGAAGGCACCTTCGAGCGCGAGCTCGGCAAGGAGGGTTTCTTCGGGCCCGCGACCCAGATGTACCACCGGCATCCGCCGACGGGCTGGGAGAGCTGGGAAGGGCCGTTGCGCCCGCGCGCCTTCGACCTCAACCGGATCCGGGGGCCGCATCCTTCGCCCTTCGATGCCCCCGAGGTGCTCTACAACGCGCACGTCCGCCTGCGCTTCTGGCGCGCCCCCGACAAGATGGACCATCTCGCGCGCAACGCCGACGGCGACGAGCTGATCTTCGTCCACGAAGGCGAAGGCGACCTCTTCTGCGACTACGGCCATCTCGAGTTCCGCACCGGCGATTACATCGTGCTTCCGCGCAGCACGATGTGGCGCATCGCGTGCACCAAGCCCACGACCTGCCTTCTGATCGAGGCCACGGGCTCCACCTACATGCTGCCCGAGAAGGGCATCCTCGGTCATCACGCGATCTTCGATCCGGCGGTGCTCGATACGCCCAGGATCGACGAGGCCTTCGAGCGGCAGCAGAGCGAGGAGCGCACCCGCGTCCTCATCAAGCGCAACAACAAGATCTCGGTCTGCACCTATCCGTTCAACCCGCTCGACGCCGTGGGCTGGCACGGCGACCTCGCGCCCGTGCGGCTCAACGTGAAAGACATCCGTCCGCTCGCGAGCCATCGCTACCATCTGCCGCCTTCGGCGCACACCACCTGGGTCGCCAACCGCTTCGTGATCTGCACCTTCACGCCCAGGCCCTTCGAGACCGATCCCGGAGCGCTGAAGGTGCCCTTCTTCCACAACAACGACGATTACGACGAGGTCTTGTTCTATCACGCCGGCGATTTCTTCTCGCGCGACAACATCAAAGCCGGGATGATGACCTTCCATCCCTGCGGCTTCACCCACGGGCCGCATCCCAAGGCGCTCGAGCGCGCCTTCGTTCAGCCCAAGCCGGCGACCGACGAATACGCGGTGATGCTCGATACGCGCGACGCGCTCGAGCTCGGCCCGGCGGCGATCGAAAGCGAAGTGCCCGATTACGCCGACAGCTGGAAAGTGAAGCGCGAGCCGCAGAAGCTCGCGGCCGAGTGAGGCCGCCTTGAAGCTCGCCACGCTCCGAGAGGGTGGCCGGGACGGGCGTCTCGTCCTGGTCACCCGCGATCTCTCGCGCGCGGTGCGGGCGCGGGCCGCCTGGACGATGCTCGAGGCCATGGACCGTTGGGAAGAGGTGGCCCCGAAGCTGCGCGCGGAGGCGGAAGCCCTCGAAGCCGGCCGGGTACCGGGCGATTTCCCCCTCGACCCGCGCGCGCTCGCGGCTCCTTTCCCGCGCACCTGGCAGTGGGCCGACGGCTCGGCCTACCTCAACCACGTCGAGCTCGTACGCAAAGCGCGCGGGGCCGAGATGCCGCCTTCCTTCCTCACCGATCCCCTCATCTACCAAGGCGGATCGGACGGCTTTCTCGGCCCCACCGATCCCATTCCGCTCCTCGACGAAGCGCACGGGCTGGACTTCGAGGCGGAAGTCGCCGTCGTCCTCGGCGACGTGCCCATGGCCGCGACGCTCGAGGAGGCGCGCGCCGCCATCCGCCTTCTGCTCCTCGTCAACGACGTCTCCTTGCGCAACCTGATCCCGGGCGAGCTCGCCAAGGGCTTCGGCTTCTTCGTCTCCAAGCCGGCCTCGGCGCTCTCCCCGGTGGCCGTCACCCCCGACGAGCTCGGCGCGCGCTGGGACGGCGATCGCTTGCACGGGGCCCTCTTGTGCACCCTCGACGGTCGGCTCTTCGGCAAGCCCGACGCCGGGGTCGACATGCACTTCTCCTTTCCCGAGCTCGTCGTGCACGCCGCCAAGACGCGGGCGCTGTCCGCCGGGACGATCCTCGGAGGCGGCACGGTCTCCAACCGGCAAGGCGGGCTTTTCGGGTCGAGCATCGAGGCCGGCGGGGTGGGCTACGCCTGTATCGCCGAGCTCAGGATGTACGAGACGATCGAATACGGCGCCCCCAGGACGCCGTTCATGCGGCCGGGCAGCCGCATCCGCATCGAAATGCTGGACGACGCGGGCAACTCGATCTTCGGAGCGATCGACCAGGAGGTCGTGCGCTTCGCGCGGGAGCGACGATGACCAAAGCCTTCGCGAGCACCGCGGATCTCGCCGAGAAGACGGCGAGCTTCGAGGAGATCGGACCGGGTCTTTACGCCTTCACGGCGGAAGGCGATCCCAATTCGGGGGTGATCGTCGGCGACGACTGCGTCATGGTCGTCGACGCCCAGGCCACACCGCTCCTCGCCCACCGGGTGATCGAGAAGATCCGGGAGGTGACGGACAAGCCGATCCGCTGGCTCGTCCTCACCCACTACCACGCGGTCCGCACGCTCGGAGCCTCGGCCTACCGCGCCGACCAGATCGTCGCCTCGGCGGCGACGCGCGCGCTCGTCGAAGAGCGCGGCGAGGCCGACATGGCGAGCGAAATCGGTCGCTTCCCGCGCCTGTTCCGGGGCAAGGAGACGATCCCCGGCCTCACCTGGCCCACGCTCGCCTTCTCTTCCGCGCTGACCGTGTGGCTCGGCTCGCGCGAAGTCCGCATCGTGCACATCGGCCGCGCGCACACCGCGGGCGATACGATCGTCTGGCTGCCCAAAGAGCGCGTGCTCTTCGCGGGCGATACGGTCGAGTTCGGGGCCACGCCTTATTGCGGCGATGCGCATCTCGCCGAATGGCCCGAAGTGCTCGCCCGACTGCGCGCGCTCGAGCCCGTGGCGCTCGTCCCCGGGCGCGGGCGGGCGGCCACCACCCCCGCCGATTGCCGGCTGGCGATCGAGGGCACGGAAGCCTTCGTGCGGCGCCTGTTCGCGCTCGTGAAGAGCCGGGTCGCGCGCGGCGCCACCCTCAAGAAGACCTACGACAAGGTCGTCTCCGCCATGCGGCCCGAGTTCGGGGAGTGGGTGATCTTCGACCACTGCATGCCCTTCAACGTCGCCCGGGCCTACGACGAGGCGCTGGGCATCGACCGGCCGCGGGTGTGGACGGCGGCGCGCGATCTCGAGCTCTGGCACGCCCTCGAGGGGGCGGCCGCGATCGCGGGCGTCGAGAAACCGGAGGAGGAGGACTGAGCCGTGCCCGCGACCTACACGAACCCGGTCTATCCGTTCCGACCGCCGCCCGAGCTCGCCACGGGCGAGGGCCGCGCGCGCGTGGTCGTCGTCGGAGGCGGCGTGGTGGGCCTCACCGCCGCCCTCGACCTCGCCCGGCACGGGATCGCCACGATCCTCCTCGACGACGACGACACGGTGAGCTTCGGCAGCCGGGCGATCTGTTGGTCCAAGCGCACGCTCGAGATCTACGATCGGCTGGGGCTCGGCCAGAAGCTCCTCGACAAGGGGGTGACCTGGAAGATCGGCAAGGTCTTCTTCAAGGATCGACTGGCCTACGAGTTCGACCTCTTGCCCGAGCCCGGCCACCGCATGCCGGCCTTCGTCAACCTCCAGCAATATTATCTCGAGGAATGGCTGGTCGAGGCCTGCGCCGCTTCCGGCCTCGTCGAGCTGCGCTGGCGCAACCGCGTCGAGGAGGTCGAACCGCTACCCGAGCGCGTGCGGCTTCGGGTGAGCACGCCCGCCGGCAGCTACCGGCTCGAGGCGGATTGGGTGCTGGCCTGCGACGGGGCGCGCTCGACGATCCGCGAGCGGCTCGGCCTGCCCTTCGAAGGGCAGGTCTTCCGCGATCGCTTCCTGATCGCCGACGTCCTCGTGCGCGGGATGGACCTCCCGGCCGAGCGGCGCTTCTGGTTCGATCCGCCCTTCCATCCCGGACAGTCGGTGCTCCTGCACAAGCAGCCCGACGAGGTCTGGCGGATCGACTTCCAGCTCGGCGCCGACGCGGATCCCGACGCCGAGAAAGACCCCGAGCGCGTGCGCGCGCGCATCCGCGCCATGCTCGGCCCCGAGGCCTCCTTCGACCTCGAATGGGTGAGCGTGTACACCTTCCGCTGCCGGCGGCTCGAGCGCTTCCGCCACGGGCGGATCTTCTTCGTGGGCGACAGCGCGCATCAGGTGAGCCCCTTCGGCGCCCGCGGCGGCAACGGCGGCGTGCAGGACGCCGACAACCTCGTCTGGAAGCTCGCGGCCGTGCTCGAGGGCCGCGCCCCCGAGAGCCTGCTCGACACCTACGACCTCGAGCGCGTGCCGGCGGCGGACGAGAACATCCTCCATTCCACCCGTGCGACGGATTTCATCACCCCGCGCACGGAAGCCGGGCGCGCCTATCGCGACGCGGTGCTCCTGCTCGCCCGCGCGCATCCGTTCGCGCGCGCCATGGTCAACGCCGGGCGGCTCTCGACCCCGCACCATTACCGCGCCACGCCCCTTTCCACGCCCGACGAGGAGACGTGGGCGGGCGGGCCGGCACCGGGGGCGCCGGCCGTCGACGCCCCTCTTCCCGACGGGGGATTCCTCTCGCAGCGGCTGGGCGGAGAGCCGACGCTCGTCGTCTTCGGTGCCCTCGCTCCCGCCGTCCCCGGCGTGCGGATCCTGCGCGTTCCCGCCGAGGGCCTCGCCGCCGAGCGCTGGGACGCCCGCCCGGGCACGACCTATCTCCTGCGCCCCGATCAACACGTCGCGGCCCGCTTCCGCGAGCCGGATCCGGCGCGCATCGCCGACGCGCTCGCGCGTCTTTGGGGCCGCGCGTCCGCCTGGGCTCGGAGGGCCGCGTGATGGCCGAACTCGACACGCAGGTGCGGTTGCGCGATCCCGATGCCGTCTTCGTGCGCCTCGTCCGCGCGCACCGCGACCTCGCACCCGAACAGAGCCGCCGGCTCGATGCCGCGCTCGTGCTCCTCCTCGCCAACCAGTTGGGTGACGAGGAGCTCCTCGAGCGGGCGATCGCGGCCGCGCGCGCGGCCGTGCTCGGCGAAGAGGCCGCCCCGTGAAGCTCGTCTTGTGGAGCTATTGGCGCTCCTCGGCGTCGTATCGCGTGCGCATCGCCCTTCATCTCAAGGGCCTCGCGTACGAGTACCGCGCGGTCGACCTCCTGCGCGACGAACAGGCCGATCCGGCCTACCGCGCGACCCATCCGCAAGCCCTCGTGCCCGCGCTCGAAGTCGACGGGCGGCCGATCGTCCAGTCCCTGGCCATCCTCGAATGGCTCGAGGAGACTTTTCCCGAGCCGCCGCTTCTGCCGCGCGATCCCTTCGCGCGGGCGCGCGTGCGCGCCTTCGCCCTCGCGATCGCCTGCGAGATCCATCCGCTCTCCAATCTCGCCGTGCGCCGATTCCTGAAAGAGGAATGGGGGCTCGACGAAGCCGCCCAGACCCGCTGGCACCACCGTTGGCTCGAAGCGGGGCTCGGGGCTTGCGAGGCGATGGTGCGCTCGGAAGCGGGGCCTTTCTGTTTCGGGGATCGTCCGACGATCGCCGATTGTCTTCTCGTTCCGCAGCTCTACAACGCGCGCCGCTACGGCTTTGCCCTCGATCCGTTCGTCCGGCTGCGCGAAGCCGAAGAGGCGATGCGCGCGCTCGAGCCCGTCCGCCGCGCCGCCCCCGAGGCCCAGCCCGACGCGCCGAAGAGCTGAGGCGCACGCGTTCGCCCGCGGCGTCGGTCCGCGCGCACGCTCGGTGTCGCCGCGGGCGGTCGGCCGGGGCGCGCGATCGCCCGCGGAAAAACGAACGAGCCCCGCGGGGCGGGGCTCGTCCGCTCGGCTCGACGAACTTCTCGTCTTCGGGCCGAGCGCGCGACGAAAACGCTCGCGTCCTCTGACATCCTACGCCTCGGCTTGAGGCTCTGATTCGCATAACTCGGCTCTGCCGTCAACACGTCCGTCGGCACGCCGGTTCGTCCGCGCGGGTCTCGATCCCTTCTTCGTCAGGGCGAGGCTTCAGAGGGACGAAGGAGGGTAGGCAATGACGATCCCGATCTCGTCTTAATCCCTTCTTCGTCAGGGCGAGGCTTCAGAGACTTGCAAGGAGGGGAGTGAGAGAGGTGAGGCTGTTGGTCTTAATCCCTTCTTCGTCAGGGCGAGGCTTCAGAGCGTGGTGGCGCGTCAAATTCATGATCGATGTCAAGGTCTTAATCCCTTCTTCGTCAGGGCGAGGCTTCAGAGTCGTCTGCAGGTACCAGGTGTACCTGCCGGACAAGTCTTAATCCCTTCTTGGTCAGGGCGAGGCTTCAGAGGGTGCGCCATGCTTTCAAGTGGCTGGTCCAACTCGTCTTAATCCCTTCTTCGTCAGGGCGAGGCTTCAGAGGAGGCGATACCCCCTGAACAAGAGGGGGTTTTGGCGTCTTAATCCCTTCTTCGTCAGGGCGAGGCTTCAGAGCAAGGTTCGTGACGAACATGGCCGCCACCGCGGAGTCTTAATCCCTTCTTCGTCAGGGCGAGGCTTCAGAGCCTCGCGGGGGCCGGCGGCTTCGCGCTGCAAATGCGTCTTAATCCCTTCTTCGTCAGGGCGAGGCTTCAGAGGCGCGTGCAGGGCGTAGAGGCCTGGCTGAGCG
>JANXAZ010000044.1 GCA_025062095.1 Geminicoccaceae bacterium
CAGAAAGGAGCGGAAGCCGCGGGATTCGTCGACATCTGCGAGCCCTCTCGCGACGCGACATGTCAGGCCCGCGAGGTCTTCGAGTGCACGCGGAGCCCTCCCGCGCGCGACCGAACGGGCAGGCGCCCCTCGACCGTCGCCGTTTCGCACACCATCTCGTTTCGGAAGCCGCGAGAAGCTGCTGACTTCGCGCGACCGCGCGTGCTGTCCGGACCGTCCGCGGCTTTCCCCCTCGCCTCGCGCGCTTCGCCCTCCTGCCGAACCGCTGCGGCCGCTGTGACGTCCCGATGCTCGGTCCCGCGGGCGGGGACGAGCCGGTCGGTGGGCGCCTTGACCCGGAAGCGAGGGGGCTTTAGAGCGCGGGACCATGCCCCAGTGGCGGAACCGGTAGACGCGGCAGACTCAAAATCTGCTGCCCGCGAGGGCGTGGGGGTTCGAGTCCCTCCTGGGGCACCAAGAGCATCGCCCACAGCGGCCCGCGCGCCCGAACCGACGAATTAGCGGGTCGCCGGGCGCGAGGTGCGCGAGGCGTCGGCGCCACGACGGGGCGCGGCATCACCATCTTGCCCGCACGGAACGGCCGGGGCTCCACCGGAACGACGGTCCGAACTTTCGATGCGAAGCGCGTTCGATGTGCAGCTCGTCAACGGGCCGACCGGGGATCCCGCGCTGTATGCCGACGTGATCGGCGCCGGACGCGCGATCCTCGTGGATCTCGGCGATCTGTCTCCGCTTCCGCCCCGCAAGCTCTTGCGCGTGAGCGATGTGTTGTTGAGCCACGCCCACCTCGATCATTTCGCTGGCTTCGAACGCCTCCTGCGGGTCCTCCTCGGTCGCGAAAAGCTCGTCCGGCTCGCGGGTCCGGCCGGAACGATCGAGCGTCTCGTGGCGCGACTGGCATCCTACGAATGGAACCTGGCCGAGGACTACCGCGAAGCGGTCAGCTTCGAGGTCGTGGAAATCCACGAGGGGCGCAAGCGGCGTCGCGCCCGCCTGAACCTCAGAGAGCGTTTCGTGCCGCGAACGGTCGAGGAGTTCGAGTCCGAGCCCGGCCTCGTGCGCGCGGAAGCGCGGCTCGTCATCCGCGCCGCGGTGCTCGACCACGGGGTGCCGTCTCTCGCTTTCGCGCTGGAAGAGCCGTTGCACGTGCAGGTGTTTCGCAACGCCCTCGATGCGATGGGTCTCGGCACCGGTCCTTGGCTGCGTCTCGCCAAAGACCTCGTCCTCGAGAATGCGCCCGATGAAACCCCGGTTCGAGCTCGTTGGTACGACGGCACCAGGTTGCACGAGCGAACCGTTCGTTTGGGCGAGCTGCGGTGGCAAGCGCTGAGGCTGGTTCCCGGTCAGCGGGTCGTCTACGTCACCGATTGCGCTTGGACGAAAAGCAATCTGGAGCGGATCCTCGAGCTCGCGCGCGGAGCCGATACGCTCGTCATCGAGGCGCCTTTTTCGGATGCGGATCGGGCGCAGGCGCGCGCTCGGCGCCATCTCACCGCGCGGGAGGCGGGAACGATCGCCCGACTGGCCGGGGTCCGGCGAATGATCCCGTTTCATTTCTCGCCGCGCTACGAAGGCCGATTCGCGCTCCTCGAAGCCGAGGCCCGGGCTGCTTTCGAAGGGCGCGCGGACGATCTCGTCCTACCCGAGTGCATGTGATCGTGCTGCGCCCGTGCCTGCCGGTCGAGCTCGCCGGTGTCGTTAACGAATGATTCAGGGTCGGGCGCGTACAAAGTCGGCGTGACACGCGGGCGGCCCACCTTCGGCCAGCCACCGAGGTTCGGCGATGTCCGCTGTCACTGTCCTCCCTGACGTTGTGATGCCTCCCCTAGCACTCGGCCGCCTTCGGGCGGCCTCTTTTTTGCCGAGATACGGGGTCGGGGGAAGCCGCTCGGGCCGTCACCCCGGGGCACGTGCCGATCCATCGCGCGGAAGCTCCTCGTCGGTGGCGGGCCGGCCGGAATCCGCACGACCCTTTTTTCGATTGCAGATGGGACCGAGGACAGGATGAAACGTGCCGGCCACGATCCCGTCTTCGACCGCATTCGCAGCCCTTCGCGCCGCTTCGGGAAGCCCGGGGAGGAAAGGCGCGATCTCCAAGGCTCCGTCTTCGATGCCCGTCCACACGGCGCGGCTCTTCCGGACTCGCTCGAGGACCGCTTTGTCCGCGCCATGAGGTACCGATCCCGGTTGACGACGATCGCGATCGGCCGAACCGTCGGACCGAAGCGGTGCAGATCGGACGCCCGGCCGAAGGCGACGACACGCGCTCCTCCGCGAGCCGCACGGCGGCCGGACTTTCGGTGTGCTGGACGATGATCTCGGCCACGTGGTCGAGGTGAGCCTCGGCGGCATCGACTTCTTTGCCGGGATCGGACCAACCATCGATCCGGATCACCCGGGCCTGGACCGCGGAATCGCAATCGTGCGCCGCGAGCGTGAGCGCGTCGATCCCCGTCACGACCCCGGGGATTGAGATCGACGCAGTCGATCTTCCCGGTCGCGCCGAGATCGCCGCCGATCGAGCCGATCATCGCCCGCCCGTCGCAGAAACCTGCACCGCAAGTGGCGAGGTTGTCGAGCCGCTCGTACCCTGTTGCAGTGCTCGAATGGCATCCGCCAGAAGGCGCGTGCCATCTTTTCGCTCCCGCCCATGAAAAAACAAAGTCCTGAAGATCAGACCACCGATTGGACTGGTGAGTTGCCGGTTAACTAGTCCGGTATTGGAACCGCCCGCGACGTTCTCGACACGGAAGGTCTCGACCTCGTCTCGAAGTGCTTTCTGGGCAGCGAGCGTTCCTGCTCGGGCCGGTAGGTCGAGCGGCGACCGCTCACCGGGCCCACCTCGACGAACCCGACTTTCGAGGAAGCGACGGCGAACGCCCGACGGTCCCGGGAGAAGAGCGCGAGGTCCGCCGTCGCCTCGCCGATCTTCCGATAACTCGACCCTTCCCGACGGCCGGCCCCGCTTGACCGCGCTTCTGCGAGTGGTGACGCTTCTTCCCGCGGGGAGGAGAAGCGCGAGATGACGGACCGACCGCTCCTGGGCCGCATCGCCCTCGTGACGGGCGGTGTTTCCGGCATCGGTCTCGCTACGGCTCGGGCCCTTGGGACGGCCGGGGCGGACCTCGCGATCGTCGATCTCGATCCCGCGCGCGTGGCCGACACGGCGCGGCGGTTGGCGAGCGAGCTCGGCGTGCGCGTCGAGGGCGAAGCGTGCGACGTCGCCGACCCGCAGGCGTGCGCTCGTGCGCACACAGCTCTGTGCGCACGGCTCGGTCCGCCCACCGTGCTGGTCAACTGCGCCGGGATCAACGCTCAGGAGCTCAAGCCGCTCCACGACCAGCCCTTCGCCCATTTCGAGCGGATGATCGCGATCCACGTCCACGGGTCGGCGAGGATGGCCGCTCTGTGCATCCCCGCCATGCGCCGGGACGGATTCGGGCGGATCGTCAACATCGCCTCGATCATGGGCCTGCAAGCCTTGCCCTGGCGGGCTGGCTACACGACGGCGAAGCACGCCATCGTCGGGCTCACGCGTGCACTCGCGCTGGAGAACGCTCGCTTCGGGATCACCGTGAACGCGATCGCGCCCGGCTACATCCTCACCCCGGTGCTCGAAGAGCGGATCCGCCTCGGCATTCTCGACTACGACCGCTACGCCGAGCGCACGCCGGTCAGCCGCTGGGGCCGTCCCGAGGAGGTCGCGCGCGTCATCGCCTTTTTGTGCGACCCCGCTTCCGCCTTCGTCACCGGTGCGGTGTGGACGGTCGACGGCGGCTGGACCATCCGGGGCGATCCCGGCGACGACATCGGGCCGCGGCCGGCGCGCCGAGGAGGAGCGAACGGATGAATGCGATCGCCACCAACCTGCCGCGCGAAGAGCTGCTCGCGATGTACGAGCGCATGCTCTTGATCCGACTCGTCGAGGAGCAGCTCGCGCGCGACTGTGCCGCCGGCAAGCTCCCGGGTCCGGTCCATCTCTACGTCGGCGAAGAGGCGATCGCGGTAGGCGTGTGCCGGCATCTCGACGACCGCGACTGGATCACGAGCACGCACCGCGGCCACGGCCATTTCCTGGCCAAGGGCGGCGATCCCGCGCGCATGCTGGCGGAAATCTACGGTCGCGCGAGCGGCATCTGCGGCGGCTTCGGCGGCTCCATGCACGTCGCCGACTTCTCCAAAGGGATCATCGGCGCCAACGGGGTGGTCGGCGGAGGGATCGCTCTCGCCGCGGGTGCCGCCCTCGCGGCGCAGCTGGACGGGGACGGCAGGGTCGCGGTCGCGTTCTTCGGCGACGGCGCCGCGAATCAAGGTGTGCTCGCCGAGGCCCTCAACGTCGCGGCATTGTGGAAGCTCCCGCTCGTATTGGTGTGCGAGAACAACGGCTTTTCCGAATTCTCCCCCACCGCCACGGTCACCTCGGGTCGCATCGTCGAGCGCGCCCGACCGTTCGGGGTGCCGGGGATCGAAGTCGACGGCAACGACGTGCTCGCCGTCTGGCAAGCGGCCCATGTCGCGGTGCGGCGAGCGCGCGCGGGGGAGGGGCCGACGCTCATCGAGGCCCTCACCTATCGCACGCGCGGTCACGTGGAATACGAGGTGACCTTCTTGAGCGAGCCCTACCGCGACGAGGCAGAGGTCGAAGCCTGGAAGCACAAGGACCCGATCCCGCGCCTGGCCTCCTATCTTTTCGAACACGAGCTCGCACACCCCGAAGAGCTGCACGCGATCGAGGAGCGTGTCGCGCAGATCGTCGCCGAAGCGGTGCGGTTCGCCGAGAACGCGCCCGAACCCGACCCCGCGGGCGCCCGCGGCCACATGTTCGCGAACCCGAGGTGAGGCGCTCCATGGCCCGCAAACGGATGATCCAGGCGATGAACGAGGCGCTCCACGAGGAGATGGAGCGAGATCCCTCGATCGTTCTGTTCGGCGAAGACGTCAAAGCCAGTCTGTTCGGCGACACCAAAGGCCTCTGGAAGCGCTTCGGACCGGAGCGAGTGCGCGACACGCCGATCTGCGAGACCTTGATCGCAGGGATGGCGGTAGGTGCGGCGGCCGCCGGACGTCGCGTGATCTGCCACATGATGTTCGGCAATTTCGTCTACACGGGCATGGACGCGATCGCCAATCAGGCGGCCAAGCTCCGTTTCATGACGAACGGTCAGATCAAGCTGCCCATCACCTTCATCGCGGTGTCGGGCGGAGGACGCTCAGCGGCGGCGCAACACTCCGATGCCATTCACCCCGTTCTCGCCAACCTGGGCGGGATCAAGGTGGTCATGCCGAGCTCGCCGGCGGATGCCAAAGGGCTCCTCAAAGCCGCCATCCGCGACGACGATCCGGTGTTCTTCCTCCAGGCCGCCGGCCGCGGCGGCGAGCCCGGCGAAGTCCCCGCGGACGAGTACCTCGTTCCCCTGGGCGAGGCCTGCGTCCGCCGTCCCGGCCGCGACGTCACCGTGGTCGCGATCGGATCGATGGTTCGACCCGCCCTCAAATGCGCCGAAGCGCTGGAAGGAGAAGGGATCGAGGTGGAAGTGATCGATCCGCGCACCATCGTGCCTTTGGACCTCGACACGATCCTGGGTTCGGTGCGCAAGACCGGGCGGCTCGTGGTCGTCGACGAAGCCCGTGATACTTGCTCTTTCGCGAGCCATATCGCCGCACTGGCAGCCGAACACGCCTTCGATGCGCTCCGCGCCCCGATCCGACGGGTCACGGTCCCCGACTGCGCCATCCCCTTCGCCCCGGTCCTGGAGCGGGCGGTTCTTCCGAGCGTGGAGCGGATCGAGGAGGCGATCCGTCGAACCCTCAAGCACGGAGGGCGCTCGTGAAACTCGTCCTCAAATTGCCGCGCCTGTCGATGAACATGCAGGAAGGGACGATCGTCGCCTGGCGCGTGGCGCTGGGCGAAGCGTTCAAGGTCGGGGACGTGCTCTACGAGATCGAAACCGAGAAAGTGACGAGCGAAGTCACCGCACCTTGCGACGGCGTGCTCTTGGAGATTTTGGCCGAAGCGGGAACCGACCTCGAGGTGGGCGATCCCGTCTGCCGGATCGAGCGGAAAGACGGCTGAGCGCGCTCAACCGGCACGGAGAAGGACGATGGCCATCACGAGGCCGATCGCGATGCGGTACCAGCCGAAGATTTCGAAGGTGTGGCGCTGAAGCCAGCGCAACAGTCCGTCCACGACCAGCATCGCAGTCACCATCGCGCTCAGAAAGCCTATCGCGATGATGCCGAAATCCTCGACCGACAAGAGCGTGCGGTTCTTGTAGAGATCGTACACGGTCGCCGCGAGCATCGTCGGGATGGCGAGGAAGAACGAGAATTCGGCCGCCGCCCGCCGTTCGAGTCCCAAGAGCACCCCGCCCAGGATCGTCGCGCCCGAGCGCGAGACACCGGGGATCATCGCGAGAGCCTGACAGAAGCCGACAGCGAGGGCGGTCGCGGGCGGAACGTCTTCGGCGCGCGCGATCTTCGGCTGCGGTCGCATGCGTTCGATGATCAGAATGGCGCAGCCCCCGAGCACGAGCGAAAAGACGACGACCCAGGGCGAAAACAGCACGCCCTTGATGAACCCGTGCAAGAGCGCGCCCAAGACCATCGCGGGCGAAAATCCCAACAGCAGTGTCAAGAGGAAGCGGCGTGCCGCCGGGCTGGCGGGCAAAGCCACAGCGACCCGCCACAGCCGCCGAAAGTACAAAACGCAAACCGCTACGATGGCGCCGAGCTGGATCGCTACTTCGAAGACTTTGCCGGGCGGCCCGTCGAAGCCGAGGAGCCAACCGCTCAAAATGAGATGACCGGTCGAAGACACCGGCAGGAACTCGGTGAGGCCTTCGACCACGCCGAGCAAAATCGCCTGCGCGATCGGTGAATCGAGCATGAGTCGCCGCCCGTGCGGTGCCGAGCCGGCGCGGGCCGGCGCGCGGACTGATCGCGGTTCGACGCGTCGGGGTCAAGCCGCCGCGAGCGCCGAGGAGTACGTGTCAGATGCGCAAGAAGGGGTTGAGCAGACGGCCGAGGGGGCCGGTGAGCTTGAGCGGTGCATCCGCGACCCACAGGCACAGACACTCTTCTTCCGCGACCGGGGCGTGTTCGACGCTCGGATCAGCGATGACGAGATCTCCGCGTCGGTGCACTCCCTGGGCATCGCGGAACGATCCCTCGATCACCAGGGTGAGTTCGTGGCCCGCATGCGTGTGCCGCGGCACTCCGGCGCCGGGACCGAGGCGAATGAGGCGCGTGCGGAAGCCGTCGCCTCGGACCGGGAGCTCGACTTCGTACAGCGGCCCGAACTTCCGCCACGGCAGCCGCTCGAAGCCGCGAGGCGCGTAGCGGCGCAACGGCGGCGGGACGCGCGGATCGCCGGCGTGTCGAGCTTCCGGTGCGGCGGGCTCGACCCGATCGATCGCTCGCTCGAGGCGCTCCCACGCATCCGCGCGCAGCCGTGCCGGCTCGAGCCTTTCGAGCAACACCCCTGCGAGTGCCGCGTACAGCGCGTAGCGCTTGCGCGCCTCGGCGGAGAGTGCGAGCTGGGTGCGCACGAGGAGGGCGAGCGGCGCCGGCAACCGCCCCGCGGCGTGCCCCAACAACAAGTCCTCGTGGGTGATCTTCCCGTTCATGCGGGATCCTCGCCGAGCCTCGCGCGCAGCTTCGCGAGCGCCAGACGGAGCCGCGACTTGACCGTACCCAGAGGAAGCCCGAGTTCTTCTGCGATCGCGCTATGGGTTTTGTCTTCGAAATAGAAAATCTCGATCAACCGCTTTTGCTCCTCGGGTAAAGTCTCGATGGCTTCTCTCAAAACATCGCTCATGCGTCCGAGTTCCGCGATCTCGTCGCTGCCCGGGGCGGGATCGGGTTCGAACTCCAGCGCCTCTTCGGTCTCCTTCACCGGCTCTTGATCACGCCGCATCGAGTCGATCCGTTTGTTGCGGGCGATCGTGAAGATCCAGGTTCCCACCGTGGCCTTGCGGCGGTCGAACAGACCAGCGAAGCGCCACACGGCGATGAACACCTCTTGGACGAGATCTTCGACGACGTCGTCGCCGACGCCCAGGCGACGCAGATAGGCCTTCACGCGCGGGCCGTAGTACTCGAACAAGCGGCGGAAGGCGGCGCGGTCGCGGGCCGTCGCGACGAGCTCGAGATCTCGAACGCGCTCTTTCTCGCTCGACTCTTCCGAAGGCTGCTCGGGCCAATCATCAGCCATGCGCGCAGTCAATCGCCGCGCACGCCGGACGGCAAGAGCCGATCTCGCCGCAATCGCGTCCATGCGAGCCGCCGCAGCACCCTCCTTCGTCCGTCTTTACGGCGGCGCGGCGGCCCTGGATCAGGAAAAGAGCGCTCGGCCGGAGCTATTTGTTCGAGCCGCTCTTGATCAGCGCCATGAGCCCGGCACCCAGGGCGAGGAGAAAGGCCGAGGCGATGCCGGTGGCGAGCGCGGAGACGAACTTGTGCTTCGCCGCTTCCCAGGCGCGTGCGAAGCGCACGGCGAGCCGCACCCCTTCGACGTCCTCGAGCCCCAGCCGCTGCATGAGGCGCTCGAGCGCCTGCGACACCGCGGCCTCGGCGGCGTCGCGCGAGATGCGTTCGAGTTCGGCCAAGATCTGGCTGCGGCTCGCGGCGATCGTTTGATGGACGAGTTGTTGTTGATGGATCACGGTGCGCAACACCGCGAGCGCATCGTCCCGGTCGGCGCGCGGCGGTGTGGCCAGCGCTTCGATCTGCCTTCGGATCGTCTCGGGCGACTGACCGCTGCTGACGATGATCGGCACGCCAGCAGCGTGCCGCCGCAACCGCTCGATCACGGCCGTGCCCCGAGCGTCGGGGAGCTCGAAACTGGTCACGATCGCATCGGGACGCGTTTGATGCTCGAGGAGCCGCTCGGCGTCGGCGAGCGTGGCGACCACCCGCACTTCGCCATGGGGCGCGAGCGCCCGCTCGAGCGCCAGCGCGTCGACTGCGTCTCCCTCGCACACCAGCACGCGCACGAGCGGCGTCTCCTCTCACGACGGCACGGGCACCGGCGACGAGGTAGGTATTTATAGCTCTTTTCGGCGGGTGTCAAGGAATTTGTTCGCATTCAGCTCAAGCGCTCGACCTCCAGCCCGAGCCGCCGCAAGCCGGCCTCGATCTCCTGCGCGTGGCGGCCGTTGCGGACCTCGATCGTGAAATCCACGTCCGCCACCCGGGCCGAGCCGCGCGAGAACGCGCGC
Source organism: Geminicoccaceae bacterium (assembly GCA_025062095.1). Taxonomy (GTDB): domain Bacteria; phylum Pseudomonadota; class Alphaproteobacteria; order Geminicoccales; family Geminicoccaceae; genus JANXAZ01. Next base: position 9,219 of record JANXAZ010000044.1, read on the forward strand.
TGGTGGACCACGTCGACGATGTTGCCGTGGGCGGCGGCGATCGCCGCCGTGGCGCGAGCGAGCCCGCCCGGACTGTCGGCGAGTGCGACCCGCAACCGCACCATGCGTTCGGAGCGCACGAGCCCGCGCAAGATCACGCTCGACAGCAGTCGTCCGTCGATGTTCCCGCCCGAAAGCACCACCCCGACTTTTCTCGCGGCGAACCGGTCGCGGAAGGTCTCGAGCGCGGCGATCCCCACGGCGCCCGCGCCTTCGCTCACCGTCTTTTCGATTTCGAGCAAGAGGACTACCGCCCGCTCGATGGCCGCTTCGTCGACGAGCGCGATGGCGTCGACCCGGCGACGGATGATCTCGAGCGTGCACCGTCCGGGAACCTTGACCGCGATGCCGTCGGCGATCGTGGGCTCTCCGCGGAACTCGCCGATCAAGCCCAAGGCGTGCGCGACACCCGGATAACTCGTCGCCTGGACCCCGACGATCTCGATGTCCGGTCGGGAGGCTTTGGCGGCGAGGGCGATCCCGGAGATCAGCCCGCCGCCTCCCACCGGCACCACCAGGACCTCGAGGTCCGGAACCGCTTCGAGCATTTCGAGCGCGAGCGTGCCCTGCCCGGCGATGACCAAGGGATCGTCGAAGGGATGGACAAAGGTCCCACCGGTCCTCGCGCAGAGCGCGACGGCCTCCGCCGCCGCCTCGTCGACCGTTTCCCCCGCCAGCAGCACCTCCGCACCGAGTCGCTCCGTGTTCTCGATTTTCACGAAAGGAGTGCCTCGGGGCATCACGATCGTCACCGGTATGCCGAGACGGCGCGCGTGATAGGCGACACCTTGAGCGTGATTGCCAGCGGACATGGCGACCACCCCGCGGCGACGTTGTTCTTCGGGGATCGCCAAGAGACGGTTGAGCGCTCCCCGCTCCTTGAACGAAGCGGTGTATTGCAGGTTTTCGAATTTGAGCCACACTCGACAGCCCAGGATCTCGCCGAGCGTACGGCTCTCGAGACAGGGCGTGCGGACGATCTGCCCGGCCAGCCGCTGCGCAGCGGCCGCGACATCGGCGAGCCCGAGGTCGGGCTCGGGCCCGAGATCGGTGCGCGCTTCGGAGAGCGGAAACAAGCACGGCTCGGCCCCTCCCGTTGCCTGTTCGCCGCCCGAAAGCCTATCTGGGGCCGGTTGATGGTCGTCGCGAGGTCGGGGCATGCGCATCCTCGTCGTCGGTTCGGGCGCGCGCGAGCACGCACTGTGCTGGTCGCTCGCGGCTTCCCCGCTCGTCAAGGAGGTGCTCTGCGCACCGGGCAACGCCGGCATCGCGCGCGACGCCCGTCTCGTGCCCATCGCCTCGGAAGCGATCGACGACATCGTGCGTTTCGCGGTCTCCGAACGCGTCGATCTCGTCGTCGTCGGCCCCGAGAAGCCGCTCGCGCTCGGTCTCGTCGATCGCCTGCAAGCCGCGGGCGTGCGCGCTTTGGGCCCTTCGGCCGCGGCCGCGCGGCTCGAGAGCTCGAAGGTGTTCGCGAAGGATTTCTGCCGGCGACACGGGATCCCGACCGCCGCCTACCGGGTTTTCGAGGCACGCGAACGCGACGCCGCGCGCGCCTGGATCGAGGCCCGCGGTGCCCCGATCGTGGTGAAGGCGGACGGGCTCGCGGCGGGCAAGGGTGTCACCGTGGCCGCCACCGTCGAGGAGGCGCTCGCGGCGGTCGATGCCGCCTTCGGTGGTGCTTTCGGCGAGGCGGGTGCGCGGATCGTCGTCGAGGAGATGCTCGAAGGCGAAGAGGCGAGCCTCTTCGCGTTGTGCGACGGCACCCGGGCGCTCGTGCTGGGAACCGCTCAAGACCACAAGCGCGCCTTCGACGGCGATCGGGGGCCCAATACCGGCGGGATGGGGGCTTATTCCCCCGCACCCGTCCTCTCGCCGGCGATGATCGAGCGCGTCATGAACGAGATCGTACGACCCGCGCTCGCTGGCATGGCGGCGGAAGGCGCGCCCTTCCGCGGCATTCTCTATGCCGGTCTCATGATCGGGCCGGAAGGCCCCAAGCTCCTCGAGTTCAACGTCCGCATGGGCGATCCCGAATGCCAAGTGATCCTGCCGCGCCTGATGACCGATTTCGGCCAGCTCGCCTTCGGGGCAGTGGACGGCGTGCTCGCGTCGATGAGCCTTCGTTGGTACCCGAACCACGCTCTGGGCGTGGTTCTCGCGACCCGTGGCTATCCCGGTCCCGTTCAGCGCGGCAGCGAGATCCGAGGCCTCGAAACGCTGAACGGCCTCGAAGAAACACTCGTGTTCCACGCCGCCACCCGCCGCGAGCAGGGACGTTGGATCGCCGACGGGGGCCGAGTCCTCACGGTCGTCGGCACCGGCGCGACCCTCGCCGAGGCCCGCGACCGCGCCTATGTCGCCGTGGCGCGGATCGATTGGCCGGAAGGATTCTTCCGTCGCGACATCGGTTGGCGTGCTCTCGCTCGATCGGCAACCGATTGAGACCGCCGTGGTCCGCATCCGCCCTCCCGAGCCCGAGGCGATCGCCGAAGCGGCCGAGCTCTTGCGCTCGGGAAAACTGGTCGCCTTCCCGACCGAAACCGTCTACGGCCTCGGAGCCGATGCCACGAACGACGTCGCGGTCGCCGCGCTCTTTCGGGCCAAGGGGCGACCGGCGCACAACCCGCTCATCGTGCACGTGGCCGCGCGGGAGGCGGCCGAACCTCTGGCCTCGTTCGACGCGCGAGCCCGACACCTCGCCGAGCGCTTCTGGCCCGGGCCGCTCACGCTCGTCTTGCGCCAACGGTCGGACTCGCCCGTATCGCCCCGTGCCACGGCCGGCCTCGACACGGTGGCGATCCGGGTTCCCGCTCATCCGGTCGCGCTCGCGCTTCTGCGCGCCGTGGGGCGCCCGGTGGTCGCCCCTTCGGCCAATCGCTCCGGTCGCGTGAGCCCGACATGTGCCGAGGACGTCGCGGCGGAGCTCGGCGAGGCCGTGGCCCTCGTCCTCGACGCCGGTCCCTGCCCGATCGGCGTCGAGAGCACGGTGATCGATCTGAGCGACCCCGATCGAGCCCGGATCTTGCGGCCGGGGGGCGTGACCCGGAGCGAGCTCGAGGCGATCTTGGGGCCGCTCGCGGAAGCCCCGACCGACGAGAAAGCTCCGCGTTCCCCGGGCCGAATGAGAAGCCACTACGCCCCGCGCCTTCCGGTTCGGCTCGATGCGCGGACGGTGGCGGCCGACGAGGCCCTTTTGGCCTTCGGCGACGACGTTCCGAAGGGGGCGCTCTGGACGTTCAACCTCAGCCCCTCGGGCGATCTCGCCGAAGCCGCCCGCAACCTCTACCGAGCCCTGCGTCTGGCCGATCGCAGCGGCGCGCGCGCGATCGCGGTCGTGCCGATCCCGACCCGCGGGCTGGGCGAGGCGATCCGCGATCGTCTCGCCCGCGCCGCCGCTCCGCGTCCGGACGAAACCGTCGGCCTCGAAGGCGCCTGAGGCCCGCGCTAGCCGGCACGGTCTTCCGATCGAGCACGGTTCGGGTTCGCAGCGGCGATCGTCGTCACCATGCCCGCGGTCACGAAGGCGAGCCCGAGGAGCGCCGAGACGGTGAGCGGCTCGTCGAGGAGCGGTGCGGCCAACACCGCTCCCAATCCGGGCACGATCGCCGTGAGCATCGTCGTGGGCCCGGGACCGAGCAGCGCGAGACAGCGCGTATAAGCGACGAAAGCGACGAAAAAGGCCAGAAGCCCGTGATAGAGGCCGTGGGCCGCGAGCTCGACGAGATCGACCTCGGCGAGCCCTTTGGGCATCAGAGCGATCCAGAGCGGAAGGTAGAACAGACCGGCGCCCACGCCGACGATGCCCGCGGTCGGAACGGCGGGCACGTTCCAGGCCCGCGCGGCGATCGTGAACACCGCCCAGGAGAAAGATGCGGCGAGGAAGAGGAGATCGCCGCGCCAAGCGCCTTCGGGCGCTTCCTCGAGCCCGCTCGCCAAGGCGAGGATGCCGAGGACGAGGAGCCCGAGACTCGCGAGCCGCCGCGCGGTCAGCTCCTGCCCCAAGAAGAGCCTGGCGAGCAACGCCGTCCACAACGGCAAGGTGCCGGACATCAAGATCGAGGCGTGGGCCGCGGGAGCGAAGGCGAACCCCGAATACGCGAGGAGCGGAAAGCCGAGCCCGGCGGTGGCGACCAACACCGAAGCTCGGGCGAAAGAAAGCCCGGCGAGCCCGAAACGGAGAGCGATCGGTGCGGCTATACAGAGAGCGACGCTCATCCGCAGGCCCGCGATGTCGGTCGGCATGAGCGGCCCCAGCGCCCCGGCGCGCGAGACGATGACGAAGGCCGTCCAGATCGCGACCACGAGCGCCCCGGCGGCATAGCCGGCCAGACGTTCCCGCCCCCGCGAACGCGCTGTCGCACGCGGTTGCGGCCCGCGCTCGACCGCGCGGTGTCGGATCCCAGGCACGCGCGAGAAAAACGGTCAGCGCTGGAGCACGTAGCACCCCGGTGCCGGCAGGAGCGGCGGATAGCCCTTCGCCGGAGCGCCCATGGGTGGCGGAGGGACGGGATCGCCGCTGCGTTCCTCGAGCCACTGGATCCAGGCCGGCCACCAGGAGCCTTGTCGGACCGGAGCCTGGACCGCCCAGAGATCGGGTGGCGTGTAGGGATCGTCGGCGGCCATGGTGCTCATCCGGTAACGGCGGTCGGTGCGCGAGGGCGGGCTCACGATACCCGCGTTGTGACCCCCGCTCGTGAGCAGGAACGTCACTTCGGTGTCGGTGAGGAGGCGGATCTTGTAGACCGACTGCCACGGCGCGATGTGGTCCGTCTCGGTGCCCACGGCGAAGATGGGGCAGCGTATGTCGCTCAGCGCCACCGGGCGGCCTTCCACCGCGTACCGTCCCCGGCTCAGGCGGTTATCGAGAAAGAGATCGCGTAGATATTGGCTGTGCATCCGAGCCGGCATCCGCGTTCCGTCGGCGTTCCAAGCCATGAGATCGGTCACCTCTTCTCGTTCGCCCAGGAGGTATTGGCGGACCATGCGCGACCAGATGAGATCGGAAGACCGCAACATCTGGAACGCACCGGCCATTTGGCTCGTGTCCAGATAACCTTGATCCCACATCATGTCTTCGAGATAGGCGAGTTGATTTTCGTCGATGAACAACATGAGCTCGCCGGCCTCGGAAAAATCCGTCTGGGCGGCCAAGAGGGTCATGGTCGCCAGCCGATCATCGCCGTCGCGGGCGAACTTGGCCGCGGCGATCGCGAGCAGCGTTCCGCCGAGACAATAGCCGCAGGCGTGCACCCGTCTCGGACCGGTGATCGCCTCGATCACCGAGAGCGCCGCCTCGATACCGAGTCTCCGGTAGTCGTCGAGGCTCGTATCGCGATCCTTCGCATCCGGGTTCTTCCAGGAAATACAAAATACGGAAAAGCCTCTGTCGACAAGGTATTTTATCAACGAGTTTTCGGGACGGAGGTCGAGCACGTAATATTTCATGATCCACGCCGGTACGATCAACACGGGTTCGGGACGAACGCGCTCCGTGCTCGGCCGGTATTGGATGAGCTCCATGAGCTCGTTGCGATGGACGACCTCGCCGGGCGTGATCGCGAGGTTCTCGCCCAACTTCCATTTCTCGGTCCCCGCCGGCGGCCGCCCGTTGAGCCGACGTTCGACGTCTTCCAAGAAATGCGAAAAGCCTCGGACGAGATTGCGCCCCTGCTCCTCGATGGTCCGCTCGAGAACCTCGGGGTTCGTCCACAGGAAGTTGGAGGGCGAGAGCATGTCGAGGAACTGCCGGCGCATGAACGCCATCTGGCGGATGTGCTGCCGCGTCGGACCGCGCAGGGAGGTCGTCGCGGTCTCCCACCAATTCTGAACCGCCAGGAACGTCTCGGCCATCACGTTGAACGGGAACGTCCGCCACTGGGGGGCCGCGAAGCGGCGGTCGTTCTCCGCGGTGAGCGCGAAAGGCTCGTCGTCTCGACCGGAAGCGGCCTCGAGCGTGTAGAGCGCGAGCCGGAAAGCATCGACCACCGCCTTCTGGGCGAGCGCGACCTGCAGGCCCGGGGCGTTGAGGAAATGCGCCCACCAGTCCATACGCGCCGCCTGGACCGCGGCGGGGGAAACGCTGGCGGTGAGCCGGGCTTGGAACGCGTGCAACAGTCGGTCGAAATTGTCGAGGCGATGGACCTCGGCCCGGGCTCGATCGAAAGGTTCGGGAGCGACCCGGGGCGAGGGAACCTGCGGTAAAGCGCGCAAGCCTTCTCGGCCGCCCCTTTCCGCCGGAACACCTTGCTGTCGCTCCTTCTCCGCCAACGCCTCGGCCATCGCGGGTCTCCCCTTTTTCGCTCGCCTCAACATAAGCACGAATGCGTCGTCCTGCAGGAAGCGAGAGTGGGGGAGATCGTCGCGACCGCTTGGCCGGTGGGTTCGCGACCGGTTAGCCTCGCGCACCGCGCACGCTCGGGAGGAACGCGCCATGAAGCTCTACGACATCGGCCTCGTGATCATGCTCGCCGCCGTCGCAGCGGTCGTGGCGATGATCGTAGCGAGCCAACTGCTGCGGTAAGAGCCGGCGCGGGGCCGGGATCGTGTCCCCCCGAGGCCCGGCCGACGGCCGCTGCGACACCCGATGTTCTCCGTCGAAAGCGCGACCGACCTCGCAGCGCTGCGGGCGGTGCGCGAGCCCTGGCAAGACCTCGCGGACGCGGCCTTAGAGCCCAATCCCTTTTTCCACCCGGGCTTCTTCTTGCCCCTTCTGGAAGAGCTCGGATGGCCGCCGGGCATGATGGTGCTCCTCGTGTGGCACGAGGATCGCACGCTCGCCGCACTCGTGCCCCTGATCCTCCGTCGGTCGGGTCCGGCGGGGTCGTTCGCGGCGCTCCGGAGCGTCTTCCTTCCGGTCCCGATGCACGTGTTGCTCGCCACGCCGCTCCTCGCGCGGGAGCGAGCCCCTGGCGCGGTCGACGCCCTGCTCGATGCGTTGGACGAGCGACGTCTGCCCGCACGCGTCGTGGAGCTCCTCGGTCATGCCGAGGACGGACCGTTCGCCGCTCTGTTGGACGAACGGCTCTCGACGCGCGGTCAACCGAGCACCCGGTTCGCCGGGATCGCGCGCCCCCTGCTCCGCCCCGCTGCTTCCGCCGAACTCTATCTCGAGGCGGCGTTGGGCGGACGGCACCGGCGCGAGCTCGCCCGCCAACGCCGGCGCCTCGAGCAGCATGGGAACCTCGCGCTCGTCCGCTGGCGCAGCGAAGAACCGCTCGGACCGTGGATCGAACGGTTCCTCGGGCTCGAAGCCGCGGGTTGGAAGGGCAGGGCCGGCACCGCCATGGCCTGTGATCCGCGCCAGCGCCGATTTTTCGAGCGCGCCTGCCACGCCCTCGCGCGCAGCGGGGCGCTCGAATTCCTCGCGCTCGAACTCGCCGGGCGTCCGATCGCGATGGCCTGTCTTCTGCGCGAGGCGAAGCCGCGGGGCGGCGCGTTCGTGTTCAAGATCGCCTACGACGAGAACTACCGCCGGCACAGTCCCGGCATGCAACTCCTGCTCGAACAGCTGCGCCGAGTGCACGAGGCGGACTCGCCCTTGGGCTGGATCGATTCGTGCGCCTCGCCGCGCGACACGCTCTACGCGCAACTGTGGCTCGACCGCAGGCGGCTCGGCCATCGCCTCCTCGCGCCGCGCTCGCTCGCCGGAAAGCTTCTGATCTCGGCGGTCCGTGCCGCCCGATCCCTGCGTCTTTCTCGGGCAGCGCCGAGCGAGTCGGAGCGATCGAGGACCGAGTAGTCGTGAGGCGACCCCGAGGACGGGGCCCGTCTCTTTTCGAGCCGGGGGCGCTCTCTGGACACCGATCTCCGACGAATTAACCTTTCGAGCGAAAGATCCTCGCCGGCTCCCGCGACGGGGAAACGCCCTTGTCTCAGGCCTTCGGCCCGAGCGTCCGTTTGCTCCGCGATCTCGATGCGCTACGGAGGATCGGCGGGGCGTGGAGCGATCTCTGTCTGCGCGCCCTCGAGCCCAACCCCTTCTACGAGCCCACTTTCCTGCTCCCTCTTCTCGAGTGCCGGGGTTGGCCGCCCGGGCTGCGCATCGCGATCGTCGAGGAAGGACGCGATCTCGTGGCTTTCGTGCCGTTGTTCCTGCGGTCGCTCGGCCGCGTGCCTCGGCTTCTCGTCGCACGCGTGCTGGTCGCTCCCGACCAGCCGTACGGTTTCCTCGCCACCCCTCTCCTGGACCGCGGGCGCGCCGCGGCGGCGCTGCACGGGCTGTTCGATGCGCTCGATCGCGCCGAGCTCGGAAGCTCGCTTCTGGAGCTCCTGGGACACGGGGAAGACGGCCCGTTCGCCCGTGTGCTCGACGAGGTGCTGGCTGGGCGCGGTCAACCCTCCCTCGAGCTTTCCGGCTGGCAGCGCGGGCTGTTCCGGCCGCGGTCCTGTTTCGAGAGCTACCTTCGCGCGTGTCTCGACGGGGCGCGCATCCGAGAGCTGCGTCGACAACGACGGCGGCTCGCAGAGCAGGGCGAAGTCAGGCTCGAACGTCTGGGCCCGAGGGAACCGGTGGAGCCGTGGTGCGAACGCTTCCTCGCCATGGAAGCGGCCGGATGGAAAGGGCGCGCGGGAACGGCGATGGCCTGTCGATCGGACGACGCCCGATTCTTTCGAGCGATGTGCGCCCAACGGCACGCGCAGGGAAGGCTGTGCTTCGAAGCCCTCCTCCTCGACGGACGGGTGATCGCCTCGAGCGTGGCGCTTCTCGCGGCGAGCGAGCCCCACGCGGCGTTTCTCTTCAAGATCGCGCACGACGAGAGCATGCGCCGCTTCGGGCCCGGGATTCTCTTGGAATTCGCTCGGTTCGAGGACTATCATCGCAATTCTGCGCCGATTCGCTGGGCCGATTCCTGCGCCGGTCCACATCGGGAACATCTCGATCGCCTGTGGGCGGACCGCCGCCGGCTCGGCCATCGCTTGATCGGTGCCCGCAGTCTGCGAGGATCGGCGTTGATCGTCGCGACCCGCGCGCTGCGCGCGATCCGAGCGCGACTGGCCTCCGGCGAACGGACGTCGTCCGCATCGTCCGGTGGCTCGCGGGCTTCGGCCTAGGGAACGCTCGGGATCGACGAGGTGGAGGGAGGGGGGATTTGCCGGTTCTGGTCGTCGACATCGGCGGTCGGAGCGTCAAGCTCGGGCTCTCTGGCTCCCCGGAGATCCGCGCCGTTCCCTCGGGGCCGGATCTGCGTCCTCGGGCTATGGTCGAGCGGGTCCGGGCGGTGACAACGGATTGGGTCTTCGACCGCGTCTCGATCGGGGTACCCGGGCCCGTGCGGGACGGCCATCTGATCGCCGAGCCCGTCAATCTCGGCGGCGGCTGGCTCGGTTTCGACCTCGAGCACGCCTTCGGCCTGCCCACTCGGGTCGTCAACGACGCGGCGCTCCAAGCGCTCGGCTCTTGGGAGCGCGGCAAAATGCTCTTTTTGGGCCTCGGCACCGGCCTCGGATCCGCCCTGGTCGTCGAAGGTGTGGTCTTGAGCCTGGAACTCGCGCACCTGCCCTACCGTTGCGGACGCACCTACGAGGACTACCTCGGCGCGCGCGGGCTCGAACGGCTCGGTGAAGAGCGCTGGCGGGAGGCGGTCGGCGACGTGGTCGCGCGCCTGAAGGCGGCGATGGTCGCGGACGAGGTCGTTTTGGGCGGCGGCAACGCGCAGCGACTGACGGAGCTGCCTCCGCATTGCCGACGGGGCGACAACGCCCGCTCGATCGTTGGCGGCGAACGCCTCTGGCAACCGGGTTGGCGCGTGCTTTGACTACGCGGCGAACCATCGGAGCCGCGGAACTCGCGCGTGGCCCGATCATCGAGCATATCCGTCGCATCGCCGTACCGAGCGCCACGGCGATGGCCCTTCAGACGCTCTTCAACATCACCAACAGCTTCTGGGCGGGCACCTGGTCGACGGAGGCCCTCGCTGCTCTCGCGGTTTCGTTTCCCGTCTTCTTCGTCGTCGTCATCGCCGCGAGCTTCGGTTTCTCGCAAGGCGGCGCGGCGTTGCTCGCCCACGCCCTCGGCAAAGGCGACATCGAGACGGCG
>JANXAZ010000045.1 GCA_025062095.1 Geminicoccaceae bacterium
CGAAGCGCGGCCCGTTCCGCCCCCGTCTCGCCGCTCACGCCGGAAGGGCCGTAGCACCGCTCGAAAAACCGCCACCGGGCCTCCGGCTCGCGCGCCCGGGGCGCGGACCCGTCCTTTCGGCACCGACACCTTCTCTCCCTGTCCGCCCCGTTGGGGCGAGGTCCGCGCGGGGCGCGGCGGTGCCGATCGTGCGGCACGACGCGCACACCGGCGACGCGTGGTGCGCTCTCGGTCTCTCCCGTGCGCGAAAGGCCCCTCGCCTCCTTCTCGAGGCGGGTGCGCGTCGGCCCCCGGGGCCGGTCAACAGCGAGCGTCCCCCGAGAAGCGCGTCCGCGCGCGCGACATCGCCGCCCGCCGCGCTCGTCCCCCTCCGGGAAGCCGCGGCTTCGATGCGGACGAGGCCTCGGCCCGCGTTTCTCCGAATGCCGTCGCGCGTCGGGCGCGCGCCCGTGCGCACGGCATCGTCGTGCCCGTCCGGCACGGAGCTTGTCCGCCCCGCCGCGCCGTGCCAAGTCGAGGACGGAGCTGTGTTCGGAGAGCCGTCATGAGCGAGCGCAAGACGGTCTTCATCACCGGGGCGAGCCGGGGCATCGGCCACGCTACGGCCGCCTATTTCGTACGCCAGGGCTGGCGGGCCATCACCTGTTCGCGCGAAGACGTGCCCCCCCAGTGCCCCCGCAACGAACGTCACGCCCACATCACCATCGACCTCGCCGAGACCCATCGGCTCTCCGAGGCGGTCGCCAAGCTCGAGCATCTCCTCGACGGCGGGCCGTTGCACGCTCTCGTCAACAACGCCGGCTATTCGCCCAAGGGCGAGGGCGGGGCGCGGTTGGGCTGTCTCGACGGCGACCTGGAGCTCTGGCAGCGGGTGTTCGCCATCAACTTCTTCGCCCCGGTCTATTTCAGTCGAGCGTGCGCGCCTCTTCTCGCGAAGACCCGCGGCTCGATCGTCAATGTCACTTCGATCGCCGGGCACCGCGTGCACCCCTTCGCCGGCTCGGCCTACGCCACGAGCAAGGCGGCTTTGACCGCGCTCACGCGCGAGCTCGCGGCCGATCTCGCGCATCTGGGCATCCGCGTGAACGCGGTCTGCCCGGGCGAGATCAACACCGCCATTCTCTCCCCGGGCACCGAACGACTGGTCGAACGCATCCCCCTGCGCCGGCTCGGCTCCCCGGAGGAAGTCGCGTCGATCATTTATTTCCTCTGTTCGGAAGGCGCATCCTACATCACCGGGGCCGAGATCCCGGTCAACGGCGGTCAGGACGTGTATTGACCGTTCGGGCGCTCCGCGTCGCGCGCGGCCGCGGGCGATCGCCGCGATGGCGCAGGCGACCGGAAGCCGCCTGCGCGTCTCGGCTTCGAGCCCGTCGCGAGGCCGCCGCGGTGCCGTCTCCGGCACGAGCGCGCCCGCGTCGACCGGCTCCGCGGACGGGGCACGGCCGGTGGACGGCGGCACCCGCCGGCGCGCGAGGAGCACCGCGGCGAGCACGAGCGCGAGGACGAGGCCCTCGAGCGGGAACGGATCGGGAGCGGACACCGGGATCTTCCCTCCTCGCCCCCGGTATCGCGCGGCGAGGGTCGAAGATCCGTTAACGCGTCGCATCCGATCCGCTCGTTTCGGCCCGCGCGCCGCGCGGCCGCATGAGTTCGTCGAAGTCGGCGAGCGACGGCAAGGGCAGAGGCGCAAGCCGGTCGAACTCTTCGAGATAGCGCTCGAGCGCGCAGAGATAATCCGCGCGCGTCGCTTCGTCGACGTAAGGAACGTGCCAAGCGACGAAGGGCGGAAGCACGGTGAAGCCGACGTAACCGAGCGTGCCCTGCAAGAGATGGCGCAACACGAGCTCGAGCGGACCGTGGATGCCGCCTTCTCGGAGCATGTGCGCACGCGAGCCGGCGGTGATCAGGCAGGCGGCTCGTTTGCCCGCGAGCCCGCCGCGATCGTAGAAACGCCGGCCACCGTAGAAGGGTCCCGAGAGAAACACGCGATCGAACCATCCTTTGAGGATCGCGGGGACCGAGAACCACCAGAGAGGAAAGACGAGGAGCAGGACATCGGCGGCGAGCAGCTTGTCGACCTCGGCTCGGATATCGGGCGCGAGCGTACCGGTTTCGAAGGCGTGGCGCTGCTCCAGAGCGTAGACGAGGTAGTCGGGGTCGCGACGGTACGCGAAGTCTTCCGCCTTGGCGACGGCGTCGAAGCCCATGGCGTAGAGGTCGGAGATCAGGACGTCGTGACCGCGGGCCGAGAAAAAGGCGACCGCCCGATCCTTCATCGCCGCGCAGAACGAGCGCGGCTCGGGATGGGCGAAGACGACGAGCACCTTCACGGCGCGATCCCGCGCAGCCGGGCGCTGCGCCGGCGCAAGAGCTCGGCCGTGACGAGAAGCGCCACGGCGAGGACCACGAGGATGGTGGCGGCCGCCAAAATCTCGGGATTGATCTCCTCGCGGATGCCGTCGAACATCTGACGCGGTAGCGTACGCTGTGCCGGTCCCGTCAAGAAAAGCGCGACGACGACTTCATCGAAACTGGTGACGAAGGCGAAGAGCGCCCCGCTCACCACACCGGGTGCGATGATCGGCAAGGTGACCTTGCGGAAAGCGAGCCACGGTGGCGCTCCGAGGCTCTGCGCGGCGCGCACGAGCGCGGGATCGAGAGCCCCGAGCGTGGCCGAAACGGTGACCACGACGAAAGGCGCCCCCAACACCGTATGCGCGACGGCGAGGCCCAGAAGATTGCCGGTGAGCCCAAGAGGTCGGTAGAAGAAATAGGCACCGGTGGCCAGGATCACGGTCGGGACGATCATCGGGGCGAGCACGAGCGCCATCACGAGGCTCCTGCCGGGAAAGCGCGCGCGTGCGAGGCCCACGGCGGCGAGCGTGCCGAGCACGGTGGCGAGGACGGTGGCGATCGTGCCCGCGATCAGGCTGTTGAGAAGAGAAATCCGCCACGGCTCGTGCTCGAGGAGCCGCGCGTACCAGCGCAGGCTCAGCCCCGGCAAGGGAAAGTGCAAAAAGGCCCCGGCCGAAAAGGAGAGCGGCAGGATCACGAGGATCGGCAGCACGAGAAAGGCGAGGACGAGGAGCGCGTAGCCCCAAAGACACGCCCGGGCGAAAGGACCGCTTCCCAGCATCAGCCGAGCCGCAACCGCTCGATGCCCACGAGCCGGGCGTACAGCCAATAGAGCAGGAGCGTGACGACCAAGAGCAGGCTCGCGAGCGCCGCCGCCATCCCCCAGTTCGCGGTGTGCAGCGTGAAGAAGGCGACGAAATAGCTGATCATCTGATCCGCCGCCCCGCCCACGAGCGCCGGCGTGATGTAATAGCCGAGAGCGAGAATGAACACGAGAAGAGAACCGGCGGCCACGCCGGGCATCGAGAGCGGCAGATAGACACGGCGGAACGCCACCCAGGGCGTGGCGCCGAGCGAAAGCGCGGCGCGGGTGAGCGAAAGCGGAATGCCGCGCATCACGCTGTACAAGGGCAGGACCATGAAAGGCAACAAAACGTGCGTCATGGCGACGAGGACGCCCGTGCGGTTGAAGACGAGGGCCACGGGCTCCTCCAACACGCCGATGCGGACGAGAAAGTCGTTGATCACGCCTTCCCGCTGCAACAACACGATCCAGGCCGCGATGCGCACGAGAAGCGAAGTCCAGAAAGGCAAGAGGACGACGATCAGAAGCGGGTTCGCCCACCGCTCGGGCAGCGACGCCAAAAGATACGCCAAAGGATAACCCAAAACGAGGCACAGAAGCGTAACGAGAGCGCTGATCCAGAAGGTACGCGCGAGGATGTCGAGATAAATCGCCTGCTCGGGCGGCACCGGACGGATCGCGTCTCGCTCGTCGCGCGCGAGATCCACCGCGGCGAGCAGGAAGATGTCGGTCCAGGGTTGCGCCGCGCGTCGGAGCCCGGCCCAGATCGCCGGCTCGCCCCAAGCCGGATCGAGCCGGACGAGGGTGGCGAGCCATCCGCCCTCGGCCGTGTCGGGCAGACGCCGCGCGGTGCCGAGGATCAGGTTGCGCCAGCCCGCCTGCTCGCGGTTGAGCCGTTGCGCGACGACGGCGACTTCCCGCCTGAGATAGGCTTCTTTCAGCTCTCGGGCGAAAACGGCGACGATCTCTTCGGGCGGCGGTCCGACGCCGCGCCAGGTGCGCAAGAGTTCGGCGCTCTTCGGCATGACGCTCGCGAGCTCGTGGTTGTCCACGGATTTCGCGAGCATCCCCACGATCGGAAGCAAAAAGAAGACGAAAAGGAACGCCACGAGCGGCAAGGCGAGCGCGAAACCACCGAGCGCTCGCCGCCGCTCGGCGCGCTCGAGCGCCCGGCGCAGATCTACCGCCGCGGTCGCCAAGCACCTGGGGGGGCGGTTGGGCGGCCGGGGGGCGCGCATCCGCCCTCCCCTCACTTCTGCGCCGCCCAAGCGTTGAACCGCTCGGTGAGTTTTTCGACGTGCTCGACCCAGAACGCGGCATCGAAGAACACGCCGTAGGGCAGGTTCCGGGGCGAGCTCGGGATCTCCTCGGCGTATTCGGCCGGGACGAGCTTGGCGCCGTCGACGTGGGTCGGGCCGTAGGGAATGAGCGCCGGCAACTTCGCCTGGTTCTCGGGCCGGGTGAGATAGTGCACGAGCTTCATCGCTTCCGCCTTCTTGGGCGAGTTCTTGAGGATCACCCAAGAATCGATCTGATAGACGAAGCCCGCCTGCCAGGCGATTTTGAAGTTGCGCTTGTCTTGGCGGTTGGCGGCGATGATCCGACCGTTGTACGCCGAGGTCATGACGACCTCGCCCGAGGCCAAGAGCTGCGGCGGCTGCGCGCCGGCTTCCCAGAAGATGAGATCTTTCTTGATGCTGTCGAGTTTGGCGAAGGCCTTGTCGATCCCGCCCGGGGCCCGCAGGGCCTCGTAGACCTTGGACGGCGGCACGCCCTGGGCCATGGTCGCGAACTCGAGCGCCTGCCGCGGGCCTCGGCGCAGGGCGCGCTTGCCCGGGAACTTCCGGGTGTCGAAGAAATCGGCCCAAGACGCGGGACCGCCGTCGGGGAACTTGTTGCCGTCGTAGGCGAGCACGGTCGCCCAGACGATCGCTCCCACCCCGCATTCGTGCACGGCGGCGGGCAAGAACTTGTCCTTGCCGCCGAGCATCTGCCAATCCAGGGGCTCGAGGATCCCCTCCTCGCAGCCCAGGATGAGCTCGTCGGTCTCCACCTGGACGACGTCCCAGACGGGCGTGCCCTGAGCCTTGGCGCGCAGGACGCCGATACCGCCGTCCCAGGTGTCTTCGACCAGCTTGATCCCGGTCTCCTTCTGGAAAGGCTCGAAGTAGAGCTGGCGCTGGGCCGCCTGATAGGCCCCGCCCCAGGAGGTGATCGTGAGATCGCGCGCCTGCGCGACGCCCGCCAAGACGAGCGCGAGACTCGCGGCCGCGAGCGAGCGGGTGAACGTCATCCGGACCTCCCCGAAGCGAACTCGGTGACGGCAGATTGGCGCCGCGAACCGGCCGCGTCCAGGGCCGAGCTCAGCCCCGCCCGCGGGTTTCGATCGGCAACAGAGCCCTCAAGCCCTCGCGGTAGGTCGGATAGCGCAGCGCGATGCCGAGCTCGCGCTTGATGCGTTCGTTCCGCACCCGTCGGTTGTCGCGGTAGAAGCTGCGCGCTACGGGCGAGAGTTCGGCGGTCTCGAAAGGCTCCTCGGGTGGCGGCGGCACGCCCAGGAGCTCGGCGGCGAAGGCCACGACGTCTTGCGGCGGGGCCGGCTCGTCGTCGCAGACGTTGTAGATCCGACCCGGGTTCGGTCGTTCCATCGAGGCCTCGAGGACCGCCGCGATGTCCTCGACGTGGACGCGCGAGAACACCTGCCCGGGCTTGACGATCCGACGCGCCGTCCCGTCGAGGAGCTGGCGGATCGCGTTGCGGCCGGGGCCGTAGATCCCGGCCAACCGGAAGACGTGGACCGGCAGCCCGGAGGCGAGCCACGCCGCTTCCGCTCGCGCCCGCCGGTCGGTGCGGGCGAGCGTGGGCTGCAACGGCGTGTCCTCGTCGACCCAGGCCCCGCCGCGGTCTCCGTAGACCCCGGTCGTACCGAGATAGCCCACCCAGACGAGCCCCTCGAGCCGGCGGAGATCCTCGCCGTGTCGGTCGAGCACCGGATCGCCTTCCTCGTCGGGGGGAATCGAGACGAGGACGTGCGTGGTCCCCGCGAGAGCCGCGGGAGGCACGGGTCGATCGCGTGCGAAGAGAAAGCCGCGCACGCCTTGGCTGTCGAGCGCGCGCGCCTTCTCGGCGCTGCGCGTGGTTCCGCGGATTTCGATCCCGCGCTCGCGCAGCCGGCGGGCGAGATGGTGGGCGACGTAACCGAAGCCGAAGCAGAAGAGGATCAGTGTCGTCCCTCCGCGAACCCGCTTCTCCACCTCTTGCCGAACCGCCGGACTTCCGGTGATCTAGGGGCCGACGAGGGCGAGACAACGACCCCGATGCCGCGTCTGATCGTTTCCACGGTCGGCACGAGCCTGCTCACCAACGGCATCGAGCCGGCGCTTCTGCCGCTCATGCGGCGCACCGCCAACGCCCGCGCGCAAGACTTGACCCCCGCCGATCGCGGGCAGCTCGAGAGCCTGATCGAAGCCCGCAGGCGGCGGGTCGCGCAGGCGGGGATCGTCGAGGCGCGACGGTTGAGCGCCGAGCTCAACGGCCTGCTCGCGGTGCCCGATGTGCTCGAGGGCGAGTCGTTCTCGCCCGACGACCGCCATCTGCTCGTCGCGTCCGATACGCTGCAGGGCCGCAGTTGCGCCGAGATCGTCCGCGACTGGATCGCGGCGCGTCAAGGCGACGCCGAGATCCTCGACGTACCCGATCTGCGCACCGACGAGCTCGCCGCCTTCAGGGTCGCGCTCTCGACCCTCGCCGAGCGCCTGAGCGAGCGGGTCGCGGGTCAGAAGGTGCTCTTGAACCTCACCGGCGGTTTCAAGAGCGTCAACGCGTATCTCCAGGCCCTCGCCATGTTGCAGGGATGGGAGACGGTGTTCCTGTTCGAGAGCGCCCGCGAACTCCTGCGGATCCCGCGCTTGCCGGTGGTGTGGGACGTGGCGCGCGCGCTCGAGCCGCACCTTCACCTGTTGCGCCGGCTGCGGGCGGTCCAATCGCTGCCGCTTTCCGAACTCTCGAGCGTGCCCGAGAGCTTGCTGTTCGTGCTCGATAATCGGGGGTGCCTGTCGGAATGGGGCTCGGCGCTGCTCGATCGGGCCTGCGCCGAGCTGTACCGGCGCCGCCTGCACCCTCCGGCCGTGCCCGAACTCGTCTTCTCCGAGCGGTTCGAGCGCGAGGCGCGCGGGCTCGATCCCAACGACCTGGCCAGACTCAACCGGCAGCTCGACGAGCTCGCCCGCTGGGTGGCCACCGACGGCCGCCACAACCCGAAAAGCCTCGACGTGAAAAAGCTCGCGGGTGTCCCCACCCCGCCCTCCACCCATCAGCTCGACGCCTGGACGGGAAGCGGGAAGCGGCTGTTCGGTCACTTCGAGGACGGCAAGTTCGTGATCGACCGGCTGGGCGACCATCTCTGAACCACCGCCCACTCCGCGCGCACCTCGGCGGAGCTCTCGAAGGGCTCGAGGCGGAGCCGCCAGGCCGCGACGCGCTCGGGCGGGGCCAGCCGAGACAGAGCCCACACCGCCGCCCCGCGCACGAGCGGGGAGGCGTCGCGGAGGCGTTCCTCGACCACCGGCAAAAGCTCGGGCTTCTCGCTGTTGCCGATGGCGATCGTCACGTTGCGCAGAAAGCGGTCGCGACCGATGCGCTTGATCGGCGAGCCCGCGAAGAGCTTGCGGAAGGCGGCGTCGTCGAGGCGCGCGAGCTCCGCGAGCGGAGGTGCCACGAGCTCGGGTCGCGCGCGCAGGCCCGCCTCTCGAGCGACGCGCGCGAATTTGTTCCACGGGCACACCGCCAGGCAATCGTCGCAGCCGTAGACGCGATTGCCCAGAAGCGGCCGCAGATCGCGCGGGATCGGGCCCTTGTGCTCGATCGTGAGGTAGCTGATGCACCGGCGCGGATCGAGCCGGTACGGTGCCGGAAACGCACGGGTGGGGCAGATCTCCAGGCAGCGCCGGCAGCTCCCGCAATGGTCGCGTTCGGGAGGATCGCGGGGCAGCTCCGCGTTGGTGAGGATCGCCCCCAAGAAGAGCCAGGAGCCGTGAACGCGGCTCACGAGGTTGGTGTGCTTGCCCTGCCAGCCGAGCCCGGCTCGCTGCGCGAGCGGCTTTTCCATGAGCGGTGCGGTGTCGACGAAGACCTTCACCGCCGCTTTCGTGCGCGCCGCGAGCAGCCCCGCGAGCTCCTTGAGCCGGCCCTTCAGGATGTCGTGATAGTCGCGGTTGCGGGCGTAAACGCTGATATAGCCGCGATCGCGGAGCCCGAGTTCGGGAAGAGGATCGCGTTCGGGTGCGTAGGAGATCCCGGTGACGAGCGCCGAGCGCGCCTCGGGCCACAGCCGGGCGGGATCGGCGCGGATCTCGGGATCGCGGGCGAGCCAGTCCATCTCGCCGTGCATGCCCGCGGCGACGAGGGCGCGCAGCCGCTCGCCCACCTCGGGCGGCAGCCGGGGCTCGGTGACGCGCGGAGGAACCAGGCCGAGCGCCGCCGCTCGCGCCCGGATCTCGGCGAGCAGCCGCTCGGCGGGCGGGCGTCGCGGCTCAGTCCTCGCGGCGAGCTTGAGCGCCATAGTAAAAGCCGAGGACCGCGCTCACCACGCTCGTCACCGGGGTGAGCACGAGCGGAACGAAGTCTTTGAGCTCGGCGAATCGCTGGGGCGCCAACCAGAAGAAGAGGAAGGACGCCGAGATGGCACCGGCGAAGACCGCGACCAGGACCACCGCGAGGACGCCGCGCACCCGTTCGCGTGCCACCTCGTGTGGTTCGGTCCGCGGTGGGGAAACCTCGGCGGGCGGAAGAGCCCGCTGGACGGGCTCCACGGTCGTCACCGCGGGCCTCGGCTCCTCGCCGTCCGTGTCGGGAGTGCTCATGCCGGTCCTGGCACGGTGTCTGGTTCAGGGCAAGCGCACGCGTTCGAACTTCCGATCCTTTTCCGAAAGAAGAATGGTTTTTCCCTCCTTTTCCTTCTCTCGGAAGAATTTGTAGGTGGCGATGGCTCGCCGCAGAATGTCGTTCACGTTCGTCCCTTCTGCTTGCGCCAATCGCTTGAGGTCCTCGATGTCGGATTTCGTGACGATGAAACCCGCGGTCACGAATTCGTCCTCTCGCGTCGCCATGCGCGCTCTCCTTCGTCCCCTCCTCTCGCGGGGCCACCCGAGCCGGCCGTCGCACGATGCCGTATAAGATCGTGTCGGGCCCGGGACAACGCACTCAAAAATCCGGATCGTCGTAATGCGCCGGGGGGTTGATACCGACGATACGCTCCAAGAGGATCGGGCGGAAGGAGGGACGCGATTTCATCTTGGCGTACCATTCGCGCGCACCTTGCGCTTCCGCCCAGGGCACGTCGCCCAGATAGTCGAGGACCGAAAGATGCGCCGCGGCGGCGATGTCGGCCATGGTGAAGAAATCGCCCGCGAGCCATTTGCGCTCCTGGTAGAGCCAGTCGATGTAAGCGAGATGCAGACGGATCGCCTCCGCTCCTCGCCTGAGCGCTTCCGAAGAAGGAAACCCGGCGCGCTTCCATCGCTTGACGACTTTCTCGCGCCAGAGGGGATCGCTCACCTCGCGCGCGAACTTGCTGTCGAACCATGCCACGAGCCGGCGCGTCTCGGCGCGCTCGGCGATCGTGCGGCCGAAGAGCGAGATCTGCGGATAAGCCTCTTCGAGATACTCCTCGATGGCGCGGCTGTCGCAGATCACCAGGTCGCCGTCCACGAGCACCGGCGCCTCGGCCGCCGGGTTGAGTTCGACGAACCAGTCCTCCATGAGCCAGGGCTGGACCTCGACGAGCTCGCAGACCAGCTGTTTTTCGCGCAAGGCCACCCGGATCTTGCGCGAGTACGGACACAAAGGGACGTGGTAGAGGCGCAGCATCGGGGCGTGCTCCGGCAGCCGCCACGAGACCGCAAGATCCCGTTTCGTGCAAGCGGCTCGCCCGCGGCGCACGTCCCCGCCACCCTCGCCGCGAGCGGAGGAGGAGCCCGCCCATGCCGCACCGTGCGCTCGTGATCGGTCTCGGTGCTGCGGTCGCGCCACACGTCGTGAGCCTTCTCGAGCTCGCACCGCGGGTGGAGATCGCCGCGGCCTGGAGCCGCAGCCCCGCGCGTCGGGCGGCCTTCGCCGCGCGCTTCCCGCAGGTGCGGGTGAGCGAGGACGTCCACGCCCTCATCGAAGATCCGTCGATCGATCTCGCCTTGCTCTTGACCCCGCCCGATGCCCGCGAGGGCTTCGTGCATCGGCTCGCGGCGGCGAGAAAGCACGTCTTGTGCGAAAAGCCGCTCGAGCGCACGAGCTCGGCCGCCGAACGCATCGTGCGCATCTGCGATTCGGCGGGTGTGCGCTTGGCCGTGATGTTCCAGATGCGCATGCGCCCCGCCACCCGACGCCTGCGCCGTCTGCTCGACGAAGGCGCCCTCGGCCGGCTCGGGTTCGTCGAGATCCGCGTCCCCTGGTGGCGGCCGCAGCGCTACTACGATGAGCCGGGACGCGGCACGCTCCTGCGCGACGGCGGGGGCGTCCTGATCACCCAGGCGATCCACACCCTCGATCTCGCGCTCCATCTGTTGGGGCCGGTCCGAGAGGTCGCGGCCGTGGCCGGCACGACCCCGTTGCACGAGATGGAAACGGAGGACTTCGCGGCCGCCGGGCTGGTCTTCGAAAGCGGTCTTCTGGGTAGCCTCTTCGCGACCACCGCCTGCTTTCCCGGCGCACCCGAGCGGATCGAGATCGTGGGCAGCGAGGCGGCCGCGGTGCTGGAGGGAGGCGGGCTGAGCCTGCGGCGTCCCGACGGGGGCGTCGAAGAGCTCGTACCCCCCGAACCCACCGGAGCCGGCGCCGCCTTCATGGACTTCCCCCACGATGCGCACCGCGCGGTGATCGAAGATTTCCTCGACGCGCTCGATCAGGGGCGCGAGCCCGCGAACTCCGGGCGCTCCGCCCTTCCCGTGCAGCATCTGATCGAAGCCGTCCTGCGCTCGGCGCGAAGCGGTCGGCGCGAGCGGGTTGCCTCTTGAGCGCGCCCGGGGCTCAGGGCTGCTTCGCGGGATCATCCTCGGGCGGTGGGGTCAGGAGCTCGTCGAGCGTCCAAGGACAGCGCGTCGGAAGCCGCGCCGCCGCCTCCCGCTCGCCGTGGGCGAGAAGGCCGCGACGCGCGTGCCGCCTGCCCTCGGCGTAGATTTCTCCGAGCGCGGCCTCGATCTCGCGACGGATCGTAGGCGTGAGCCGCCGCTGGACGTTGGAGACGGCCTCGTCGAGGCTGTCGAACGATCCGAGCCGCGGCTCGCGCGCGGGAGAATACGCGAGCTTCAGACGATGCTCGACGATGCGGACGAGGTGGCTCCACACCGCGTTGCGCTGCTCTCTGCCCAAGTCCTCCACCTCCTCGGCGAGGTGTTCGAGATCGAGCGGTGCGTTCCAACCCTCGGCCGCCAGCCGACGCAAGGCCGCCGCCTGCGCCCGCGTCCAGGCGTAGAAGTCCTCCTCGTAGAGCTCGGCAGCGCTGCGCGCCATGGCGTCCTCCTCGCGGACAGGATAGCAGAGCCGCGCGGGTCGACCAGCCCGCAGGGACGGCGCGCGGGAGGTCTCGCCGTGGAGCGCGAAACGATCGGCCTCGTGGGACTGGGTTTCGTCGGCACGCGCATCGCCCGTCGCCTGCTCGCGGCCGGGCGCTCGCTGTGCGTGCTCGATCGCGACCGCGCCAAGATCGAGGCGCTGCGCGATCTCGAGGCGGTGACGACGGCTCCCGACCTCGGTGTCCTGCAACAGCGCGCGACCACGCTCGTGAGTTGTCTGCCGAGCGAAAAAGCGGTGGAAGAGCTCGCGGCCGCCCTGGAGCGGAAAGGTACGCTTCTCCTCGACACCTCCACGATCCGCCCCTCCACCGCCCGTCGGCTGCACGCCGCGCTCGCCCGCCGCGGCATCGGCTACGTCGAGGCTCCGCTCCTGCGCGCCGAACGCGAGCAAGAAGAGCCCGAATTCGTGCTTCTGGCATCGGGTGCACCCGCCGACCTCGATCGCGCGCGTCCGCTCCTGTCCCTCCTCGCCGAGCGGATTCTCGTCGCGGGACCGATCGGGGCCGCGAGCCGCTTCGCGCTCGCGCTCGGCGC
The DNA here is from genome assembly GCA_025062095.1 of Geminicoccaceae bacterium. Classification (GTDB taxonomy): domain Bacteria; phylum Pseudomonadota; class Alphaproteobacteria; order Geminicoccales; family Geminicoccaceae; genus JANXAZ01. Next base: position 12,262 of record JANXAZ010000045.1, read on the forward strand.
GCTGCGCCTGGTCGCGCTCGTCGCCCGGGCGGAAGCGATGACCCTCGTGGCCGCCGACGGCGGCGACCTCGACGCCTTCGTCGCGCTCGCGGGCGAGCTGTCGGCCCTTCCCGGCGGTCGGGCGGCCTGGGAGCGGTTGCGCCGAGGACGTCCGCAGCCGGCGATCCGCTTGCGCATCGCCGCCAAGGACGCCTCCCTCGCCGCCGCCCTCGCCGAAGAGCTGGGCCTCGATTTGCCGCTCTTTCGCCGCACGGCCGAGCTCTTGCGCGCGGCCCTCGCCGAGGGTCTGGGCGAGCTCGACGCCGGCGCGGTCGCGCGCGCCCTCGAGCGCGAGACGGGCGTCCGCATCACCGCGGAGCCCGAGGGCTGAGCGGCGCGATCGCGGGCGCAGCCGGCATGTCCGAGCGCGCCTTCGCAAACCGGGGAGGAACCGTTAAGCGGCGAAGGCGCCGCGCGCCGCCGCGCTTTCCGGCGGAGCGGCGGAGATGTTCGGCTCGCGATCGGGATCGTCCATGAACGCTGTGCAGCGGAGCCCGAAGTTCGGTATCGCGCAGGCCGTACCGCGCCTCGAGGATCCTCGTCTGTTGACCGGAGGCGGGCGTTACACCGACGATCTCGCGCTTCCCGGGATGCTGTACGCGGTCTTCGTGCGCTCGCCCCTCGCTCATGCCGTGTTGCGCGGGATCGAGGTGCGCGCGGCCGAAACCGCACCGGGCGTGAAGCTCGTCTTGACGGCGGCCGAGCTCGCGGCCGCCGGCTTCGGCACCCTCCCCTGCGCGGTCGCGCTCGCCAACCGCGACGGCTCGCCCGCGGTCGTTCCGCCTTTCCCGCCGCTCGCCACCGACCGCGTGCGCTGGGCGGGTCAGCCGATCGCCATGATCGTGGCCGAGACCCTGCACCAAGCCGAAGACGCCGCCGAACGCGTCCGGCTCGAGCTCGAACCCCTTCCCGCGGTGGTCGACCCCGAAGCGGCGCTGCGTCCCGAGGCGCCGCAGCTGTTCGCCGAGCTGCCCGGGAACGTGGCTTTCGACTGGTGTTGGGGCCCGCTCGAAGAGGTCGAGCGGGCGATCGCCGCAGCCGCGCGGGTCGTGCGACTGCGCGTGCACAACAACCGCGTCGTGGTGGCGCCGATGGAACCGCGCGGTGCCGTCGCCTCCTACGAAGACGGCCGTTTCGTGCTGCGCACCGGCTGCCAAGGGGTGATGGGCCTGCGCAACCAGCTCGCTTCCGTGCTGCGCTGCCCGCCCCGGTCGATCCGCGTGCTCGCGGGCGACGTCGGCGGCAGCTTCGGGATGAAAGCCTCCGCCTTCCCCGAACACGCCCCCCTTCTCCTCGCCGCCAAACTCCTGGGCAGGCCGGTGAAGTGGATCAACGACCGCAGCGAGAGCTTCCTTTCCGACTATCACGGCCGCTCGTCGATCCTCGAAGGCGAGCTCGCGCTCGATCGCGAAGGCCGTTTCCTCGCCTTGCGCGTGCGGGGCGTGGGCGAGCTCGGCGCTTATGTCACCGCTTACGGACCCGCGATCCCGACCCTGGTCTTGCAGAAGAACCTCGCCGGCCTCTACCGCATCCCGCTCCTCGCGCTCGAGATCAAAGGGGTGGTCACCAACACCACGCCTCTGACCGCCTATCGAGGCGCGGGTCGGCCGGAAGCCGCGTATCTCCTCGAGCGGCTCGTCGAGTGCGCGGCGCGCGAGCTCCGCATCGATCCCGTCGCCCTGCGCCGCCTGAACCTCGTGCCGCGCGATGCGTTCCCGTACCGAGCGGCCTCCGGGCTCGTCTACGATTCGGGAGACTTCGAAACCGTTCTCGACCGTGCGCTCGAACGCGCCGACTGGTCCGGGTTCCCGGCGCGCAAGCGCGCGAGCGAACGGCGGGGCAAGCTGCGCGGTCGGGGGCTCTGCGCCTATCTCGAGGTCACCGCGCCTCCGGGCAAGGAACACGGCGGCATCCGCTTCACCGACGACGGCCGGGTGATCCTGGTGTCGGGCACGCTCGACTACGGCCAGGGACACCGCACCGCCTTCGCCCAGATCCTGCACGAGAAGCTCGGCGTGCCCTTCGAGCGGATCGAGCTTCTGCAAGGCGACAGCGACGAGCTCTTTTGGGGCGGCGGGACGGGCGGTTCGCGCTCGCTCATGGTCGCCTCCAAAGCCACGCTCGAGGCGGTGGAACAGGTCGTCGCGAAGGGCCGGGCGCTCGCCGCCGAGCTCATGGAGGCGGCGGAAGCCGATGTCGTGTTCGATGCGGGCGTGTTCCGCATCGCCGGCACCGACCGCGGCATCCCTCTGCTCGAGCTCGCGAAGAAGGCGCGCGAGCTCGGCCGGCCGCTCGATACCGATCTCGTGAGCGAGGATCCGCCCTCCACCTTTCCCAACGGCTGCCACGTCGCCGAGGTCGAAGTCGATCCCGAGACGGGGGCGGTCGCGCTCGTCCGCTACACCGCGGTCGACGACTTCGGCACGATCGTGAACCCGCTCCTCGTCGAGGGCCAGGTCCACGGAGGCATCGCGCAGGGCGTGGGGCAGGCTCTTCTCGAGCGCGTCGTGCACGATCCCTCGGGCCAGCTGCTCTCCGGCAGCTTCATGGATTACGCCGTGCCGCGGGCGGACGAGCTGCCCTTTTTCTCCCTCGCCTTCCATCCCGTTCCCGCCACGACCAACCCCCTCGGCGTCAAAGGCTGCGGTGAAGCCGGGATCACCGCCGCGCCGGCGGCGGTGGTGAACGCCGTGCTCGACGCGCTCGCGCCTTTGGGCGTGCACCATCTCGACACGCCCCTCACCCCGGAACGGGTGTGGCGGGCGCTGTCCGCGGCGAAAAGCGCTTCGCCGAGCTGAGCGCGCGAGCGAGGCCGCGCGCGGCGCAGCCGGGGCGGTTGACGGCGCCGGATCGCTCGGACAATCCCCTCCCGCGATCGCCGCGGGAGGAACACGCGATGGCCGAAGCGCGCTTCGATCTCGTCGTCGTCGGCGGCGGGCCCGGTGGTTACGTGGCGGCGATCCGGGCGGCGCAGCTCGGGATGAAGACCGCCCTCGTCGAGCGCGAGCACCTGGGCGGCATCTGTCTCAATTGGGGCTGCATCCCCACCAAGGCGCTCCTGCGCTCGGCGGAAGTGCTCGAGCTCCTGCGCCACGCCGCAGAGTTCGGCCTCGCCTGCGACCGTCCCCGTTTCGATCTCGGGGCCGTGGTGAAGCGCTCGCGCGCGGTGGCCGAACGCCTCTCCCGCGGCGTGGCGTTTCTCCTCAAGAAGAACGCGGTGACGGTGTTCGAGGGCCACGGCAGGCTCGCCGGGCGCGGGCGGGTGCGGGTGCGCGGGAAGGACGGAAGCGAACGGACGCTCGCGGCCGGCCACGTGCTCCTCGCCACGGGGGCGCGCCCGCGCGTGCTCCCGGGTCTCGAGCCGGACGGCCGGTTCGTCTGGACCTACAAAGAGGCGATGGTGCCCGAGGAGCTGCCCCGCTCGCTCCTCGTCGTCGGCAGCGGGGCGATCGGGATGGAGTTCGCGAGCTTCTATCGCGCGCTGGGCAGCGCGGTCACGGTGGTCGAGGTCCTCCCGCGCGTGCTTCCGGCCGAAGACGAGGAGATCTCCGCCTTCGTCCACAAGGCCTTCGAGAAGCGCGGCATCCGCCTGCTCCCCAACAGCACGGTCGAGGCCCTCGCGCGCGAGGCGAACGGCGTGCGCGCGCGCATCCGAAGCGACGGCCGGCTGTACGAAGAGACCTTCGAGCGGGCGATCCTCGCCGTGGGCATCGTCGGCAACGTCGAGGACCTCGGCCTCGAGGACACGAAGGTGCGGGTCGAGAAGGGCCATATCCTCGTCGACGGCTTCGGCCGCACCGAGGAGCCCGGGGTCTGTGCCATCGGCGACGTGGCGGGGCCGCCCTGGCTCGCGCACAAGGCGAGCCACGAGGGGGTGATCTGCGTCGAGACGATCGCCGGGGTGCCCGGGGTCCGCCCCCTCGATCGGAGCACGATTCCGGGCTGCACCTACTGCACCCCGCAGGTCGCCTCGGTGGGCCTCACCGAGGCCCAGGCGAAAGCGCGCGGCCACGAAGTGCGCGTGGGCCGCTTCCCCTTCGTCGGCAACGGCAAGGCGCTCGCCCTGGGCGAACCCGAAGGGCTCGTGAAGACGGTCTTCGACGCCGCCACGGGGGAGCTCCTGGGCGCGCACATGGTGGGCGCGGAGGTGACCGAGATGATCCAGGGCTTCGCCCTCGCGCGCGCGGCCGAGCTCACCGAGAGCGAGCTCGCGCACACGGTGTTCCCCCACCCGACGATCTCGGAGACCATGCACGAGGCGGTGCTCGCCGCCTTCGGCCGCGCGCTGCACATCTGACCCGCGCCCATCCGGGGCGAGCTCGACGGAAGCCCGGATCCCCGGGTCGAGCCCGAGGATGACGAGTGCGGAGAGGAATGGATCCCCGGGTCGAGCCCGGGGATGACAGGGGGTGTGAGGGGGCCGCCCTAGCGTCGTCACGGCCGGCCTCCGAGCCGGCCGTCCAGGAGGCCGGATCCCCGCGTCGGGGCGCGAGGACGAGACGCCCGAAATCGAGGCGCGCCGAAAGGAGCGCGGGCGCGAGAAGCGCGGAAGCGTCAGGACGCGCGGGCCACGATCGTCCGCCCCAGAACCAGAAGATCCATCTTCGTGCGCAAGAAGCAATCGAGCGCCTCCTCGGGCCGACAGACGATCGGCTCGTTCTCGTTGAAGCTCGTGTTCAGCACCATCGGCACCCCGGTGCGGCGCTCGAAGGCGGCGATGAGATCGTAATAGCGCGGGTTGGCGGCGCGCGTGACGGTCTGGAGCCGGCCCGAGCCGTCGACGTGGGTGGTCGCCGGCACCCGGGCGCGCCGCTCGGGGCGCACCTGGAAGACCTGCATCATGAACGGCACGTCGTCCTCCTCCTCGAACCACTCCGCCACCCGCTCGCGCAGGATCGCCGGCGCGAAGGGCCGGAAGCTCTCCCGCCGCTTGATCTTGAGGTTGAGGACGTCCTTCATGTCCGGCCGGCGCGGATCGGCGAGGATGGAGCGATGGCCCAGCGCCCGCGGCCCCCACTCCATCCGCCCCTGGAACCAGCCGACCACCGCGCCCTCGGCGATCGCCTCGGCGACGCGCGCGACGAGGTCCGCGTCGTCGGCGGCCTGCGCGATCCGACACCCCTCGCCTTCGATCGCCGCCCGCCGCTCCTCGACGAAGCGCGCGAGCTCGGCGTCCGACCAACCCGGCCCCCATCCCGCCCGGTCCATGACGAAGCCGCGCGGTCGGCCGAGCTCGCGGTGCCAGACGACGTAGGCCGCCCCGATCGCCCCGCCCGCATCGCCCGCGGCGGGAGGCATGTAGAGCCGGCGGAAACGCGTCCGGCGATAGAGCTTGCCGTTGGCCACCGAGTTGAGCGCGCACCCCCCGGCCAGGCACAGCCGATCGAGCCCGGTCGTCCGTTGGACCACGTCCAAGAGATGGAACAGCGCCCGCTCGTACATCGCCTGAGCGGAAGCCGCGATATCGGCGTGCCGCTCGGTGAGCGGTTCGTCTTTCGCGCGCGCCGGCCCCAGCAAGTCTTCCAGAGCCGGGGTGAAGATCCGACCCACGTCCGGATAGCCCCCGCGCCAGGTCATCTCCACCCCTTCCGCGTGATGGCGGAAGAAGTCGAGGCCGAGCTCGTAGCCGCCGTCGGGGAGAAGGCGCACGATCCGCTCCATCTCGGCCATCCGCGTCGGACGACCGTACGGGGCGAAGCCCATGACCTTGTACTCGTCGCCGTAGGACCAGAAACCGAGATACTGCGTGACGGCCTGATAGAAGAGCCCGAGCGAGTGCGGGAAATAGACCCGGCCCTCGACGACGATCTCGTTCCCCCGCCCCGTCCCCCACATCGCGGAAAGGAAGTCCCCGAAGCCGTCGATCGAGACCACCGCCGCCTCCTCGAAGGGCGAGACGAAGAAGGCGGAGGCGAGATGGGCGAGGTGATGCTCGACGGGGTGGAGCCGTGCGCGCAGCCGGCCGCGCGGCACCTCGAGCGCGCGCGCGAGCTCGTCGAGAGGCGAGCCCACCTTGGCGGCATTGGCGAGCCGATCGCGCACGAGGGCGAGCGAAGGGCGCTGCTTGAAGGCGAAGAGCACTTTGCGCAAGACGTTCGCCTTGGGATCGCGGTTGATCGCCACGTGATCGACGTCCTCGAGCCGCGCGCCCGCTTCGGCGAGACAATAGCGCACCGCCTCCACCGGCAGCCCCGCCCAGTGCTTGATCCGCCGGAAGCGCTCTTCTTCCGCCGCCGCCACGAGCACTCCGTCGCGCAGGATGCAGGCCGAGCTGTCGGCGTGATAGGCGTTGAGACCCAAGATCAGCGTCATCCGTCGATCCTCTCAGCGAAGGGCGGCAGCGGGCGGATCCGGCGCCCCGCGCCCTTCCCGATACCACGCGGGAGCGAGCGGGCCGAGGCGTCGCGGCGTCCACGAGGGCGGGCCGAGCACGGGCGGGGCGACGGGGACGGTGGTGGCTCCCGCCGGTGCCGGCCGCGGTGCGCGGGAAGCGCGGGCGGCGCGCACGCCCGCGGGCTCGTCGTTCGGGTCGAAGGGCCATTCGGGAGGCGGGGGCAGAGGGTCGTGGCAGCCGAGCGTACGCGGGCCGCGCGCGGCCGGATCGGACGCCCCGTCCGCGGCCGCGTCGCGCGCCCGCGCCCCGGGCCCGTCCGGGCCGTCCGGCGTCCGGATCCTCGGCTCGGAGGCCGGGGACGACGACGAAAAGCACGAGGACGAGTCGTTCTTTCCGTCATGGCCGGCCCCCGAGCCGGCCATCCAGGGACTGGGTCCCCGGGTCCAGCCCGGGGATGACGACGGGGTGGGGGTGGATCCTCGGGTCGAGCCCGAGGATGACGATGAGGGCGAGGCCTGGATCCTCGGCTCGGAGGCCGAGGATGACAAC
>JANXAZ010000046.1 GCA_025062095.1 Geminicoccaceae bacterium
CGGTCGCGGGTGCGGCAATAGAGATTGCCGAAGAGCCGACCCACGGGACGGTAGCGGTCGAGATCGATCCGCAGCGTGGCCGGATCCACGAGCCCGTCGCGGATGTGCACGGCGAGGATCTCGGCGACCACGAGTTCGCGCCCTCCCCCCGGCAGGAGCGTCACGAACCTGCGGCACTCCAGGGCGGCCGGCGCTTCCGCGATGCGCGGCGGGCGGACGAGGCGGGAGGGTGCGAGCGAAAGCCCGGCCATCGCGATCTCGGAGATTTCGGGCGGGAAGTCGACGGCACAGACGTTCATCCCCTCGGCCAAGTCCTCGTCGACGAGGTTGACGACGAGCTCGCCCGTGAGCTCGACGTTGCGCGCCGTGTCCTTCTGGACCCTCTCCTCTTTGCGCTCGACGCCGAGCACGACGAGCGCCGGCTCCTGGCCGAAGAGGTTGAAGAAGCTGTAAGGCGCCGCGTTGACCACGCCTTCGGGCCCGAGCGTGGTCACGAGCGCGATCGGCCGCGGCACGACGAGCGCTGTCAACAGCTTGTAACGCGCGATCCGATCGAGTTCGGCGAGCGAGAGATGCACCTGGAAAACTCCCTGGAGCTCCGTGGCGGTGCGTCGCTGCTTAGCCGCCGCGGTCGCGGGCGTCGATGCGCTGCGCCGCGGCGCGGTGCCGGCGCGCCGCGCGGACTCGGGGCGCCTTCCGGATCCTGTGCACGTTGCGGGCGCCGGCGGAGGCGCCCCGTTGCACGGGGCGGGTCGGCGGAGCACGGTGCTCGGCGAGCGCGCGACCTCCCGCAGCGTTCACCCGTGGCGGGATGCGAGCGCGCGCTCGAGCCGGTGCGCGAGCAAGTCGACCTCCGCTCGCGTGGCCTCGGTCAGGCGGGGAGCGAAGGCGCGCACCGCCGGAGAGGCGAGCGCGCCGCGCTTCCAGAGCAGATATTTGCGCACCGCGAGGCCGAGCCGCGGCTGCTGTTCGTACCGCAAGAGCGGCAAGTAGAGATCGAAGAGGTCGAGTGCGGCCTCGAGCCGTCCTTCGTCCACCAGACGGCAGACGTCGACGAGCATCTCCGGGAAAGCGAAGCCGGTCATGGCCCCATCGGCGCCGCGGGCGAGCTCGTGCGGCAAAAACAATCCGCCATTGCCGCACAAGATACCGAGCCGCCTGGCTCCACCCTTCTCCTGTTCTCGGATCGCCGAGATTTTGTCGAGGCCGGGCCAATCTTCGTGCTTGAGGGTGAGCATCGCGGGACAGGCCTCGGCGATCTTCCGGATGAGCGCAGCGCTCATGGGCGGCCCCCCGCCGAGGGGGAAGTCCTGCAGCACCCAGGCGATCTCGCCCAGGCGTTCGTCGAGCTCCCGGCACCAGGCGAGCACCGCTTCGTCGCCGCGCAAGCTCGCGGGCGGTGCCACCATGACCGCGGCCACCCCCTCCTCCGCCACGGTGCGCGCGAAGGCGGCGAGAGGCGACAGGCCCTGAACGCCGGTTCCCGCCACCACCGGCACGCGCCCGCCCACCCGCAGGAGCACGCGGCGCACGAAGGCGAGCGCTTCTTCGCGCGAGAGTTCGGCCGCTTCTCCCATCTGCCCGAGGATCGCGAGGCCCGCGACCCCGCGTTCGAGGTACCATTCGACCAGGCGATCGACCCGGGCGAGGTCGAGCTCGCCCTTCTCGTCGAAGGGCGTGGCGACGATCGCCACCACCCCGCGCTCGCGACCGGTCCACGGCGCCATCGCGAACCTCCGCCCTCACCCCGGCGACGGCCGCGGCCGCACGCGCGCGACGCGCGCCGCGCCCGAGGGCCCGCCCGTCGGTCGATCCATCGGCCGGCCGCTCACGAGCGCGGCCGCGCCGGATCGAGAGGAAGCGGGACGACCTTGCCCCGCGGGGCGGCGAGCGCGGCCGGAACGTCGCGCGCCGCCCCCGCCGCCGGTACCCGGACGACGCGCTGGGCCTCGCGCCGGCGGCCGAAAGCGACCGCGACCTGAACGATCCGCTTCTCCGCCTCGACGATCACCACCCCCGAGAGCTCCTTGGCGAGCCGTAGCCCGAGCCGCTCGACGGGGATCGCCGCCTTCAGGAGCAACCCCGAGCCCGAGGGCGGCAGATAGAGCGCGCGTTCTTCGGCCACCGGCTCGAACAGACGGCGGGTGAGGAGCTTGCGCATCTGCCCCGAGGAATAGGGACGGCCGTGCCCGAAGGGCGTGCGCTCGAAGAGGCTCCAGGCGCCGTGGCGGTTGGGGACGACCGCGAGGAGGCGGCCGCCGTCGGCGAGCACGCGCCAGACCTCGCGCAACAGACGATCGACCCGCTCGCTCAGTTCGAGGGCGTGCACGAGCAGCACGCGATCCACGCTGCCGTCCGCGAGCGGCAGATCGTCTTCGCGTACGAGCGCGGTGCGCGAACGCGCGCGCGAGGGCCAGGCCCGGGCCCCCTGTGCCGCGGGCATGAACGCGAGACAAACCTCCGCTTCGTCGAAGAGGGAGAGATAAGGCGCGGCGAAGCCGAGGCCCACGAGCCGCGATCCGCGCACGTCCGGCCACAGCGCCCGCAGCCGAGCGGCGATGAGCCGTCGGGCGAGTTGCCCTTCCCGGCTTTGGTAGAAACTCTCGAGCTCGTCCACTTCCGGCCGCATCGCCCCTCCTTCGCGTCGCGCTCCTCGACGATACCGAAAGCGCGCGGCAAATGCACGAGGAGGGAGATCGGAAGGGAGCGCCGCCATGACCCCGACGATCGAGATCGTTCCGCTCTTGGTCGACAACTACGGCTATCTGATCGTCGACGAGGCGACCGGGACCACGGGCTTCGTCGATCCGGGCGAAGCCGGACCCGCGGCGGAGAGGATCCGCGCCCGCGGCGGACGTCTCGACTGGATCCTGCTCACCCACCACCACGGCGATCACGTCGCGGGCACGACCGAACTCGTGCGCGCGTTCGGCGCCCGCGTGGCCGGCGCGGCCGCGGACGCCGCGCGGCTGCCCGCCCTCGATCGCGCGCTCGCGGAGGGGGAGGTTTGGGATTTCGGGCGGTTGCGCGTGCGCACGCTCGCCACCCCCGGGCACACGCGCCACCACGTCGCCTTTCTCGTCGAGGATCCGGATCGGCCGGCGGCGCCGGATCTCTTCTGCGGCGATACCCTGTTCGTGATGGGCTGCGGTCGCCTCTTCGAAGGCGACGCCGAGACCATGTGGCGCTCGCTCGCCGAACTCGCCGCGCTGCCCGGCGAGACCCGGATCTGGTGCGGACACGAGTACACGCTCGCGAACGCCCGCTTCGCGCTCTCGGTCGATCCCGACAACGCGGCTCTGCGCGCGCGGCTGGCCGAGGTCGAACGCCTGCGCGCCGAGGGTCGGCCGACCGTGCCCTCGACCATCGCCGCCGAACGTCTGACCAATCCGTTCCTGCGCGTCGAGGATCCGGCGATCCGCCGCCGTCTCGGTCTCGAGAGTGCGCCGGCGGCCGAGGTGTTCGCGGCCCTGCGCAAAGCCAAGGATACGTTTCGCGGTTGAGGCGAGCCGGGCGAGCGCACGCGGCCGCGCGCATCGGCGCTGCGCGCCCGACGATGTTGACGTTCTCATCGCTGCGGCTCAGCATGGTTCGGGAGTCGCGTCAGCGACCCGCGCGAGGGGAGGCAATCCGATGTCGACGAGAACGATGGCGATCGCCGCAACGGCGCTCGTCTTGGCCGGCTGGGCGGGTGCGCCGGACGCGGCCGAGACCTGGCGGATCCAGACGGCGCTGCCCACGGCGCACCCGGTGCACCGCGCGACGGAGCGCTGGGCGCAAGACGTCGCTCGAATGACCGGTGGGCGGTTGCGGATCGAGGTCTTGCCGGGCGGAGCCGTGGTGCCCCCCACCGACCTGATCGACGCCGTGGGTCAAGGCATCCTCGACGGCATGGCCACTGCCTCGGTCTATTTCACCGGCCGTGATCCCGCCTTCGCGCTTCTGGGCGATCTCGTCGGCGGCTACCGGGATCGGACCGTCGCGCTCGCGTTCTGCGAGTACGGTGGCGGCAAGGAGCTTTATCGCGAACTCTACGCGGCTTACGGCGCCTACACCATCGGCTGCCCCAACAGCGGGGTCGAATCCCTCGTCTCCTCGCGTCCGATCCGGCGTATCGAGGACTTCAAAGGCGTGAAGATCCGCGCTCCGGAAGGAATGGCTGCGACCTTGTTCCGCAAGATGGGCGCTTCCCCGGTGGCTCTGCCGCCCACCGAGGTCTTCACCGCGATCGACAAGAAGGTCGTCGACGGCGCCGACTACTCCTCTTACGCGATGAATCACAGCTTGGGCTTCCACAAGATCGCCAAATATCCGATCTTGCACTTCCACTCGCTCCCGGTCTACGAGGTCACCGTCAACAAGGCCAAGTGGGACAAGCTCCCGGACGACATCAAGGCGATCCTGGAGATGTCGGTGCGCGATTTGGCCGTGCGCATCAATCTCGAGGACATGATCGCGGAACGCGCAGCGATCGTCGCCGATCGCGCCGCCGGCGTCGAGCCGATCGTCTGGCCGCCGGAAGAACTCGCCGCGATGCGCACGCTCGCCGCCGAAATCTGGGCCGAGTTCGCGAAAGGAAGTCCCATGGCGCGCAAAGTCTTCGAGGCGCACAAGGCGTTCCTCGAAAAACTGGGCTTGTTGCGCTGAACGCTCGCGCCGGTCTCAGCGCGCTCGCGCCGACACCGGAGGACCTCTCGAATCGGTCGAGCCCCCGCGACCGCGCGCGGGCGCGGCATCGAGGAGCCCTCGGCCGAGGAACGCGCGCCGAGGCCGGCCGCGGTTCCGGCGCCCCGGCGCCCGCGGCGAGCGCTCCCGAGCGCTCGGGTGGAGCCCCTTTCACCCGCGCTTGACCCGCCCGCGGACGCGGAGGAAATGGTCGGAACCGATCGCGGGAGGATCGGTGGGATCAGAGGAGGCGCGCAGCATGGGCCGTCGTCTTTCGCGGCGTCTCGTCGTGCCGGCGCTCGCCGGAGCGGCAGCGGCTCCGGTCGCCGCGCGCGCAGCGGGCGAACCGTTCAAGGTCGTCTATCACCTCAACCAGCCGGGGGGCGAGAATTTCGCCTATTACCGGCAGATGCTCGTCAACATCCGCAACCATCTGAGCATCCGACCGCCCGAGGGGATCGACATCCGCGTGGTCATGCACGGTCCCGGGGTCGATCTCTTGCGGCGCGCGGCCACCGCCGACCAGCAGATCGCGGCGGTGATCGACGAGCTCAAATTGGCCGGGGTGAAGTTCCTCGTCTGCAAGATCACGCTCGAGCGGAACAACATCCCGCTCGCGGAGCTGTACGACACCGAAGAAAGCGATCTCGTGCCCTCGGGGGTGTTCGAGATCGCGCGGCTCCAGCAGCGCGAAGGCTTCGCCTATCTGAAAATCTGAGCACGCCAACGGCGCTGCGCGCACCGCTCGGCCCGCGGGGCGAGGTTCGGGCTCGCCTTTCGCGCCGTCGCGGGCGCCCGGCGCGATCTTCGGCCGGGATGCGCGGGACGGCGACGGCGCCGAAGGACCGTCGCGTTCCGTTCCGGGCGCGGGACGAGGCGACGTTCGGGACCGCGCGAGCCGCACGCGCCGAAAAGAACACCCCGTCGAGCCGAAAAGAAGCCGCCGCGCGAACGCTCTCCGCCTCGCGTCCGGGCGGGAACATCCGGCCGCAAGAGGTCGAAAATGTCCGAAGCGCGCCGCGCGGGGGAAAGCCCGGGTCGCGCCGGCCCCGGGCGCCTCAGAGGCCGATGTACGCCTTTTTGATTTCCTCGCTCGCGCGCATGAGGGCGGCGGGGCCCTCGCCGCGGATCCGCCCCGTTTCGAGCAGATAGGCGCGGTCGACGATGGCGAGCACCTGTTGGACGTTCTGTTCGACGATGAGCACGGTGAGGCCCGAGCGCGCGATCTTCTGCACGAGCGCGAAGACCTGCTGAACGATCAGGGGCGCGAGTCCGGCGGAAGGCTCGTCGAGCAAGAGAAGCCGCGGCCCCGACATGAGACCGCGGCCGATCGCGCACATCTGCTGTTCGCCGCCCGAAAGCGTCCCCGCCGGCTGATGGCGGCGTTCCTTGAGACGCGGGAAGAGCGCGTAGACCTCCTCGAGCCGCTCCCGCCAGCGCGCCCGCGCGGCCGGTGCGAACGCCCCCATCTTGAGGTTCTCCTCGACGGTGAGGCGCGGGAAGAGCCGTCGGTTCTCGGGGACGTGCGCGATCCCGAGCTCGACGATGCGATGGGCGGGCATCCGCCCGAGATCGACCCCGTCGAAAAGGATGCGGCCGGAGCGAATGGGCACGAGCTTGGAGATCACGCGCAACAAGGTCGTCTTGCCGGCCCCGTTGGGCCCGATCACGGCGACCGCCTCGCCGCGCTCGACCTCGAGGGAGACGCCGAAAAGAGCGGTGAACGAGCCGTAGCCCGCGACGACTTCGGAAAGGCGCAGTGCGATCTCAGACACGTTGCGCCACGCGCTCCTGCAGCGCCGCCGCCTCGGCGCCCAGATAAACTTCGATCACGCGCGGATCGCGGGCCACCTCCGCCGGCAGGCCTTCGGCGATCTTCTCCCCGTGGTCGAGGACGATGCAGCGATCGACCACGCGCATGAGCACACCCATGATGTGCTCGACCCACACGATCGTGATCCCCTTCTCGTCGCGGATGCGGGCGAGCATGTCCGCGGCGCGCTCGATCTCCGCCTCGTCGAGCCCGCCCAGCGATTCGTCGGCGAGCAGAAGCTTGGGACGGGTCGCGAGCGCCCGGGCGAGCTCGAGCTTCTTGAGCCCCGCCGCGCCCAGCTGGTCGACCGAGGCCCGGGGGTCGGTGGGCAAGCGGACGAGTTCGAGCGCCTCGAGGGCGAAGCGCTCGGCCGTCGCCCGGTCGATGCGCGTATCCTGCCCGTAATAGGCGGCGACGAGGACGTTCTCGAAAATCGAGAGTTTCTTGAACGGCCGCGGGATCTGGAAGGTGCGCGCGATGCCCTTGTGGCAGACGGCGACCGGCGAGAGTCCCGCGATCTCCTCGCCCGCGAAACGGATCGAACCCGCGGTCGGTTTGAGCAAGCCGGCGATGCAGTTGAAAATCGTGCTCTTGCCCGACCCGTTGGGGCCGATGAGCCCCAGGATCTCGCCCGGCTCGACCCGGAAGCTGACGTCTTTGACCGCGGTGAAGCCGCCGAAGCGCTTGGTGAGCCCCTCGACCTCGAGCACCTCGGACCTCAGGGGGCGAAGGTGTGGCCCTTGGGGAAGGGCATCACCGGGTCGACGGTGGCGATCGCCCTGGGCCAGGCGATCTTCGTCTTGCCGTCGATGTACTGCATGACCACGGGCGAGCTCCGCAGATTCTGCCCCGACATGGGATGACCCGGCGGGGCGAACTTCACCCCGTAGCCCTGCATCGTCCCGCCCTCGGGGATGTCGATCTCGAGCGCCGCCTTGCGCAGCGATTCGGGATCGAAGCCCCCGTATTTGTCGATCGCGAGCGGGAGCACGTGCTGCAAGAAGATCCAGGTGTTGTTCCAGCCCATGGAGACGTGCGGCGGCAACTCGCCCGGACCTTTGACCGCCTGGTAACGCTTGACCATCTCCTGGATGAGATCACCCAGGCCCGGCGCCAAAGTCTTGGGATCGAGCAGTTGCGCCGCGACCGGATCGACGTTGAAGAAATAGTTCACGTCGTCCTTGAACGTCTCGCGCAGCTTGTCGATCTGGCCGTAGCCCGCGCCGTGCCCGATCAGGGCCTTGAACTTGAGGCCCTGCTCTTTCGCTTGGCGCAGGAAGAGCGTGATGTCCGGATTGTAACCGGTGTGCAAGATGACGTCGGGCCGCGCCCGGCGCAGCTTGGTCACGAGCGAGGAGAGATCGGGCGCGGTGGCGGCGTAGCCCTCCTTCAAGACGATCTGCATGCCCTTCTCTTTGCAGGTCGTCTCGTTGCCCGCCGCGACGCCCGCGCCGTAAGGCCCGTCCTCGTGGATGATCGCGACCTTGAGGTCCTTGGGCTCGAGCCCGAGTTTTTCGCGCGAGCGCTCGGCCAAGAAGGTGCAGGAGGCCCAGCCGAACTGATCGGTGTGCACCTGCGGACGGAAGACGTATTCGAGCCCCTTGTCCTTGAAGACGGCGGAAGCCGTGCACACCGTGGCCCACATGAACTTCTTGGCGGCGTTCACCCTCTGCGCCATCGGCACGCAGTGGGCGCTCGAATAGACGCCGAGGATGAGATCGACCTTTTCTTGGTTGAGCAGCCGCTCGGCTTCGGCGATCGCCACCTCGGCCTTGGATTGCGCATCGGCGAAAATCGCGTTGATGCGGTACCCGCGCACGCCGCCCCGCTCGTTGTAATAATCGATCAGCGTCCGCGTGCCGATATAGGCCGCCTCCGAACCGCCGGCGGCGAAGGGCCCGGTGACGTCGTAAATGACGCCGATCTTGATCTCCTTGGTCTGCGCCACCGCCGCGCCGGTCCACAAGAGCGCGAGCGCCGCGGCGCCCGCCAGCCGTGCCCCGATCGTGCCGCGCATCTTTCCGCCCCCCTCGCGATCGCGCCCATCGCCTCCGGGCCGGGACTGTCCCGAGCGGGGGCGGCGCTGTCAAGGCGCCCCGGCGAAGATCGCTTTTGTCAATCGCCCGCGCGCAGCGGGGCCACGAGCCGGCGCAGGCTCTTGAGCACCGCCATGGCGACGAGCACGCCGGTTTTGGGATTGGCCGCCGAAGGACGCACCTTCTCCTCGAAGCGCAAGGAACCGAAGGCACCTTCCGCCTCGATGGCGACGTGGTGCTCGGTGATCCGCGGGTCGGCGACGACGACGAGTTCGGTCCGGTCGAGCCCCGCCCCGGCGAGCGCCGCCGCGGCCGCGATGTTGACGTTCTGCGGGTACAGCCGTGCTCCTTCGCGCACCGGGCCGCGGAAGAGCTCGCACGGCGCCCGCAACCGGTCGAGATCGACGATCGTTTCGGCCGGTGTGCCGCGCCAGGCCGAGGGGTCCTTGCGCACGGTCACCCGCACCCGCGCGAGCCCTCCTTCCGCCGCCGCGGCGAGCGCGTCCAGCGCCCCGATCCCCGCCGAGAGCACGACCACGCGCCGGCCGCGCGCCGCCGCCGTGTGCTCGAGCGCGGCGCGGAACGCGTCGTCGACGAGCGCCCCGGCGGAGGTCAGCAAGAGATCCGCCCCCGCCTCGAGACAGGCGATCCCGTAGCGGCGCAGGGCCTCGTGCCCCGCCACCTCGACCACCGCTTCCGGCCGCGCGGCGAAAAAGCGCGCGGGCTCGGTCACCGCCAGCGGCTCGTCGGGCCTGGGTCGGCGCACGAGCACCGAGACGATCTCGATCCCCGGCCCGAGACGACCCGCGCGCAGGGCGTCGAGGACCGCACCGCCGATCGCCCCGAGCCCGATCATACCCACCCGCATGCCCGCCTCCTTGCCGCAGCGCGCGCTCCCTCCATCATGGACGCGGCCGCGACGAGGAGGAACGCCGGTGAGCGAGATCGATGCCTTGCGCGAACGCGTCGCCTTTCTCGAGCGGGAGCTCGAGGCGGCGCACAAGACCCGGGCGCTGTTTTACGCCGCGATGTTCGACGAGCTCGCCCGCCGGCTGGGCGAAGCGGAGGCGGAAGCGATCATGAGCGCCGTCACCTACCGGCGCGGGACGGAGATCGGCCGCCGCTTCGCCCGGTTCGCGCCCGCCGATCTCGCCGGGCTGTGCCGCGCGTTCATCGACTTCGTCCCCGATCGCGGCCGCTTGTTCGACCCCGAGGTGCGCCGCTGCGACGAGAGCGAGCTCGTCATCCACATGCGCCGCTGTCCGCTCAAGGAGGCCTGGCTCGAAGCGGGGCTTCCGCCCGAGCGCGTGGCCACCTTGTGCCGGATCGCCGGGCGCATCGACGACGGCACCTTCGAGGGTGCGGGCTTCGCCTTCACCGGCACCACCTGGCGGCCCGGCGAAACCGGCTGCTGCACGCTCGCGATCCGCCCGCGGACGGGCGCGCAGCGCTAGCCCCGACGCGGCTCGTGCGCCGCCACCCGCGGCAGGAACCGGTGCCACCAGCGTCGCCGGTATCCCGAGAGATCGAGCCTTCCCTCGGCCCCCGGCGGACGGTCGAGATAGCCCGCGCGCACCACGGGCGCCCCGCTCGTCTCCGTCGCCCGCTCCTCCGGCCCCGGCGCCGCGTCCGCGGCCGCGCCGAGCCGCGCGCGCACCGCCCGCGCGATGGCCGAAAGCTCCCGATGCGCGGGCGAGCCCGGGGCCATCGCGGCCACCGTTCGCCCCTCCGCATAGGCCCGCTCGTGGGTCTCGCGCAGCCGCAAGACCGGCGCGAGCGGCACTCCGAGCGGGGCGAGCCGCGCCTCGAAGCCGCGCGCCTCGGGGTGGAACTCGCTCACGCGGTTGGGCACGAGGAGAATCTCCGGGCCGCCGTCCGCGCGTTCGCGGCGGACGCGGCGGACGAGCGCCAGGCTCGCCTCGGCGCCCGGGAGCTCGAGCGCGCTCGGTGCCACCGGCACCAGCACGAGATCGGCGAGAAGCGCCGCGGCCACGAGCGGCAGCGGATCGCGAGGCGGCAGATCGAGGAGCAGGATCTCCGCCGCTTCGCCTTCCGCGCGCAGCGCCGCGACCCATGCCGCGAGGTCCGATCGCCCCGAAAGCGGCCGGTGGCGACCCGCCGATCCCGCTGCGGCGCGCGCGCACCAGGCCGCCGCCGTGCCCGCCGGATCGGCGTCGATCAGCGCCACCCGTGCCCCGCTCTCGGCGAACGCGCCGAACAGACCGAGGGCGAGCGTGGTCTTCCCCCCGCCGCCTTTGAGACCGGCACAGACGACGAGTGCTGCGCGACCCGACACCTCCGCCCCTCCGCGCGCACGGGCCGCGCCTAGCAGAGCCCGCGCGCCGGCGCGAGCGGCACCCCGCGGCGGACCTTACCGGGAGACGGCGCGCGCGCCGCCCCCGCCGCGCCATCCGGGGCGGGGTTCGATCGCGCGTCCGGCCCTCGCGCCGTCTCGCCTGTGGCGAGAGAACCACGGCCGGCTCCTTGCACCGCGCGCTTCCCGCGCCCATCATCGCCGCTGCTTCGGGAAGGAGGGGACGAAGGGGTGAGCGCGGAAGGCGAAAGACCGCTCGCCTTGCGCGGTCCGGATTTCGTGCCGCTGTTCGCGGATGCGGCCCACGTCACCCGCTTCGCCCCGAGCCCCACGGGCTATCTCCATCTGGGCCACGCCTATGCCGCCCGCTTCGCGTTCGAGGCGGCGCGGCTTTCGGGCGGGCGCTTCTTGCTGCGCCTCGAGGATCTCGATCCCGGGCGCTGCCGGCCGGAGTTCGCCGCCGCCATCCTCGAGGATCTGCGCTGGCTCGGCCTGTTCTGGGACGGCAGCGTCGTGCGGCAGTCGCAGCGCTCGGCTCTGTACCGCCGAGCGCTCGCGCGGCTGCGCGCGCTCGGGGTGCTCTATCCCTGCTTCTGCACGCGCGAGCGGGTGCGCGAGGAGATCGCGCGCATGGGCGAGGCGCCGCACGGGCCGGCGGGCGAGCTCCTCTATCCCGGCACCTGCCGCGACCTCCCGGAAGCCGAACGGCGGGCGCGCATCGCCCGCGGCGAGCCTCACGCCTGGCGGCTCGACGTCGCCCGCGCGGGCGAGCGCACCGGGCCTCTGGCCTGGTACGACGTCCGCGCCGGCTGGGTCGAAGCGCGACCCGAGCTCCTCGGCGACGTCGTCCTCGCGCGCAAGGACGCCCCGGCGAGCTACCACCTCGCCGTGGTCGTCGACGACGCGGCGCAAGGGGTGACGCTCGTCACCCGCGGCGAGGACCTCTTCCACGCCACCCACGTCCACCGCCTGTTGCAGGCTCTCTTGGGCCTTCCGGTGCCGATCTGGTACCACCACAATCTCGTCGGCGACGCGCAGGGGCGGCGGATGGCCAAGCGCAACGGGGCGCTGTCCTTGCGTCATCTGCGCGCGCGCGGGATCGCGCCGGAGGCGATCTGGCGGATGCTCGGTCTGGGGGCGGCTTCTCCCGAAATCCGGTGCCCGGGCGCTTCGCCGTCCTGATCCTGCTCGCGATCCTGGGAGCCTGCGCGGTCGCGCCGCGGACCCCGGCGCCCGTGCCGCCCGAGCGCGTCTGGGCGCCCGCGGATCCCCCGCGCGCCGTGCTCGTGGCCCTGCACGGCTTCGGCGACCACAAGGACGCGTTCGCCGCCCTCGGTCTTTGGCTCGCGGCGCGGGGTTATCGGTTCGTGGCCTTCGATCAGCCCGGCTTCGGCGAGCAGCCCGACCGGCTCTTCTGGCCCGGCACCGAGACGCTCGTCGCCACCGCGCGCGCGGTGCTCGCGCGCGAGCGCGCGCAGCTGCCCGATCGGCCGCTTTTTCTCTTGGGCGAGAGCATGGGAGCGGCGGTGGCCCTTCTCGTCGCCACCGATCCCGACGCACCGCCCTTGGACGGGCTCGTCCTCGTCGCCCCCGCGGTCTGGGGCGGGGAGGCGCTGCCCGGGCTGTTCCGCGCCGCCGCGAAAGCGCTCGCCGCGATCCTGCCCTGGCTGCGCCTGTCGGGCCGCGGGCTTCCCGTGCAGCCGGCGGAGGATCCGGACGTCGTGCGCGCGCTCGCCCGCGATCCGCTCCACATCGGCGAACCGCGGGCGGATGCGGTGGCGGGGCTGGTGGCACTGATGGATGCGGCGCGCGCGACCGGCCCGCGGTTGCGCACCCCGGTGCTGATGGTCGTGCCCGGGCGCGACAGCATCGTGCCGACGCGCGTGCAGCTCTCCTTCGCGCCCACGATCGCTTCCGAACGCTGCCTCCTCCTTGTTTATCCGCGCGCGCGGCATTTGATCTTGCGCGACCGCGGCCGGGAGGAGGTGTTCGAGGATCTGCGCGCCTGGCTGGAGGGCGGCGCGATCGCTTCCGAGCGGGCGCGGGACTGTCGCGAGGCCGAGCCCCGCTGAAGTCCCCCGCTCTGCCCGCACGGTCGGGAACCGAGGCGCCCGATCGCTCCGAAGAGCAACCACCCCCGGTTCATCCCCGCGCGGGCGGGGAACACACCGGCCAGCGCGCCGCGATCCACGAGTCGCACGGTTCATCCCCGCGCGTGCGGGGAACACAGTCACGTGGGACGATATCGCGGGCGGCGCCGGGGTTCATCCCCGCGCGTGCGGGGAACACTCGATCGAGAACATGACTTCACTTGGCGATGACGGTTCATCCCCGCGCGTGCGGGGAACACCGCGGACGGGCACAGGCTGCTGCACGCGCTGCCGGTTCATCCCCGCGCGTGCGGGGAACACTACTCCAGAAACTCCCGGAGAGGCGGAGACGCCGGTTCATCCCCGCGCGTGCGGGGAACACAACTCTTATCCTGTGATCGGATCGATAGAATACGGTTCATCCCCGCGCGTGCGGGGAACACGTGTCGATATTCGTGCGCTGCGATCTGATGATCGGTTCATCCCGCGCGTGCGGGGAACACGCTCGAGGAGTGGGGTAGGGCAGGCACCACTTCGGTTCATCCCCGCGCGTGCGGGGAACACCCGAGCGCGCCGGCGAAGTCGCGGAGCGTCGACGGTTCATCCCCGCGCGTGCGGGGAACACTCATCATCGATCCCCACAGTGCGCCCGCTGTCCGGTTCATCCCCGCGCGTGCGGGGAACACGAACTCACCTCTGAGTGAACATGGTCGACGATCGGTTCATCCCCGCGCGTGCGGGGAACACGTTGGAGCACGCGTCCCCGTCGTGCAGGTAGTCGGATCATCCCCGCGCGTGCGGGGAACACCTCTTGATCGTCTCGCCTATGACAGACGCAGACGGTTCATCCCCGCGCGTGCGGGGAACACGACAGCATTCTTTTGAAGCGGGGCGGAGAGTACGGTTCATCCCCGCGCGTGCGGGGAACACCGACCTAGCAGAGATTTGCTGACCATGATCTTCGGTTCATCCCCGCGCGTGCGGGGAACACTTATCTGAAGGACTGCTTCAGAGCGGTTTCTGCGGTTCATCCCCGCGCGTGCGGGGAACACAGAGGAATGCGAGGGAGTCTCTGTCTATCGGCAGGTTCATCCCCGCGCGTGCGGGGAACACCACGCGTTCGTCTCCGCTCAGAAGACCGATCGCGGTTCATCCCCGCGCGTGCGGGGAACACTCACAAGGATTACCCGAGCGATCTGACCATCGTGGTTCATCCCCGCGCGTGCGGGGAACACTCTTCCCGCAAGTCCTTGTCCCACGACCCTCTTCACGATGTCAACGGGCGAACCGATGTTCGCGTTCCGTTCTAGCCCCGCTCGGGACCTTCCGGCGGATGAAAAGCGACCAACTGATAGCCGTCGAAATCCACCGGCATCCGCCGGTTCCGCCCGCAGGTGTCGAATTCGAAACCCGCGTCGTTCGGCGCCGCCCAGGCGATCACCGCGTTCCCCTCGCCGATCGCACCCAGGACCTCCCCCCAGATGCGCTCGCGGATCTTGCGCGAATAATTGCCCACATAGACCCCCGCACGGATCTCCAACAACCACACCGCGAGCCGACCGCGCAGCCGTGGCGGGGCGTTCTCAACCACGATGACCACCATCGCCCGAAGGCTCCTCCACGAAGGCCGGCGGCTGCGCCTCCGGCGGCGGCTCCGGCGGCGGCAGCTCGCCGGCGAGCAACACTTCCTCGATCGTCGGGATCAATCGTTCCAGCAAATTGGTCTTGCGGAACATGTCGCGACAGGCGCGGCGCACGGCGCTCTCGAGCGGGAGTTCGAGCCGCCCCTTCTGGGCTTCCGCCGCGATCCGGAACGCCACTGGCACCACCGTCTCGAACTTGAAGATGTCGGCGATGTCGTAGACGAAGGAGAGCGGCCGCCCGGTGTGCAAGAAACCGATCGCCGGCGCATAGCCCGCCGCGAGCACCGCCGCCTCCGCGAGCCCGTGCAGACAAGCCGTGGCCGAGCTCAGACAGCGATTGGGCACGTCCGCCGCGTCCCAATCCCCGCGCTCGTAGGCGCGACGGTTCCAGCACACCCCGTATCGCCGCGCGAGGAGCTCGTACATCGCGCGCACCCGAGCGCCCTCGATCCCGCGCAGCTGGTCCACCGAGCGTCGCTCGGGTGCCGGCTCGCCGAAGCGGAGCGCGTACATCTTGCGCACGATTTTGAGCCGCGCGCCTTCGTCGAGAGCGAGCCGCGCCTGCCACAAGAGCTTGTCGGAGCGGGCCCCACCCGGCTGCCCCGAGGCGTACAGGCGCACTCCGGCCTCGCCCACCCACACGAGCAGCGTCCCGGCCCGCGCCGCGAGCGCGACCGCGGCGTGGCTGATCCGCGTGCCCGGCTCGAGCATGATGCAGGCGAAGCCGCCCACCGGCAGATGGGTGCGGATGCCGTTGACGTCGACGACGACGAAGGCGCCGTCGAGCACGTCGATCTGACCCTTTTCGACGAAGACGATGGAGCTGCGCTCCTTGAGCGGGATCGGTTTGGGCGGGGCGAGACCGGGAAGCGCCACGGCTCACGCCCTCCGCAGGAGCATCAGGCCGCAGCCCCAGGCCTTGGCCTTGCCGAACCCGCGCACGACCGCCGCGAAAAAGAGTTCGGGTTCGCGCACTTCGAGCACGCCTTGGAGGTCGAGCACCGAAAAGACCACGGGACGGGCCCGCACGCGCGGGACGACCCGCTGCTCGTAGCCGTCCACGCTCAGAAGCGGAGCCCCGCTCGGCCCGTGCGCCAGCGCGAAGCCGCAGCGCGCGGCTTGCGCCTCGAGCCAGGCGCGCGCCGCTTCTTCCATGGCCTCGCGCCGATGCGCCGCGCGCGCTCCGGGACCGATGCCCGCACGGTGCAGCCGATCCATGACCACGTCGTGCCGATGCGGCCGGCCCGAGGCGTCCTTGCGCGTGACCACGGGATTGGCGCGCAAGGCGAAGCACAATCGATCCCCGGGCCGCAGGTTCGGGGCGAAGGGCTTGGGCGGATCGAGCGCGAAGATCCCCCATCGATCCTCGGGCGGGCGCGCCGACAAGAGATAGAAACGCGTGGTCGCGAGCGACCCCGGGGTCTCGGCCCGCCAGAGGAAATCGCGCCGGCGCTCGGAGCCGTCGGAGAACAGCATCCACACCAGGCGATGAGCGGCGGCGACGTTCGCGTTCTCGTCTTCCGCGAGAAGCGCCCGCGCCAGGGCCGGAGCGTCGAGGTCGGGCCGGAGGCGGGCGCGGGTCAGATACACCGGCGTCACGACCGTGCCCTCCCGAGCTCGGCGACGAGTTCGGCGCGCAGGCCGAACTGCCACCGTCGGCGCGACAGCAGCCGGTCGCGGCGGCGCTCGATGCGCAGCGACCGGAACGCTTCACCGGCGAGCGCGGCGTCCTCGGCGTCCAGATGCAGCCGTCCGAGCGACCGCGGGCGGCACACCCGCGCCCGCAACCGGCGCACGAAGTCCGGCAGGCGGCGGTCGTACTCCTCGAAGGCCGCGGCGAGATCGGGGCTCTCGATGACGAGAGGCGACGGCGGCAGCCCGAGGGGGCAGGCCTTGCGGCCGAAATACAAGGCGAAGCGGGGGCGGGCGAGCGCGGCCGCGAGCGCGGCGAGGCTCTCGGGCGCGCTCGGGCGGGCCCACAAGGCCACGGTGAACCAGGGACTCTCGCGGTACTCGCGTTTGGAGACGATCGTGTTGAGCTCCGTTTCGGCCAGCGCGGCGCGGCGCGTCGGCCAGCGCACCCCCTTGCGCGACGAAGGCGCCTGGATCGTGTGGTAGTCGTAGACGATGGCGCCGGGCGCATCGGCGCGAACGGCCATGCCGTAACCTTCGGCGAGCGCGAGCAGCCGCTCCTCCTCGCGCCGCTCGACCCCGAGCGCGGCGGCGAGCAGGCCGGCGATCGCGGATTTCGCCGGCCGATCGAAGCCGGTCCGGCGCTCGCCGACGGCGATCTCCCCCATCGCCCCGAGCGGCGCCCAGAGCGTGAAGATCAGAAACTCCGGCATCGGTCTCACTCCCGCGCGAAGGCGAGGATGTCGGACAGGCTGCCGCGGCCGCCCGGCACGTTCATGGCCAGGTGCTCGAGTGTTTCGCCGTAGGCGTCGTCGAACCGCGCGCGCATCGTCTCGAGCGCTTCGATCGACTCGCACAACAGGTCGCGGCCGGGCAGAGGCGCCAGGAAGGCCGCGGCCAGCGTGCGCGGGGTGCAATCGCCGCGCTCGGCGAGCAGATAGGAGGCGCGTGCGCGCGAGGCGAAGCTCGCCTGTTTGCCGCGCGGGGCGACCGTCGCCGCGGCTTCGATCAGGGCCGCGATGCCGGCGCGCGCGAGCGCGTCGTCGCCGCCGAGATTGCGGACCAGGAGGTGGCGATCGATGCAGACGTACGAATAAAAGACGCCGGCACCGAACGCGAGCTCCCCGATGTACCCGGCCCCCGTGTCCTCGGCCGGACCTTTGAGGTCGTCGACCGCGGTGTAATAGTCGTCCTCCACGATCACGCGGTGCGTGGTGAAGGCGTGCGCGACCTGGACCGCCGCTTCGCGGTTGAACTCCGGATCGTCCGCGAGCATCCGCCCGAACATGGCGATGTCGACGGCCGAGTCGACGGTGCGCAGGATCTGCCGTGCGAGCTTCTTGGCGTCGCTCTCGACCGGCTCGCCGCGCGCTTTCTTCTCCGCGAGCGCGAGCGCGTCCCGCCACTCTTCGGGCGAAAGGAAGGCGAGCTGTTCGATATGGAGAGGGTTGTCGTTCTTCCCGCTCTGCGGTTTGCCGAAGATGTCGGCCACCTCGCGGGCGATCGTCTGCGCGCGTTCCGGCTCCACCCCGCGCGCGACGAGATGCTTGACCACGACTTCGCCGAAGCGCTGGGTGCGCGTGCCGAGATGCCCGGCGAGTTTCTGTTGGAACACCTCCGAGGTCCGCCAGGCGCGCTTGAGGGCCTGGGAGGAGATCCGCAGGCGCGTCGTACCACCGAAGGTCAGCGTCTTCGGTCGCCCCGTGTCGTCGCGGTTGAGATTGGCGGCGGGGTAGACGGTCAGAAGGTAAAGCTGCAGGAAACGGTTCATCGAAAGGTCTCCGGGTGCTTCGGGTTCAGGCCGCTTCGGCCGGGATCTCGGCGCCGCCGGGCGAGGCCCAGCCGGCGTCGTGCCAGGCGAAGGCCCAGCGGGTGCGGATCGCGTCGCTCCAGAGCAGCACGGCGACCGCGACCTCGCCCACATCGATGCGGCGATCGGCGAGCGCCACGAGCCGCCGGAAGGCTTGGGCGAGCTCGTCCGGCTCGCGCGCCGCCAACAGCCGGCGCAAGCGCATCGGTTTGAGCTTGGCCCTTTCGGGTTTCTCTCCCCGTTCGGGGCCGAGGGCGCGCATCGGGTGCACCCCGGGCGTGTCCTCGCGCACGAAGGCGAGGACGTGAGCGAGAGCCGCGGTGCGCGCGAGTTTCTCTTCGCGCTCGTAAGTCCTGCGCCAGTCTTCGGGAAGCATGCGCCAGAGAGCGATCGTGGCCGGCTCGGCGAGCGCGTCCACCGTCCGCGCGGCGCGCCGAAGCCGCGCGAAAGCGCTCGGATCGCCGCGTTGTTCGCCCTCGCCTCCGGGTCGATGCGCCTCCCACCACAGGCGCGCGGCATCCGCGATCCGCGCCGCGAGGCTGCCCGATTCCTCGTTCATGCCGTCCTCCTCCGCCGACGCTCGGCCGGCGCATCCTCGTTCTTCGAGCTCAGGCTCGCGACGAGCCAGCGGCGCGCCGCGATCTTGCGGTCCATCGTTCGCTGATCCTCGATCGCCTCGAAACGGACGAGCTCGTCGAAGATCGAAAGCGCGGCACGCTGCAGCTCGCGATCGAACGTCTCGCGCGCGGTGGCGATCACGGCGCGCAGGGCCTCCTCGTCCGGGGCCCTCTCGAGCGCTTCGGCGAGCTCTGCGATCCGCTCACGGAAGGTCGCTTCGGTGCGGTCCCAGAAGCGCTCCTGGGCGAGGTAGCGGTCGCCCGCATCGGCCGCCGGCGCCTCGGTGCCGAACAGCGCCTGGCGCAGCGTCCCGGCGAGCAGGCTCGCGACCTCGCGCGCTCGGCGGACCAGCTC
>JANXAZ010000047.1 GCA_025062095.1 Geminicoccaceae bacterium
GCGGCCGAGCGCACCGCGCCTCGCGGCGCCGGTCGCGCGCTGCGTTCCGGAGGCCGCGGCGGCGTCGGGGTCGAACACGGCGCCTCGGCGACCGCGGGCGATTCCCGCGTTCGACACGGGGCACGGCGCCGATCGCGGTCTTCGGGTTCCGCGTTCCGCTCTCCGTCCGCCCCCCGGCCGCGACCCCTCCTTCGGTTTCGGAAGCGACCGGCGGGGTGCGCTCGTGTTCGCGGCTCCGGTCGCGCCGCGATCGCGGGCGGCGGAGCCGATCGCCGGGCGCGGGCGGCCGGTCGCCCTCGGGTTCGTCCGGTGCGCGGCGCCATCCGGGCAGCGCCTTCGCGCGCGACACCCTCCCCGCTCCGTCTTCGCCGCCCGATCCGCGCCGTCGGTGCGCGGGGCGCGCGGCGAAGGACGCCGCGGCGGTCGGACGGCGTCCGCGGCGGGGCGGTCTTCCCTCGCGACCGGCGGCGTTCACCGATCTCTTCGGTTCGGAGGACCTCGATGATCCCGATCGCGCTCGCCATCGCCGGCTCGGATTCCGGCGGCGGTGCCGGCATCCAGGCCGATCTCAAGACCTTCTCGGCGCTCGGGGTCTACGGGGCGACCGCGATCACCGCGCTCACCGCCCAGAACACCCTTGGGGTGCAGGGCGTGTCGATGGTCGAGCCGGAGTTCGTGCGCCGCCAGATCGACTCCGTCTTCGAAGATCTGCGGGTGGACGCGGTCAAGATCGGCATGCTCGGCACCGCCGCCGTGATCCGGGCGGTGGCGGATGCGCTGCGCTTCTGGCGCCCGCGCCTGGTCGTGCTCGATCCCGTGATGGTCGCCAAGGGGGGCGATCGGCTGTTGGCCGAGGACGCGATCGCGGCACTGCGCGACGAGCTCCTGCCGCTGGCCACGCTCGTCACCCCCAATCTCGGCGAGGCGGCGGCCCTGTTGGGAGAGCCCCCGGTGCGCGCGCGCGCGGCGATGCCGGAGATCGCCCTTCGGCTGCAACGGCTCGGTGCGCCCAACGTGCTCCTCAAAGGCGGCCATCTCGAAGGTCCCGAGAGCCCCGATCTGCTCCTCCACGGAAGCGAAAGGCTCTGGCTCGAGGGCCGGAGAGTGCCCACCCGCCACACCCACGGCACGGGCTGCACGCTGTCTTCGGCGATCGCCGCGTTCCTCGCCCGCGGGCTCCCTCTGCCTTCCGCCTGTGCCGAGGCCAAGCGCTGGCTCGAAGGCGCGCTCGCCGCCGCCGATCGTCTCGCGGTGGGCCGCGGCATCGGGCCCGTCCACCACTTCTGGCAACTCTGGCCGAGTTCGGAGGAACGACCGTGACCACCCGTCGCGCTCTGATCGGCACGGCTGCGCTCGCACCGCTCGCCGCCCCGGCCGTCGTCCGCGCCGATGCTCCCCGGCGTTGGCGCATGGTCACCTCTTGGCCGCGCGGCCTGCCGGGGCCGGGGATGAACGCTCAGCGCGTGGCCGATCGCATCCATCGGCTCTCGGGCGGGCGGCTCGAGATCCAGCTCTTCGCCGCGGGCGAGCTCGTGCCGGCGTTGCAGGTGTTCGATGCGGTCGCCGGCGGGCTCGCCGAGTGCGGCCACACGGCGGCCCTGTACTGGGTGGGCAAGGCGAAAGCGGCGGCCTTCTTCACCACCGTTCCCTTCGGCCTGACCCCCGCCGAGCACATCGCCTGGATCGAGCAGGGCGGAGGTCAAGCGCTGTGGGACGAACTCTACGCCCCCTTCGGGCTCAAGCCCTTCATGGCCGGCAATTCCAGCCTCAACATGGGCGGCTGGTTCAAGCGGCCGATCGGCGGTCTTTCCGATCTCTCGGGGGTCAAGATCCGCGCGGTGGGGCTCTCGGGCGAGATCTTCCGCCGCTTGGGGGCCACCCCGGTGGTCCTGGGCGTGCCCGAGATGTTCCCGGCCCTGCAAACGGGTGCGATCGACGCCGTGGAGTTCCTGGGTCCGTCGTCCGATCGCGCGCAGGGTTTCCATCAGATTGCGAGCCACTATTATTATCCGGGTTTCACCAAGCCCAACGGTACCGCCGAGTTCATCGTCGCGCGCCAGGCCTTCGAGCAGCTGCCGAGCGAATTGCGGGCCGTGGTCGAGGCGGCCTGCGCCCAGGAGAACCAGTTCACCTTGCACGAGACCGATTGGCGCAACGCCGAGGCCCTGGCCGTGCTCGTCCGCGAGCACGGAGTGCGGCTCGAGCCCTGGCCCAAGGAGGTGATCGAGCGGGCGCGGGAGGCGGCGGAGGAGGTGCTCGCCGAGTTCGGCCGCGGCTCCGCTCTCGAGCGGAAGATCTGGGAGTCCTACGAGGCGGCGCGGCGCCGGCTCGCGCCCTGGTCGCAGGTGGCGGTCGCCGCCTATCTGCACGCGCGCGGCCGGGTGGCGTAGAGGGCCGCCATGGACGAAGCCCGCCTCCATCACTTGGTCGATCCCCGCTCGCTCGCCGGGCGGTTGATCGCCGCCGAGCCCGACCTCTGGCGGAGGTACACCGAGCACGCCTTCGTGCGCGGGCTCCAGCTCGGAACCCTGCCGGAGGCGGCCTTCCGCGCGTATCTCGTCCAAGACTACAAGTTTCTGATCCACTTCGCCCGCGCCTGGGCGCTCGCCGCCGCCAAAGCGGAAGATCCGCGGGAGATCCGTGCTTGCGCGGCGACCGTGCACGCCCTCGTGGACGAAGAATTGAAGCTGCACATCGCTTATTGCCGGAGCTTCGGCCTCGACGAGAAAGATCTCCTCTCGGCTCCCGAGCATCCGGCCACGACCGCCTATACGAGTTTCGTGCTCGAACGCGGTCTGACCGGTGACCTGCTCGATCTCCTCGTGGCCCTCGCGCCTTGCGTGATCGGCTACGGGGAGATCGGCGCGCGGCTCGGGCGCGATCCGGAAACGCGCCGCGAAGGCAATCCCTATCGCGCCTGGATCGAGACCTATGCCGGCGACGCCTATGCCGAGGTCGCGCGGGCGGCGAGCGCGCAGCTCGAGCGGGTGGCGGCGGCGCGCATCGGTCCCGCCCCCGAGGCGAGCCCGCGTTGGCCCGGTCTTGCGGCCGTCTTCGCGCGCGCGACCGCCCTCGAGGTCGGCTTCTGGCAGATGGGCCTCGATGCCGCGCGCTGAGCTCCTGCGGCCCGGAGGCGGAACGCCCGCGCCCGGGATCCGGCTCGAGGTCGAACGGCTGTTGTTCGACGGCGCGGAGCTCTTCCGCGACCTCGTCCTCGAGATCCCGGGCGGACGCTGGACCTGCCTGTTGGGTCCTTCGGGGGTCGGCAAGAGCACGCTGTTGCGGCTGCTCGCGGGTCTTCTGCCCGGTGCCGCGCGCGTGGCTTCCGACGGGCTTCCGCTTTCCGGGCGGATCGCCTGGATGGCGCAGTCCGATCTCTTGTTCCCCTGGCTTTCCGTGCTCGACAATCTCGTCGTGGGGTACCGGCTGCGCGGGGCGCCGCGGGCGCTTTTGGCCGAGAAGCGCGCGCAGGCGCGTTCGCTTCTCGAAAAGATCGGGCTCGGCGGATACGCCGAGGCGCTTCCCGCGGCGCTCTCGGGCGGGATGCGCCAGCGCGCGGCGCTCGCCCGCACGCTCCTCGAGGACCGACCGGTGGTGCTCATGGACGAGCCGTTCTCGGCTCTCGATGCGATCACCCGCCATCGGCTGCAGGATCTCGCGGCCGAGCTGCTCGCCGGGCGCACGGTCGTGCTCGTCACCCACAGCCCGCTCGAGGCGCTCCGCCTCGGCCACGAGGTGCGGATCCTCGAAGGTCGACCGGTGCGCCTCGATCCGCCCCTGCAGATCGGCGGCCGCCCGCCGCGCGAGGCCGCCGATCCCGCGCTTCTCGCTCTCGAGGCGCGGCTCCTCGCGCGTCTGGCGGGCGGAGACGCGCTCGCGGAGGCGGCATGAGACTCGCGCGTCCGCTCCTGATCGCCGGCGGGCTTTTGGCCCTGTGGCATCTCCTCGTGCTGGCCACCGGGGTGCCGCCTTACATCCTCCCCGATCCCTTGCGCGTCGCGCGCACGCTCTGGGCGCGGGCCGATCTCGTCGCCGCCCATACCGCCACGACCGCGCTCGAGATCCTGCTGGGGCTCTTCTTCGGCACCGTCCTGGGGGCGGGAAGCGCGCTTCTGCTCGCCGCCTCGCGGCGAGCGCGCGCGTGGGTGCTGCCCGTGCTCGTCGCGAGCCAGGCGCTGCCCGTCTTCGCGCTCGCCCCTCTGCTCGTCCTCTGGCTCGGCTACGGCATCGCCTCGAAGGTCGCGATGGCCGTGCTCATCATCTACTTCCCCGTCGCTTCCACCTTCTTCGACGGACTGCGGCGCACCCCCGAGGGATGGCTCGAACTCGCGCGCGTGATGGACGCTCGCCCGCTCGCGATCCTGTTGCGCCTGCGGCTGCCGGCGGCTCTGCCCGCTCTCGCTTCGGGGCTGCGCGTAGCCGCGGCGGTGGCTCCCATCGGCGCGGTCGTCGGCGAGTGGGTGGGGAGCTCCTCGGGCCTGGGCTATCTCATGCTCCACGCGAATGCGCGGATGCAGACCGATCTCCTCTTCGCCGCGCTCTTCGTGCTCTGCCTTCTCGCTCTTTCGCTCTGGTTCGCCGTCGATCGCGCGCTCGCGCGCGCGATCCGTTGGCAGCCGGAGACCGCGCATCCGACCTGATCGACGATCTCCGCGGGAGCCCCGTCCGTGCACGCGCTTCGGTTCTTCTCGGTCCTCTTCGCGCTCCTCGTCGCCGGTTCGGCGTCCTTTCGGCTCGCGCCGCCCGCGCATGCCGCCGATCGGCTCACCGTGCTCCTCGACTGGTTCGTCAACCCCGATCACGGGCCGCTCGTGATCGCGCGCGAAAAGGGCTTCTTCCGCGATCAGGGGCTCGCGGTGGAGCTCGTCGCCCCGGCCGATCCCAACGATCCGCCCAAGCTCGTGGCCGCGGGGAAAGCCGATATCGCCATCGGCTATCAACCGCAGCTGCACCTGCAGGTCCACGAGGGTCTGCCGCTCGTGCGCATCGGCACGCTCGTGGCGACGCCCCTGAACAGTCTCGTCTTCCTCGCCGACGGGCCGATCCGGCAGGTCTCCGATCTCAAGGGTCGGAAGGTGGGCTATTCGGTCGGGGGCTTCGAGGAGGCGTTGTTGGGCGCGATGCTCGAACGCCACGGGCTCGCGCTGTCCGATGTCGTGCTCGTCAACGTCAATTTCGCGCTTTCGGCGTCGCTTCTGTCCGGGCAGGTCGATGCGGTGATCGGCGCGTTCCGCAATTTCGAGCTGCACCAGCTCGCCCTCGAGGGTCGGCCCGGACGCGCGTTCTTCCCCGAAGAGGAGGGCGTGCCGCCTTACGACGAGCTCGTCTATCTCGTCCGCCGCGACCGGCTCGACCGACCGGAATTCGCGCGCTTTCTCGCCGCGGTCGAGCGCGCCACCTTCTGGATCCTCAACCGCCCCGAAGAGGCCTGGGCGGTCTTTTCCGCGACCGCCGCGGAACTCCGGGACGAGCTCAACCGACGCGCCTGGGCGGCCACGGTGCCGCGCTTCGCACATGCACCCGCGGCCCTCGACGTCGGTCGCTACGCCCGCTTCGCCGCCTTTTTGCACGAGCGCAAGCTCATCGGGCCGCCACCGCCGGTGGAAACCTACGCCGTCGATCTCGGGGCGCGGCGGCGCTGAGCCGTAACGCGCGCGCAAACGAGGCGCTCCGGCAGCGCCCGCGGCGGGTGCGGTTCCGAGAAAGCGCCCGAGATTCGCCACCGGGCTCCGGCCGGTTCCCGAGGCAGCCGCCCCGCGCGCGCGAACCCCGCGCGCGAGCGCCTCGTACGCGCGCCCGGAGCGGGGCGCGGAGACGATCCGCACGACCGCGCTCGACAGCAGCACCGCGCGGAGAACCGAAAGGAGCGACGCGAGCACCTCCGCCGTGGCCGCGTTCTAGTGCGCGAAGGTTGACGTTTCCTCGCCGCGCGCGGCCCGCTTGCCGACTTCGGCGAGCCGCGGCTAGCCCCGGGGCCATGGACGCCGTGGCTTCCTCGCTTCTCGTCGTCGCGCTCCTCGTCGCGCTCGGTACCCTCTTGCGCCGCAGCGGGATTTTCCCCGCGGCGAGCTGGGCGCCGATCGAGCGGCTCACCTATTTCGTGCTCTTTCCCGCTCTCATCGTGGTCGAGCTCGCGAAGGCCGATCTCGGCGGTTCCGCGGCGATCTCGATCGCCCTCGCCCTCGTCGGCGCCCAGCTCGTCATGTTCGCCCTCGCCTTCCCGCTGCGCCGCGTCTTGCGCCTCGACGGGCCGCGCTTCGGCTGCCTCGTGCAGGGTTTCGTGCGCTGGAACAGCTACACCGCCCTCGCCCTCGCCCCGCTCCTGTTCGGCCCCGAGGCGCTCGGGCTCGCCGCCATCGCCGTGGGGTCGCTCACGCCCGTGGCCAATCTCTTGAGCGTCTGGGCACTCGCTCGCCACGCTCCGCCCGGCGCCCCGCGCCCCTCTCTTTCGCGCGCGCTCGCGAGCAACCCCCTTCTTCTCGCCTGTGCCCTCGGGCTCGCTTGGAACCTCCTCGACCTGCCGTTGCTGCGCCTGGTCGTCGAGCCGCTTTCGATCCTCGGGCGCGCCACCCTCGCGCTGGGCCTGTTGGCCGTGGGCGCGGGTCTCGAACCGGTGCGCCGGGTCGCGGATGTCGCTCTTCTGGCCATCGCCGCCGCCGGTCGGCTCGTGCTCGAGCCGCTCGTCGCGATCGGCCTCGGCCGGTGGTTCGGCCTCGAGGGAACGGCGCTCGGCGTAGTGGCCTTGTGCGCGGCCGTGCCGACAGCGAGCTCGGCCTACATCTTGGCCCGGCTCATGGGCGGCGACGCCGAGCTCACCGCGGCGATCGTCACCGTCAACACCGTGCTCGCGGTGGCGACGCTTCCCGCCATTCTCGCGCTCGTGATCTGAGCCGCGCGCGAGCGCCTGCCCGGTGCCGCGCGGAGCTGCTAGGCCCGGGGCGAAGCGAGGAGAAGGCGATGACCGCGATCCACGAACTCTCGGCGGCCGAGCTCGCGGCCGCCTACCGCAGGAAGGAGCTCTCCCCGGTGGAAGTGGCGAAAGCCCTGCTCGCGCGGATCGAGGCCCTCGAGCCCGACCTCAACGCGATGTACCTCGTCCTCGCCGAACGGGCCCTGGACGAAGCGGCGGAAAGCGAGGCGCGCTGGCGCGAGGGCGAGCCGCTCTCTCCGCTCGACGGGGTTCCGGTGACGATCAAGGACAACATCGCCACCGCCGGCACGCCCACTCCTTTCGGCACCCGGGCGACCGACACGAGCGTGATCTGCGGCGTCGATTCGCCGCCCGCCGCACGCCTGCGCGAAGCCGGCTGCGTGCTGTTGGGCAAGACCACCATGCCCGACTTCGGCATGCTCGCCTCGGGCGTCTCGAGCTTCCACGGCACCACCCGCAACCCCTGGAACCTCGAACGCAACACCTCGGGTTCGAGCTCGGGGGCGGGGGCCGCGGTCGCCGCCCGCTACGCTCCTTTGGCCCTCGGCACCGACATCGGCGGCTCGGTGCGCTTGCCCGCCGCCTGGTGCGGGATCTTCGCGCTCAAGCCGAGCCTCGGCCGCGTTCCCATCGATCCACCTTACTTGGGTCGGGTTGCGGGCCCCATGACCCGCACCGTGGACGACGCCGCGCTGCTCTTGGACGAGCTCAAAAAGCCGGACGCGCGCGACTTCATGGCGCTTCCGCCCGATCCGATCGCGTACGCGCCGCGTCTCGAGCGCGATCCGGCGGGCGTGCGGTTGGGGCTCCTGCTCGACATCGGCGCGGGGCTGCCGGTGGTCCCCGAGATCCGCGCCGCGGTCGAGGACGCGGCTCGGCGTTTCGAGGCGGCGGGTGCGCTCGTCGAGCCGGTCGCGCCTTTCCTCGACGCGGATCTGTTCCGCGCGCTCGATCTTTTCTTCCGGGCGCGGCTCGCGGCCCAGCTCCTCGATCTCCCGCCCGAGCGCCTCGCGGGGGTGCTCCCTTTCGTGCGCGATTGGGCGATGGCGGCGGTGCGCGCGAGCGCGATCGAGCTCGCACGCGCGCTCGCCGCGCTGTTCGAGATGCGCCGACGTTGTCAGGAGGTCGCCAACCGCTTCGACTATCTGCTGACGCCGACGCTGCCGATCCCGCCCTTCGCGGCCGAGGACGCCTGTCCGAACAACGACCTCGAGCAGCCTTTCGCCCACATCTGCTTCACCGCGCCCTTCAACCAGTCCGAGCAGCCGGCCTGCTCGATCTGCTGCGGTTACACGTCGGACGGGATGCCGATCGGATTGCAGATCGTGGGCCGACGCTTCGACGATCTGGGCGTGTTGCAGATGGCGCGGATCTTCGAGCGCATTCGAGCCCCGCTGCGCCCTTGGCCTCTGGGCTGAGCCCGGCCAGCGGCCGCGCGCAGATCGCCCCTCGGGCTCGCACCCGTTCTCCGGCGAGGGGGCCGAGCCGCCTTCTTTCCCGACGCCCGTCGGCCTCGAACTCCGCGCGATCGATCCGCGGGAGTTGCTCGAGAAGATGTCCCGCCCGTGCGCGGACGTCCGCGACCGCGAGCGGCGGAGCGAAGGGTTGCGCACCGATCGCGTCCGGCTCGCCGATGCAATCGCGGTTTCCAGCGGGAGGGTTCCGCGCCGCGCGCGCGAGCCCTTGGCAGGAAGCGCGGTGCAGCGCCGGCTCGAGCGCCTCGCGGAGCGGATCGCCCGGCTCGATCGGGAACGCGCAGGCGATCGCCTGCCGAGCGTCACCGCCGCTGCGGGTCGCACGGGGTCGCGCGGCGCTCCAAAAGACGGCGCGCGGCGGCCGCGATCGCCTCGGGCCGAACGTGAAGTTCGGCTTCGAGCGGCGGGCTGTAGGGGACGGGCACGCGAGGCGCTCCCAGCCGGGCCACCGGCACGCCCAACTCCTCGGCGACGGTGGCGGCGACTTCGGCTCCGAAGCCCGCCACCCGGACCGCCTCGTGGGCGACCAGGAGCCGGCCCGTGCGGGCGACCGATTCGAGCACGGCTTCCCGATCCCACGGCCAGAGCGAGCGAAGGTCGAGGAGATCCACCGAGATCCCTTCTTCGGCGAGAGCCTCGGCGGCATCGGCCGCGGCGTGCACGGTCGCCGACCAGGAGACGATCGTGAGGTCTTCCCCGAAGCGCAGCCGCCGGGCGCGGCCGATCTCGGCGACCTCTTCGGCATCCGGGACTTCGCCTCGAAGCGGCCAGAGATTCTTGTGCTCGAGATAGACGACGGGATCGTCGCAGCGGATCGCCGCCTTCAGGAGCGCGCGGTTGTCGGCGGGGGTGGAAGGGGCGAGCACGACGAGGCCGGGGATGTGCACGTACCAGGCTTCGAGGCTCTGGCTGTGTTGCGCCGCGGAGCTGCGCCACATGCCGATCGGCTCGCGCACCACGAGCGGCACGCGGCACTGGCCGCCGAACATGTAGCGGGCCTTGGCGGCCTGGTTCACGAGCTCGTCGACGGCGCACAGCGCGAAGTCCGAAAAGCGCATCTCGACCACCGGCCGCGTGCCGGCCATGGCGGCACCCACGGCCACGGCCATGATCGCCGCCTCGCTGATGGGCGCATCGACGATGCGCTCGGGGCCGAACTCCTCCTGCAAGCCGCGGTATTGGCCGAAGACCCCGCCCCGGCCGAGATCTTCGCCGAGCGCCCAGACTCTGGGATCGCGGCGCATCTCCTCGGCGAGCGCGAGCCGTCCGGCCTCGAGATAGCTCATCTGCGCCACGGCGCGCTCTCCGGTGTTCGCGTCGGCGCTTCCGCGCCGAAGTCCTGGACGTCGGTGAAGGCGAGCTCGGGCTCCGGCCACGGCGCGGCCCGTGCCGCGGCGAACGCGGCTTCGATCGGGGCGCGGGCTTCCTCCTCGAGCGCCGAAAGCGCCCGCTCGTCGAGGCCGGCTCCGCGCAACAGCGCGCGCGCCCGCGCGATCGGGCAGCGTTTGCGCTGCTCTTCCACCTCCTCGGCCGAGCGGTAGGTGCCCGCATCGGCCTGGGTGTGCCCGCAGAGGCGGTAGGTCTTCGCGTGCAGAAAACGCGGGCCGTTTCCGCCTCTGATCTCGGCGAGGAGCGCCCGCGTCGCCTCCGAGACCGCGAGCGCGTCGTTGCCGTCGACCTCGAGCCCGTCGATGCCGAGGGCGCGGGCGCGGGCGAGAGGACCGGGGCCGGCGGTGAGCGCGCGGGTCCGGGTGGTGGCGGCGAAGCCGTTGTCCTCGCAGACGAAGAGAACCGGCAGCCGATGGATGGCGGCCCAATTGAGCCCTTCGAGGAAGGGGCCGCGGTTGACCGCACCGTCGCCGAAGATGCAGCACACGACCCGGTCCTCGCCCGAAAGCCGCACGGCGTGCGCGGCACCGGCGGCGATCCCGATGTTGGCCGCGACCACCCCGTTGGCGCCGAGCATGCCGACCGAAAAGTCGGCGATGTGCATCGATCCGCCCTTGCCGTTCGCGGTCCCGCCCTTGCGGCCCATGAGCTCGGCGGCCATGGCGAAGGGATCGGCGCCTTTGGCGAGGCTGTGGCCGTGTCCGCGGTGGGTCGAAAGAAGATAGTCTTCGCGCCGCAGCTCCAGGCACACGCCCGCGGCCACCGCCTCTTGCCCGATCGAAGGGTGGATGGCGCCGGTGACGAGCCCTTCCCTCGCCGCCTCGAGCGCGAGCTCCTCGAAGCGGCGGATCGCCACCATGACACGGAACAGCGTCACCAAACGCGCGCGATCGAGGTCGCGCGGAGCTTCCGCTTCGATCACCGCGGTCCTCCCCGGGTCGTCGCCCCGTTTCTCCGGTCCCCCTCGCCCTTTGTCAAAGGCGGCGCAGGGCTTCAGCCGAAGGCGCCCACCTGGTGGACGATGGCGCTGCCGATCCGGCGTACGAGATCGTAATCTTCGGCGATCGGGCGGAAGAGGAACTCGTGCTCTTGGGCGTAAGATTGCTCGCGATCGCCGCCGTAGGTCGAGGGCTCGCCCCAATCGAGCGGTTCGCGCCGCGCCTCGAGCACCGGGAAGATGCGCCCGAGGAGCTGCAGCGCCGGCTCCACCTCGAGGCGCAAGAGGGCTTCGACGAGGGCGTCGCGAGTGACCTCGTGGCGGTCGGAGAAGTCCGGGACGCGCACGGCCGCGCACGCGATGCGCTCGACGAGAGCGAGGCGGAGCGCGTGGAGCATGTGGAGGTTGTCGCGGGTGGCGGGATCGACGGCGACGGGCTTCTCGCCCGCGCCGCGCGTGCGCCGGCGGTGCTCGCGCAGCGCGCCCGCGAGGTCGAGATGGTCCCGTTCGAGCACGCGCAGGATCCGCGCCAGCCCGTCGAAAAGCCCCATGCGCTCGACGTGCGCGGCCACCTCGACGAACTCTTCGGATGCGCTCGGATCGCGTTCGGCGCGCGCCCGCGCGAGCCAGAAGCCGGGATCGAAACGCTGCGCGATCGCGCGGGTGACGTCGAAGTCGGTGAACATGAAGGCGTATTCGACCATGCGCACCAGCGCGCGGAAGCGCCGGCTCTCGCGGTAGAGCCGGTGGAAGCGCTCGGGATCCTTGGCGATCGCGCGTCCGACCCCGCCGATGGTGTTGGCGAGCACGCCCAGTTGCTGCAGGACGGCGTTGTGGGGGATCGCCCGGATCTGGGAGGGATGGTCGAGGAGCGCGGGCCGGATCCCGGGGTCGAACTGGCGGCGGACGGGACGCGAGCCCGAAGGATAGAGGAGATTGGTGCCGAAGGAGGCGAGGAGCGTGGAATAGGCCGGATCTTCGAGCACCCGCTCGTTGAACAGGCGGACCGCGGCGAAGAATTCGTCGACGTAGGCGTTTTCGGCGTAAAAGGGGTCGGGCTCGGGATCGGGTGGTGTCAAGACGTGCTCGAGGGCGCGCGCGACCACCGCGAAGGCGCTCGCTTCGCTCTGCAGGAGCAGGTAGCCGTCCCCGCCCTGCCAGCTCGTCTCCTCGATCACCGCGAGGCCGGCGGCGGCGAAGCGGCGCCGGCACTCGGGGGTGTCCAGATACGCGAAACGCTCGGCCAGACTCTCGGGATGCGCGCCGCGCCCGATGCTCTCTCCGTGGGTGTCGAAGATCACCACCTCGAGCCCGGCGAGGCCGTGCCGGGCGAGGAGTTCGACGAGCCCGAGGCGGAGCTTTTCGATCGCCACCGCGGCCGCGGTCTGTCCGAGATAGCGTCCGGCATCGGAATAGCCGGTCTGGATGCAGATCCGCCCGCGCCGCTCGAGATGAGCCCGCCAGACGGGGACGGCGAGGACCTCGTCGAGGATCGCCACGCCGCGCTCGAGCGCTTTTTTCGTTTCGAAAAGAGGCGTGATGTCGAGCCGGTCGGCGACACCGAAGAGCTCGGCGAGATAGAGCGCGGCGAGGAGCGTGAAGGGGGTTTCGCATTCGGCGATCAAGAACCGGATCGGCTCGGAAGCATCGAGATATTTGGCGAGGCGGGCGGCGATCATCATCGCCCGGCGCGCGGTCGCCTTTTCCTGAACGAGCGAGCCGAAGTTGATCTCCACCGGCTCGACCGTCTCGATCAGGCGCGCGATCGCATCGAGGTAGGACAGCCTGCGCGTCGGATCGTCCGGGGGATGGTCGAGGCCGACGAGCTTGCGCACGGCGTTGTGCAGCTGCAGCGCGTTCACGCGCAGATGGGTGCGGGCGAGAGCGAGCCCGAAGGTGGCGACGCTCGCGCGCAGCGCGAGCAAGCGGGGCTTGTGCGGGCCGTCGCCGGCCACGGCGACGCAGCGGTCGAGAAGGGCCAGGAGCTCGGCCGAATCGCGCAGCCGCCAGGGGAGGCCGAGCGCCATCGTGCGCGCGACGCGGGCGAGCGCGGCTTCCGCGAGCGGGCCCTCGCCGCCCGCGCTCAGGGCCTCGTGTTCCTCGGCGCAGGATTTGAGGGCGAGGGCGAGCCGCGCTTCGAGCAGCTCCAACAGCGCGGCGAGAGGATCGCCGGGGGCGAGGTCGGCGCGCAACGCGCGCACGATCGCGGCGTAATGCTCGAGCTGGTCGCGCTGGAGCGCGAGCCGGCTCGCGATCGTCGCGTACCAAGGGATGT
Source organism: Geminicoccaceae bacterium (assembly GCA_025062095.1). Taxonomy (GTDB): domain Bacteria; phylum Pseudomonadota; class Alphaproteobacteria; order Geminicoccales; family Geminicoccaceae; genus JANXAZ01. The sequence continues at coordinate 13,008 of JANXAZ010000047.1, forward strand.
CGGCGCGGCCGTCGGTGTCGTAGCCGACCCAGCTCGCGCTCGACAGGAGGCGAGGGACGAGCTCGCTCCAGCGATCGGGCCAGAGCTCGCGCGCGACCTCGAGAGCGATCGCGTGCACCCGCTCGATCGCGACCCGCAGGTTGCGCAACACGCGCATCGAGCGGCGGTGCTCGAGGGCGAGATCGAGCTCGGGTTCCGGCCGATGCGGCGTCGCCTCGACTTCGGCCAGGAGCGCCGCGCGGCGGGCCGGATCCAGGGGCTCGCCGGAAAGATCGCGATCCGAGGCTACGGCGACGAGCAGCGCGCCGAGGCGCTCGGACAGCGCGAAGGTGGGATGGGCGGTGACGACGAACCCGAAGTGCACGCGCCCCACCGTCGCGGCGAAGCGCGCGAAAGGTACGGGTTTTCCCTCGGGTCCGAGGGCGAGCGCCCGCAACAGCGCGCGGATGCGCGCGGCGTTCGCCTCGGGATCGATCTCGCCGAGATAGGCGCGCAGCCGTCGCGCCCGGGCGAGGAAAGCCTCGCGCGTCAGACGGCGCAAGAGTCGCTCGAGCGCCGATCGTTCCAACGACCCGTCGCGCAGCCGGCGGGCGAGCTCGATCGCCGTGCGCTGGATGGGGTTGGCGAGCGGGTCGCGCTCGGCGGCGGCCCGCGCCTCCGCCAGGATCGCGGCCAGGAGCTCGAGCTCGGCATCCGGCCGCACCGCGGGCGCCTCCGCTTCGGCGCAGGGCTCGGGGCGCGAGGCCATCGACGCTCCGGCCTCGGCGAGCGGAGAGACGTCCGATCGGGGCCGCGGCTCGGAAGGCACGGCCTCACGCCGCCACGATCGCCCGCGCCTTTTCGAGCCGGTCGCGCGCGGACGCGAGCAGCAGCGAAAGATCGTTGCCCAGAAGCACGAAGCGGAAGCCCAAGGGCAGATAGCGGGCGAGGAGCTCGGCCGTGTAGACCCCGCCCAGACCCGCGGGCTTGCCCGCTTCGCGCGCCGCCTCGAGGATCCGCCGATAGGCGCGTTCGATCGCCGGATGCGCGAGTTCGCCCGGTACGCCGAGCGAGAGGGCGAGGTCGTTGCTGCCCACGAGCAGCGCGTCGACCCCCTCCACGCGCGCGATGTCGTGCGCGTTCTCGACCGCCTCCGGGCTTTCGATCATCGCCACGATCATCGTTTCCTCTTCGGCCCGGCGCATGTGCTCGGCGGCCGGAAGTGGGGCGTAGCCGAGCTGCGGCAAGGGCCCGCCGATCGAGCGACGGCCCGCGGGCGGGAAGCGACACGCCGCGACGATGGGACGAATCTCCTCGGCGGTTTCCACGTGCGGAACGACGATCCCCGTCGCCCCGCCGTCGAGCAGCCGGGCGGCCGCGAGCGCGTCCGCTCCCGGGACCCGGACGAGCGCGGGAAGGCCGAGGGCACCGGCCACGAGCGCGATTTCGGCCGCGCGCTCGATCGAGATCGCGTTGTGCTCCATGTCCACGAACAGCCAGTCGAAACCCGCGGCCTCGGCCAGAGCCGCGATCTCGGCGGATCGCGACAGACGCACGCCGAGCCCGAAGAGTGTTTCGCCCGCCGCCATTCGCGCGCGCATCCGCGCTCGCCCCATCGCTTCCTCCCCCCGGTTCCGTGTCTCCCGAGCGAAGCCGGTGCTCATTCTTCGCCCGCGAACGCGACGCCTTCGTAAACCGCGGCGAGCGGGATTTCGATGCCGAGCTCGGGAAGGGCGAGCGTCGCGTCCGGGCCCACCGCCGGCTCGTCGTCGTCCCAGCGTCCGTCCGCCCCGCGCCGGACGACGTCGACGCGCGGCTGGTCCTGCCAAACGTAGAGGATCGCTCTCAACGAGGGGATGGTCTTGTAAGCCAGACGCTTGAGGACGAGGTCGCGTTGCAGCGTGCCCTCGGACAGCACCTCGGCCACGAGCACGGGATCGTCGACCGTCGTCGCACGCGCATCGGCCGGGCCGCAGCGCACGAGGGCCTCGGGATAGAGCACGTCCTCGCGCGGCGTGACGACCTTGAGATCGGGGCCCTGGACACGGCACGCCGTGCCGCGCAGAGCGTTCCACAAGAGCGCGCGCAGGTTGTTGGCGATCGCGTCGTGCGCGCGGGTCCCGCCCGCCATCGCGCGCGCCACTCCGCCCAGGCGCTCGTAGCGGAGTTCCTGGCGTTCCTCCCAGGCGAGAAAGCCCTCGAGCGAGAGGTCGCGGGCGCGCACGCCGCTCACGCGGGCCCTCCTTCGGCCTCTTCGAAGCTCACGCCCTCGTAGACCGCGGCGAGCGGGATTTCGATGCCGAGCTCGGGAAGAGCGAGCGTCGCGTCCGCGCCCACCGCCGGCTCGTCGTCGTCCCAGCGTCCGTCCGCCCCGCGCCGGACGACGTCGATGCGCGGCTGGTCCTGCCAAACGTAGAGGATCACCCGCAGCGAGGGGATCGACTCGTACGCCTGACGTTTGAGGGTGAGATCGCGCTGGGCGGTACTCGGCGAGAGGACTTCGACGACCAGAACCGGATCCTCGATCGTGGTCGCGTTCGGATCATAGGGTCCGCAGCGCACCGAGAGGTCCGGATAGGTCACGTCTCCGCGCGGGCTCGCGACTTTCACGTCGGAGCCGAAATCGTCGCAACCGCGACGACGCAGGTGAGGGTGCAAGAACACCCGAAGGTTGCCCGCGATGCGGTCGTGGCGCAGGCTGCCGCCCGCCATCGCGCGCACCACTCCGCCCAGGCGCTCGTAGCGGAGTTCCTGGCGTTCCTCCCAGGCGAGGAAGCGCGAAAGGGAAAGATCGGCGAGCTCCACCCGCGACCCGGACATCCCGGCCTCCGTCCGACGCGGGAAAACTAGCACGCGGGGCACCGCGGCTCCATCGCGCGCTCGTCCCGGCCGGGGGCTCGCCGATCCCGGCCGGCTTCAGAAGACGAGATTGACGAATTTGCAGTCGAGATAATCGAGGATCCCCTGGGCGCCGTTCTCGCGTCCGAAGCCCGAGTGTTTGACGCCGCCGAACGGCATCTCGGCGGTCGCCGCCTGGAAACTGTTCACGCCCACGATCCCGACTTTGAGCCCGTCGATCGTTTCGGCGGCGAGCTTGGGCGAGTTCGTGAAGACGTAGCCGGCGAGGCCATAGGGCAGGGCGTTCGCCCGCGCGATGACTTCTTCTACGTCTTCGAAGCTCGTCACCGGTGCCAAAGGACCGAAGGGCTCTTCGCGCATGATCCGCATGTCGTCGCGCACGTCCGTGAACACCGTGGGCTCGAAGAAAAAGCCTCGGTTGAACCCGGCCGGTCGCTTGCCGCCGGTGACGATCGTGGCGCCCTCGGCGACGGTGTCCGCCACCATTTTCTCGATGAAATCGAGCCGACGCTTGTTGATCAGCGGACCGATCTCGGTCGCGGGATCGAGCCCGTGGCCGATCTTCATCTTGGACAGGGCTTGGGCGAAGACCTTGGTGAAGACCTTCTCGTGCTTCTTGTGCACGAAGAAGCGCGTCGGAGAAACGCACACCTGCCCGTTGTTGCGCGCCTTGCCCTGGGCGGAAATCAGCGCGACCTTCTCGGGATCGACGTCCTCGTGGACGATCACCGGCGCGTGCCCGCCGAGCTCCATGCTCATCCGCTTCACCGTATCGGCCGCTCGGCGCATGAACCACTGGCCCACGGGGATCGATCCCGTGAAGCTGATCTTGCGGATACGGTCGTCGGCCATGACCGCTTCCGAGATCGGCTGGGGGACACCGGTGAGGAGATTGAGCACGCCCGCCGGCACTCCGGCCTCGACGAAGCATTCGATGAGCATCTGGACCGCACCCGTCCCTTCCTCGGCGGGGCGGGTGACGACCGAACAGCCGGCGGCGAGCGCGGGGGCGATCTTGCGCGCCTGCAGCACGATCGGGAAGTTCCAGGCGGTGAAGGCGGCCACCGGGCCCACCGGCTCCATGCGCACCTCGAAGCGCTGGCCGGGGGTCCGGCCGGGAAGGCTCTGGCCGTAGATCCGTCGCGCCTCGTCCGCGTACCAGTCGATGCACTCGACCGCCGCGATCACCTCGCCGCGGGACTGCGCGAGAGGCTTGCCGACCTCGAGGGTGAGCCGGCGCGCCACCTCTTCCGCCCGTTCCCGCAAGAGCCGCGCCGCCCGCCGCAGGACCTCGGAGCGTTCCCAGGGGCTCACCCGGCGCCAGCGCTCGAAGCCTCTCACCGCCGCCTCGATCGCCGCCGCGACGTCGGCGGCTTCCGCCTGTGCCGCCTCGCCGACCGGCTCCTCGGTGGCCGGATCGATGATGGTGATCGTCTTGCCGGCCGCGGCCGGGCGCCAGCCGCCGTCGATGTAAAGGGGCGTGAACCGCATTCCTTTCGCCTCGCCGTGAGGGATCCGCCGAGCAGGTTGCGCGCCCGCGCGCCTCGGGCAATACGGATGCGGGCATGCCGGCCGCGCGAGGACCGCTCGCGGCGGACCGGAGCGAGGGGGAGGGCGAGGAATGAAACGGTGGCTGGCGGCCGGTGTGGCCGCGCTTTGGGCGGGGTTTTTCGCGGTTCCGGTCGCAGCCGACGCCCTGCTCGAGAAGGCGCGCGCCCTGTTCCGTCCGATCCCCGCCAAGCCGCCCGAGCTTCCCGGCAATCCCGCCACCGTGGCCAAGGTCGAGCTCGGCAAGATGCTCTTCTTCGAGCCGCGACTTTCCGCCGAGCACAACATCTCTTGTGCCACCTGCCATCAGATCGGTCTCGGAGGCGCCGACGGGCGGCCTGTGGCCATCGGCCACAATTGGCAGAGAACCACGCGCAACACGCCCACGATCCTGAACGCCGTCTTCAACACGGCCCAGTCCTGGGACGGGCGGGCCCGAGATCTGGCCGAACAATCCGGACGGCCGATCACGAGTGCCATCGCCATGGGCAACACGCGGGAAGGGGTGGTCGCCACCTTGCGCGCCATCCCCGGCTATCGGAGCTTTTTCGCCTGGGCCTTCCCGGGAGAAGCGGAGCCGATCACCTTCGAGAACATCGAAAAAGCCCTCGCCGTCTTCCAGGCCGCGTTGATCACTCCCGATGCCCCCTTCGACCGTTATCTCGCCGGCGACGAGACGGCGCTTTCGGCGGAGGAGAAGGAGGGGCTCGCGCTGTTCATCGACAAGGGCTGCGCCTCGTGCCATCAGGGCGTCAATCTCGGCGGCGACCGTTACGCGCCCTTCGGCGTCGTGCAGCGGCCCGGTGCCGAGTTCCTGCCGCCCGACGACAAGGGGCGGCTCATGGTCACCCGCACGCCCGACGACGCCTACACCTTCAAAGTGCCGAGCCTCAGGAACGTCGCCCTGACCGCGCCCTATTTCCACAGCGGCTCTTCGTGGGACCTCGAGCAGGCGGTGGCGGTGATGGGCACGGCCCAGCTGGGGATCGAACTCACGCCCGCGGAGACCCGGAAAATCGCGGCTTTCCTCGTGAGCCTCACCGGCCGTCAGCCCTCGATCGTGCTCCCCGTGCTCCCGCCCTCGGTGCCCTCGACGCCGCGGCCCAAGAGCTGAGGAGAAGCCGAGGGCTTGGAAGAGAGCTCGCCGCTCTCGGCCCGAGGGGCCCGGCACGGCCTCCGAACCGAGCCGACCTCCGACCTCGAAGCCGATCTAGGGCGAGGTTCCGACACGGCGGAAGCCGCGGGCGGGAGGAAGCGCGATCGGGGCGGAATCGCCGGAAACGCCGATCACCGCCACCATCGGGCGGGGCACGTCGCGAAGAGCGCGCGACCGGTCCCGCGACCGCGCACCGGCTCCTCGACGCGAACGGAATCCCCTGCGGTCGGGGGTCCCCGACGCCGTCGAGCTCCGCCGACAGCCGCG
>JANXAZ010000048.1 GCA_025062095.1 Geminicoccaceae bacterium
CTTCCCGGCGAGCGGCGAAGCCTCGGCCGACGGTGCGCGCGCGGGAGCGATCTCGAGTTCGGCCGCGAGCCGGTCGGGCGCGTGGGGGGGGGGGGGGTGGGGCGGGGGGCGGGGGTGTTCTGGGGCGGGTGGTGGGTGCGGCGGGGCGCGCGCCGCGCCGGTGCGGGGCGGGAGGGCGCGGGATGAGGAACGGCCATCTCGACCCGATCGACCGCGCGATCGTCGCCAACCTGCAACGCGGCGTGCCGCTCGTCGGGCGACCCTTCGCGGAGCTCGCGGCCACCCTCGAAACGACCGAGGAGACCGTCGTCGCCCGCCTCTCGCGCCTGATCGAAACCGGCGTGATCGGTCGCTTCGCGCCGATGCTGGACGCCGAGAAGCTCGGCGGGGCGGTGAGCCTGTGCGCGATGGCGGTGCCCGCGGAACGTTTCGAAGAGGTCGCCGGCATCCTCGAGGCCATGCCCGAAGTGGCACACAATTACGAGCGCGAGCACCGCTTCAACATGTGGTTCGTGCTGGCGGTCGAACGGCCCGAACGGTTGCCCGAAGCGATCGCCGCGATCGAACGCGCGACGGGCCTCGAGGTGCTCGATCTGCCCAAGCTCGAGGAATACCGCCTCGAGCTCGTCTTGCCGGTGTGAGCATGTTGGATCCGATCGACCGCCGGATCCTCCTCGCGAGCCAGGACGGGTTGCCGCTTTCGGTCGCGCCCTTCGCCGAGCTCGCCCGCAGGCTCGGGCTCGAGGAGCGCGAGGTGCTCGCGCGGCTGCGACGGCTGCGCGAGCAGGGCGTGGTGCGCCGCATCGCGGCGGTGCCGAACCACTTCCGGCTCGGTTTCGTGGCCAACGCGATGACGGTGTGGGACGTCGACGATCGGGAGGTGAGCCGGCTCGGGCGGCTGGTGGGCGCGCTGCCCTTCGTGAGCCACTGTTATCGCCGCCCGCGACGGCCGCCCGATTGGCCCTTCAACCTCTTCGCCATGATCCACGGCAAGGACCGTGCGGAGACGGAGGCGCGGCGAGCGGAGATCGCGCGGCTTCTGGGCGAGGCCTGTCGAGGCGCGGACGTGCTCTACAGCCTGCGCATCCTCAAGAAGACCGGGCTGCGGCTGCGCCCCGCCGAGCCCGGAGCGGAGAACGCGCCGTGTTCCGCTTGACCCGTTTTCTCCGAGAACTCGTGCGGCCCACCCCGCCGCGCCCGCGTCCACCGTCCGGGCCGGTGGTGATCTGGAATCTCCTGCGCCGCTGCAACCTCAACTGCATTCACTGTTATTCGCTTTCGGCCGATGTCGATTTCCCGGGCGAGCTCTCGACCGAGGAGATCTTCCGAGTGATGGACGATCTGCGCGCCTTCGGCGTGCCGGTGCTCATCCTCTCCGGTGGCGAGCCGCTCCTGCGCCCCGACATCTTCGCGATCTCGCGACGGGCCAAGGAGCTCGGGTTCTACCTCGGGCTGTCGACGAACGGCGTGCCGATCGACGAGGCCACCGCCGACCGGATCGCCGAGATCGGTTACGACTACGTCGGCGTGAGCCTGGACGGGATCGGTGCCGTCCACGACCGCTTCCGTCGCCGGCAGGGAGCCTTCGACCGCGCGCTCGCCGGCATTCGCCTCATGCGCGCGCGCCGGATCAAGGTCGGCATCCGGTTCACCTTGACCGAGCGCAACGTCGAGAGCTTCGTGCCCCTCCTCGATCTCCTCGAAGAAGAGCGGATCGACAAATTCTACCTCTCTCATCTCGTCTATTCGGGACGGGGCCACCGTTACCGCAAAGACGACGCAGCGCACGCCACCACGCGCGCGATCATGGACCTCTTGATCGAGCGGGCCTGGCGGCACGTCCGCGAGGGGCGCGGTACCGAGTTCGTCACCGGCAACAACGACGCCGACGGGGTCTATCTGTTGCGCTGGGTGGAACGCCGCTTCCCCGAGAAAGCCGCGCATCTCCGGGCGCACCTCGAGGCCTGGGGCGGCAACGCGAGCGGGGTGAACATCGCCAACATCGACAATCTCGGTAACGTCCATCCCGATACCTTCTGGTGGCACTACAGTCTCGGCAACGTCAGAGAACGGCCGTTCTCCGAGATCTGGCGCGATCTCTCGGACCCGATCCTGGCCGGTTTGCGCCGACGCCCGCGCGCGGTCTCCGGCCGGTGCGGGCGCTGTCGGGAATTCGCGATCTGCAACGGCAACACGCGCATCCGGGCGCTGCGCACCTACGGCGATCCCTTCGCCGAAGATCCCGGCTGCTACCTCACCGATGCCGAGATCGGTCTGGAGGAGGGCGCCCGTGCCGCGGCCTGAGCGTCTGGTGCTCGCGGGGCTGCTCGCGTTCGTCGGCGCCGCCGCGGCCGAGGAAGCCGAGACGAAAGCCCTTTACGCCGCCCATTGCGCGGCCTGCCACGGCGCCGATCGGCTGGGCGGCACGGGTCCCGCCCTACTGCCCTCGAACCTCGGCCGGTTGAAGCCGGGGCAGGCGCGCGAGATCGTCGAAAAGGGCCGCGAAGCCACGCAGATGCCGGGTTTCGCGGGCCTGCTCTCGGAGGCCGAGATCGAGCGTCTGGTCGCCTTCGTCTACCGCGAGCCCGAAACGCCGCCGCGCTGGACCACGGCGGAGATCGAAGCCTCGCGCCGGTTCTTCCTCGATCCCGCGCGCTTGCCGGACGAGCCCGTGCACGATGCGGATCCGCTCAATCTCTTCGTGCTCGTCGAACAAGGCGACCATCACGCCTCGGTGATCGACGGCGACAGGCTGCGGCGCATCGCCCGTTTCCCCACCCATTTGGCCGTGCACGGCGGGCCCAAGTTCAGCCCCGACGGCCGCTTCGTGCATTTCTTGAGCCGCGACGGCTGGATCTTGCGCTACGATCTCTGGTCGCTCGCACGGGTGGGCGAGGTACGGGCCGGGATCAACGCCCGCAACATCGCGATCTCGGCCGACGGCCGCGTGCTGGCGGTCGCCAATTACCTGCCGCCCACGCTCGTCCTGTTGGACACGGAGCGCCTGCGGCCGCTCGCAGCGATCGAGATCCGCGATCGCAGCGGCACCCGGAGTTCGCGGATAAGCGCGGTCTACGCCGCTCCGCCGCGCCACGCCTTCGTCGTCGCCCTCAAGGACGTCGCGGAAATCTGGGAGATCGATTGGCGCTTCGCCTCTCCTTCCGTCTCCGACGGCCCGGAGCACGGCCGCGAGAAAGGGGCGGCGAGCGCCTCTGCGCCGGAGAGAAGTTTCGTCTCGCGGCGGATCGAGGGGCTGCCCGAGCCCGTGGAGGATTTCGTCTTCGATCCTTCGTGGCGGTACGTCGTGGGCTCGTCGCGCGACGGGACGAAGTTGCGCGTCGTCGATCTCGACCTCGGGCGGGTGATCGCGGAAATCCCTTCCGCCGGCTTGCCCCATCTCGCCGCCGGGATCGGCTGGGAACGGCGAGGAAGACGCCTTCTCGCCTTTCCCAACCTGCGCGAGGCTTCCTTGACCGTGCTCGACACCGCGAGCTGGGAGGTGGTGAAGCGAATCGAGACCTCGGGGCCCGGCTTTTTCTTGCGCTCGCACGAGAACAGTCCTTACGCCTGGCTCGATGCGAGCCTGGGCGGCAGGCGCGACACCGTCCAGGTCGTCGACAAAGAGCGCCTCGAGATCGTGAAGACCCTGACACCGATCCCGGGTGCGGTCGCCGCGCACACCGAGTTCGACCGCCACGGCCGCTACGTCCTGCTCTCGGTCGGCGGGCGGGACGGCGCGGTCGTCGTCTACGATGCGCGCACGCTCGAAGAAGTCGCGCGCATCCCGGCCGACAAGCCCTCGGGAAAATACAACGTCGGCAACAAGATTCGTCGCTCGGAAGGGACCAGCCCTTGATGGCTCCCGCTTCCCTCGTGATCGCCACGCACGGGGTGGCGGGCGGACCCGGGGTCGCCGCCGAGCACGCGCGCGCCCTCGCCGAGGAGCTGCCCGCCCTTTCCGTCGCGTTCGGTTGCGTCAAGGGCGAGCCGCCGATCGAAGAGGTCGTGCGCCGGGTCCCCGGGCCGGCCGTCGTGGTGCCGCTGCTCATGGCCGAGGGTTTCATCTTCGAGCTCTTGCGCGAACGGCTCTCGGCCGTTGCGCACCTGCGGATCGCGCCGCCGATCGGGACCCGCCCGGAGCTCGCCGCTCTCGTCGCCGATGCGGCCGCGGCTCGCGCGCGGAGAGAGGGCTGGGAGGCGCGAGAGTCCCTGCTGCTTCTCGTCGGTCACGGCACGCCGCGCCACCCGCGCAGCGGAGCGACGGCCGATGCCCTCGCGCAGCGGCTTCACGGAACCTGCGGCTTCGCCGCGGTCGAGGTGGCGTTCCTGGAACAGTCGCCCCGTCTCGCCGAGCGGCTTCCGGCGCTCGCCCGCCGGCGGGTCGTGACCGTCGGTCTGTTCGTCGACGCCGGGCCGCACGGCAAGGACGACGTCGAGGAGATCCTCGCCCGTGCGCCGGGTCCGGTCGTCTACACGGGACCGATCGGCCGGCTCGCGGCGATGCGCGGGCTGATCCGGGCCTGCGCCGGGATCGCTCCGGCCTTCAGGCGGCGAGATCCAGCCGCGGGCGTTCGCGCCACAGCCGCTCGGCCAGAGCCTGGGCTTCTTCCATCGTCCCGGCGCGACCCGCCAGCCGCAGCGCGATCGCGGCGGTTCCGGTGACCGCCGCCACGGGTGCGGGCGCGGCGAGCGCACCCTCCCAGAGCTCCCGCAAGCGGCTCGTCGCCGAGGGCTCCGACCGCCAGGGATAGCGGCCCTCGGGCAGAAGCGCGGGCCAGAGCTCCTCGCGGATCTCGGTCCCTTCGACGGCGAGCACTCGGCAAGGCTTGTCGGGATTGCGCTGCGCCTCTCCTCCCGCGCCCTTGAAGACCGCGCAACGCGTCGCGCCGAGCATGCGCTCGGCCTCGGCGTGCAGCTGCACGTAGGGCGGATGGAAGACGCCGACGATCCGAGCTCGCGCGCGGGCGGGATCGAGCCCGCGGACGAGGCTGTTGATCACCGTGCGCACGCCCAGCCGCGGCTTGAGGGTCACGAGCTCGGAAAGACGCGGCGCGAAGAGCTCGAGCGGCAGATAGGCGAGGCCGACCCGATCGAGGGCGCGGGCCGCTTCCTCGAAGCCGCGGGCGACCGGCAGCCCGAGGGCGGCGAGGCCGGCGCGCGTACCCAAGGGCCCCTCGCCTGCGACGCCGTGGAGGAGGACGCGCACACCGGCGCTCGCGACGAGCCGGACGGCCAAAAGGAACCAGGGCAATTGCTTGTGCGCGTCGGCACAAGACGGCCAGTCGAGATCGACGGCGAGCCCGGAGAGGTCGGGAAGGCGCGTGCGGGCGGCGCGAAGGAAGCCGGCGAGCTCGCTCGCCGACTCCCCGCGCGTACGCAACGCGAGGAGAAAGGCGCCGAGCTGGAGCTCGTCGACGCCGCCGTCGAGGATCGCGGCCATGGCCGCCTCCGCCTCCTCGACCGCGAGCGGCCGCGAGAGCGTGGGGCCGCGGCCGATGATCCTGAGCGCCTGCGCGAAAGGCTCGCCCGCGCGATAGACGAGATCGGTCATCGCCGCCTCCCTCAGATCCCGAGCTTCTTGTGCAGCCGCGCGTCCTTGGTCCGGAAATGCTCGACGAACCAGTCGCGCACCGCGGTAGAGAGAGCTTCGCGGTAGTCGAAATACGCATCCGCTGCGTGCGCGTCCATGATGTCGCGCAGTTCGTCCAAGAGCTTTTCGTGCTCCGCCTTGTGCTCGGCGTATTCGTCGTAGCGGTGTTTGCGCATGATCGTCTCTTCGAGAGCGAAGTGCGCCGAGATCCTGGCGAAGACCTCGCCCAGAAAACGCGCGATGTCCTCCTTGTCGGCTCCGGCCTCGAGCGCTCCGTGCAGCCGATTGATGAGCTCGACGAGCTGTCGGTGCTCGTGGTCGACGTCCGGGATGCCGGTCTCGAACTCGGGGCGCCAAGCGATCAGCGTCATCTCTGCCTCCCTCAGCGGATGACGAAACCACCGCGATCGGGCTGGAAATCGATCGCGAGGTTCTGGAGGGGCCGCAGCTCGATGTCGAATCGTCGCTCGTAATCGAACCCTTCCGCCCGGCCGCTGTCGGCGAGCCGCAAGGTGATCGCGTACCGCCCCGCGGGCAGCGCGAGCTTCTCGTAAAGACGCGAAGGGCCGTCGCGCGAGATCCCGCTCGGGGGAACGGTCCGCGCGAGAAGCAACCGCCCGTCGAGGGCGAGCTCGAAGCGCAACGGCACGCGCTCCCGACCGCAGTCCGAGGGACGGCGGGCGCGGGGCGGGAGCCTGGCGATTTCTTCCGCTGCGAACTTCGTGCAGGCGTCCTTGCGCTCTCCGCCGTGGACGAAGGCGATCGTGATCTGCGCCCGGTCCTTCGGGAACTGCTGCCAGACGGGCCGGGTCGCGAAAAAGCCGGTCAGGAGCGCGGCGAGGCCGTAGAAGAGGAGCTGTCCCGCCCATCGCGCGAGCTCAGGCACGCTCGACCTCTCGCGTCGCGGGCAGACCCGGTGCGCGCCGGACCGGGGCGGGCGGCGGCAGGGCTTCGAGAGCGCGGGCGAAGGAGGCGATCTCCGCTTCCAGCGCCCGGCGGCCGAGACGCCCGGCCCACAAAGTGCGGAGCCGTTCCGCCGGCACCCGCCTGCGCAGCTGCGGATCGCGCGTGCGAGCGAAGCGGGCCTCGGTCCAGAGGATGCCGAAGCGGGCGTGGCAGGCGTTGGCGGCGCAACCGGTGACGAGCACGCCCTCGGCGAGATCGCGGCTCAGCACGTAATCGACGAAAGCGGGCGGGAGCTGGCCCGCGCAATTCAGGCGCACCACGCCGACGCGCGCGCTCGCGAGACCCTCGAGCGGAACCCCCTCGGCGCAGCCGAAGACCATGATCCGGCCGCGACCGGAAAGCCGTCTTCCTTCGGCTTCGACCCGATCGCGCAACGCGGCGATCGGGAGATCCGGCAGATCGATCCCGGGGGAGAGGGCGCTCGCTCGCCGAAAGGGCGTCGCGGTGGGGCAAGCCCCGGCGCAGATCCCGCAGCGCACGCACGAGCCGGGATCGACCCTGGCCTCGGCCGAGAAGGGGGCGCCGTCGCTGCGCGGCACCATGGTGATCGCGTCGTAGGGGCAATCGGCGAAACAACGGGCGCAGCCGTTGCAGTTGTCGAGATCGACCCGCGGCGGACGCGCGAGGCGCATCGGCGGCAACCAAGGGATCGAAAGGGCGAGGGCGAAGAGGAAAAGCGCAGTGGCCCAGGTGAGGGGCGCCGGCAGGATCTCGAGGAGCGGATAGGCCGCGAGATAGAACCAGTCGAGACCGACTTCGCCCGGCACGCTCGCGAGATCGGCAGGAGGTCGGCTCGTGGCCGGATGCGCGAGGGAGAGCGCGAGGAGCGAGACGAAGGCGCCGCACGCGAGGCCCCGCGGAGGGTTGATCCTCGGCTTGGCGATCCGCTGCAGGTGCACCCACAACACGATCAAGGCGACGAGCGGGACGGCGATGTGGACGAACAGCATGAGGGTGAAGAACCGATCGTCGAGCGCGCCGGGTGCCACGAAGTTGCGCGCGATCGGCTCGCCGAAGATGCCGAGGGCGTCGAGCCACTCGCTCGTAACAACAGCGACGTATTGCGCGAGCTTGTCCCACACGAGCCAGTAGCCCGTGATCCCGGCGACGAAGACGAGGACGAGGACGACGATCCCCGTCAGCCAGGAGAACCAGCGCACGCCCCGGTACCGATCCTGGCCGAACTCCCGCAGAAGATGCAGCGCGGCCACGATGACCAGGGCATCCGAGCCGTAGCGGTGGAACGAGCGCATGACGCCGGCGAGGTACCACTGCTCCCGCGTCATGTACTCGACCGAATCGTAAGCTTGCGTCACCCCGGTATCGAAGAAGATGTAAACGTAGATCCCGCTCGCGGTGACGATCCAGAAGAAAAAGAAGCCGAGGGCTCCCAAGTTGAGGAGCGGGTTCCACGCCGGCGGAAACGCGAGCCCGAGAAGGCTCTCGGCGCGATCGAAGAGAAGCCGGACCCGCGCACGGAGGAACTTCACGGCGCGCGCACCGAACCCGCTCGGCGCAGCCATTCGCGGAGCATCCACAGCCCGGCGCCGGCGAGCGTGGCGCCGCCCGCGAGCAGCCCGAAGAAAAAGGCGTAAGAGAAAGCGTAGCGGTCGGCGCGCGGATCGTAGACGGTGCAGAACCAGCGGATGCGATCGACGAGGGCGGGCAGAGACAAAAGAGACCGTTCGCGACCGAAGACGATGTCCTTGAGGGGTTCGACGATCTGGGGGGTCGCGAAGACGCCCCCGTAGATCTGGCGATAGATGCGACCTTCGCGGTCGATCACCGAGACCAGGGCGAGATGATCGAAACCGCCGGCCGAAGGCCAATAGGCGAAGCCGAGGGTCTCGGCGAGGGCGTCGATCGTCGGCTGATCGGCGGTCGCGAACCGCCAGTTCGGCAGATCCACACCTTGCGCCCGAGCGAAGGAACGCAGCCGCTCGGGCCGGTCGTTGCGGGCGTCGAACCCGATCGTGAGCGTGGCGAAACCCTCGGCCCCGAAGAGCCGTTGCGCCTCCTTCACCGCCGGATAGAGGTTCTGGACGAGGGCGGGGCAGACCGTGCTGCAACCGGTGTAAACGAAGGAGACGAGAAGCGGTCGGCCCGCGAACTCGGCGAGCCGGAAGGGCCTCCCGTCGCTGTCGACCAGCTCGAGATCGGGAAGCGCACGGCCGATCGCGGCTTCGCCGCGGGCGAGGGCTTCCTCGGCGGAGATCACGCTGCGCGCCCAGGCCGAGGCGGGGCTCGCGAGGAAAACAACAAGAAGGAGAAGAAGACGGATCATCGATCCGGGGTCCACAACAAGCGGTCGGCGACGGTGCCGGCGAGCAACAGCGCGAGCTGGACGAGCGAGGCCGAAAAGACGCCGATCGCGTTGCGTCTGGTCGGCGCGCGGACCAGGAGCCGAGCCTTGGACACGAAGCCGAGGCCGCCCGCGAGGGCGGCGGCGAGGTAGATCGGCCCCATCGAAAAGAAGGCGGGCAAGAGCGCGAGGAGCGAGAGCACGAGCGCGTGAGCGAAGACGATCCGCGCGCACACGGCGTCGCCCACGAGCACCGGTAACATCGGCACGCCGCAGCCCGCGTAATCCTCCTTCGTGGCCATCGCGAGGGCCCAGAAATGCGGCGGGGTCCAGAGGAAGAGGACGAGGGCCAAGAGCAGGGGTTCGGGGGCGAGCGCGGGATCGACCGCCGCCGCTCCCGCCAAGACGGCGAAGGAGCCGGCGAGTCCGCCGACCACGATGTTGAGCCGGCTCCGCGGCTTGAGCCAAACGGTGTAAAGCAGCGCGTAAACGAGAGCTCCGGCGAGCGTGTAGAACGCCGCCCAGGGGTTGGCGGCGCCGGCCGCGAGCCCGGTCGATGCGATCAGGATCGCGAGGATCGAGCCGTACCAGAGAGGGCCCGCGCGGAAGCGGCCACAGGCGAACGGCCGCCGCGCGGTGCGCCGCATGCGCGCATCGAGCTCCCGTTCCCAGAGCTGATTGAAGGCGCCCGCGGCCGCCGAAGCGAAAAAGACCGCGAGCGCGAGAAGGGCGAGACGGCCGGGCTCGGGCCAGGGGCCCGGGCTCGCGGCCGTTCCGCCCAGTGCCGAGGCGGTGATGAAAAGGGCGATGCGCGGCTTGAAGACCGAGACGAGATCGGCGGCGAAACCCCGCGAGGCGGCGATCGCGCTGCGCACGGCCCGTTCCTCCGCGAGCCCGGGTCCTCAGCTCATCGGCCAGAGCTCCGAGAGATACCGCCAATTCACGAAATAGTAGAGGACGAACGCGACCAAGAACACGGTGATCAACACGTACGTGCCGGGCAGGTGCAGCGTGCCCGCACTGCCGTACTGTCCCACCGCTTTCGCCGCTGCGGGTGCGGCGGTCACCGGGGTCGTCGGACCTTCCGGCCCCACGCGTTTTCCGAAGAGCACGGTCGCGACGGTGACGATCACGTAAAGGGCGCCGCCGATCGCGGCCAAGATCGCGAAGATCCCGTTGAGCGCCAGCATCAAGAAGGCCGTGGGCGGGTAATCGAAGCCGAGGACGGCATCGGAGAAGGTGATGTCCCAGTGCCGGCGGGAGACGCCGAGGGTGCCGGCGCCGAGCATGAACAGCGAGGTGCCGGCGACGCCGATGCCGAAGAGCCATGGCTGCCATTTGGCGAGGGTCGGGAACACGATTTCGCGCCGGAAGATCAACGGCAAGACGAGATAGGTCACGGCCATGAAGGCGAGGGTGGTGCCGGCCACCACCGTGCCGTGGAAATGGCCGGGGACGTAGAGCGTGTTGTGCATCATGATGTTGAGTTGTTCCGCGCCCAACACGACACCGCTGATCCCGCCCAAGAAGCCGAAGAGCACGAGCGAGAGGAACATGCCGGAGAAGGCCGGGTTGTCCCACGGGGCCTTGCGGAGCCATTCGAAGACGCCGTTGGTGTATCCGCGCGCCCGCTGCGCCGCCTCGATCGCCCCCGGCACCGCCATGCCGTGGATCATCGAGCCCAAGACGGCCAGATACATCGCGTACGACGTGTTGAAGACCTTCCATTCGGCCGAAAGACCCGGCTCGACCAGCATGTGGTGCGCGGCCGCGATCGGAAGGAAGAGAAGATAGAAGAGGAAGGCGATACGGCCGACCTTCTCGGAGATCGGCTTGGCTCCCAAGACGACCCCGGCGATCAGATACCAGACCGCGACGTGGGCGGCGACGTTGATCTGCTGGCTCGAATGGCCCATTCCCCACCACACGAGCTTGTACATGAGACTGTCGATGTGGCGGATGTAGCCCAGCGACCACAAGAAGGTGGGGATCAAGATGATCGCACCCGAGGCGATCGTGAACACGGCGATGATCGCTGCCGCGATCGCGCCGAAGGTGACGAGCGGCACCGAGCCCTCGTAAGTCTTTTCGTCTTTCGCGATCACGAGCGTGCCGAAGAAGACGCAGCAGGCGACGAGCGCCCCCACCGCGAAAAGGATGAGACCGAGATAGAAGAGCGGGGAGGCCTGCATCGGCACGTAAGAGGTGAACATCACCGAACTGTCGCCCCGCAGGATCGCCCAGTTGACCGCGAGCGAACCCACGACCATGAGGACGAAGCCGGCCCAGGCCGCCTGCGGCGCGGCGAGGCGGGAATTCAAGACCACCGCGGAAGCGAAATAGAGGACCGCGACTTCGAAGAAGATGACCCACAACAACAGCGCGTTGACCCCGTGCGCGGTGAGCACGAGGTAGAAGGTGTCCGGCCCGAGGAGGTGCACCGCCTGCCAACGGGTGAGCGCCACCAGCAGCCCGAGGAACCCGCCGATCGCGAGGAAGACGACGGCGGCCACGGCATTCGCCTTGATCAGCGTCTCCGCCGCGGCGTCGACCCTGAGACCGGTGACGGGGCAGGTGCGGAAGCGGGCGGCGAGCGCCGCGAGCCCACCGGTACCGGTTGCGACGGCTGCCATGGCTCACCCTCCTTTGCCGGGCTCGACCACCCGGATGCGGCCGATCATCTGATGATGACCGACGCCGCAGAACTCGTTGCAGACGACGCTGAACACGCCGGCTTCGGTCGGCGTGATCGTGATCACGTGCTCGATCCCCGGATGGATCTGGATGTTCATGTTGACGGGCTGCAGCGAGAAGCCGTGCTGCCAGTCGAGCGAGGAGAGATGGAGCCGGTAGGTCTTGCCCTTCTCGAGCTCGAGCACCGGCCACCATTCCCACAAGCGCCCGAGCATGTAGGCGTCGCCGCCCGGCGGCACCCGCGCTACGGGGATCCCGGTCGTCCCCTCTTCGCCGACCTTGTAGCGCTCGACGAAAGCCTCGACCCGTGATCGGAACACCTCCGGATCGACGCGATAGACTTCCGTTGACAGATTCTGTCGGCCCTGGAGGTGCCAGACGATCATCATGACGAACATCACGACACCCCACAGGAACGCCACCGTCACCCACACGAGCTCGGCTCGCGGAACCGGCTCGTTCCACCAGACGCGGCTTTCGGGGGGACGCACGGCCATGGCTGAATTCCTCTCACCGAGCGACGGGGATCTGGGAGAGTTCCATGACCCCCCAGAGAAGGTACAGCGCCGCCGGCACCGTCACGCCGAGGAAGAGGAGCAAGAAGGGATTGTCGAGCACCCGCTGCATGAACGGGATCCGCTCGGGCGCTCCGCTTTCGTCGGTCTCGGTCATCGCTCCTTCGCCTCCGCCCCGAGACGCGGCCGAACCGGAACGGGCTCGGCGGCCGCGATTTTGCGGCGAGGCTAGGCAGCCGGCCACGAGCCTTCCTTGACCGCCGTCAAGGCGCTTTCGCGTCGGGCGTGCAGCTTCCATCGCCTGTGGCCGGCGGGGGAGGCATGCGGCGAAGGCGTCTTTTGCGCTTGCTGGGGATCGGGGCCGCCGGGCTCGCCTTCGGCGATGCCGCGCGCCGCGAACCGGAGGGGGTGCGTTGGCGGGGCGCGGCGCTCGGGGCGGCGGCGACGATCGAGCTCTTCGGTGTCGCGCGGGACCGGGCGGAAAGCGCGATCGCGGCCGCGCTCGAGGAGCTCGCGCGGCTCGAGGCGGTCTTTTCGCTCTTCGATCCCGAAAGCGCCCTGTCGCGGCTCAACCGCGAAAGGGTTCTCCGGCGGCCTCCGCTCGAGCTCCTGGAGGTGCTCGCGCTCGCCCGCCGTCTCGCCGTGCTCGGCGAGGGCGCCTTCGACCCCACGATCCAGCCGCTCTGGCTCGCCGTCGCGCGGGGGGCGTCGCGGGCGGAGCGGCGCGCCGCGCACCGGCTCGTCGACTGGCGGGCGCTCGAGGCGAGCCCGGAAGCGGTGGTCTTGCACCGCCGCGGCATGGCGGTGACGCTGGACGGCATCGCCCAGGGCTATCTCACCGACCGGGTCGCGGAGGTGCTGCGCGGGCAGGGGATCGCGCGCGTGCTCGTCGATCTCGGCGAGCTCCGGGTCGCGGGAGGGCATCCCTCGGGCCGGCCGTGGCGGATCGGACGGCGAGGTCTGCCGCCGGTGGAGATCGTCGGCGGCGCGGTCGCGAGCTCGGTCGCGATCCTCGACGGCGTCCCGCGCATCCTCGATCCGCGCACGGGCGAGCCGCCCCCGTTGCGCGGGCTCGTGACCGTCGTCGCACCCGAGGCGGTGGTGGCGGACGGGCTTTCGACCGCGCTGTGCGTCCTCGGCCCCGAGCGCGGGAAAGCCCTTCTCGCGGCCTTTCCCGGAGCGCGGCTTTCGGGCGCCGTCGCTTCCGATCGCGGTTAGGAACGTCCCGCCCCGATCGTCGAGATGCCCGCGATGGTGGCGTCTCGGGCAGCCGAAGCGCGATCGTGCGCTACACCACACCGCAAGTACGCTGCGATGACCGCGCGGTCGTTCTTCTTTCGGCGCCGAAGTCGCGCCGCTGCCGGGCCGGGTGCCGGCGCTGCCGCATCGCGCCGAGACGATACGGCTGTCAATGTTGGAGCGCGCGCGGTAGCCAGAGCGCCAGGTCGGGAAAAGCCACCAACAAGAGGATCGCGATAGCTTGGAGTATGATGAAGGGCGAGACCGCGGCGTAGATTTCCTGCAGACTGATTTCGGGCGGAGCCACGCCTTTCAGATAGAAGCATGCGGGGCCGAATGGTGGCGACAAATAGCTTATTTGCATATTCAGACAGAAAAGCACGCCGAACCAGACCTTGTCGTATCCGAGGGTTTCCACGATCGGGACGAAGACGGGCATGGTGAGCAGAAGGATGCCGATCCAGTCGATGAAGCAACCCATCACGGCGAGGATCAGCATCATCACGAGTATGACGACCCAAGGCTCGTAGGGAAGATATCCGATCGCTTGGCGCATATACGCGATGCCGCCGAGGAGATTGTAGACACCGACGAGAGCGGTCGCGCCGAAGGTGAGCCACAACAGAAGACCGCAGGCGGCCATGGTCTGGCGCGAGGCTTCCACGAGCATCGAGCGGGAGAGCTCGCCCCGCAGCCACGCCGCGAGCAGGACCCCGAGCACGCCCATCGCCGCCGCTTCCGTCACCGCCGCCAGTCCCAGATAGATCGTGCCGAGAACGGAAAAGGCGATGCCCAAGGGCAACACGAGGTTGCGGAGCAGCGCGAGCTTCTCGGAAAGCGGGATCGCCCGCTCGGCTTCCGGCAGCGGCGGGCCCAACGAAGGGTCGAGCCGACAGCGGACCGCCACGTAGACAATGTAGAGCGCGGCCAACAGGAGCCCGGGAACGATCACCGCCAAGAACAGATCGCCGATCGAAACGTTGGCGGTCAGTCCGTAGAAGACGAGCACGATCGAGGGCGGGATCATCGTGCCGAGCGAGCCGCCGCTGCAGACGATCCCGATCGCGAGCTTTCGATCGTAGCCGAGCCGCAGCATCTGAGGCAGCGCGACGAGGCCGAGGAGAATGACCTCCCCGCCGATGATCCCGGTGGTCGCGGCCATGAGCACCGCCGCGATCAGGGTCATGATCCCGACCCCGCCGGGCGTCTTACCCGCCCACACGCTCATGGCGGTGTAAAGGTCGCGCGCGACGCCGCTTCGGTCCATGATGCTCGCCATGAGGAGGAACATGGGTACGGACAAAAGCACGTAATTCGTTACGAAACCGTAGATCCGACTCGAGATCAACAAAAGCGCATCGAAGCCGTAAAAAGCGAGGGTGAAGGCGACCCCTACGGCACCGAGCGCGAAGGCCATCGGCATGCCGATCGCGAGCAGAGCCGCGAGCGCGGCGATCATCGCAAGGGTGATCGCTTCGATACTCACGGCCGAAGGGTCTCGCGCAGGGCTCGGATCGCCTCGCGCAGATGCACGAAAACCTGGAGGGCGAGCAGGACGGTGGCGAGGAAGAAGCAGAGGCGGATGACCACCGGCATCGGCGTGTTCCAGGCGTGGCCGCTCATCTCGCCGAGCCGGATCGATTCGACCGCTTGGCTTCCCGTGAACCACGCGAGGACGAGGAGATAGCCGAGCGCGAGGAGGAGCCCGAAGACGTCGCACGCGCGCTGCAGCCGGGCGGGCAAAAGATCGTAGATCGCGGTGATCCGGATGTGCTCGCGGCGCACCTGCGCGTACGCGCCGCCGAACAGAAAACAAGCGACGCACAGCATCGTCGTGAGGTCGTGAACCCAGATCGTCGGTGCTCGGAAAAGGCTCGCCGATACGACTTCCCAGCCGGTGAGTGCGGCCGAGACCAGGAACAACCAGGCGAGGGTCTCGCCCGTACGACGCGACAGCCGATCGACGGGGCCCTCGTGCCTGTCGCCCTTCACGTCGCCTCCGGCGGGTCTTGCGACGCCTCGGCGAGGTCGCGGTCTTCCCTTTTCGCGCAAAGATATTCAGAGGAGCCCGATCTTCCTCATGTAGGCGAGATAGCTATCGTAGATTTTCCTCGCCATGGGACTCTTGTTGCCCCATTCTTCCCAGACGGTGCGCGCGACTTCGCGCAGCTCGCGGCGCTCTTTGGGGCCCCAATTGATGAGCGTCGCGGGATCGCGCTTGGCGACCATCTCGCGATCGAGCTTCTCGTTGACCTCGAGGCTGTAACGGTTGAACTCGACCGTCTCCTCCAGCAGAACGGTCTTGAGATCCTGGGGCAGCTTTTCCCAGATGTCGAGCTTGATCGTGACGTCGGAGGCGGGCATCGAGTGAATGCCGGGATAGATCGCGTAAGGAGCGATCTTCCCGTAGCCGAGCTGGTCGTTCATGCCGAGCGTGCCCCAGTCGGTGGCCTCGATCCGACCCCGCTCGAGCGCGGTGTAGACTTCGGTGCCCGGCAAGGTGATCACGCCCACGCCGAGCTTGGCCCAAATCGCCGCACCCAAACCTTCGGGGGCGCGCATCTTCAACCCTTTGAAGTCGGCGATCGAGCGGAGAGGTTTCTTGCTCGGGATCGACTCCATGCCCCAGAGTACCGGGCCCAACCAGAAGGCGCCGAAGCGGGCGTAGAGCTCGCGCGCGAGCTCGTTGCCGCCGCCCTCGTAGAACCATCCCACGAGCTGTTGAGGATTTTCCCAGGCACAGTTGAGATCGGCGAGAAGCGCGAAGGCGGGATCCTTGCCGACGTAATAGCCGGTCCCCCCGTTGGTCCCGTGGATGATGCCGGCGCGAACCGCATCCAGCATCTCGCCGGGGGGCACGACGGCGTTCACGGGCAGGGCCTCGATCTCGATCCGACCGCGCGAGCGTTCGTTCACGCGCGCGGCGAAGCGCTCGAAAGCTTGCTGGTTGACCGTGTTCGGCTGCCAGAAACTCTGGAATTTCCATCGGTACTCGGCCGCGGCCCGGGCCGACCCCGAACACGCGAGCGCGCCGAGCACTACCGTCGCGAGTACGAAGCTCCGCCGTGTCGCCATCTTCGCCTCCCCTTCGACGCGTCGCCTCGCGGATCACGTCGCCGGCGACTGTTCGCGCACCCGATCGGTGCCGCGGAAGAGCACCCGATTGAGCCGCTCCGTCACTTCGTCGTAGTGCGCGATCGCTTCCGGATCCAGATCGGCCCTCGGCCGTCGTTCGGGCTCGAAATGCCCGTAGCGGTCGACCCCGCGCACGAGCGTCGCGCTGTCGATCTTGCCCACCACTTGCCGCACGTAGGTCGGAACGTAGCGGATAACGAAACCGATCCGTCGGTCGTCCGAACGGTTGGGATCGGAGCCGTGGATGAGCTTGACGTGATGGAGCGACATCTCGCCCGGTCGGAGGACGTCGAAAACGATTTTCGATTCGTCGACCTCGACCTGGACCTCCTGACCGCGGGAGAGGAGATTTTCGGGTGCGAAGGTGTCCTTGTGCGGCAGGATCTCGCTCTTGTGGCTGCCGGGCAGGAACTTCATGCAGCCCGATTCGGGGGTCGCGGGCGAGAGCGCGACCCAGGCGGTGACGATGTCGTCGGGCTCGAGGCCCCAATAGGTGAGGTCCTGGTGGTAGGAAACGTACGCCGGATCCTTGGCCTCTTTGTTGAAGAAGCCCGACGACCAGCAGAGGATGTCGGGGCCGATGATGTCCTCCACCGCATCGAGGATCTTCGGGTGCCGGACGAGCTCGTCGCAGAAGGTGTACACGAGGTGCGCCTTGGTGCGCAGGAATTGGGCGGTGCGCGGATGGCCGAGGCGTTCGGCCGCCTCGAGCCGACGTCGGTAGGCGAGGGCTTCGTCTTCGCTCAGGACGCGGAT
>JANXAZ010000049.1 GCA_025062095.1 Geminicoccaceae bacterium
ACAACACGCGCCGCACGCGAAGGGATGGGGCGGCGGAGCCTTCGGATCCTCGCGCGCGGGATCCTCGCCGGCGCGACAGAGAGCGGGCGCGTGCGCCTGCGCATCGCGCGCCGGCGCGAGGAAAGGCGCGAGCGCGAGGAGCCAAGCGAGGACGACGGCGAGGATCGAGCGGCCGAGGCCCATCTCGGAGCCTTTCCTCTTGCTCCGGCGCAGGGCCTAACCGAACCCCCGGCCGCGGTCCAGCACCCGCGACCGGGGCCGCGACGATCGGCCGGGACGGGGCAGCGGCGGCGATCGCGGTCGGCCGCGCTCGGAGCGATCCCCGCGCAAAAGCGCTCTCGTCGCCCGGCGCGCGGATCTCCTCGGATCCGTCCTCCGAGCTCGATCCGCTCCCCGAGCGAAAACGGGTGGAAGGGCACAGGCTCCTTCGGCGGAGGTCGCGTCCTTCGGCCGCGGGAGAGAACGCCGGAACCCGTGCGGACCGGCCGGCGCGGGGCCGGTCGTGCGCTTCTCGGAGCTCGCAGGAGACGGCGCGAGGCGCCCGGGCCGCGGGTGCGGTTTTCGGATCTTCGGCGTCCGACGGGTGCGGTCGCGGCGGTGCACCCGTGCCGAGGGCGCGCGGGGATCCCGCGTCCGGGAAAACGACCGGAGCCGAAAGGGCGCGCGCGGACGCGCCTTCACCGAGCGGCTCCGGGGCTCGTCCGGCCGGGCGGAGCGATCCGCGCGGCTTCCGATCCCGACCCGCGTCCGACCGAACCCGGTTCCCGGTCGACCCGCGGGCCGTGCGCCCGCGGGGCGAGAAGGGCGTTTCTGCGCGCCGCGGTGCGAGCACCCCTCTTCGGTCCCGACCGGCCCGGATCGGCGCGCATCCGGCCGAGGAGCGGAGCCGCGTGCACCTTTCCGCACCGAGCCCGGCGCGGAGGCGCTCGGACACGACGCCTCCGCGGCGCTCCGAAGTCCGGAGCGGCACGGATGCGCCTTGGGCGCGGGACCGCGAAGGGGCGGGACCGCGCGGGCCGCGGAAGACCGCTGCGCTGGCCGGGAGCCGACGTTCGGCTGCGCCTCGGGTGGGCTGCGGTGCGTACGCCCGGGTGCGCGACGATCCCCGCGTCTCGGCTCGGCTCCGATCCCTTCGTCTCGGCCGCGGCCCGCGCTCAGGCGAAGGCGGGCGGAGCGGCGAAGAGGTCGTCCCAGCCGACCCGCTCGAGGAAGGCGAACTGCTCGGGACCGTAGCCGTGCCACGGCGGCTCGCGGGGCTCGGGGAGATGGATCGAGAGTCCGCTCGCCGCCCGCACCGTGCCGGCTCGGGCGATCACCAGGTCGTCGAGGGCGGCTCGCGCCGCGCGCGCGGCTTCGTCGATCGCCGGATCGTCGAGCCGGCGTTCGACCGCGCGCAGGAACCCTCCGAGGTCGCGATACGGATAGCTCGCATCGCGCGGAAACGGCCGCGCCTCGGCGACGGCGCGGGCGAGCGCGGCGCGCTCGGCGGCATCGGCCGCGCTCGCGACCGTGTCCACGAAAGCGTCGAGGGCCCGCTCGAGACGCGGCATCGCCTCGAGATCGAGGGCGGAAAGGGTGATGTCGCGTCGGTTCGGGTAGGCGGCGGCATAGGTCTCGACGGCGGCGCGGGCGAGGGCCCGCGGATCGAGGTCGGGATCGCGCGCGAGCGCGGCGAGCCAGCGATCGTAAGCCCAGCCGGCGTTGGGCTCGAGGTCCTGGGAGGCGACGAGGACCCGGGCGAGGTCGGAGAATTCGCCCGCGACCTCGGCCATGGCCATCAGACAGGCGTCGAACCCCAGGAAATCGAGCCGCTCGATCCCCGACTCGGTGATCGCGCGGCGCAGTTCGGAAAGCTCGAGGCGATCGCCGCGGCTCGAGAAGTCCCAGGCCGCGCCCTCGAGCCCGCCGCCGTGATCCCACACCACGAGCCCGTAACGCTCGGCGGGAAAAGTCGCGCGCGCCCATTCCAGGAATTCCGTGAGCGTCGCGGGATCGCCCGTGTTCCGCTCGCCGATCGAGACGAGCTCCGCACCCGTGGTCCGCGGGTCGCCGTCGAAGCGCACCGGCCCCCGCCGCGTATCGGCGAAGTCGAGAGGACCGCGCCCGTAATAGGGGCTGGCATCCACGAGCGCGACGAGGTTCACGTTCTCGGGCAGGCGGATGCGTTCCATTTCGGCGAGATCGAGAAGCGCATACGGTTCGAGGTCGTTGTCCGCGGCCATGTAGACCATGAGCGTCCACGCGGCCGTGCCCGACTGTCCTTGCGCGCTCGGATTCGCCGCCACCGCGAGGGTGGGCAGGAACGCCGCCGAGACCGGCCGCATGGGATTGCCGGCGAGATCGCAGAAGGCCTTGCGCGAGAACTCGAAAACGTACCGCGCACCGGGTTCGAGGGGCGATTCGGGCACCAGGCGCACGAGCGCTCCCTCGATCGCCACCTGATCGGCGTCGCGCGCGGGGATCGCGATCGCGTGTCCGGAGCTCTTGAGGACGATCCGACCCGGTCCGGCCGCGACCGGCTCGTCGAAGCGCAAGAGGACGGGATCCGCCGGCGTGGGCGGACCGTTTTCGGGCAGCCGCAGTTCGAGGAGCCGCGGACCGCGCCGATCCGGAAGCGCGCTCGGCGCTGCGCGGCTTTCCGCGGCCTCCGGCCCGCCCGAGGCGCACCACGCCGGAGGCTCGAGGAAGACGAAGGCGGGGCGGTCGGGCGCTTCGAGCCCGCGCGCGGGCGGGTCCTCGAAAACCGTGGCGGGTCTGCGGGTCGCTGAGCGCGGCATGGGTGGGCCCCCGATCGATTCCGCGGCTCACCTAATGCGCGAATCGTAAAGGAAACGTTTAACCTATCAAGCGATAAAATCACATTCGAGCTGCAGATGTTCGCCTTTTGCGCGAGGAGCCGGCCGCAGGGGACGGGCGGCACGGAGCGGACACGGGCCGCGCGAACGCGGGGGCTGGAAGCCGGGCGCGTGCGGGCCTAATCTGTTCGCGTTTCGTTCGGCGGGGCGGGGATGCGCGCGGAACCGCGACGCGGGCGTGGGGCGACGACAAATCCGGCGGGGCGGTTCGCCCGCACGGAGATCGAGCCCTTCGACGACGGCTGGGGCGGGCTCGCCGAGCGCGCCGCGCAACCGGCGCGCCCGACCGAAGTGCGCCCGGATCGCGCGCAGAGCCTGCTCACGCGCAACCGGTCACCGGACGTGGGCTTCGACCGCTCGGCCAATCCGTATCGCGGCTGCGAGCACGGCTGCATCTATTGCTATGCGCGGCCGAGCCACGCCTTCCTCGATCTTTCGCCCGGGCTCGATTTCGAGACCGTGATCTTCGCCAAGGAGCGGGCGGCCGAGCTCCTGCGCGCCGAGCTCGCCCGTCCCGGCTACGTCTGCGCGCCGATCGCGCTCGGCACGAACACCGACGTCTATCAGCCGATCGAGCGACGGCTCGGGATCACGCGGGCGATCCTCGAGGTCCTGATCGAGGCCCGACATCCCTTCTCGATCACCACCAAGGGCGCGGGCATCCTGCGCGATCTCGATCTTCTGGCCGAAGCGGCATCGCTCGGGCTCGTGCGGGTGGCCGTCTCGCTCACCACCCTCGAGCCCCTTCTCGCGCGCACGATGGAGCCGCGCGCCGCGGCCCCGTGGCGGCGGCTCGACATCGTCCGCGCGCTCGCGCGGGCGGGCGTGCCGGTGGGGGTCAACCTCGCACCGCTGATTCCCGGCCTCAACGACCACGAGATCGAGCGCATCGCCGAAGCCGCGGCCGAGGCCGGGGCGCGATGGCTCGACTGGGTGCTCGTGCGCCTGCCGCACGAGGTGAAGGAGCTCTTCCGCGCTTGGCTCGAGGCGCATTTCCCCGATCGCGCCGCGCGCGTCCTCGGGCTCGTGCGCGCCTGCCGCGGCGGGCGGCTGAACGATCCGCGCTTCGGCTCCCGCATGCGCGGGGAAGGCGTTTACGCCGATTTTCTCGCTCAGCGCGTGGTCAAGGCCCGCCGCCGTTTCGGCCTCGACCGCTCCCCGCCGCCGCTGCGCGGCGATCGGTTCCGCCCGCCCGAGAACCCTCGGCAGCTCGCGCTCTTCTGAAGACCGCGGAAGACCGCGGGCGCGCCGCCCGGCCGCGGCTCGGCCGGGCGAGCGCGCGAGACCGCGCTCAGGCGGCGGGGGCGACGTCGGCCGACCGTTCGGCGCGCAGATAGCCGAAGCCGGGCAAGAGCCGGCTTTCGACGATCGCCTCGATCTCGGCCACCTGCTCGGGGGAGAAGTCCTTGCGCCAGCCGCCGGCTTCTCCGCGCCGGGTCTTGTAGGAGGCGGGATTGGCGCGATCCGCCGCCTTGAGCCGGCCGCCCGCGAACCAGAAGCGGTTCTCCGCTTCCATCTTGCGCATGTTCTCGAAGCTGCCGAAGCGCACCGCCTCGGCGATCTCCTCGCTCGTGCCGGGGGTGCCCGCGAAGGCGAGGATGCGGGAGAGCGTGCCGGCGGTATCCGCCTTGAGGTCCTCGAAGCGGACGAGGAGGAGGTCGGGCAGCTTGGGCAGCTCGCGCGCCCAGCCGTTCATCCAGTCGATGACCTTGCCGATGCCCGCCTCGTGCCGGGCGACGAAGGTGAACAGATCGACGTCCTCTCGCGGATAGGCGTTGATGACCTTCTTGCGCGGCCGCATGCGGTACTTCCATTGATGGTACTGGGAGACCGCGACGTCGGCCGGGTGGCGCACCAAGAGCACCACCTTCCGATCGTAATAATCGGACTTGTTGTCGATGTTCCCGGTGTAGTCTTTCGTGTAATTGTCATGGGTGAAGAAGATCTTCGGGATGCGCCGGTCGCGCAGGTGGAAATTGTCGAAACCGATCAGCGAACGCTCGGAAAAACCGTATCGATAACCGTAAAAGCGCGACAGCATGACCCTGAGCCAGGTCCGCCCGCTCTTCCCGAAGGAGACCACGACGAGATCGGCGCGCCTGAGCTTCTGCCACTGCTCGCGCCCCCGCAGCCAACGCTCGATGCGGATGCGCTCGGCCTGCGGCATCCAGAAAAGCGGCGCCAGCACCGCGGTACGCACCGCGAGCTTCCACGCCGAAGAGAAAGCCGGCTTGAGAACGGCCAAGGGCGGCAAGGATCGAACTCCGCTCTGGTATCCGAGGCCCCGGCTTGGTAGGCGTGACCGAGAAAAGCGACAAGCCCCGTGCCGACGGCGCGCGGAACGCGGGAGGGAACATGGCTCGGCCCTCGCTCGGTCTCGCGGCGATCGCGCTCCTCCTCGCGGCCGCGCCGGCGCCGGCCGAGCCGCTGCATCTCGCCGGCGGGCGCGGCGAGCGCGCCGAGCGCGACCGCGACCGGGCGCGCGAAGCCTGTCGAGAAGAGGCGCGGCGCCGAGACTTCGACGTGCTCGAGACCGGGACGCCGCGGTCCGCGGGCGAGGGCCGGTTGCTCCTGCGCATGGAGCTCGAGCGCGACGGCCGGCGCTGGTTGGGATTGTGCTCCTACGCGATTCGGACGCGCCGAGCGGACCTCGAGACCCGACGGCTCGACCGCGACCGCGATCGCCGCGACGGCGATCGCCGGGACCGCGGCGGTGCCCGGGCGGAGAAGGTCCACGAAGCGTGTACCGAGGCGGTCTATCGCGACGCCCGCTACCAGATCCTTTCCGTCGGCCGTCTCCGGCGCAGAGGCGACGTCTCGTTCTTGCCGATGACGATCTTCGTCGAATCGAGCCAACGAGAAGTCACTTGCGTCTTCGACCACCGCACGGGGATCGCCACGATCCGCTGAGAAGGCCCGCGAGCGTGGCATCGGGTGCGAAGGCGAAAGACCGGGAGACGGCGGAAGGGGCGGGTCGTCTCCGCGAGACCCCGGAGCCGACGGGCGGGCCGGGCGGCTCGCGGGGTCGGGTGCGCATCGGCACCTCGGGATGGAGCTACGCCTCCTGGCGCGGGCTCTTCTATCCCGAGCGTCTTCCCGCCGGACGCTGGCTCGAGCATTACGCCCGCGAGTTCGATGCGGTCGAGCTCAACGCGAGCTTCTACCGCTTGCCCCGGCGCGAGCTCGTCGCCCGCTGGGCGGCGGTCACCCCCGACGATTTCCGCTTCGCGGTCAAGGCCTGGCGGGCACTGACCCATCTCCACCGCCTCGAGCCGCGACCCGACCTCCTCGAGGCCTTCCTCGCCCGCATCGAGCCTCTGGGTCCCAAGCTCGGGCCCGTGCTCTTCCAGTGCCCCCCGCGCTTTCCCGCCGATCCCGGCCGTCTCGAGGCCTTTCTCGCCGCGCTGCCCGCCGGGATCGTGCCGGCTTTCGAGTTCCGCGATCCGTCTTGGCACACCTCCGAGGTGACGGCGATCCTCGAGCGCCACCGCGCCGGCTTCGTCACCTTCGAGCTCGCGGGGCTCCGCTCGCCGCGGCTGGTCACGGGCGATCTCCTCTACTTGCGCCTGCACGGCCATCGGTACCGCTACGCCGGACGCTACGGGCGGGAGCTCCTGGCCGAGTGGGTGCCGTGGCTGGCCTCCGAGCGCGATCGCGGCCGCGATCTCTGGGTCTTCTTCGACAACACGGACGTCGAGGCGGCGGCGGTGGAGGACGCGCGGCTGTTGCGCGCGCTTCTGGCGGAGCTCGGCGCGGATACCGGCTGACGGGGGGCTGCGACGATTCGTCGCGCGCGGTCCGCGTACCCGCGGGTGACCCCGAGCCCCGGCGCGCCGTGGTGACGGCCGCGGGAAACCTTAGACTCCGGCCGGTTCCGGCGCGGGAGGCTCCGGCCGGTTCCGCTGGAGGATGCCGCGTGTTCCTCGGATCCCGATTTCCGCCGACCGCGCTGTTGAGCGCGCTTCTGTGTCTGGGATGCGTCTTCGCCGCACCGGCCGGCGCGCAGCTTCCGGCTCCGCCGGCCGCGGCGCAGAGCCGGGCCGAGCGCCCGCCGATCGCCTACGAGGCGGCTTTGGGGCTTCTCGCCCCGATCGCGCTCTATCCCGACCCGGTGCTCGCGGCGGTGCTCGAGGCCGCGACCGCGCCGCTCGACGTGATCGAGGCCGAGCGTTTCCTCGCCCGGCGCGAAAAAGACCCCGCGCTGCAGCCGGATCCCGAATGGGGTCCGGCGATCGTGGCGCTTCTGAACCATCCCGAGCTTCTGCGCCGGATGAGCGAGGATCTCGACTGGCTGCGGGCGCTCGGGACGGCGGTGGTCGAGGATCTGCCGCTCGTGCAGCGGGCGATCCAGCGCATCCGGCGCGGCGCGCGGGCTCTGGGCCTGCTCGTCGACACCGAGTTCCAGCGCGTGGTGGTCGAAGACGACATCGTCGCGATCGAACCGGTCGACCCCGACCGCGTCCGTCTCCCCGTCTACGACCCCTTGCGGCTGTTGGCCTCGCTGCCGGCCGAGCCCGCGCCCGCGGAGCCGACGACTGCGCTCGCCGCACCGAGCGAGCCGGCGCTTCTGCCTCCCCCGCCGAAGCCGACGCCGCCTCCACCGCCCGCACCGGCACCGGCGGAGCGGGTCGTCGAACCTCCTCCCGCCCCGACGACCGCCTTCGTCCCGCCGCCGAGCCCGGCCTACGAGCCCTATCCGGCGGTGCCCGCGAGCCCGCCGCCCGTCGTCACCTACGGCGAGCCGGTGCGCAGCTTCTGGTCGGATGCGGCGATCTTCGCCGGCGGCGCGGTGCTCGGCGGCGTGCTCGGCTATCTCTTGGCCGACCGCGACGACGACAAGAAGATCGTCAAGAAGTATTATTATTTCGGCGATCGCCGTCCGCACTGGTGGTGGCGGGAGCGCATCGACTGGCGCGACGACGACTGGCGACCGGGGCGGCGCATCGTCAAGATCGACAAGGTCGTCATCAAGGACAGCAACGTCTACATCACCGGCAACGACATCGTCGTCCGTCGCCTCGGCGAGCGCAGGTTCGAGCTCGAGCGCCTGCGTCGCTCCGACGAGCCCGAGTTCTGGTGGGAGTGGCCGGGGGTCAAGGAGCGCGCGCGCGTCGAACGCGTCGTGGTCCGCACCGAGCCGCGCCCGTTCGAACCCGCGCTCCTGCCCCCGCCGGCGCCGCCCGAGGAACGCGAGGAAAAGATCCGCGAGAAGCGCCTTGAGGAGCGGCCGCGCATCGCCGTCCTGCCGCCGCGCGGACGCGAGGGCGAAGGCGCGTGGCTCCCGCCGCCCGACCGAGAGCCGAAGCCGCGTCGGCGCGAGCGGCTCGAACCCGTGGGCCCGCTGCCTCCCGCGCCGCCGCCCGCGGGCGCGCTCGGTGTCGTCCCGGAGGATCAGGGCCGCGTCGGTCTCGGACGGGCGGAGGAGGAGCGCCGCCGCCTCGAGCGCGAGCGCCGGCTCGAGCAGAAACGTCTCGAAGAGGAACAGCGCCGGCTCGCCCGCGAGCGCGCCCGCGAGCAGGCGGAAGCCGAGCGCCGAGCGCGCGAGGAGCGGCGGCTGCGGGCCTTGCAGCTGCGCGAGGAACGCGAGCGCCGAGAAGCCCTCGAACGCGAAGAGCGCCGTCGGGCCGCCGAGGAAGCCGCGCTCCTGCGCCGCCAGCAAGAGGAAGCCGCTCGGCTCGAACGCGAACGCCAGCGTGCCGCCGAACGCGCCCTCGAAGAAGAGCGCCGGCGCGCGGCGGAACAAGCCAAGCTCTTGCGCCGCCAACAAGAAGAGGCGGCGCGCCTCGAGCGCGAACGCCAGCGCGCCGCCGAGCGCGCCCTCGAAGAAGAGCGTCGGCGCGCGGCGGAACAAGCCAAGCTCTTGCGCCGCCAACAAGAAGAAGCGGCGCGCCTCGAACGCGAACGCCAGCGCGCGGCCGAGCGCGCCCTCGAGGAACAGCGCCGGCGCGCGGCGGAGCAGGCCGAGTTCCTGCGCCGCCAACGAGAAGAGGCCGTGCGGCTCGATCGTCAGCGCCAGCGCGAGGCCGAGCGGGCGGAGCGGCGCCGCGAGCGCGGATCCGAGGAGGAGGAGTGGCTCCGCCGCCGTCGGCGCGAGGGTTAGCTCCGCTTCTCCGCCTCGCCCGCGCGCTCCAGGATCGGGCCGGCTCCAGCGGAGACGGCCATGGTCTACGACTTCCTCCTGCTCCTCTCTTTTCAACTCCTGGGCGAGCTCTTGGTGTTTTCGCTCGCTCTCCCCGTTCCGGGGCCCGTCCTGGGCCTTCTCGCGCTCTTCCTCCTCTGCCTCGTCCTCGGGCGCGTCCCGGCCGGACTCGAGGGCACGGCGCCCGCGCTTCTGTCCCATCTCTCGCTCTTGTTCGTGCCCGCGGGGGTGGGGGTGATGCTCCATCTCGGGCGCATCGCCGCCGAATGGTGGGCGATCCTCGCGGCTGTGCTCCTTTCGACCTGGCTCGCGGTCGCGGTCACCGGCACGATCCTCGCGCGGCTTCTGCCGCGCTCCGCTGCGCCCTCGGAGGGCCTACCGTGACCCCCGAACGGCTCGCCGCCTTCTGGGTCTATCTCCAGACCGGCCCGCTTCTGTGGCTCACGCTCACGCTCGCGGCCTACGGGCTCGTCCAAGCGCTCGCCCGCCGCGCCCGGTTTCATCCGCTCGTCAATCCGGTCGCGATCGCCGTCGCTCTCCTGGTCGCGGTGCTCGTGCTCACCGATACGCCTTACGCCCGCTACTTCGAGGGCGCCCAGTTCGTGCATTTTCTCCTCGGGCCCGCGACCGTGGCGCTCGCCGTGCCGCTGTGGCGGCATCGCGCGGCGGTGCGGGAAGCGCTCGTCCCGATGGCGATCGCACTTTTCGCCGGTTCCGCCACGGCGGTGCTGAGCGCGGTGGCGATCGCTCGGCTGCTCGGGGCGAGCCGGGAGACGATCGTCTCGCTCGCGCCCAAATCCGCGACCACGCCGATCGCCATGGCGGTCGCCGAAAAGCTCGGTGGCCTGCCGTCGTTGACCGCGGTGCTCGTGATCGCGACCGGAATTCTGGGGGCGATGACCGCCGGGCCCTTGCTCGATCGGTTGCGCGTGCGCGAGCCGCGCGCCCGCGGCCTGGCGATCGGCCTCGCCGCCCACGGCATCGGCACCGCCCGCGCGTTCTGGGAAAGCCCGCTCTGCGGCACCTTCGCCGGCATCGCCATGGCCGCCAACGGCGTCGCGACGGCGCTTCTGGCTCCGTTCCTGCTGGCCTGGTTGCGCTGAGGGGAAAGGTCACGCGTGCCGCGTGACCCGCCTGAGCGTGAGGTTGATCCGCCCCCCGCCGGGGACGAGATCGCTCGTCCCGGGCACGATCCGATCGATGCCGTGGTACGCGAGCCGGCTTTCGCCCGCGAGCAGGACGACGTCGCCGCTTTCGAGCCGCATCGCGAGGGTGCGGCCGCCGCGGGCGAGCCCGCCGACCCGGAAGATCGCGGCGTCCCCGAGCGAGATCGAGAGGATCGGGACGTCTCTCGCCGCTTCGTCCTCGTCCCGATGCAGCCCCATGCGGGCACCCGCTCGATAGAAATTGACGAGGCAGCATTCGGGCTCGGGGGCTCCCACGAGCTCCCGCCAGAGCGCGAGGAGCCGTTCGGGGATCGGCGGCCAGGGCCGGCCCGTCCGCGGGTGCACCGGGCTGTAGCGATAACCGGTGACGTCGCTGACCCAGCCCAACGGGCCGAGATTGGCCATCCGCACCGAAAACGGCCGCCCCGTGCGCGGCATGGTGGGGGTGAACCAGAAATCCGGCTCGACGAGTGCCAGCACCTCGGCCAGGAGAGCCGCTTGC
This sequence comes from Geminicoccaceae bacterium, assembly GCA_025062095.1. Classification (GTDB taxonomy): domain Bacteria; phylum Pseudomonadota; class Alphaproteobacteria; order Geminicoccales; family Geminicoccaceae; genus JANXAZ01. Next base: position 10,663 of record JANXAZ010000049.1, read on the forward strand.
GCGGCCCGGTCGAGGAAGCCCGGGAGATGCCGGAAGCCCTCGGGCGGGAGCGTGCGCGGGTCCGCCGCGGAGCCGTCCATGGACTTCTTGCTCGCTACCCTCGATCTCGCCGGGATCTTCGTCTTCGCGGTCTCGGGCGCCTTGACCGCCTCGCGCAAGGAGCTCGACATCGTGGGCTTTCTCTTCGTCGCCACCGTGACCGGCCTGGGCGGCGGCACGCTGCGCGATCTCTTGCTCGACGTGGGGCCGGTGTTCTGGGTCCACAAGCCCCACTATCTGCTCGTCACCACGCTCGCGGCGGTGCTCGTCTTCTTCACCGCGCACCGGGTCGAGGTCCGCTACCGCCTCCTGCTCTGGGCCGATGCGCTCGGGCTCGCGCTCTTCTGTGTCGTGGGCGCGCGGATCGCCCGCGACGCCGGCGCGCCTTTCCCGGTCGCCGTGCTCATGGGCATGACGAGCGCGGTCATGGGCGGGCTGTTGCGCGACATCATCTGCAACGAGCTGCCCCTCGTCCTGCGCCGCGAGCTCTATTGGACTCCGGCGCTTCTGGGCGCGGTCGTGGCGATCGGCCTCGACGGGCTGGGCCTTCCGCCCGCAGCGGGCGGGCTCGCCGGCTTCGCCGCGGCGTTCGCGCTCCGCGCCGCGGCGCTCGTCTTCGATCTCTCGCTGCCGGCGTACAGGGCGCGGCCGGGTCGGCCCTGGGGGCGCGAGGTGCCGGTTTCGGCCCTGCGCCCGGGAGCGGAGCCGTCCGACGAAGACTGAGCCGTCTCGGTACTCGCGTCGTTCGCGGGCGGGGCGGCTGTGGCTCGCTCGTACGTTGATGCGCCGCGGCCACGATCACGCCCTTGGCACTCGGGCCGAACCTGCGCCATGATATTGAAGTCGACGGAGGAGAGTGGCGAGCGAAGCGTGGCCGTTCGGGTCGAGCTCCACGGACGCGTCCAAGGTGTCGGCTTCCGCGCCTGGATGGTCCGGCAAGCGCGGCGGCTCGGGCTCAAGGGGTGGGTGCGCAATCGCCGCGACGGCTCGGTGGAAGCCCTGCTCGACGGCCCTCGCGAGCGGATCGCGGAGATGCTCGCGCTCTGTCGGCAAGGGCCGCCTCTCGCGCGCGTCGATTCGGTGCGGACCGAATCCGTGGCGGAGCCGGTCCCCGACGACTTCGAGGAGCGGCCCACGGTCTAGGGGAAGCGGATCGGAGGAGGAGCTCATGCGCGCGGATGCGATCTCTGCGCGCTGCGATCGGCGCAGGATGGTGGGAGGTCTTTGCGCCTGGGGGGTGCTCGTCGCTCACGGTCGTTCCGTCCGGGCCTCGGAAATCCTTCCCGAAGATCGTCATTTCGCGGTGTTCCGAAAGGGCGAGGAGATCGGTACGCATCGCGTCGTCTTCCGCGCCGGCGCCGCGGGACTCGAGGTGGTCCACGAGATCGATCTCGCCGTGCGCTTCGCCGGGATCCCCTTCTACCGCTACCGGCAGCGCGCGCAGGACCTCTGGCGCGAGGGACGACTGATCGCGAGCGAATCGGAAACCGACGACAACGGCGAGCGCACGCGCGTGGTCTTGCGCGAGCGCGGCGGCCGACTGCGCTGCGACGGTCCCTCGGGCGTCTTCGAGGTCGCCAAGGGCACGATGACCGATCTCAGCTATTGGAATCCCGCGATTTTGGCCCAGCGGGTGCTCGTGAGCGCGCGCCGCGGCGAGCTCTCGCCCTTTCTCACCGTGGGCGGGACGGACGATCTGATCGAAGTCCGCGGTCGCCCGACCAGGGCCCGGCGCTGGGACGTCGTGTTGGGCGAGGCGGACAACGGCGTCGTCTGGTACGACGAGAAGGGGCGGATCGTGAAGGCGCTCGTGCGCACCCGCGGTCAAGTCCTCGACTACCGCCTCTTGTGAGCGCGGGGCGCGGCCTCCGCGAAGCGTCGTTTCGCCGGCGGGCCGAGCGCCGCGGCCGACTGGCCGAGAGCCTGGCCGCGTGGCTTCTGCGCCTGAAGGGCTTCGCGATCCTCGCTCGGCGCTGGTCGAGCCCGGTGGGCGAGATCGACATCGTCGCCCGCCGAGGCGATCTCCTCGTCTTCGTCGAGGTCAAGCGAAGGTCCGAGCTCGCCTCGGCCCTCGAAGCCTTGCGCGCGCCGCAAGGGCGGAGGATCGCCGCGGCCGCCGCGGTCTTTCTCGCTGCCCGCCCCGATTTGGCGCGGCTCGCCTGCCGTTTCGACGTGGTCGCGGTGGGCGGACCGTGGCCCGTCCACCTCCCCGATGCCTGGCGGCCCTGAGCGCGCAGCGCCCGCTTCTGCGGCGATCGCGGATCCGCCCGCGCGCGGAAGGACTTGGCGGTGCGCCCCGAGGCCGCTAACCGCGCGCGAGCGGGTCTCGGGGAAAATGCGGTGAGCACCGTCCGTCTGTTCCAGAGTTTCCGGCTGCGCGGGCTCGAGCTCGCCAACCGCATCGTGGTCTCGCCCATGTGCCAGTATCGGGCCGAAGACGGCTTTCCCACCGACTGGCACCTCGTGCATCTGGGATCGCTGTCGATGAGCGGGGCGGGGCTTCTCGTCTTCGAGGCCACCGCGGTGAGCCCGGAAGGGCGCATCAGCCCCGCCTGTCTGGGGCTGTGGAGCGACGCGCACGCCGAGGCGCTGGCGCGGGTGATCGCCTTCTGCCGGCGCGACGGTACCGCCAAGCTCGGCATCCAGCTCGGCCACGCGGGGCGCAAGGGCTCTTGCCGGGTGCCGCTCCAGGGCGGCGCGCCGCTGCGGCCGGAAGAGGGAGCCTGGCCGACGGTATCGGCTTCCGCGCTTCCCTTCGACGAAGGCTGGCCCGCGCCCCGAGCCGCCGAGGAGGCCGATCTCGACCGCATCGAAGCGGATTTCGTCGCCGCTGCGCGGCGCGCCGCGCTCTTGGGCTTCGACTTCCTCGAAGTTCATCTCGCCCACGGTTATCTCTTGCACCAGTTCCTCTCGCCGCTCTCCAACCGCCGCACCGATGGCTGGGGCGGCGATCTCGAGGGGCGCATGCGCTTCCCTTTGCGCGTGGTCGCGGCAGTCCGCGCGGTATGGCCGGAGGACCGCCCGCTTTCGGTGCGCGTGTCCGCCACCGATTGGGTCGAAGGCGGCTGGGACCTCGACCAGACGATCGTCCTCGCCCGACGGCTCGCCGAGCGCGGGGTGGACGTGATCGACGTCTCCTCGGGCGGGCTCGATCCGCGCCAGAAGCTCGCGCTCGGTCCCGGCTACCAGGTCCCTTTGGCGGAAGCGGTGCGTCGCGCCACGGGGCTTCCCACCATCGCCGTGGGCCTCGTCGTCACCCCGCGTCAGGCGGAGGCGATCCTGGCCGAGGGCAAAGCCGATCTCGTGGCGCTCGCGCGCACGATCATGGACGATCCCCGCTGGCCCTGGCACGCGGCCCAGGAGTTCGGCATCGACATCCCTTATCCGGCGCAGTACCTGCGCTGCCGGCCCGCGGTCTGGCCGGGTGCCGCGTACAAGCGCGGCCCGTGAGCGCCGCGGGCGCGGCCCGGCGCCGACGTCGCCGGGGTCGGGGCCGGAAGGGACGAGAGGGCGCGGGGATCGGTTGACAGCCCCTTGGGCCGCCGAATAACGGCGGCTCGACGACCAGGCGCGGAACCGAGCTTGCGCGGAGGGCTGCGGCGACGATCCCTGCTCGTCATTCCGGCGGCCTTCGCGCTCGGCGCCGGCTCGGCGACGCTCGCCGACGCCCCGCTGGTCGCCGCCGGGTCCGATCTGCAGTTCGCGCTTTCCGAGATCGCCGAGCGTTTCCGGCGCGAAGGCGGTGGCGAGCTGCGCCTCGTGTTCGGCTCGTCGGGCAACCTCGCGCGCCAGATCCGGCAAGGAGCGCCCTTCGAGCTCTTCTTTTCCGCCGACGAAGACTACGTCCTCGCACTCGCCCGCGACGGCTTCACGCGCGACGAAGGGGCGATCTACGCCATCGGCCGGCTCGCCTTGTTCGTGCCCGCGGGCTCGCCGCTCGGAGCCGACGGCAGCCTCGCGGATCTCGCGCGCGCGATCGAGGACGGGAGGCTCCGGCGCTTCGCGATCGCCAATCCCGAGCACGCGCCTTACGGCAAACGCGCCCGCGAAGCGCTCGAGCGCCGAGGGCTGTGGCAGAAGATCCTGCCTTTTCTGGTCTACGGCGAGAACGTCGGGCAGGCGGCGCAGTTCGCCGCATCCGGCAACGTCCAGGGAGCGATCCTCGCCCACTCCCTCGTCCTCGCTCCGAGCCTCGCGGCGCGCGGAAGCCACGCCTTGATCCCCGCCGAGTGGCACGAACCCTTGCGCCAGCGCGTGGTGCTCGTCAAACACGCCGGGCCGACGGCGGAGCGCTTGTACGCTTACGCGCGAAGCGAGCCCGCGCGCGCGATCCTCCGCCGTTGGGGGTTCCTCGTGCCGGACGAGACGATCGGGCGGTGATGGTGCCGCGCGCCGGCGGCAGGAGGGCACGGGCGTGGACTGGGTGGCGCTGCGGCTTTCGATCGAGCTCGCGCTCGCGACCTGCCTTCTCCTTCTGCCCGTGGGCCTGTTCTTGGGCCGTGCGCTCGCCGTGCGCGCCTTTCCCGGCAAGGGGTTGATCGAGGCGGCGCTCGCCTTGCCGCTCGTCCTCCCGCCCACGGTGCTCGGCTATTATCTCCTCTCGGCCTTCGGTGCCGCCGCCCCGTTGGGACGGCTGTGGCAGGATCTCTTCGGTCGCCCGCTCGTCTTCACCTTCGAGGGGCTCGTGCTCGCTTCGGTGATCGCCAATCTGCCGTTCGCGATCCAGCCCGTGCAGCGGGCCTTCGAGGCGATCGATCCGGATCTGCGCGCCGCCGCCGCCTGCTGCGGCATGTCGTCGTGGCGGGCCCTTCTGCGCGTCGAGCTGCCGCTCGCCTGGCCCGGGGTACTCACGGCGATGGTCCTCACCTTCGCCCACACCCTGGGCGAGTTCGGCGTCGTGCTCATGGTCGGCGGCGCGATCCCGGGCGAGACGCGGACGATCGCGATCGCCATCTACGATCGCGTCCAGGCCTTCGACGATCCGGCCGCGGCCCGGATGTCTCTGGTCTTGTTGGTCTTCTCCCTCGCCACGATCGCCGTCACTTTCTTCGCCTCGCGCCGCATCGGGCGGCGGCTCGGCTGAGGGCGATGGCCGGCCTCGAGGTCGAGCTCGGGCAAGAGGCGCCGATCCCGCTTTCCGTCCGGCTCGCCTGTCCTCCGGGCGAGCTCCTCGCGCTCGTCGGCCCTTCGGGCAGCGGCAAGACGACGATCCTGCGCGCGATCGCCGGGCTCTTCCGGCCCGCGCGGGGGCGGGTGGTGGCGGACGGCGCGGTCTGGCTCGACACGCGCGCGAAGATCGACCTGCCCACCCGGCACCGGCGGGTCGGCTTCGTCTTCCAGAGTTACGCGCTCTTCCCGCACATGAGCGCCCTCGACAACGTCGCCGCCGCCATGGGCCATCGCCCGCGCGTCGAACGCGCCGAGCGGGCGCGGGCCCTTCTGCGCCTCGTCCATCTGGAAGGGCTCGAGGACCGCAAACCGGCGCAGCTTTCGGGCGGCCAGCAGCAGCGCGTGGCGGTCGCGCGCGCGCTCGCCCGCGAGCCGGCCGTGCTGCTGTTGGACGAGCCCTTCTCGGCGGTCGACAAGGCGACCCGCCAGCGCCTCTATCTCGAAATCGCGGACCTGCGGCGGGTGCTCTCGATGCCCGTGGTGCTCGTCACCCACGACCTCGAGGAGGCGATGATGCTCGCCGATCGGCTCACCGTGCTGCACCACGGGCGGACGCTGCAGACCGGGACGCCCGCGGAGGTCGCGATGCGGCCGGCGAGCCCGGAGGTGGCCCGGCTCGTCGACGTCGGAAACCTCTTCGAGGGCCGCATCGCCGGCTGCGACCCCGTCCGCGGGCTCACGCTTTTGGATTGGCGGGGAAAGCTGCTCGAGGTCCGCGCCCCGCCGCCGGCGCCGATCGGCACGCGCCTGCCCTGGGTGGTCCCCGACGGCTTCGTGATCCTCCACCGCCGCGACCGGCCCTCGCGCGGCGAGCACGAGAACCCGGTCCCCGGCCGCATCACCCAGATGCTCGTTCTCGGTCAGACGGCGCGCCTGTGGCTGGCACCGGATCACGCCCCGGAGCTGCCGATCCGCTTCTCGGTGCCCCTTCACGTCGCGCGGCGCAACGGC
>JANXAZ010000004.1 GCA_025062095.1 Geminicoccaceae bacterium
TGATCGAGACCACGGCTCCGGGTGCCGCGTGTCTCGCCGGTTTCGCCGTCGGGCTCTGCCCTTCCCTCGATGCGATCGCCGCCACGTGGCGGGTGAAACGCTGCTTCGAACCCGTGATCGATCCCGATCGGCGCCCGCGCGCATCGGCGCCTGGCGCGCGGCGCTCGCTTCCGTCCGCTCGACGCCCGCGCCCTAGGTGACACGGTGCGGCTCCGATTGGCGAGCTTCAACCTCGAGAACTTCGGCGCCCGCGCGGGCGAGGCGGGGCTCGCGGAACGGATCGCGGTGCTGCGACCGCAGCTCCTGCGCCTCGACGCCGACATCCTCTGTCTGCAGGAGGTGCACGGGGCGCGACCACCGGAGGGCGGCCCGCGCCGCCTTCTGGCTCTGGAAACGCTCGTCGCGGGCACGCCTTACGCCCGCTTCGAGGTCGCGAGCACCCGCTCTCCCGGCGAACACGGCAAGGAAGGCTGGGTCGCCGACGTGCACAATCTCGCGGTGCTCTCCCGCTTTCCGATCCGGTCCGTTCGCGAGCTGCGCCACGAGCGGGTACCACCTCTGTCCTTTCGCCTCTCCACCGCGCGACCCGACCCCCTCGAGGTTTCCTGTCGCTTCGAACGGCCGGCTCTGTTCGTGACGATCGAACTTCCGGGAGGGCATCGGTTGCAGGTGGTCAACCTCCACCTCAAGGCGCCTCTGGCGTCCTTCGTCCCGGGCCAGAAGCTCGGGCCCTTCGCTTGGGCGAGCATCGGTGGTTGGGCGGAAGGCTTCTTCCTCGCGGCCACCCAGCGCGCCGCGCAGGCGCTCGAGGTCCGCCTCGAGCTCGAGGCCGTGTTCGATGTCGCCCCCGACGCGCTCGTCGCGGTGGCGGGCGATCTCAACGCCGAGGACCGCGAGACGCCGTTGCGCATCCTCTGCGCCGAAACTGCGGATACCGGCAACGGCGCGCTCGCCCCGCGCTCGCTCGTGCCGACCTGCCGATCCCTTCCCGAGGATCGACGCTTCACGGTGATCCACCACGGCCGGCGGCTGATGCTCGACCACGTCCTCGTCTCGCGCGCCCTCCTGGCTCGTTTCCGCGGGCTCGAGGTGCACAACGAGACCCTCGACGACGAGCTCGCCCCTTCCGAGCGGGTCGAACGCGCGACCGAGAGCTATCACGCCCCTGTGGTCGCCTGTTTCGAATTCGACTGAGGGATGGCGATCGCGAACCGATCGGGATCGCCCTTGCGCGCGGACCGCTCCGGATCGACTGCCGCGGCGACGTCCGGCGATCGCGAGCCGCTCCCTCGGGTCGTTCTCGCGATTCGCCCCGGGGTCGAAGAGACGAATACGGTCCGCGAACGGTCCGGAGAGCGCGCCGCTCGCGGTCACGGGGACGACTTCCCGCTCGTCGAGCCGTGCGCCCGGGCCACGCCGATGGCCGCCCGGCCTCGCGAAAAAAAGAAACGTACGACCCGCCGTCGAGCGCTCGGCGGGATCCGATCCCGTGGGCCCTCAGCTCGGCTCGGGGATCTCGTGGATGTGCACGTCGTGCGCGGCGTGCTGGGTCAGGATCTCGATCGCCTTGCGCTCGGACCGTTCGTCGGGGGTGCGCACCCACAAAAGAATGCCGCCTTTGTCGAGCTGTTCCTGCAGCCATTCGGCGTGCCGCTTGTCCATCCATCGGGCGAGGATGGTGCCGAGCGTCGCACCGACGAGGGCGGTTCCCGCGATCGCCGCCGCCACCGCGCCGGCCGAAGCCACGACCACGCCGGCGGCCAGAAGCGTCGGCAAGACGGTGAGCGAGGAGATCACCATGTCCTCGCGCCGACCGATCTGTTTGGCGGAGACGAAGCGCGTTCGAGGCGCGCGCGGGTCGTCCTCGAGTTCTTCGACTCTCTGATACACATGTCCGAGCTTTTTCTCGACGGTGTGCTGGCTCGCGAGCAGGCTGATCGCGTCCTTGGGAAATCCCGCTTCTCGGAGTTCGTCGACCGCCGCTTCGAGCGAGCTCCAATCGTGGAACACCGCCACCGCTTCGCGCACCGTCTTGCTGGTCATCTCCGCCACCTCGCCCTCGTCGTTCTGCCCCCGCGAGCCGAGAGCTTCGCCCGCGCGTCGATCCGGGTCGACCCGACACGGCCTTCCCGGCACCGCCGCATCGTGCTTGGAATGACGCGAGCCTAACCGGAGGGGACGCTCTTGGCCATCGAGCGCGTGCTCGTCACGGGCGCAGCGGGCGCGCTGGGACGCGTCGTGCGTGCGCATCTCAGGGGTCGCTACGCCCTCTTGCGGCTCTCCGATATCGCACCCATGGACCCGGCGGGACCGGGCGAGGAAGTGGTGGCGGCCGATCTCGCCGATGCACCGGCGGTCGACCGGTTGCTCGAAGGCATCCAGGCCGTCGTGCACCTGGGCGGCCATTCGGTCGAAGGCAGCTGGGACCAGATTCTCCGCGCCAACATCATCGGCTGCATCAACCTCTTCGAAGCGGCCCGCAAGGCGGGGACCGAGCGGATACTTTTCGCGTCCTCGAACCATGCGGTGGGATTTCACCGGCGTTGGCCGCGCACCGATCACACCGCGCCGCCCAAACCCGATTCGCGCTACGGCGTCTCGAAAGCCTTCGGTGAAATCCTCGCTCTGTACTATGCCAACAAGCACGGGATCCGCGCTTTCTGCATGCGCATCGGAAGCTGCCGCGCAGAGCCGATCGACGAGCGCCAGCTGTCGACCTGGCAGTCTTACGGCGATTTCTGCCGGCTGATCGACGTCGGTCTCACCGCCTGGTACCGCTACGAAATCGTCTACGGCGTGTCGGCCAATACGCGCAGCTTCTGGGACAATTCGAACGCCGAGCGGCTGGGCTATCGACCCGTGGACAACGCCGAGGCCTGGGCGGAAAAGCTCGAGGGCATCAAGAGCCCGCATCTTCTGGACGAGCTCTTCGTCGGCGGTCCCTTCTGCACTCCCGACTTCACGGGCAGGGTGGAGGACATCGTCTGAGGCTTGCGCGCCCCGAGAGGAGATCCGGCTCTCGCGGCGCGTTGACAAGCAACGGGGCGGACCGCACAAGCGCCGCGCGCCGATGGAGCCTGTTGTCTTGCGATGAGCACGCTACTCGATTTCGAGAGACCGATCGCGGAACTCGAAGGAAAGGTCAAAGAGCTGCGCCATCTGCAGGAGGGCAGCGAGCTCGATCTCTCGGAGGAGATTGCTCGCCTCGAGGCCCGTGCCGTCAAGCTCCTGGCTCAGACGTACGCCAAGCTCACACCGTGGCAGAAAGCGCAAGTGGCGCGCCATCCCGATCGGCCGCACTTCAAAGATTACGTGGCCGAACTCGTCGAAGATTACACGCCGCTCGCCGGGGATCGTTGTTTCGCCGACGACTCGGTGATCCAAGGGGGGCTCGGCCGCTTCCGCGGTCGCTCCATCATGGTGCTCGGACAAGAAAAAGGCGCGGACATCGAAGAGCGGGTGAAACACAACTTCGGCATGGCGCGGCCCGAGGGCTACCGCAAAGCGGTTCGGCTCATGCGCCTGGCCGAGCGCTTCGGTCTGCCCGTCGTCACCTTCGTCGACACGCCCGGAGCGCATCCCGGGGTCGACGCCGAGGAGCGCGGCCAAGCCGAGGCCATCGCTCGGGCGCTCGCGTGCTGCCTCGAGCTCACGGTGCCCATCGTCGCGGTCATCGTCGGCGAAGGGGGATCGGGCGGCGCCATCGCGCTCGCCGCCGGGGATCGCGTGCTCATGCTCGAGCACAGCATCTATTCGGTGATCTCTCCCGAAGGTTGCGCGGCGATCCTGTGGCGCGCCGCCGACAAGGCGCCCGAAGCCGCAGAGGCGCTCAAGTTCACGGCCCAAGATCTCGCCGCGCTGGGCCTCGTGGACCAGGTCATCGCCGAGCCTCTGGGCGGGGCCCATCGCGCCCGACAGACCACGATCCGGGCGGTGGGCGATGCGATCGCTCAGCATCTCGCCGAGCTGGTCGGCAAGGACGGGCGCGAGCTGCGGGAGGCGCGGCGGCAGAAGTTCCTGGCCATGGGGCGCTTGCTCGAAGGCTGAGCCCGGCGCGGGCCGCGAAAGCGCTGCATTTTCCTTTCCGGAGCGCCGGGACGGCTAGGCCCGCCGATCGGCGCGGCCGGCGAGATGTCGCCAGAGCACCGGTGCGAGGGCGAGGAGGGCGAGGCCCAAGAGCGGCAACGAGATCGCGGGCTCCAACAACAGATCGAGGTCGGGCTTCCGGTTCTTCTCGATCAGCGACCCCAGGCCCGACCCGAGGCTCGCGTACACGAAGGTGGCCGGGACGATGCCGATGGCCGTCGCGGCCAGGAACGGCCCCAGGCGAACACCGAAAAACGCCGGAGCGAGGTTGACGAGCCAAAAAGGGAAGAGCGGTACGAGGCGCAAGGCGAGCAGGTAGAAAAACGCGTCTTTGCGAAAACCCGCGGCCAGCCGCTCGAACCGCGGACCGGCTCGCGCTCGCAGGGGCTCGGCGAGCGCGGTGCGCGCAACCGAAAAGACGATCGCCGCTCCGATGGTGGCTCCGGTCGCCACGAGCACCGTCGCGAGGCCGGCACCGAACAGGAAACCGCCAGCCAATGTGAGGAACGCCGCGCCGGGAAGCGAAAGGGCGGTCGCAACGACATAGACGAGAACGAAAGCTCCGCACGCGAGCAGCGGTCGCTCGGCGACGAAGGCGACCAGAACACTTCTGTGCCGCTCGAGCGTCGCGACGTTCACAAAGTCTTTCCAGCCCGCGAACCAGGCGGCGAGGGCGCAGCCGAGGAGCAGAAGGAGGAAGACCCGGCGCAGCTTCGCGCGCGGCGGTGCGGGTATAGGGTCGCGGTTCATCCGAGGCACCCCAAAAGCCGCACGATCCGCCGGGTCGTCGCCGAGAACAGCTTCGGCGCGAAAAAGCTCGCAGCCGCGCGCTTGGTGATTTCCGAGAACGTGGGATAAGGCATGATCGTGCGCGCGAGGGCGGAAAGCGGCAGTTTGCGCTCGATCGCGAGCACCCAGGGCACGATCAGCTCTCCGGCGCAAGGCGCGAGGATCGCGCAGCCCAGGATCCGGCCTCGGCGATCGAGCACGACGCGGATGCGTCCGTCTTCGTAGCGTTCGCAACGGGCGCGGTCGGTGTCGGCGAGCGAGCCGTCGAGCAGTTGCGCGTCGATTCCCGCGGCTTTCGCCTCCTCGTATCCGAACCCGACCGCGGCGAGTTCGGGATCGGTGTAGAGCACGCGAGGGAGTGCCCGGGGCCGGCCCCGCGCCGGCCAGCGAAAGAGAATGCTCCGAGCCACGGCCGCGGCTTGCCAGGCGGCGAGGTGGGAGAACTGCGGACCGCCCGTGCAGTCACCGATCGCATAAACACGGGGGTTCGAGGTCCGCAGCCGAGGATCGACCGCGATGCCGGCCGCCGAGTAGCGGATCCCGGCAGCCTCGAGGTCGAGATCCTCGATCGCCGGCCGTCGACCGGTGGCGAGCAGGAGGTGCGTGCCGGAAACGCGCTCTTCGCCGCTATCGGGAACGGTGAGGACGAGGGTGGGACCGGGTTCCACCCGTCGAACGACGGCCCGCTCGCGCACGACGATCCCTTCCTCGCGGAACGCGCGGCGCAAATGCTCGACGAGGAGCTCGTCCTCGCGTGCCAGCATCGTCGCTTCGTCGAGGAGGGTCACGCGCGTACCCAGCCGGCGAAAGGCCTGGGCGAGCTCGCATCCCACCGCACCCGCTCCGAGCACGAGCAGATGTCCGGGGCGCTCGCGGATCGCGAAGATCGTGTCGGTCGTGAAATGGGGCAGGTCCTCGAGGCCCGGGATCGCGGGCAGAGCCGGTCGCGAGCCGGTGGCGATCACGAACCGTCGGGCGCGGATGCGCCATCGACCGGCTCGAACTTCGCGCGGGTTCACGAAACGGGCGTTCGCGAAGAGGACCCGCACGCCCAGACGTTCGAACCGCTCCGGGCTGTCGTGCGCCGCGATCGCGCCGATCACGGTGCGGACCCCTTCCATGACGGCAGCGAAATCGATGTCCGGCTCGACGGCGCGGATGCCGAAGGCCCCGGCCTCGCGCATCTGCTGTGCGCGGCGCGCCGCGGCGAGAAGCGCTTTGGAAGGAACACAGCCGGAGAAAAGACAATCGCCTCCCAGCCGATCGCGTTCGACGAGGACGACCGAGGCGCCGAGTTGTGCGGCACCGGAGGCGAGCGCCAGACCTCCGGCGCCGCCACCGATCACGCAGAGGTCGGGGTGGAGGACCTCGATCATGCACCGAGCCGCGAGCCGCGTTCGCGGGCGAGCGGTTGACCGAACAGGGCGGGGCCGCGATTTCTGCCGCGCGAACGGAGGGCGACAGCGTGCCGATGACGCCCGAAGCGTTGCTCGCTTTTCTGGCCGAGCTCGGAATCGAGACGACCACGCATCGACACCCGCCGGTCTTCACCGTCGAGGAGGCGGCCCGCTACACGGCGCATCTGCCCGGAGGGCACACGAAGAACCTTTTCTTGGAGGACCGTTCGGGCAAGCTGTGGCTGGTGTCCTGCCTGGATTCGCAGGTTCTGCGCATCAACGGGCTCGCCCGTCTGCTCGACGCTCCGCGGATGAGCTTCGGCAAGCCCGAGCGGCTGCGCGAGGCTCTCGGGGTGGAACCGGGGTCGGTGACCCCTTTCGCTCTCGTCAACGACCGCGCCCGGCGCGTGCAGCCGGTGTGGGACGCGAAGATGCTCGCCCTGCCGCTTCTCAATTTCCATCCCCTCGTCAACACCATGACCACGGCGATCACGCCTTCGGGTCTGCGCCGTTTCGTCGAGGCGACGGGCCACGTTCCGGTCGAGCTCGACCTCGACGCCACGCTCGACGCTTGAGCCGGGAGCGGATCGCTCGGGTGCTCGGGGGTGCCCTTGCCAAGCCGGGCCGGCTCTCCTAAGTACGGCGAGCACCCCAGCGATGCGGGCGTAGCTCAGGGGTAGAGCACAACCTTGCCAAGGTTGGGGTCGAGGGTTCGAATCCCTTCGCCCGCTCCATCTCCTTCTCGTGCCGAGAGATTGCGAAAGGACGCGGCGTCGGTTCGCGCAGCCGCGATCGCCGAGGCTCAATGGCGGAAGTGTCGGCGGCCGGTGAACACCATGGCGATTCCGGCCGCATCGGCGGCAGCGACGACTTCGCCGTCGCGCTTGGAGCCGCCGGGCTGGATACAGGCGGTGGCGCCTCCCGCGATCGCGGCTTCGAGACCGTCGGGAAAAGGGAAGAACGCGTCGGAAGCGATCACGCACGGACCCGGTCCCGGTCCGCGGAGCATGCGCTCGACCGCGTGTCGCACGGCGTCGACCCGATTCGTCTCGCCCATTCCGATGCCGACCGTCGCCCGGCCGCGGGCGAGCACGATCGCGTTCGAGCGCACGTGGCGCACCACCTTCCAGGCGAACAGCAGATCCGCCCATTCCTCCTCGCTCGGGGCGCGCCGCGTCACGACCCGCCATTCCGGGCGCAGGTCGACGCCGGGATCGCGGGTCTGGACCAAGAACCCGTCGCCGAGCGCGCGCACTTGCAGGCCCGGGGCCGCCGGGTCGGGCAGGCCTTCGGTAACGAGCACGCGCAGGCTCGGCCGGCGAGCGAGGATCGCCGAGGCCTCGGGATCGACACCCGGGGCGACGATCACTTCGAGGAACGTCCCGGCCATCGCTTCTGCCGTGGCCGCATCGAGCGGTCGGTTGAGGGCGACGATGCCCCCGTAAGCGGAGACGGGATCGCACGCCAGCGCCTTCGCCCACGCCTCGCGCAACGTGCGCCCGACCGCGGCGCCGCAGGGATTGGCGTGTTTGACGATGACCACTGCCGGTTCGGCGTGTTCGACCACCGCTTCGAGCGCGGCATCCGCATCGAGGAGGTTGTTGTAAGAGAGTTCCTTGCCCTGCAGCCGTCGGGCGGTCGTCACCCCCGGCCGCAAGGCCGAGGAGCGGTAGACCGCGGCCAGCTGATGCGGATTTTCGCCGTAGCGCAGCCACTCGAGCCGCGCCCCGGCGATCACCAGGCGCTCGGGGAACAGCTCGCCCGTCGCTTCCGCGAAGAACGCCGCGATTTCCGCGTCGTAGGCGGCGGTGAGCGCGAAGGCCTTGGCCGCGAGCCGGCGCCGCGTCTCGAGGCTCGTGCCGCCCGAGCGATCGAGCTCCTCGAGAAGAAGAGGGCGATCGGCGGGATCGACGAGCACCGCGACGAGATCGTGGTTCTTCGCCGCGGCCCGGATCATGGCCGGCCCGCCGACGTCGATCCGTTCCACGCATTCCTCGATGGGCGCTCCCGAGGCCCGCGTGGCGGCGAAAGGATAGAGGTCGACCACCAAAAGATCGATGCGCGGGATGGCGTGTCGGGCGAGGGTCGCTTCGTGTTCGGGACTGCCGGTGGCGAGGAGCCCGCCGTGGATCTTGGGATGCAGCGTCTTCACCCGTCCGTCGAGGATCTCGGGGAAGCCGGTGATGGTCGAAACGTCGACGATCGGTAACTCCGCCTCGCGCAGAGCACGGGCCGTCCCGCCGGTCGAAACGAGTTCGACGCCGCGCGCGGCGAGCGCTCGGGCGAAGTCGACGAGGCCGGTCTTGTCGGCGAGGGAAAGCAACGCCCTTCGGATCGGCCGAATGCTCATCGATCGTCCTCCGCCAACGGATCACGCGGACCGGCGCAGACGGGCGATGAAAAAGCCGTCCATGCCGCCGCGTTCGGCCCAGGAGCAGGGAAGCGTGCGGACCTCGCCCGAAGGTGCGAGAAGCGCGGGCAAGCCGCGCAGCTCTGCTGCGCGGACGGGGGCGCGCTCGAGATTCGGGGTGCGCTCCAAAAGAGCCCGGATGCGCTCTTCGCCCTCCTCGCGCTGGAGCGAGCAGACGGCGTAAACGAGCACGCCGTCGCGGGCGAGCATCTGCACCGCGGCATCCAGCAGACGGTCTTGCAGCGCGACCATGCGCTCGACGTCGGAGGGCCGCTTGTGGTGCGGCACGTCCGGATGACGGCGGATCGTCCCGGTCGCAGAGCAGGGAGCGTCGAGGAGAACGAAAGGCGCGGGAGCGGGCGGTCGCCAGCTCGTCGCATCGGCTTCCACGAGCTCCGCCGCGAGCCGGGTGCGGGCGAGGTTCTCGCGCACCCGCGCGAGGCGCGGCCCCGAGAGATCCACGGCGGTGACGCGCGCGCCCATGGCGGCGAGCTGCATGGTCTTGCCGCCCGGCGCGGCGCATAGATCCAACACCCACCGATCGCGGACCTCGCCCAAGAGCCGAGCCGGGAGCGTCGCCGCCACGTCCTGAACCCAGAAGGCGCCTTCGGCGTAACCCGGAAGGCTCTCGATCGCCACGCCGACCGGACGGCGGACCACGTCGAGCCACAGAGGCTCGGCGCCGAGGGTCAGGGCCGCTTCCGCGGGATCCCCGCGCACCACGAGATCCAAGGGCGGTTCGCGCGCGTGAATTTCGGCGATGGCGCGCGCCGTCGCCTCGCCGAAGGCACGAACCCAGCTCCGCCACAGCCAGTCGGGCGTGTTCAGCCGCGGACCGTCGAGTTCGGGCAGACGATCCTTGAAATGCCCGGCCACCCGGCGCAGCACGGCATTGATCATCGGAACGGCCTTCTCGTGGCCGTGACGGGCGAGTTCGACGGTGGTGTGCACGGCGGCGTGCGGGGGCGTACCGAGGAAGGCGAGCTGGGCGATCCCGAGCCGCAAGATGTGACGCAAGCGCGGCGGCTCGGGTTTGAAGCGCAAGAAAGGCGAGGCGAGGGCGTCGAGTTCGGCCATGTGGCGCAGGACCGTGGCCACGAGAAGACGCGCGAGCTGACGGTCGCGCGGGGCCAGCTGCGCGAGGTCGGGATGGCTCGCGAACGCCTCCTCGAGCGGGCGCTGATCGGGCCCGAGCACCGCATCGAGCACGTCGAGGGCTACCGAGCGGGCCGTCGCTTGGGGCCGCTTCGGTTCGAGGACGGGCGGTCCGCCGTGGGCCGGGCCGCGACGCGGGGGAGGTTCGGGCGGTCCCTTGCGACGCCGCGGCGGTTCCTCGATCCGTCCCCTCATGCCGCTTCCGCCTCCCGAACCAGGGCCTGGTCGATGAGCGCGAGGGTGTCCCGGATGCCGTAGATCGCGACGAAGGTACCGAAGCGGGGACCTTCCGACTGCCCGAGCAGGGTCTCGTACAAGGCCTTGAACCAATCGCGCAGATTGGCGAAGCGGTGGGCTCTGCCGATCTCGTAGAGTAGATTTTGGATCGTCTCGCCGTCCGTGCCCTCGGGCAGCTCGGCGAGGCGCGCGCGCAGAGCGCACAGCGCTTCGCGCTCGAGGGCGGTCGGCGCGCGGAACCGGCGCGCCGGCAAGACGAAGTCGCGGCAATAGGCGAGGGCGTGCTCGACCAGACGCGCGAGCTTGGGGTGCGTCGCGGGCGAGACACCGGGTACGTAGCGGGAGATGTAACTCCACAACAGTTCGGCCGACTGCGCGTTGAGCACGCTCGCGAGGTTCAAGAGCATCGAATACGAGATCGGCATTTTGTCGACCGGTGGATCGCCGTCGTGGATGTAGAATACCGGGTTACCGATTTTTTTCTCGTCGTCCTGCTCGGGATAGGCCTCGAGCAGCTGTTGATATTCGTCGACGTGGCGCGGAATGACATCGAAATACAACCGCTTCGCGGCCTTGGGTTCCTTGTACATGAAGAGGGCGAGGCTCTCGCGGGTGCCGTAGCGCAACCACTCCTCGATGGTGAGGCCGTTGCCCTTGGACTTCGAGATCTTCTGCCCGTTCTCGTCGAGAAAGAGTTCGTAGGTGAAACCTTCGGGAGGCTCGCCACCGAGAATACGGCAGATTTTGCTTCCGAGCCTCACCGAGTCGATTAAATCTTTACCCGACATCTCGTAGTCGACGTCGAGCGCGACCCAGCGCATCGCCCAGTCGCATTTCCACTGCATCTTACAGTGTCCGCCGGTGACCGGGACTTCGGTGAGCGTGCCGTCCTCGTCGCGGAAGATGACGGTGCCCGAGGCCGGACGCGTTTCGAGGATCGGAACCTGCAGCACCCGTCCCGTCTTGGGCGAGATCGGCAGAATGGGCGAATAGGTCGCGCGGCGTTCGGGACCGAGCGTGGGCAGAATGACCTCGCGGATCTCGTCGTGGTGCTCGAGCACCTTGAGAAGGGTGGCGTCGAAACGGCCGCTCTTGTAGCACTCCGTGGCGCTCAAAAAGGTGTAGGAGAAGCCGAAGTCGTCGAGGAACGCCTTGAGCCTGGCGTTCATGTGATGACCGAACGATTCGTGGGTTCCGAACGGATCGGGGATAGAGGTCAGCGGACGCCCGAGATACTGGGCGACCATTTCGCGATTGGGGATGTTGTCGGGAACTTTGCGCAAACCGTCCATGTCGTCGGAGAAAGCGACGAGCTCGGTCGGCAGATCGTGCAGCCGCGCGAAAGCCCGGCGCACCAGGGTCGTCCGGAACACTTCCCCGAAAGTGCCGATGTGCGGCAGTCCCGACGGACCGTAACCGGTCTCGAACAGGACGTAGCCTTTCGCAGGGGGCCGACGGCGCACCCGCTCGACCACCTTGAGGGCCTCGAGCACGGGCCAGGCCTTGGAACGCGCGAACAACTCGCGGCTGACGGTCATGGTCGAAAACGCGTCTCGAGCGGGTTCGTCGGGTTCACGGAAGGCTCCGTCTCGGTTGGCGGACGGGCGACACCTTCCCGGTCGGCGAACATAGGCGATCCGTACCTTTCCGCCACGGGCGGCCGCCCTCAATCGACGCGAACGAGCTCGCGACGGTAACGCTTCCAGTTGGCGACATAAGCGCGGGTCCCGCGGGCCATGCGTTCGAGCTGATCGGGCCGCACCTCGCCGACGATCTTGCCCGGAATCCCCATGACCAGGCTGTTGTCGGGGATCTCCTTGCCCTCGGCGACGAGCGCTTTCGCCGCGATCAGGCAGTTGCGCCCGACTTTGGCGCCCGTGAGGACCATCGCGCCGATCCCGACGAGCGAGCCCGAGCCGATCGTGCACCCGTGGAGCACGGCGGCGTGGCCGACCGTGACGTCGTCTCCGACCACGAGCGGATAGCCGGGATCGGTGTGGCAGATGGTGCCGTCTTGGATGTTGGTCCGCGCGCCGATCTCGATCGGCTCGCCGTCGCCTCTCAGCACACAGTTCCACCAGATGCTCGCTTCGCGACCGAGCTTGACACGGCCGATGATCACGGCCGTGGGCGCTACCCAGAAATCCTCGCTCTCCGTCTCGAGTTCGTATTCACCGAGGCGGTAAATCATGAGGAATCTCCGCTCGTCTCGAGCCCGAGCATCAGGTGCAGGTTCTGCACGGCGGCACCCGAGGCGCCTTTTCCCAGATTGTCGAGACGCGCCACGAGGACAGCCTGACGACGTGCCTCGTTTCCGAACACGAAGAGTTCGACCTCGTCCCGCCCGGCGAGGGCCGTGGCATCCAGACGCTCGATCCGCTGATCGCTCGAAGATGTCGGCATCACGCGAACGAACCGCTCCCCACGGTAACGTTCGGCCAGTACCGCCTCGAGGTCGCGCGCGCGGGGGCGCATCGGAAGCGCATCGAGATGCAGCGGTACGCACACCAGCATTCCCTGCCGGAAATTCCCGACCGAAGGAACGAAGATCGGCCGACGCTCGAGCCTCGCCCACTTCTCGATCTCGGGCAGATGTTTGTGCTCGAGCCCCAAGGCGTACAGCTCGAAAGGCGGAGCACTCCCTCGCTCGTACGCTTCGATCATGCTCCGTCCGCCTCCCGAATAGCCCGAGACGGCGTTGATCGCGAGCGGGAAGTCGGGAGGCAGAAGGCCGGCATCGACGAGCGGCCGCAGCAAAAGGATCGCACCCGTCGGATAGCAGCCGGGGTTCGCGACGCGCCGTGCGCGAGCGATGGCTTCGCGCTGCCCGGGGGCCAGCTCGGGCAGGCCGTACACCCAGCCGGGAGCCGTGCGGTGCGCCGTGCTGGCATCCAGGATCCGCGGACTCCTTTCACCCAGCTCCGCGGCGAGCGCGACCGTCTCGCGCGCGGCTTCGTCGGGTAGGCACAGGACGGCGACGTCGACGGTGGCGAGGAGGGCTCTTTTGGCCTCGGGATCCTTGCGCCGCGCGGGATCGACGGCGACGAGCTCGATCGCCTCGAGGGGCGCCAAGCGCTCTCGGATCCCGAGACCGGTCGTACCGGCTTCTCCGTCGATGAAGACCCTGGCGCGCATGACCGCGTCCCGTCGGCGGCTCGAGACCGCCTTTTAAGCGGCCGCGGTCGCGCGGTCGAGCCGGACCGGGTGACCAGCGGCGCCGCCCGCGCTAGATCGCGACCATGACCGACGCACCCTGTGCGGCGCACGCACCTCTCGACGGTCTCGCCTCCCTTCCCGCCCGCTTCGTCGCCTGGTTCTCCGCTCGCGGCTGGCGTCCGCGGGCGCATCAGCTCGCGATGCTCGCACTCGCCCGCGAAGGACGCGATGCGCTTCTCGTGGCGCCGACGGGCGGAGGCAAGACGCTCGCCGGCTTCCTGCCGAGCCTGGTCGAGCTCGCGCGAGAAGGCGGCGGATGCGGGATCCACACCCTCTACGTTTCCCCGCTCAAGGCTCTCGCCGCGGACATCGCGCGCAATCTCGAAACGCCGATCCGGGAGATGGGTCTGAGTGTGCGCATCGCCGTACGCACCGGGGACACGTCCCCCGCCCAGCGCGCGCGCCAGCGGCGCCGGCCTCCCGACATCCTCCTCACCACCCCGGAATCGCTCGCTTTGATGTTGTCTTATCCCGATGCCGCGGAACGGTTCAGGGGCTTGCGCGCGATCGTCCTCGACGAGGTGCACGCGCTCGCCGAAAGCAAAAGGGGCGCTCTTTTGGCTCTGGGCGTCGCGCGGCTGCGCAGCCTCGCTCCAGACGCTCGGATCGTCGGGCTTTCCGCGACCGTAGCCGATCCCGACGCCCTGTGCCGATACCTTTCGCCCGAACCGCGGTCGGTCGCGCTCGTCCGGGGCGAGGCCGGCGCACCGCCCGAGGTCGAGATCTTGATCCCGGACGCGCGCATGCCCTGGGCCGGGCATTACGCCACGCACGCGGCCGCAGCGATCCTCGAGCTCGTCCGTCGGCACCGGACGAGCATCGTCTTCGTCAACACGCGCGCGCAAGCCGAGGTGCTCTTCGGTCTGTTGTGGCGACTGAACGAGGACAATCTCCCGATCGCGCTGCACCACGGATCGCTCGATGCCGAACAACGCCACAAAGTGGAACGGGCGATGGCCCGAGGGGGTTTGCGCGCCGTGGTCGCCACGTCTTCGCTCGATCTCGGGATCGACTGGGGCGACGTCGACCTCGTCGTGCAGGTCGGTGCTCCCAAGAGCGTCGCGCGGCTTCTGCAGCGCATCGGGCGCGCCAACCATCGACTCGAGGAGCCTTCGCGCGCGGTCCTCGTGCCCGCGAACCGTTTCGAGGTGCTGGAATGTCTGGCGGCGCGCGAGGCCCTCGCGGAAGCCGCGTTGGACGGCGGTGCGATCGTCGCCGGCGGGCTGGACGTGCTGGCCCAACACGTCACCGGCGTGGCCTGCGCGGGACCGTTCGATGCCGACCGGCTCTACGAAGAGGTCCGCCGCGCGGCACCGTACGCCGCGCTCGCGCGCTCCGACTTCGACGCCGTTCTCGATTTCGTCGCCACGGGTGGTTACGCCCTCGGGGGCTACGAACGATACCGTCGTCTCGTGCGCGGATCCGACGGATTGTGGCGTCTGGCCGATCCCCGCCTCGCCTGCCGCTACCGGATGAACATCGGAACGATCGTCGAAGCACCCGTGATGCACGTGCGGCTCGGTCCTCGCGGTCGCCGTCTGGGCGAAGTCGAAGAATATTTCGTGAGTACGCTCGCACCCGGCGACACCTTCCTTTTCGCCGGTCGGCTGTTGGAGTTCGTCGGCGTTCGCGAGGACGAGGTCGTGGTGCGCGCCGCCAAACGGGCGCGCGATCCCAAGGTTCCGACCTACGCGGGCGGCAAGCTGCCGCTCACGGATACGCTCGCGACGCGGGTCAGGCGCATCCTCGCCACGCGCGAGCGTTGGCCGCAGTTGCCGGCTCCCGTGCGCGAATGGTTGGAGGCCCAGATTCGGCGATCGAGCGCGGGCGAAGCGGAGGAGCTCTTGGTCGAGACGTTCCCTCGGCGTGGACGCCACTTCCTCGTCGCTTACCCTTTCGCCGGGCGGAACGCGCACCAGACCTTGGGCATGTTGCTCACCCGCAGAATGGAGCGGCTGCGGCTGGCCCCGCTCGGCTTCGTCGCGTCCGATTACTGTATCGCGGTTTGGGGACGGGTCCCGATCGAGCGGCCGGAAGAACTCTTCACGGCCGATCTCTTGGCCGACGACCTCGAAGAATGGATGGCCGAGAGCACCGTCCTCCGCCGCGCGTTCCGCAATTGCGCGGTAGTCGCCGGGCTCGTCGAACGCCGTCTTCCCGGCCGCGAAAAGACCGGCCGGCAGGTGACGATGAGCACCGACCTCCTTTACGACGTGCTGCGCAAGTACGAGCCCGATCACGTGCTGTTGCGCGCCGCGCGCGCCGAAGCAGCACAGGGCATGATCGATCTCGGACGACTTTCGGATCTCTTGAACGCGATCCAGGGCCGGATCCGACACGAGCGTCTGTCCCGCATCTCTCCCTTCGCGGTGGCGATCATCGCCGGGATCGGCAAGGAGTTCGTGGGCGGCGAGGCGCTCGACCAAGAGCTCGAGGCGGCCGTCGCCGAGCTGCTCGCCGAGGCCATGGCATGAAGCCCCATCCGATCCGGCTGTGCGGCCAGGAGTTCTTGCTCGATCCCGCGGGCGCTCTCGTGTGGCCGAAAAGGAGCGCGCTCGTGGTCGCCGACCTCCACCTCGGTAAGGCCGACGCGCTCGCGCGGCGCGGCCTTTTGGCTCCGCCTTACGAACTCGAGGAAACGCTCGCCCGCCTCGAGGCGCTCGTCGTGCGGTACCGACCGGAGATCGTCGTGAGCCTCGGCGACGGCCTTCACGATGCGGGTGCGGCACAGGCGCTCGAAAGTCAACGGTTCGATCGCCTCGGCGCGCTCGTTCGCCGTCAGCGATGGCTGTGGGTGACGGGGAACCACGATCCGGTGGTCCCGATCGCGTTGGGCGGCGCCGTGCTGCCTCGCTTCGTGTGCGACGGCTTGACCTTCGTGCACGTTCCTTCGGGTGCCGCGGCGGAAGTGGCCGGACATCTGCATCCGGTGGCGCGCGTGGCGACGCCCGCGGGTCCCGTGCAACGTCGACGCTGCTTCGTCGGCGACGGCGAACGCCTGCTCCTGCCCGCTCTGGGAACCTTCGCGGGCGGCCTCGACGTCCTCGACCCGGCCATCGCCGGCCTGTTCCCGGGCGCGTTCACGGCGTATCTCCTGGGAGCGCGACGGATCTTCGCGGTGTCGTCGCGCCGGCTCGTGCGGGAACCCGATCCCAGGCGGCACCGGCTCCAAGCCGGTCGATCCTCGCCCCGATCCCTCGCGTAGACAGGACGGGATCCCGCGCGAGCGAACGATGATGCAACCGATCCTCCTCTGGTTCACGCGCGATTTGAGGCTCGCCGACCACCCGGCGCTCGATGCCGCCGCCCGCGGCGGCGATCCGATCGTCGCGCTTTTCGTGCTCGACGATGCGTCGTGGGGTAGCTGGGCGCGCGGTGCGGCCTCCCGCTGGTTTCTCGCCGGGGCCCTCGAGGCGCTCGCATCCGATGTGCGCGATCGCGGCGGCCGGTTGGTCCTGCGGCGCGGGCGTGCGGACGAAGTGGTCGCCTCGGTGGCGCGCGCGGTGCGGGCGCGCGCGGTGTTCTGGACGCGCCATTACGACCCCTGGGGCCGTTCCGTGGAACGGCGCCTCGAGGCGCGTCTGGGGGAACTCGGGGTCGAAGCGCGCGCCTTCCCCGGCTTCCTGATCCGCGAGCCGCAAGAAGTGCTCCAGCGAGACGGCGAGCCTTATCGCGTCTTCACGCCGTTTTCGCGCGCCTGGCTCGCCCACCAGCCGCCGCATCCGCCGCTGCCGGTACCCGCGCGGATCGCTTTCGCCGACCTCGGGCTTCCGAGCGAAACGGTCGAAACACTCGCGCTCAGGCCGACGAAACCGGACTGGGCACGAGGGCTGCGGGCGTGCTGGGATCCGTCCGAGCGCGGGGCGGAAGCCCTGCTCGAGCGGTTCCTCGAAGGCCCCGTCTGGAACTACGCCCGCGATCGCGATTTTCCCGCTCGTGCGGGGGGTTCGCGTCTGTCGCCGCATCTCGCGATCGGGACCGTCTCGCCGCGGCGCGTCTATTGGGCCGCGCTCGCCCGTGCCGAAGCGACGGGACGCGGCTTTCCGGCGGTATGGCCTTTCGTTCGCCAGCTCGTCTGGCGCGAGTTCGCCTGGTCCAACCTCTTCCACTTCCCGGAGCTGCCCGACCGACCGCTTCGCCGCGAATTCGAAGCCTTCCCGTGGGCAATCGATGCACGGCTCCTGCGCGCCTGGCAGAAGGGGCGCACGGGATATCCGATCGTCGATGCCGGCATGCGCGAGTTGTGGACGACGGGCTGGATGCACAACCGCGTGCGGATGATCGTCGGGTCTTTTCTCACCAAAGATCTCCGCATCCCCTGGCAAGAGGGCGAACGCTGGTTCTGGGACACGCTCGTGGATGCCGACCTCGCGAACAACGCCATGGGCTGGCAGTGGGTGGCCGGCTGCGGCATCGATGCCGCGCCCTATTTCCGGATCTTCAACCCCGTTCTCCAGGCCAAAAAGTTCGATCCCGAAGGAGATTACGTCCGGCGCTGGGTGCCCGAGCTCGCCCGGCTGCCCGCCGCCTGGATCCACGAGCCCTGGAAGGCGCCTCCGCTCGTTCTCGAAGAAGCGGGGGTTCGGCTCGGGCTCACCTACCCCCCTCCGATCGTCGATCACGAGATCGCGCGCAAAGAAGCCCTCGACGCCTTCGCCGCTTTGCGCACCGGCTGACGCATCGGCCGCTTGGTGTCGAGCTCGTTCGCGCGTATAAGGTCGTGTCTTCGGAAGAGCGGCCCCGCGAGGAGGCGGAGAATGGTGCGAGCGGGCTCGTTGTGCGCGGCGCTTTTGATCGCGAGCCACCCGGCGGCGGGACACGACTGGTATCAGGGCCTGCGCAATCCGGTGGGCGAGCTGTGCTGCGGGGTGCGCGATTGCGCGCCGGTCGCAGAGTGCGCCCTCGAAGGCCGCGCCGGTGTCGTCCACCGCGGCGCCTGCGTGCCGATCCCGCCCGATCGTCTCGTGCCCATCCCTTCGCCGGACGGACGCGCGCACTTGTGCACGCGTCCGCATCCCACCCTCGGCGAACGCATCGTCTGCGTCATCCTCCCGGGTAGCGCCTGAGCGCCGTTCAGGCGAGCCCGAGGTCCTCGGCGTAGGCGAACAGCGCCGGCGTCCCGCCCGAGTGCAAGAAGATCACGCGCTCGTCTTCGCGCACGAGACCCTTGCGGATGTGATCGACGAGGCCCGCCATCGCCTTGGCGGTGTAGACCGGATCCAAGATCAATCCTTCGAGCCGAGCGCACAAGAACAACGCCTCGCGGGCGGCATCGGTGAACACGCCGTATTCGGGGCCGATGTAGTCCTCGGTCGCACCGACCCGGTGCGGGGTCACCCGGACCGACAAGCCCAGATGCTCCGCGGTCGCATTGGCGATCCGCGCGATGTCCTCCCCGCGCGGGATCGACCAACGGATCGGGCTCACGGTGACGAGGTGCAACGGCAGGCGCAGCGCCTCGAGGCCGAGCGCGAGGCCGGCCGGTTGCATGTTCGCGCCGCAGTTGTAGAGATGGTGGAAACGCGTCCCGGACGCCTCGATCTGCTCGGCCAGCTCGAGGCACGCTCGGACGTAGCCCAGGGCCCCGAGGACATTGGCGCGCAGACCCAAGGGTTCGACGACGTAGACCTCGCGTCCGCGGCGACGCAGCTCGTCCGCCCGCTGGTCGATGAGGGGCTGCAATTTCTCCATCGTATCGAGATCGACGATCTCGACCTCGGCGCCCATGAGCCGATCGAGCAAGAGATTACCTTGCAGTTTCGCTCCCTTCTGGCCGTGCAGCAAGATCAGGTGCAACGAAAGGCCGAGTCGGGCGCAGGCCGCGGCCATCTGTCGACACCAGTTGGATTGCGTATACGCACCAGCGACGACCGTATCCGCACCGGACGCGAGGATATCGGCGAAGAGATACTCGAGTTGACGCGTCTTGTTGCCGCCGAAGGCGAGGCCGGTCATGTCGTCGCGCTTGACCCAGATCTCGCGTCCGAGAGCTTCCGAGAGGCGGCGCAAAGGATGCAGGGGCGTGGGAACATGCGCCAGGGGCACGCGCGGCTGGCGCGCGAGCGCGGCTTCCAAATCGGCGCGGCCCGGATCCATGGACCGAGGTTGCACGCCCTGCGCGGGCTTGTCGAGCCTTTCCGACACGGTGCACGGGGCGTCGACGGCACCCGTTGAAGACGCGGTCCCTTTTGTCCAAATTGCGGTCGGAGGGGAGAGGGTCGATGCCCGCGACAGCCACCATCGCCGAAGCGGCCGAGCAGATCCGCGCCGATTTCGCGCTTTTCGACGAATATCGAGACAAGATCGAATACCTGCTCGAGCGCGGCCGCTCGCTGCCGCCCTTTCCCGACAGCGAGCGGGTGGATGCGAACCTCGTCCCGGGCTGTCAGAGTCGGGTCTGGCTGGTGGCGCGGCGCGATCCGGCGACCGGCCGCATTCGCCTGCTCGCCGACAGCGACGCCTTCATCGTCAAAGGTTTGATCGCATTGTTGCTGCAGCTCTACGACGATCGCACGCCCGAAGAGATCCTCGCCAATCCTCCCAAGGTCTTCGAAGAAATCGGTTTGTCTTCCTTCCTGACCCCAGGCCGGGCCAACGGGCTCGCGAGCATGATCGCGAAAATCCAGGCTCTCGCGCGTGCGATCGGGCGCGAGCCGGCGCGCGTGGCCGCAGCCGCTGCGCCTTAAACGGGCAGTGGCGCGAAACCTTCTTCGACCTCGACGCGATTGCGACCGTTGCGTTTGGCCCGATAGAGCGCTTCGTCGGCGCGCGCGACGAACGTCTCTGCCGTCTCCCCGGGTCGCAGGGTCGCCACCCCGATCGAAAGGGTGATGGCTCCCAGTCGTTTGCCCTCGGTTTTCAGAACGATCTCGTGAGTCGCCATTTCGTTCCGAATGGTTTCGGCGATCTCGAGCGCTTTGCTCGTGTCGATCCCGGGCAGAAGGACCCCGAATTCTTCCCCGCCGTAGCGGGCCGCGAGGCACGGCGCGGGTGTTCGTTCGGCGAGCTTGCCGGCGACGAGCCGGAGGACGCGATCGCCGACGGGATGGCCATGAGCATCGTTGAACTTTTTGAAATGGTCGATGTCGATCATCAACAGCGAAAGCGGCTTCTCGTTCTCGGCGGCCGCCGCGACCAGCTGCTCGAGCGTGCGCTCGAACAGACGTCGATTGGCGATGCCGGTGACGGGATCGGTGTTGACGGCTTCCACGACCCGAGCCAGATCTGTGCGCAACGAGAGGAGTTCCGCATCGCGTTCCGCCAGCTGTCGCTCGAGCTCGTACGCCCGCTCGCGCATCGCGTCCGTCGTGCGCCGCAGCTCGCGTACGAGCTCGACGAGCTCGGCGGGGGAGACGACGGCAGCGATGGCTCCGGCGGCGTCGTTCAAGCTCGCCCCGAAAGACGCGGCATCCGCTCGGAAGTCGCCGATGTGCTGGCTCAAGCGAGAGAGCACGCGCTCCGCTTTGACCGTCAAGGCTTGCGCGCGCTCGGTGGCCGCACCGAAGCCCAAGTAACGCTCGGCGAGCTCGAAATGGAGCGCTTCGTCGAAGACGGCTCCTCTCGCTTCGAGGCTCGCGATGGCCCGGCTGAGGGCCGGGTTTTGACCGGCGTGATGGGCGAGCCACACCGCGTAGGCGACGGTGGTCGGTAGGACCCTGTGCCGACGCAGGGAAGCGAGGGCGGCTTCCGCGGCCTTCTGCAGGTGCAAGAGATAGTCTTCGGCCACCATGTTCCTCGGCCGCCGGCATCGGAACGGGCGGGCCGTTCCTCGCTCGAACGCCGTGATGTCTGGTGGTGTTTTTGAACTTTCGGTTGCCTTTGTCAACTTCGACGCGATTCACGCGGGTCCGTCTCACGAAAAACGAACGCCGTCGACGCCCGCCAGGAGCGCGACCACGTCGGGGGCGCCGGCGAGCACGGTGCGCCGCTCGAGAAGCGGGCGGCCGTCGAAGAAGGGGCTCGCCCTACCCCCCGCCTCCTCGATCAGGAGGAGTCCGCCGAGAACGTCCCAAGCATTCGTGCGGAAGGCGATCGCGCCGTCGAGCCGGCCGTCGGCGACGTGGGCGAAGGTCAAGGCGGCCGAGCCCAGTCGGCGATGATCGACACTCGCGGCGAGCAGCCGCCGCATCGCCTCCAGATAGGCCTCGGGAGGAGCTTTGAAGTTGTGGGAGAAACCGACGCAGGCGAGTTGCAACGGGCGCGCGGCCGTTCGGATCGGCCGTCCGTTGCGGAAGGCGCCCCGACCGCGACGGGCCGCGAACAGCTCGTCGTGCACGGGGTCGAAAGTCAAAGCGAATTCGGTACGACCCTCTGCCACGAAGGCGAGCGCCACGCTCCAAAACGGGATGCCTCGCAAAAAGTTGGCAGTTCCGTCGATCGGATCGACGACCCACAGACGCGACGCCTCCGCCCCGCCTCCTTCTTCGCCGAGGATCGCATCGCTCGGGAAGAAAGCGGCGAGACGGGCTCGGATCAGCGCTTCGGTCTCGCGGTCCGCGACGCTCACGAGATCTTGAAGGCCCTTGTGTTCGACGGCGAGACCCTCGCGCTCGCGGAAGCAGCGCGCCGCTGCCGTGCCGGCTTCGCGGATGACGACATGAGCGGCCTCGTACCGGGCCCGAAGATCGTCGTCGGTCATCGCGCATCCCCCGTTTCGATCGCGCGATCGGCTCGGAGTCCGGAAAGCCGGTGGGCGAGAAGAGTCGTCCGGGCCGGTCCGCCGCCTTCGCGGACCGCCCGCTCCAGGGCTCCGGGCTGGTAGACGAGCACGACGAGCCGGCGCGCACGGGTCACTCCGGTATACAGCAACCGCCGGTTCAACATGCGCCCGTGGGCGCGGGCGAGCGCCAAAATCACCGCCGGATATTCGGACCCTTGGGCTTTGTGCACGGTCGCGGCGAAGGCGGGAGCGAGGACGTCGAGTTCGTCGAAGCCGTAACGGTGAGCCCGTTCTTCGAAAACGACCTCGACGTTGCGCGCTTCCCGATCGATCGCCGTGATGCGCCCGAGATCTCCGTTGTAGACTTCTCGCTCGTAATCGTTGACGAGCTGCATCACTTTGTCGCCGACACCGAGCCGTACGCCGCCCCGTTCGATCGCGACCGTCGGCGTCGGGTTGAGGCTGTTCTGCAGACGCCGGTTCAGCTCGCGTACCCCCAACGGCCCGCGGTTGACCGGGCTCAGGACCTGGACGTCGGCCCAAGGATCCAAGCCGAACCGTTCCGGGATCCGACGTACCGCGAGCTCGACGATCCGATCGGCGGCTTGCTCGGGATCGCGGACACGGAGCCCGAAAAAGTCGCCGCTCGGGTCGTCGCTGCGGGCGATCACCGGCAGCTCCCCGCGGTTGATGCGGTGCGCGTTGCGCACGATGCCGCTCTGCGCCGCTTGTCGAAAAATCTCGTCCAGGCGTGCGACACGCAGCGCAGGACAGGCGACGAGATCCGCGAGGACCTGCCCGGGGCCGACGGAGGGGAGCTGATCGGCGTCGCCGACGAGCACGAGACCGGCGCTGTCCGGCAACGCTTCGAGAAGCGCGCGCATCAGTACCGTGTCGACCATCGACATCTCGTCGACGACGACGAGATCGCAGGCCAGCGGTCTGCCGTGATGACGGCGAAAACCACGCCCGGGCTCGGCCTCGAGCAGCCGATGCAACGTGAACGCCTCGCGACCGGTGCTTTCGGCGAGCCGTCGCGCCGCCCGACCGGTCGGTGCGGCGAGGGCGACCCGTAGGCCCGGCTCCTCGCACGCGTGAATCAACGCCCGCACCAGGGTCGTCTTTCCCGTGCCCGGACCGCCGGTGACGATCAGGATCTTGCTCGCGAGCGCCGCGAGGAGCGCCGCGCGCTGACCCGCTGCGAGGACGAGGCCGAGGGAGGACGCGGTCCGAGCGGCAGTGGCAGCGGGATCGGGAAAGCGCCAGCCCGCAGGAGCCGAGAGCAGACGCCCGATTTCGCGCGCGATCGCGACTTCGGCGGCGGCGAGCTCCGGAAGCTGGAGCCACTCGACCCCGTCGACGCGGGTGGCGGACACGAGACCCCTTTCGAGTCCGGCCTGCAAAGCCGCCTCGAGCGAGGGCGCGCGCTCGCCCAGAAGCTCGCGCGCCGAAGCCAACAGCCGCGGGCGCGCGATCGCCGTGTGCCCGTCTTCCGCGGCGCGCCGGAGCGCTTCCTCGAGGGCGGCGACGAGGCGCACCGGGGCATCGGGTGCGATCCCGAGCCTGAGGGCGAGCCGGTCGGCGGTGGCGAAGCCGATACCCCGCACCTCGCGCGCGAGCGCGTAAGGATCGCTCGTGACCCGTGCCAACGCGTCCCTGCCCCAGGCTTCCAGCACGGCACGGGCGCGGGCGGGGCCGATACCGTGTGCGTGTAGGAACAGCAGGAGTTCGCGTCCGGCGCGCTGGGCTCGCCACGCCTCGACGAGCCGGGTCGCGAGGTCTCGGCGCAGACCCGCCACCTCCTCGAGCCGCTGCGGCGCATGCTCCAACACCTCGGACAAAGCCTCGCCGAAATGCCGGACGATGCGCTCGGCGGTCTTGGGCCCGAGGCCCGGGACGATCCCGGAGCCCAAATAATCGACGAGGGCCTCGCGCGTGACCGGAGGCAGGAGCTCGAGGTTCGAGACCAGGAGCCGACGACCCCACGAAGGATCGTCGTGCCAGCTGCCGCGCGCGCGCACGAGCTCGCCTTCGCGCGGCTCGGGCAAGGTTCCGACGATGACCGTGCGGGTGCCGTTCGACGCCTTGATCCGAAGGACCGTGAAGCCCGTTTCGGGTCGGTGGACCAGGACGCGATCGACCACGCCCGTGACTTCGGCCTCGGCCGGGGTCGGCGTGTCCTCGGATACGGTCGTGGCGTCCCGCACGCGAAAATCCAGAAGCGATCGGCTCCTCGGGTCTACCCGCTTGCGGACCCGGGCGCATCGGCCTAACGGCGAATTCTCCGGCGCTCCGCGGCGCGCACTCTACCGGAACCTCGGCCGAGCACGAAGGAGGGAGACATGCACGGCAAGGACTGGGAGCCCTGGCGACCGGGCCTCAAACTCCCGTTGCCCGGTCTGCCGCGGGTCATTGCGCATCGAGGTGCTTCGGCGGCGGCACCCGAGAACACCCTCGCCGCTTTTCGCCTCGCCCACGAACGCGGTGCCCGGATGGTGGAACTCGATGCCCGTCTGACCCGCGACGGTGTGCTCGTCGCGATCCACGATTCGACCCTCGATCGGACCACCGACGGGCACGGGCGGGTGATCGAGACGGACAGCGCGACGATCGCTCTCCTCGATGCCGGCTCTTGGTTCGATCCGGCTTTCCGCGGCGAACGCGTACCGACTCTCGAAGAAGCTCTGGCTCTGCTCGCGAATCTGGGGTTGGCCGTGAACGTCGAGCTCAAGGCCGACCCCGGCCAAGAGGCGCGCACCGGCGCGGAGGCGGCACGGCTGATCGCGCGCGTGTGGCCGAGCGACGGCCCTCCCGTCCTGCTCTCTTCGTTCCAAGAAGAGACCCTGCTCGCGGCGCGCCACGAGGTTCCCGAACTGCCGCGCGGGCTGTTGCGCGAGCGAGCGGGTCCGGATTGGCGGGAGGCGATGGAGCGGCTCGCTTGCACGACCTTGCACCTCGCGGCCCACCATCTCGAGGCACCCCTCGTGCACGAGCTCTACCGTGAGGCCGTGCCCGTGCTGGCTTATACCGTCAACGATCCGCGCGAAGCGAAGCGCCTGTTCGATTGGGGCGTACGGGCGATCTTCACCGACGTTCCGGAAGAGATCGCGAGCGTGGCGCCGCCTCTGCCGCACAGCTGGAACTAGCCAGCCGTCCGCGGGCTCAGTATCGCCGCAAGAGGCCCACGACCTTGCCCTGCACCTTGACCTGGTGCGGGCCGAAGATCCGTGTTTCGTAAGCGGGGTTCGCGGCTTCGAGCGCGATCGAAGCGCCGCGTTTGCGCAAGCGCTTGAGCGTGACTTCGCGGTCTTCGATGAGCGCCACGACGATATCTCCGCTCTCCGCGGTCTCGCAGCGGCGCACGACGACCCAGTCGCCGTCCTGGATCCCGGCTTCGATCATCGAGTCGCCGACGACCTGCAAGACGTAATGCTCACCTTCGCCCAAAAGGATCGAGGGCACATCGATCGTCGTGCTCGCGTCAGCGAGCGCCTCGATCGGCGTCCCGGCAGCGATCCGACCGTAGACCGGCAAATCGACGTTGCCCGCGACCCCGGCCAGGAACGTCGGACGACGCGGCGTACCGAACTCGGCGTGGACCACGTTCGACCCCGTGCGGCCGGCCGAGCCGACACTCGCCTTGGAGAGACTCGGGCGGGCGGGTACCGGTCCGAGCGGCGGTTTCAAGATTTCCAAGGCCCTCGCCCGATAAGCGAGGCGCCGGATGTAGCCGCGCTCTTCCAGTCCCGAGATCAACCGATGGATGCCGGATTTGGAGCGTAATCCGAGCGCTGCGCGCATTTCATCGAACGAGGGTGGAACTCCCCGCTCTTGAATGAATTGGTGAATGAAGCGCAGGAGTTGAAATTGGCGCTGCGTGAGCACGCCTTCTCTCCCGGAGCGCGCGAGGGCCGACCGAAGCGCGGTCGATGTTCTACAGACGTTCCTGGTCGCGGTCAATGCGGCGGGCTCGCCGCGACCGCCTTCCTCAAGGAAGCCTCAGGGCGGCTCGCAACGGCACGCAGGGCACCGGCGTTCCGGCCATTACGGGGGGTGCGTGCGGTGGCCGCAGGATCAAGGCGTCGGCGGCCGCCAGCGTCGCCAACATCGAGCTGTCCTGCCGCTCGGCGGGCTCCAGCCACCGTCGGCCTTCGCGCTCGACGCAACGGGCACGCAGATGATCGAAGCGGTGATCGTTGGCCGGCAGGTCTCGCGCCACCGGCAATTCCTCCACGGGCAGCTCGTTCGGCAAGCCGAGCATGGCGAGAAGTGCCGCGCGCACGAAAACGATTCCGCACACCAGCGCGGAGACCGGGTTGCCCGGGACACCCAACAGCGGCACGTCGCGAAAGCGACCGAAGATCAGGGGCTTGCCCGGCCGCATCGCGATCGTCCAGAAATCGAGCTCGAGACCGATCGGGCCGAGGGCGTCCCGAACGAGATCGTAAGCGCCGACCGAAGCGCCGCCCGAGGTGACGAGCAGATCGATCGTGTCGAGCCGTCTCAAGGCATCGGCCAGACCCTGGGGGGTGTCGGGCGCGATCCCGAGGTCGAGCGCTTCCCCGCCGAGCCGGCGCACGAGAGCGGCGAGGCCGACGCTGTTCGAGCTCGCGACCCGACCCGGTACCACCGGTTCTCCCGGCCACAGGAGCTCGTCGCCGGTGGCGAGGATCGCCACCCGCGGGCGTCGTCGAACCGGGATCCAGGCGTGACCCAGAGCCGCGGCGAGGGCGATCCGCCGGGGCTCCATCACCGTTCCGGCCGGCAGGACGCTGGCTCCGCGAGCGAAGTCGAGTGCGCGCGGACGCACGAATTCGCCCGCTTTGCACGCGCGCGAAAAACGCACCCTGCCGTCTTCGACTTCGGCGTTTTCCTGGATCGCGACGGCATCCGCCCCTTTCGGCAGCGGCGCGCCCGTGAAGATCCGCACCGCCGTTCCCGGGCGCAGCTCCGGGGCTTCGGGTCCGCCCGCGCGGGCCTCGCCGAGGATCACGAGCCACCGCCCGGGAGGCTCGGTGTCCTCGGCCCGCACCGCATAGCCGTCCATCGCCGAGACGGCGGTCGGGGGCTGGTCGTGACGCGCCGGAAGATCGCAATCGAGAACTCGATCGAGGGCATCGGGAAGCGCCACCCACTCGCGACCGACCGGACGAACCGCGGCGAGGATCCGGGCTCGCGCTTCGTTCACCGACAGCATCGCGCGCATGTGCGCGAAGGCTCCGTCAATCGCTCACGAACTCGCCGGAGCGCCCGCCGGCCTTGTGGACGAGACGGATGTCGGTGATGCGCATGGTTTTGTCGACGGCTTTGCACATGTCGTACACGGTGAGTGCGGTCACGGCGACGGCGGTGAGCGCTTCCATCTCCACCCCCGTCTTGGCGGTGACCTTGCAGGTCGCCGTGATCTCGACGGCGGGCGGGTCCTCGACGAGCTCGAGGGTAACCGCGACCTTCTCGAGCGGCAGGGGATGGCAGAGGGGGATGAGATCGGGTGTGCGCTTGGCCCCCATGATGCCGGCGAGTTGCGCGACCGCGAGCACGTCTCCCTTGGCGAAGCCCCGCTCGGCGATGAGCCGCGCCGTCGCCGCGGAGACGAGAACCCGGCCCTTCGCCGTCGCGGTGCGCTCGCTCACCGCCTTGGCCCCGACGTCGACCATCACGGCATTGCCCGCCGGGTCGAAATGGGAAAGCCCGCTCATGCCGCCAGCCCCAGAAGACGCCGCGTCGCGGCTGCGACATCGGCTTCGCGCATGAGGGATTCGCCGACCAGGAACGCGCGCGCCCCGGCGGCACGGGCGCGGTCGAGGTCGGCGCGGCTCGAAAGCCCGCTTTCTGCGACCACGATGCGGTCGGAGGGTACTCTCGGGGCGAGGGTGGAGGTCGTCTCGAGGTCGACGGCGAGGGTCTTGAGATCGCGATTGTTGATCCCGATGAGCCGGGTCGGCAGGGCGAGCGCGCGCTCGAGTTCCTCCGCGTCGTGAATCTCGACCAGCACGTCCATGCCGAGGCCGCGCGCGAGTTCGGCGAGCTCGCGCGCGGTCGCATCGTCGAGCGCGGCCATGATCAGCAAGATGCAGTCCGCGCCCAAGACGCGCGCCTCGACGACCTGATAGGGGTCGAGGATGAAATCTTTGCGCAAGACGGGCAGGCTGACTGCGGCGCGCGCGATCGCGAGATGTTCGTCGTCGCCTCCGAAGTAAGGCCCGTCCGTGAGCACGGAAAGACAAGTGGCTCCGGCAGAGGCGTAGGCGCGCGCCAGAGCCGCCGGATCGAAATCTTCGCGGATGACCCCGCGCGAAGGCGAAGCGCGTTTGATTTCGGCGACGAGCGCGAGCCCGCCCCCGGCCGCGACGGATTCGAGCGCATC
Organism: Geminicoccaceae bacterium; assembly: GCA_025062095.1. GTDB lineage: Bacteria > Pseudomonadota > Alphaproteobacteria > Geminicoccales > Geminicoccaceae > JANXAZ01. Next base: position 28,317 of record JANXAZ010000004.1, read on the forward strand.
CGCGAATCCGCGCAGGGGCGGAGGCGAGGCGAGCGCGCGCTCGAGCTCGCGGAGCGGCCGTCGTAGCCGCCGGTTCGCCACTTCTGCGCGTTTGTCGGCGCAGATCCGGGCCAGTACCGAACTCACGTGTGCTCCTTCGCGCGGTTCGTGATCTGCACGAGTTGTTCGAGGACTCGTTCCGCGCGCCCGCTGTCGATCGCCTCGGAGGCGAGCTCGGCGGCTCGGGCGAGTTCCGAGCTGCGGCCGGCGACGACGAGCGCAGCCGCCGCCGCGAACACGACGGCATCGCGAAAAGGACCGCGCACCCCGGCGAGGACGGCGCGAATCGCTTCGGCGTTGTGGGCGGCGTCACCGCCTTTGAGATCTTCGGGTCGGGCACGCGGAAGACCCGCCATCTCGGGCACGACCTCGAAGGTCCGGACCGTCGTGCCGTCCCATTCGGCGACCCAGGAAGGGCCGGTGGTCGTGAGCTCGTCGAGCCCGTCCGAACCGTGCACGACCCAGGCGCGCTCGGCGCCGAGCCGCCCGAGCACCATCGCGATGGGCTCGACCCACTGACGTGCGAAGACCCCGACGAGTTGACGCTTGACCCCGGCCGGATTGGCGAGCGGGCCCAAGAGGTTGAAGATCGTCCGCGTGGCGAGCTCCGTCCGCGGGCCCGCGACGTGCCGCATCGCACCGTGGTGTCGCGGCGCCATCATGAAGCCGATGCCCGCGACCCGCATGGCTTCCTCGATGACGGGGACGGGCGCGTCGATGTCCACGCCGAGCGCCTGTAACACGTCGGAGGATCCGGAGCGCGAGGAGAGGCCGCGGTTGCCGTGTTTGGCGACCGGTACGCCGCACGCGGCGACGACGAGAGCCGCTGCGGTCGAAATGTTGTAGGTGCCGGCTCCGTCGCCACCCGTGCCGCAGGTATCGATGGCTCCCGGGGGCGCGTTCACGCGGACCATTCGCTCGCGCAACACGGTGGCACCGGCGGCGATCTCCTCGATCGTCTCGCCGCGGACGCGCAGTCCCATGAGAAACGCGCCCATCTGAGCCGGTGTCGCGTCGCCCGACATCATGATCGAAAAGGCCTCGCGCGCGGTGGCGAAGTCGAGAGCTTCGCCTCTCGCCACGATCGCGAGGATCTCCTTGAAGCGTTGGAGATCGGCGGTCATACCGGCACCGCGTTCGTGCAGAGATCGAGAAAGTTGCGCAAAAGACGCTTGCCCACCTTGGTCTCGATGCTCTCGGGGTGGAATTGGACCCCGTGGATGGGGAACCAGCGATGACGCAGACCCATGATCACCCCGTCTTCGCTGCGCGCGTTGACCTCCAGCTCGTCGGGGACGGTCGCCGGGTCGACGCACAGCGAATGGTACCGGGTCGCCTCGAACGGTGAAGGCAGGCCCGCGAGGATCCCGCTGCCGTCGTGTTCGATCCGGCTGATCTTGCCGTGCATCGGCACGGGCGCACGCACGATCCTGGCTCCGAAGGCCTGGCCGATGGCCTGGTGACCGAGGCAGACCCCGAGAATGGGGCAACGGCCGGCCGCGGCACGGACGAGAGGGAGCGAGACGCCGGCCCGATCGGGGTCGCAAGGACCCGGGGAAATCACGATTCCGGCCGGCCGCTGCGCGAGGACTTCTTGCACCGTGACGGCGTCGTTGCGCACGACCTCGACCCGGGCGCCGTGCTCGCTCAGATAGTGGTAGAGATTCCAAGTGAAACTGTCGTAATTGTCGATCAACAGGAGCATGGGCGCCGCCGGAGGTGCGGGGCTTTCGAGCCGCGGGAGCAAACCCGAGGCGCGAGCCGACGTCAAGGCCGAGGCTCCGAACGGAGGAGAACGTGCCGATCATCGAACCTTCGGTCGCGCGACTCCCTTTCCTTTCGCGCATTGCGAGACGAACGGCGCGACACGGGCTCGCTCGCCGCCTCGTCGCGGCGCTGCGTGCCGGCCTCGTTCTCGCGGGCGCGATCCTCGTGTTCCTCGTGGCCGTCGCTCCCGAGCCCTCCTCGCGCCGGCCGGCGGAACGGTCCCCTTCGGGCGCACGAACGGCGGCACCCGAGCAGGGTTCCGGGTCCGAGGCCGGACATCGCAGCCGATCCGCGCCGGGGCGATCCGCGGGCGAGGCCGTGCTGTCCGGGCGCACGGCCGGAGCCGAAGCGGGGAGGGAGACAGCGGATCGCGCCCCGTCTGTTTCCGATGCGGAAACGCGGCCCGCGGGGTCCGACCAGAAGCCGAACCCCGCGCCAGCGGTCGTCGGCTCGTCTGCTTCGAACGAGAATCGAGAAACACCGCCCGAGCGATCGGTCGCGGTCGTCGTGCCGCGTCCGGCCGAGCCGCCCAAACCGGCTATACGGGCCGCCATCGCCGTGATCCTCGACGATCTCGGGATCGACGCCGAGGCGACGCGACGCGCGATCCGCCTGCCCGCTCCGCTCACCTTGTCCTTTCTGCCCTATGGTCGCGACACCCCCGTCCTCGCGCGGGAAGCGCGGGCGGCCGGGCACCAAGTTTTCGTCCATCTGCCGATGGAACCGCGCGGTGGCGAGGATCCCGGCCCGATGGCGCTCCTTTCGGGGCTACCGAGAGAAGAGCTGCGTCGGCGTCTTCTGTGGGCGATCGGTCGGGTACCGGGTGCGGTCGGCGCCAACAACCACATGGGAAGCCGCCTGACGGCGGACGGACGCGCGATGGCAGAGGTGATGGGCGAACTCGCGCGCCTTTCGTTGACGTTCGTCGACAGCATGACCACACCGGCCAGCCTCGCCGGTGCGATCGCGCGCGCGAACGGCGTTCCGGCGATCGCTCGCGATCTGTTCCTCGACGACGACCCCGCACCCGCTTCCATCCGCGCTCGGCTCGCCGAAGCGGAGCGGATCGCGCGGACCTTCGGCACGGCGGTGGCCATCGGTCACCCTCGTCCCACGACCCTCGCCGCCCTCGCGGAATGGTTGCCGAGTCTGGCGGCGCGGGGCGTCGCGATCGCGCCCGCGACGACGGTCATCGAGCTCCGAGGTTGCCGCGGGTCGGGGCGCGGATGCGTGCTCCGCGCGGGTCGCGACCCGGACGCGGGCGAGCCCGCTCGTCTGCCTCTCCTCGGGGCGCTGGGTCCGGTGGTCGGTGCGAGATGGGATCAATAAATCGGGAAACGAGCACAGAGTTCGCGCACCTCCCCGAGCACTCGCGCTTCGACGGCGGGATCGCCCTCCGGCCTGGCGGCGAGGGCGTCGAGGACGTCCGCGACGAGATGGCCGATCCGCTGAAACTCGGCGATGCCGAAGCCGCGCGTGGTGCCGGCGGGCGTGCCCAAGCGGATGCCGGAGGTGATCGTAGGCTTCTGGGGATCGTTCGGGACACCGTTCTTGTTGCAGGTGATCCCGGCGCGCTCGAGGGCTTCTTGCGCGGCCTTCCCCGTCACGCCCTTGGGCCTCAGGTCCACGAGCATGAGGTGGTTGTCGGTACCGCCGGAGACGATCGCCGCACCCCGCTCGACCATCACGGCCGCGAGCGCCTTGGCGTTGGCGACCACGGCTTGTGCGTAGAGCTTGAACTCCGGGCGGAGGGCTTCGCCGAAGGCGACCGCCTTGGCGGCGATGACGTGCATGAGCGGCCCCCCTTGCAGGCCCGGGAACACGGCGCTGTCGATTTTCTTCGCCAGTGCGGCATCGTCGGTGAGGATCAAGCCCCCGCGCGGACCCCGCAAGGTCTTGTGCGTGGTCGAGGTCACGACGTGGGCGTGCGGGAACGGCGAGGGATGAACGCCTGCCGCCACGAGGCCGGCGATATGGGCGATATCGGCCACGAGCCAAGCACCCACCTCGTCGGCGATGGCACGGAAGCGAGCGAAGTCGATGATCCGCGAATAGGCGGAAGCCCCGGCGATGATCATCTTCGGTCGGTGCTCGCGGGCGAGGCGCGCCACCTGGTCGTAGTCGATGAAACCTTCCGGCGTCACTCCGTAAGCGAAGGCCCTGAACCACTTGCCCGAAAGCGCGACCTTCGCGCCGTGGGTGAGATGGCCACCGGCGGCCAGATCCATGCCGAGAATGGGATCGCCCGGCTCGAGAAGCGCGAGCATGACCGCGCCGTTGGCTTGCGCTCCCGAGTGCGGCTGAACATTGGCGAAACCGCAGCCGAAGAGCCTCTTGGCGCGCTCGATCGCGAGCGCCTCGACGCGATCGACCTGCGCACAGCCCCCGTAATAGCGGCGTCCCGGATAGCCTTCGGCGTATTTGTTCGTGAGCACGGAGCCCTGGGCTTCGAGAACCGCGCGGCTGACGATGTTTTCGGAAGCGATCAGCTCGATACCCTCGCGCTGTCGCGCGAGTTCGCCCCGAACGGCATCGGCCACCTCGGGATCGACCTCGGCGAGGCTCGCTCGGAAAAAGACGCGCGGGGTCGAGCCCGCGGCGGAAAGGGCTTCGGCCATCGAGCGGTCTCCGTGGCTGAGCGTCCGAAACCCGCATCTAGAGCAAGCGTCCCGCGCGGTCCACGCGGTCGCCGTCCGGGTCAGGGGGAGGGCGCGAGTCCCAGTTCCCGGCGAATGGCCGCGACCGTTTCCGGGGCAAGGGCTTTGGCCGCCTGATCGCGCAGCGGAATCGCGACGTTCTGACCGGCTTCGGCGGCGAGCGCGAGCCAACGGTACGCGCGCGCGTAATCGGGTGGTCCGAGGCGTCCTTCCAGATAGAGCGCGCCGAGGTGGAACCGAGCCCGGGCATTGCCGGCTTCGGCGAGCTGGCGCCAGATCGCGTAGGCGCGCGCGTAATCGCCCGCCTGATAGGCGAGCACGCCGTCGCGGACCGAGCCGCGCACCGGAACCGGTGCCGGCTGGAGGCCGGGAGGGATCGGCTCGCCCGCGGCCGATTTCGTCGGCGCGCTCGCGGGCTCGCGCGGCGCCATCTGCGCGGGCGGCTCCGGCGCCGTCGCCTCGGCTCGGATCGCAGCGGAAGCCGCGCCGCCCGGCTCGAATGCGCCCGTCGTTTCCACCGGCTCGGCTCCGGGCGTGCTCGTGCGGACCGGTGCCGCACGCTCCTCCGGGACCGGCAACAACACGGCGGGTTCTCGGCTCTTGGCACGTAAACGCGCATCGGCGAGAAGCGCGAGCAGAGCCAAAAAGGCAGCGATCGCCACGATGCGCAGTCCCCGCGCCAAAGCGAGGGTCGTGGGCGCGACCGGTCGGGTGTCGATCCCGAGCGTCACGGATCCCTCAATCCACGTAACGGACCCGGTCGGAGTTCAAGAGCGCCTCGACCCAGCCCGGGACCGCGAGGCCGGCTCGGACCTCGGCGAGGGTTCGGTTCTCCGCTTGTTTGATCGCCTCGAGCCGAGCCAGCACGCGGTCCGCTTCGGCGAGAGGGACGGTGACGACGCCGTCCGCATCCGCGAGCAAAAGATCACCGCTCGCGATCGTGCGCCCTTCGACGACGATGGGCAGGCCGACCGTTCCCGGCCCGGAGCGGACGCAGGAAGCGGGATTGACCGAACGCGCGAAGACGGGAAGGCCCACCTCGCGCAGTCCCGCGAGGTCGCGGACGGCACCGTCGACGATCAGGCCGGAGATACCCTTGTTGCGCATCATGCCGGCGAGCAGATCGCCGCAAATCGCGCTGCCCTCGAAACCTTCGGCCGAGGCGACGATGACGTCGCCCGCGCGGGCGATCGCGAGCGCAGCGGCGAGCGCGAGATTGTCGTCGGGGCCGCACCAGCAGGTGAGCACGGTTCCGAAACAACGGTTGAGCGCCGGTTCGTCGGGGAAGACCGGTTTGATCCGGGGGCCGAGCGAGCCGCGCCCGTCCTGCGCGTCGACGAGCCACCCGGTCGTCGCCGCCGCCACGGCCGCGAGCTGGGCCGCGGTGGGGCGCGGGAAGTCGCGCCGCACAGTGAGGATCGGTGGTTCGTGGATCATCGTGTCCTCGCCTGGAAGCGCCGGCTCTTCTCGAGCCGCTTCGGTGGAAGATTTGTTAACCCGGCGCGTCGATACTGCGACGAGGCGAAGGCGCGTGTGAAGCGGCAACCGATGCCTCTCGGCCGCATGCCGGGGCGGTTTCCTGAGGCAGGGATCCCGTTGACGGCTCGGTAGAGAGAGCATAGGTGGCTTTGCAACGAGCGGTAGCGATGGCATGACGTTGCGGCATCCGCTCTGGAAGTTCGGGGCCCTGACGGGTCTGATCGGCGTCCTGTGGCTACTGCTCGACGGGTCCGCTCAAGCACCGGCGACGATCGCGGCCGCACGCGTCCGTCCGGTGCTCGAGCATCGCGCGGGCGAGAACCCGACCATGGCGGCGCTGGCGGCGATCGCCGGACATCGGGCGGTGCCGCCGCACGAACACTTCTCGGCCGCGATCGAGCGCCCCCTGTTCGCGCCGACCCGCCGCCCTTCCCCGCGCCTCGCACCCGCGTCGACCGAGCCCGCGAGCGCGAGCCAGCCCTCACCGTCGGAGGCGAGGGGGGAGCGGTTCGCCGTGCGTCTGGTCGGCACGGTGATCCGGCGCGGCACGGCACACGCTCTTCTCTCGAAAGGCGAAGGCGGTCTGCAATGGGTGGAGCGAGGGGCGATCGTCGAGGGCTGGAAGGTCGTCGACGTCGCTTCCGATCGACTCGTTCTGGAGCGCGACGGCGAGAGCCGAGAGCTGTACATCTTGCGGTGAAAGCCGGCAGCGTCGGGCTACTCGCGAGCGGCCGGGGTCGTGCAACGGGACCTGGAAATGGAAACGAACAGAAATTGTCGACGCCGTGCGGGCTCGGCGGGCTTCACGCTCATCGAACTCCTGGTCGTGCTCGTGATCCTCGGCCTTTTGGCCGCGCTCGTGGGGCCGCGCGTGTTGGGTTATCTCGGCGGAGCCCGGGCGGATGCCGCACGACTCCAGATCCAGAGCCTCGAGCAAGCGCTCGATCTCTATCGTCTCGATACGGGATCTTACCCTTCGACACAGCAGGGCCTGCAGGCTCTGATCCGCGATCCGGGTGGCGTCCGCGGCTGGCGCGGTCCGTATCTCGACTCTTCGACCTTGCCGCTCGATCCGTGGGGCCGTCCCTATGTCTATCGTTCGCCCGGCGAGCGGGGGCCTTATGATCTTTTCTCCCTCGGTGCGGACGGCGCCCCGGGCGGCACGGGCGAGGCGGCAGATGTCACGAGCGGCCGGCGGTGAGGCCGGATTCACCTTGCTCGAGCTGCTCGTCGTGGTCGTTCTCGCGGGTCTCGGGCTCGTGCTCGTCGCCCCGCGCCTCGGACCGCGCGCGAATTCTCTCGAACGGGCAGCGGCCGAGGCGGCGCGGGCGTTGTCCGAGTCGCGCGAGCGAGCGATCGACCGCGCTCGGATCGAGACGATATTCGGTTCCGCACCCCTCCCCTGGGGCGAGCACGGTGTCGTTCTCGAGAGCGAAGGCCAGGTCTCGATACGATTTTTTCCCGATGGAACGGCTTCGGGTGGTACGGTCGCGGTGGTGGACGAGAGTGGTCGCCGGATCCGTTTGCGCATCGACCCCCTCACCGGGCGGATCGTGCGCGTCCGGAATTGAGCCGAACCGCGACCGCGGTTTCGGTCTCGTCGAGGCTTTGGTCGCCATCGTCGTCCTCGGGATCGCGCTCTCCGTTGCTTTGCAGACGGCCGGCTCCACCCTCGATCGCGCCGAGCGCGCGCGCCGCGAGCTCGCGATGGCGCGCTTCGCCGAGACCCTGCTCGAGCGAGCCGGGGTCGACCTCCTTCTCGGAGCGACGAGGATGGAGGGCCAGGAAGGGACGTTTTTCTGGCGGCTGTACCGAGAACGCGAGGATCCGTCCGAGGTCGCGCGGCGCTCCGGCGGGCCCGTGCTCTGGCGGATCGTGGCCGAGGTCGAAGACCGCGCGCACGGGCGTTCGTTCGCCCTGTCGACGCTGCGCTTCGAGGCTTCCCGGTGATCGGCGTTCGAGCGCGGGAGCGAGGCCTGACGCTTCTCGAGCTCGTCGTCGCGGTCACGGTTCTCGCGCTCGCCGTCCTCGTCGCCTCCGATGGTCTCGCGGTCCTCGGGCGCGCGGCCGAGCGGGAACGGCGCGCGGCCGTGGCACAGGATTCCGAGGAGAGCGCGCTCGAGCTGTTCCGTTCGGAGCTCGGCCGAGCCCTCCCCCTCGATTGGGGTGTGATCGAGGAGCGACGATCCGCGTTCGTCGGAACGGCCGAGCGCCTGCGCTTCGTGAACGCTCCTCCCGAATATCGAGCGCACGGGTCCCTGGACCTTTGGGAGTTCGCGCTCGAAGAAGACGGGAACGGACGGCGTCTGGTCGCCCGACGGGCACCGCTCGTCCGAGACGGTACGGGGTTCGCACGCCTCGACGAAGCCGAGCCCGTGGTACTCGCTCGCTTCGACCGTCCTCTCGGCTTCGCCTATTGGGGCCGGCCGCGCGACGAGCGCGAGGCGCGTTGGTGGCCCGATTGGCCGCCCGGGGAGCGTTTGCCGCTCGCCGTGCGGCTCGGGGCCGAAGACGGTCGGCCGCCGGCGACGGTCGTGCGGCTCGCGATCGACTGGCCCAGGACGTGCCTCGGCCGACGAAGGGGAAGGGGGTGCGAGTGAGGGGCGCCGCGCGCGTGCGGGCGCAGGCGGGGAGCGCCTTCCTTTTGGCGCTCTGGTTCGCCGCGGCAGCGAGCGGCCTCGCTCTGGCTCTTCTGGACACGAGCCGAGAGGCGGTTCCGGAAGCGCGGCGTCAGATCGATTCGATCCGCCTGCGAGCCGCGCTATCTTCGGCGGTGCACATTGTTGCCGCGCGCTTGTCGTCGGAGAAGCTCGAGCTGCGCGCCGGGACGGCGGTTCTCGAGCTCGCGCACGAGGACATCGCTGTTTCCGTGCGCGTGCGCGCGGAAAGCGGCCTCGTCGACGTCGCCGCCGCTTCGCCCGGGCTCGTGCAGCGTTTGGCCGAGCTGGTCGGGTTCGATCGGGAGCGCGCGCGGGCGCTCGTCGACGACATCGAGCGACGGAGGACGGGAACGCGGAGCGGCGATCCGCCCGAGAACCGGGCTCCGCAAGCGTTCCGAGAGCTGCGGCCGCCGGATCGGCCCGGCCTCGATCATCCGATCGAAGTGGTGGAGGCGGCGGGAGGCGGATCCGGACCGTCGGCCGGGCCGTGGGACCGGTTCTTCGCGTTCTTGACGCTCGGCACCGATCTTCCCGAACCCGTGGTCGAGCTCGCTCCGCGCGAGGTGCGCATCGCTCTGGCCGGAACCAAAGACGACCGTTCGCGGCGTTCGTCTCCCCAGGCGGAGGTGGAGCCGGTGAGCGTCCGGCGACGCGATCCCAACGATCTCTATCGGCTCGAGATCCTCGCCCGCACCCCCGGGGAGCGAATGGCGGCGCGACGCGTCGTCCTCGCTCTGCGTCCCGGCGATATCCGCCCGGTGCGGATCGTGGACTGGTCGGGTCCCCTTGCCGTAGGAGGTTCCTCCGAGCCGGACGAGAAGTCCTGACGTGTCTACACTCCCGACCAAGTCCTCGAGCGGGCGCGGGTTCGTGTCCTGGTGGCTGGACGAGCTCGAGGGAATCTTCCGATGGCGGAGACGACGGGGTCGCTTCGCCAAGCCGCGTTTTTGTCTATTTTATCGCGAAGGGCGGGTGCGGGCCTTCGAACTCGGGCGCGGCCGACCGCGCGAGATCGGCGGCTTTACGCTCGAGCCGGCGCGAGACGGCGCGACGCGTCCGGCCCCTGCGTCCCGGTCGCTTTCCGCCGAAGAGGTGTGCGCTCGCCTGCGACGCCGGGGGCCGGTGATGGTGCGCTTCGCGCCCGACCACGGGGTCGTCGTGCGCGATGTCCTTCCAGTGGCGAACGAGGACGAAGTCCGAGAGATCCTCGCCCATCGTCTCGACGCGCTCACGCCCTGGAGCGCGGATAAGGCCGTCTTCGACTTCGCGATATCCGCTCTCTTGCCCGACGGTCGGCTGGAAGTCGTGGTCGCCGCCGTGCCTCGGCCCCTCGTCGACCGCGTCGTGGAACAGCTCGAACGATTGGGTTTGACCGTCGGGCCCATCGATGTGGCGGATCTGGAAGAATCCGTGCCGGGGCGGTTTCTGTTGCGGCGCGGCAGAAGCGCCGACGGCGGTCGCTTGTCGGCGGTGGTCGCGGCGATCACGCTCGGTGGCGCCTCGGCTCTGGGCATCGCTTGGGCCGTCTCGGAGATCCACGCTCGCGGCGTGGTGCTGGCCGACCGCGAGCGAACGGTAGCGGCGTTGAGCGCGCGTTTGGCCGACATGCCCGAGCTCCGGCGTCGGCTCGAGGAACTGCGTGCCGAACTCGACCTTTTGGCCGGGCGCGTGCGCTCCGCGCCTTCGACGTTGACGATCATCGAGGAGCTCAGCCGAATCCTGCCCGACGAGGTGTTCCTCCAACGTCTGGAGCTCCATCGGGACCGGCTCGTGATCGCGGGTTACGCGACCGAGGCGGCGGGCCTCGTGCCGTTGCTTGAGGCCGCGGCCGCTTTCCAAGACGTCCGCTTCGAGGCCCCGAGCACGAAGGCCGCGCTCGACGGCCGGTCGGGCAGGCGCGAAGTCGAACGTTTCGTCCTGTCGGCTCGGCTCGGAAATGTGGTGCGAGGTGGATCGTGAGGTCGCCTCCGCCGATGTTGCGACGGAGTGCCGCGCTCGCGCTTCTCTTCTTGCTCGTGGCGGCTCTGGGGATGCTCGTTTGGCTTCCGCTGCATTGGATCGCTTGGCAGGATGCGCGATTGGCCCGGCTCGACGAGGAAATCGCGGAATTGCAGCGACGCTTGGCCGAGCGCGAGGAGATCCTGGCCGAGCGGCGTCTGATCGAACGCGCGCTCGCCGAGCCGGGCTTGATCCTCCGGGCGGCGACACCCGCTCTGGCCGCGGCGGAACTTCAAGGTACGGTGACGACCATGGTGCGCGAGCGCGGCGGGCAGATCGCCAGCGTTCACGTGCTGGAGCCCGTCGAACTCGGGGCGTTCACCGAAGTCGGCTTGCGGATCGTCCTGGAAGCCGACATGGAGGGCTTGGTCGGGCTCCTGCACGCGGTGGAAACGAGCCGGCCGCTCGTTCTCGTCCGTCGGCTCGAGCTCGATGCCGAAGACCCGCCGGCCGACGGAGGCCCCCCGCGCCTGCGGGCGGTCGTAGAATTGGCCGGGTTGAACCAACGTCCACGAGGCCGTTTTCGCTCGCAGAGGAGCCGCGGCCGCACGGGTCGGGGAACGGAAGGGCGAGGAGGCGGAGGATGGGCGAGGTGACCTATCGGACGGGTGACAGCGACGAGCGACCTTGGGGGCGTTGGCGGGTGCTCGACGTCGACCAGGGTTTCGTCGTCAAACGGATCACCGTGGATCCGGGCGGGATCCTCTCGCTTCAATTCCATCGGTACCGCGCCGAGCACTGGTTCATCCTGCGCGGTCGGGCACGGGTGACTTTGGGCGAGCGCGAGTTCGAGCTGCGGGCGGGCGAAGCGGTCGATGTTCCGGTCGGAACCCCGCACCGGGTGGCGAACCCGGGCGAGGAGACCCTCGAGTTTGTCGAAGTGCAACACGGCGAACGGCTCGACGAGGCCGACATCGTGCGTTTGGACGATCGTTACGGCCGTCTCTGAGACCGCCACGGCCGCCGTTCGGAAAACACGGGGCTGCCGCGCAGCGGCGCCGATTGTCGCATTTCCCGGTAGAAGCCTAACGGAGAAAGAGGCGGCCCGAGGAGGTCTGGGGCATGGCCAGAGTGGTTTTGGTGACCGGTGGCTCGCGCGGCATCGGTGCGGCGGTGTGCAGGCTCGCGGCGCGCGACGGCTGGGACGTCGCCGTCGCTTATCGGGAGCGCGAGGCGGCGGCCGAGCGCGTCGCCGAAGACGTCCGCGCCTATGGTCGACGCGCGATCACGATCCGTTGCGACATCACCGATCCGCGCGCCGTGTGCGCCGCCTTCGACCGCGCCGCGGAAGAACTCGGCTACGTCGAAGCTCTGGTGAGCAACGCCGGGGTCATTCACAAAGCGGCACCGCTCGCGTGCATCCCGATCGAGGAGATCCGGCGAATTATCGAAACCGATCTGCTCGCGCACATCATCTGCAATCGCGAGGCGGTACGTCGCATGGCGCGCTCGCGTGGCGGTCGTGGCGGGGTGATCGTCAATATTTCGTCGATGGCCACGGAACTCAAAGGAGCCGGAGGATTCGTGCCCTATGCGGCGGCCAAGGCGGGGATCGACCTGTTGACGGAGGGCCTCGGAAAAGAAGTCGCATCCGAAGGGATCCGGGTCAACGGTGTGCGACCCGGGCTCATCGATACGGACATGCAGCTCGACACGGGGGTGCCCGAGCGCATTCAACGTTTCGGCCCGACCGTGCCGCTCGGCCGAGCCGGTCGGCCCGAGGAGGTCGCCGAAGCCGTCGTGTGGCTGCTCTCGGACAAGGCGAGCTACGTCGCGGCCACGATCTTCAACGTGAGCGGAGCCCGCTGAAAGCGATCTAAAGCGTTTCCAGAAAGGCCAAGAAGTCGGCGATCGCTCGCGGTTCGAGGCGTATTTCGGGCATCGCCGGGTGTCCTGTGACCAGACCTTCGGCCAGTGCCTCGGCGAGGCTCTCGGGCGGATAACGGCGAACGATCTCCGAAAAGGGCGGTGCCTGGGGCATGGGGCTCGCGCCGGAGGCGGTGATGGCGTGACAACGACTGCACAACGCCTGCGCGAGCTCACGGCCGTGTTCGGCCCGGCCCTCGGCCACCGCGATCGCGGCCGGGACGGCGACGATCGCCATCGGGACCGAGAAGAACACCCGTTTCAGTTCGCCGCCAGCCACTGTTCCACCGTTTCCAAGCGCCGCCAGCCGGGGATCGTAGCGCGGAGATCGACCGCCTTCCACTTCGGGTGATACGCTTCCGTCTGCAACAGCGGCAGCGACTCGAGAAGGCGTCGGACGAAGCGGTTCGTGCGATCGAAACGGCTGGTCCCGGGCTTCCAATTGTACACGGCGAGCACCGCACCGACGGCGATCGTCGGGATCCGCTCTCCGGGCGGGACGAGATTGGGGTAATCCTCCGAAGTCAATTCGGCGTCGAGATAGACGTCCTCCAATCCCTTGGTGAGCTCGACGGGGAGGAAGCGGAGCCCGAGGTCGTTGCGGATCTCTCGGAAGTAGGTCGCGGGTTTGCCGACGACGAAGACCGCTGCGGCGATACTTCCGGCTCTGAGCGCGGCGAGCGCTTCCGAGTTGGAAAGATGCAGGGCTTCGATCGGAATGTCTTCGATATCGAAGAGGATTCTGGACGTCATCGCCGTCCCGCTTCCCTTGGGACCGATGTTGACCTTTTTGCCGGCGAGGTCCTTCAGGCTCGAAATCTCGGGACGCGCCAAAACGTGAACTTCCTCGTTGTAAAGCTTCGTGACGTATCGAATTTTTTCTTCGATGCCGGGAAAAACCCTGTTCTCCTTGAAATACTGCAGAACATCCGATTGGACGATGGCCGCGTCCACGTTTCGCAAATAAAGAAGATCGGCGACGTTCTGAATAGAACCTTTGCCGAGCATCGCGATGATCCGGAGCTCGCCGGGCGCGTCGAGGGCGTCGGCGAGATCTTGCGCGAAACGCGCGTAAGTGCCCGTCACACTGCCGGAAACGATGCCGACCGTGTCGCGATTGGCGCGCTCGACCTCGCTCGCACCCGCAGCGTGCGCCACCGACCGAACCGAGCCCGAACTCGCCGCCAATACGGCCAAGATCAACCATGCGCAACGCAAAGCGTACCGCATCCGCGTTCCTCCCTTCCACGGCGGCTCTTCTGCCCGGATCGGGGCGCGGGCGCAACGGAGGACCTCGACCGTGGAACAGTCGCTCGATGTTGTTTAAAGTGACGGCAAGGGGCGCAGGAGGGCGGCGATGTTGCGTTGGGTAGAAAAAGTCGGATTGGCGCTCGCTGTCACAGTGATCGCGAGTGTGGCGTGCGCCGACGAGCGAGCCGAAGCCAACGCCTTGCTCCGGCAGGCGCTCGCCGCCATGAGCGAAGCCGAACGCGCCCCCTCGCCGGCGGCACGGCTGCGAGCTCTCGAACAGGCCGCAGCGAACGTCGCGCGCTTGGTGCGCGAGTACGGGAACACCTACATCGGCCTCCGCCTGGCGAGCGGACAGCCCATCGGGAACCTCGATCCGGCTCGGCTCGAACGGTCGTTGGCCGAGGCGCGAGCGCAAGCCAAAGACGTCGGAGCGATCGGACGACCGGCGGACGAACCTCGCGCACCGGCTCAGCCGCGACCTTCGACCGGCAAGCGCCCGTGCGAGATCGGCGTCGCAGCCGGGCGCCGTCCCGGTGAGCCCGGGCCGAGCTTGGCGGAAGTGATCGCGGATTGTCGGAGCGCGCTGGTCTTCGAACCGGGCGCGCCGCGCTGGCGTTACCAGCTCGCGCGGGCGCTGTCCGAACGCGGCGAGCCCGGCGATCGCGAGGAGGCGATCCGCTTGTTGGAAGCGGCGGCCGCAGACGGATGGAGCCTCGCCAAAGCCGAACTCTGCGCCCGGTATCTCTGGGGCATCGGTACCGAGAAGAACCCCGGCCGCGCCAGGATCATGTGCGAAGCGGCCGCCGCCGAGGGCAACGAGCAGGCCCGCCAGCTCCTCCGGCGTCCCGAGTTCGCCCGCGCCACGGCCTCGCCTTGAAAGCACCCCGGCCGAAAACCGGGTTGTGTTGACAAAAATTTAGATCCAGCGAAAAATGTTAGTGTCCGTTCCGAGGGGGGATTCGGGATGCGGCGGCGGAGCCTCCTTCACTGGACAGCTGCGACCCTGGTCGTGGCTGCTCGGGCACCGGCGGGCCTTCCCGCCGCGCCCCTCCGCCTCGTCGCCACGACCGCGCTGATCGCCGATCTCGTCGGACGCGTCGCCGGAGATCGCGCCCGGTTGCAGGTTCTCGTGGGCGAAGGTGTCGATCCCCACACCTACCGTCCCACGCGGGCGGACATCGTCGCGATGCGCCGTGCCGACGCCGTGTTCGCGAACGGGTTTCGGCTCGAGGCCCAGCTCGAAGGATTTCTCGAAGAGCTGGCCCGCGAGCGCCTCGTCGTCCGTCTCGCCGAACGTCTTCCGGAAGAGCGGTTGCTCGCGAACCCGACCTTCCCGGGACGTTTCGATCCGCACGTCTGGATGGAAGTCGCTCTGTGGCGCTCGCTCGCATCGATCGTCGCCCGAGAGCTCGCCCGGCTCGATCCATCGGCCGAGCGGGTCTTTTTCGAGCGCGCCCGGGACTACGAGGCGGAGCTCGAACGGTTGGAGAGCTACGTCCGCGACGTGCTCGCGACGGTTCCGCGCGAGCAGCGGGTCCTGGTCACCGCGCACGACGCCTTCGGCTATTTCGGCCGCGCCTACAGCTTCGAGGTGATCGGCATCCAGGGGATCTCAACCGAAAGCGAAGCCGGGCTCGCCGACATCGAAAGGCTCGTCCGTCTCGTGGTCGAGCGGCGTATCCCTGCCGTGTTCGTAGAGACGAGTGTTGCCGAGCGCAACGTCATGGCAATCGTCGAAGGGGCGCGAGCCCGCGGCCATCGGATTCGCATCGGAGGACGATTGTTCTCCGATTCTCTCGGAGCACCAGGAACCTACGAAGGAACCTACATCGGCATGATCGATCACAACGTCACCACCATCGCCCGCGCGCTCGGAGGCGAAGCGCCCGCAGGAGGCTTCCAGGGTCGGCTGAACGGGATCGAGTGAGAGGACGAAGATGAGCGTACTGTCGTCGGTTTCGCGCGCGTGGGCGGAGGCGGGCGAGCCTCCGGCGCTCGAGGTTCGAGGGCTGTTCGTCGCGTACGACGACCGAACGGTTCTCGAGGGGGTCGATTTCCGTGCCGAGGCGGGCAGCCTGGTCGGCATCGTGGGGCCGAACGGAGCCGGAAAGTCCACCTTCTTGAAGGCGGTGCTCGACCTCGTGCCGCGACTGTCCGGTGCGATCCGCGTGTTCGGGCGGCCGCTCGACAAGCGTGCGGGTCTCGTCGCGTATGTGCCGCAGCGCGCGAGCCTCGAATGGGATTTTCCGATCACCGCGGTGGAAGTCGTGGCGATGGGGCTCTATCGCCGTATCGGTTGGTTCCGTCCGGTGCGCAAGCACCATCTGCGAACGGCGCTCGCCCGGCTCGAACGGG
This sequence comes from Geminicoccaceae bacterium, assembly GCA_025062095.1. Lineage (GTDB taxonomy): Bacteria > Pseudomonadota > Alphaproteobacteria > Geminicoccales > Geminicoccaceae > JANXAZ01. The sequence goes on from JANXAZ010000004.1 coordinate 44,389, forward strand.
TGGGGCTCGCGGATCTCGCCGATCGGCCGGTAGGAGAGCTCTCCGGCGGCCAGCGACAACGCCTGCTTCTGGCCCGAGCGCTCGCCCAGGATGCGCGGCTCTACCTCCTCGACGAGCCCTTGGCGGGGATCGATGCCGCCAGCGAACGGCTCGTCCTCGACCTGTTCGCGGAGTTGCGAGCCGGAGGCGCGACGGTGGTCGTGGTCCATCACGACCTCGACACGGTGGCCGATCGCTTCGAGGAGGTGCTGCTGTTGAACCGCAGAGCGATCGCGTTCGGGCCCCCCTCTCGGGTGCTGACGGCCGCCAACCTCGCCCGGGCCTACGGCACTCCCGTGCCGGTGCGCTCGTGGAACGATCGCGAATCGCTGGCTCCCGCGAGTTCGGCGTAACGGGCAGTGCTCGGGGACACGGGACCGGGCATCGGGCTCAACACGCTGGTCGTGGCCAGCGGCGCCGGCCTTCTCGGAGCCGGGGGCGGCGTTCTCGGGACCTTTCTCCTCTACCGTCGGCGGGTCATGCTCGCCGATGCCGCCGGTCACGCGACCCTGCCGGGCGTGGTTCTGGCTTTTCTCGTCGGCCTCGCACTATTCGGCGAGGGGCGCGTTCCGGTGCTGTTGTTTTCGGGCGCTGTTCTGAGCGCGGCATCGGCCGGTCTTCTCGTCGAGACGTATCTGCGGACCCGCAGGCTTCCCGAAGACGCCGCCACGGCCTCGGTTCTCGCCACGTTTTACGGAGCCGGGCTCGTGTTGTTGGATTACGTCCAGGCTCTGCCGGTGGGCGGACAAGCGGGGCTCGAGCGCCTTCTGCTCGGTTCGGCCGCGAGCATGCTGCGCGCGGAAGCCGAACTCCTGGCCGCGGGCGCCTTCGTTCTGCTCGTTGTTCTCGCGCTTTCGGCCAAAGAATTCCGGCTTCTGTGCTTCGATCCCGGCTTCGCCGACGCGCACGGCTGGTCGTCGCGCCGTCTCGACCTGCTGCTCACGGGGCTGCTTTTGGTCCAGATCGCGCTCGCGTTGCCGATCGTCGGTCTCGTGCTCGCGCTCGCCCTCGTCGCCACGCCTCCGGTGATCGCACGGCTGTGGGTCGACCGGCTGAGCCACATGCTCGGCCTCGCCGCTCTGGTGGGCGGTTTCGGGGCCTGCGCGGGCGTGTTCCTGTCGGCGCTGCTGCCGCGGTTGCCCACGGGGGCCACGGTCGTGCTGGTCTTGGCCGCTCTGCTCGCGGCGAGCCTGGGCACCGCACCGCGGCGCGGATGGTGGGCCGTGGCGCTGCGGCGGCGCGCACTGCGCCGGCGTTCCGCCTCGGTCGGCGGAAAGCGGTGACGGCTCTGTCGTGATCGATCCGAGCGATTTCCTCGAGGTCGATGCCCCGGTCCTTCTGAGCGGTTCTCTCGCTGCGCTCGCCTGTGGCCTGCTCGGCAATTTCCTCGTGCTCCAACGGCGCGCCCTCGTCGTCGATGCGGTCGGTCACGCCGTGCTGCCCGGGATCGTGGTCGGTTTTCTCGTGACCGGAACCACGAGCGAAGCAGCGATGTTCGCGGGCGCGCTCGCGGCGTCCGTGCTCGCGGTGGCGATGATCGAGTTTCTCCAACGCGCGGTGCGGATCGAGCCGGGAGCGGCGATCGCCGTCGTCCTCACGAGCCTGTTCGCTCTCGGTGTCGTGGTGTTGGAGCGAAGCGATGCGCGCTCGATCCATCTCGACGTCCAGCACGCGCTCATGGGCTCGCTCGAAACGGTCGTCTGGCTCGGAGCCGAGGACTGGTCGGCGATTTTCGACCCGGAGCGTCTGTTGCGACTTCCGAGCATGCTCGTCCGGCTGCTCGTCGTCACCGTCGTGGTCGTAACGGTGTTGTTCGCGCTCGCCAAAGAGTTCACGATGGTCGTCTTCGATCCGGCTCACGCCCGGAGCCTCGGCATCCCGGTGCGTTTCTTGTCGCTGTTGTTTTTGCTTCTCTGCGCGGTCACGGCCGTAGCCTCGTTCCAGGCCGTGGGCGCCATTCTCACCGTTGCGATGTTCGTGTGCCCGGCCGCGACCGCGCGGATGTTCACCGATCGCCTGCGCGTACAGATCGCGCTCTCCGCCCTCGTGGCTCTGCTTGCCGGTGCCTCGGGGTACGCTCTGGCCGCTTGGGCGCCGCTCCTGTGCGGCTTCGAGCGTGGCTTCGGGGCGGCCGGAGGCATCGCGCTCGCAGCCGGTATTCTGCAGACCCTGGCGGTCGTCTTCGCGCCACGCTACGGGATCCTCGTTCGCCGAGAGCGGGTCTGAGAAGGGGACCGAACGCGTGGAGGAGCGGCGTCGCGACCCGCGGGCGCGGGCCGCGAGCTTCGATCGGGCTCGCGCGGATCACCGCCACGAGCGCACCGAAGACTACGTCGAATTGATCGCGGAGCTCACCGAGGCGACCGGCGAGGCGCGTGCGATCGACCTCGCGCGCCGGCTCGGTGTGCGACCCGCGACCGTTGCGGCCGCGATCGCCCGGCTGCAGCGCGAGGGCTACGTCCGAGCCGAGCCCTATCGGGCGATCTTTCTCACCGACCGCGGTCGCACGCTCGCCGAGTTCTGTCGTCGCCGCCACCGCGTCGTCTTGGCTTTCCTGGAGGCACTGGGTGTCGATCGCGAGACCGCGGCTCACGATGCCGAAGGCATCGAGCACCACGTGAGCGAGACCACGCTCGCCGCGCTCGAACGCTGGCTCGAGCGTTTCGGGCCGGGCTCGGGATGAGGCCGATGGAATCGCGATCGTGGCTTGCGGCTCTGGGCGGGCGAGAGGGCTTGCGCCATAGTCTCAACGGGGTCTTCACCGAAAAGGGCTACGCTCGTGGCGGGACCGATGATCGCGAGCGAGGGCGGGCGAATGCGAGCGAGTCGATTGGATCAGCTCTGGTCGTCGATCGCCGATGCCGGCCGCGAATTCGTGCGTCGCCGGCTCGGCTCCCGCCGAAGGCCGATCGGTGTCCTCTGCCGAGACCTGCTCTCGGTGCGCGGCGAGGCCTCGACCCTCGCACTCGCGCGCGAGGTGCTCGAGGCGTGGCGCGCGATGAGCGAAGCCGAGCGGCGAGAATTTTTTCTCCTTCTGGCCCGAGAGTTCGGGCCGGACATCGACGCGGTCAAGCGCGCGGCCGAGGCCTATGCCGCCGCCCCGGGTCCGCGCACCCTCGCCGAGCTGCGAAGGGTGAGCGAATCGCCTCGGCTGGAGCTCTTCCGTCGGCTCAACACCGCGCCGGGGGGGCCGCGTACGATCGTCGAGATGCGGGCGTTGTTGCTGCGCTGGATCGCTTCCGCGCCCGAGCTCGCCGAGCTCGACGCCGATCTCCACCATCTGCTCGCTTCTTGGTTCAACCCCGGCTTTCTCACATTGACGCGTATCGATTGGGGCAGCCCCGCGTCGCTTCTCGAAAAACTCAAGAATTACGAGAAAGTGCATCAGCTCCGTGCTCTCGAAGATTTCAAGCGGAGATTGGCAAAAGATCGACGCTGCTTCGCGTTTTTTCATCCCGTGCTGCCCGACGAGCCGCTGATTTTCGTTCAGATCGCGCTCACGAGCGGTCTCGCCGATCGCATCCAGCCGTTGATCGATCCGAGCGAGCCCGTGGCCTCGCCCGCCGATGCCGATACCGCGATCTTCTATTCGATCAGCAACTGCCAGGAGGGCCTCAGAGGTGTGACCCTCGGCAATTTCCTCATCAAACTCGTGGTCGCGACGCTGCAATCGGAACTGCCCCATATCGCGACCTTCGCGACTCTCTCCCCGGTGCCGGGGTTCGCGCGCTGGCTCGAGCAGACGATCGCCGAAAATCGCCTGCGTCTTTCCGAATCCGAGCGAGGGCTGCTCGAGCGATTGGCCGATCCGGATTGGCACGAGGACCCGGCGACCGCGGAGGCTCTGCGTCCGCTGCTCACGGCACTGTGCGCTTGGTATCTCGTGCGCGCGCGTCGCAACGGTCGTCCGATCGATCCGGTGGCACGCTTCCATTTGGGAAACGGCGCGCGGCTCGAGCGGGTCAACTGGCTCGCCGACCTTTCGCGCAAGGGGCTCGCCGAGTCTTACGGGATCATGGTGAACTACGCCTACGATCCGAGCCGGATCGAGCAGAACCACGAGCTCTACGTCGAAGGCGAGGTGGTCCACGCCCGCGCGGTCGAGAAGCTCGTCACCGCGGCCGCGCGGCTCGTCGAACCCGTGTTCCTGCCCGTCTCGGCCCAAACGATATCGTGATCACGCGACGAGGTGATCACGTGCGACGCGCACTCGCTTTCGTACGCTTCGTCATCGGTAAAGGAGGAAATGGTCGGAGCGGCGGGATTTGAACCCACGACCCCCAGCGCCCCATGCTGGTGCGCTACCAGGCTGCGCCACGCTCCGACCGGCGGTGAGCCGTGCCCAGCACTATAGATGGCCCTTCTTGCGCCGGCAATCGAGCCCGCGCCGATCACGTCAGCGCACGCTGCAGCAGCGCCCGCAAGGAGTCGAGCTCGTCGCGGATCGCGAGGAGGCGGCTGCGCGCCTCGCCGCCGAGCTGCAGCGCCGCGGAGGTTCGCGCAGGAGAAGACCGCTCGCCTTCGCCGCGCCCGCCGCGCGCACCGGAGTGGATCGACCGCAGCGCCTTCTGTGCGCCCTTGATCGTATACCCTTCTTCGTAAAGAAGGCGGCGAATCGTGCGGAGGATCTCGACGTCTTCGGGTCGGTAGTAGCGTCGGCCACCGCCGCGCTTGAGGGGGCGGAGCAGGGAAAAGCGGGTCTCCCAAAAGCGCAGCACGTGCGGAGGGACCCCGAGCTCGGCGGCGACCTCGCTGATCGTCCGGAACGCTCCGGGCGCTTTGGCGGGGCGCTCGTCGCCGTGCGCGGCGGGGTTCTCGGCCTCGGTCGGAGATCCGCTCATCGGCTTCGGCCCGAGCCGCCCGCGTTGATGCGCTCTTTGAGGACTTGCGAAGGTCGGAACACGAGCACCCGTCGCGGCGGAATCGGGACTTCTTGACCGGTCTTGGGGTTGCGACCCACGCGCGGGCCTTTGGTCCGCACGACGAAGGTTCCGAAGGCCGAGATCTTGACCGTGCCTTCTTTGAGAAGCGACTCGACGATTTCGTTCAAGACCGCTTCGACCAGCGCCGCCGATTCGCTGCGAGAAAGCCCGACTTGTTGATAGACCGCCTCGGCGAGCTGCGCGCGCGTCACGGTTCGCCCGGCCACCGGCGTCCCTCCCCACCCTCATCGAAACGCTAGATGGCGCAAAGGGTTCCGTCAACGCCCCGGCTCAGAAACGGAGAAGAGCGGAGCCCCAGGCGAAGCCCCCGCCGAGCGCGTTGAGGGCGACGAGCTGTCCGCGCGTCAGACGCCCCTCCTCGAGAGCCGTGGCGAGCGCGAGGGGGATCGAAGCCGCCGAGGTGTTGGCGTGACGATCCACGGTCACGACCACGCGTTGCGGATCGAGGCCGAGCCGCCGACCCACCGCCTCGATGATGCGGAGGTTCGCTTGATGCGGCACGAGCAAATCGAGGTCGCCGGCAGCGAAGCCGGTATCCGCGAGAAGGGCTTCGACCGACTCGGCCAGCCGCACCACCGCGTGTCGGAACACCTCGCGGCCGTTCATCCGCAGGTGGCCCGTCGTGCGCGTGGCGGAGGGCCCCCCGTCGACGTAGAGATCGCCGTAATGCCGACCGTCCGCCCACAGACGCGTGGCGAGAACGCCGCGATCGTCGAGCCTGCCCGCGCTCCGTTCGGCCCGCAGGACCAAGGCCCCGGCCCCGTCACCGAAGAGAACGGCGGTCGTTCGATCGGTCCAATCGAGGATGCGCGAGAAGGTTTCGGCGCCGATGACGAGAGCGGTGCGGGCGTGGCCGGCGCGCAGGAAACTGTCGGTGACCGCGACGGCGTAGGCGAAGCCGGCGCACACCGCTTGGACGTCGAAGGCGATCCCGATCGGCGCCCCGAGTTTGCGTTGGACGGCGGTGGCGGTCGCCGGAAAGGTGTGGTCGGGCGTGCTCGTGGCGACGACGATGAGCTCGACCGCCGAGACCGGAAGGTCGGCGTTCTGCAAGGCTCGCCGAGCGGCCTCGACCGCGAGGTCGGAAGTGAGCTCGTCGTCGGCTGCGACATGGCGTCGCGTGATGCCGGTGCGTTCGCGGATCCAGGCATCGGAGGTGTCGAGGACGAGGGCGAGCTCCGCGTTGGTGACGATCCGCGCCGGGAGATAGCCGCCGATGCCGGCCACGAGCGAGCGGAGCACGATCGTTCGCACCCGGCTAAGAAGCGGCCGCGCCCTGGACGGGTTCGAGCGCGTGTCGGAACGCGCCCATTTCTTCGGTGATCCGCGCGTTCGTGTCCTGACGGACGAGGTCGGCCGCGACGCGGATCGCGTTGGAGAAGCCGAGCGCGTCGGTTCCCCCGTGGCTTTTGACGACGACACCGTTCAAACCGAGGAACATGGCTCCGTTGTGCCGACGGGGGTCGAACCGCTCGCGCAAGCGCAGAAGCGCCGGGCGTGCCACGAGATAGCCGAGCTTGCCGCGCAAGGTTCCGGTGAAGGCCTCTTTGAGCGAATCCCGGAACAAGCGCGCCACACCTTCCGCGATCTTGAGCGCGACGTTGCCGGTGAACCCGTCCGTCACGACGACGTCCACGGCACCGTCGACGATATCGGTGCCCTCGACGAACCCGCCGAAGCGGATCGGGGGCGGGCTCTGCTTCAACATCGCCGCCGCCCGACGCACGACGTCGTCTCCTTTGAGATCTTCGGTGCCGACGTTGAGGAGCCCGATGACCGGCGTTTCGCGCCTGAGGAGGGCGCGCGCGAACACCGTCCCCATGACCGCGAACTGGACCAAGGTGCCGGCATCGCAGGCCACGTTGGCACCCAGGTCGAGCATCGCCACCGGTCGCGACCGCGACGGGAACACCCCGCAGATCGCCGGACGGTCGATACCGGGCAAGGTCCGCAAGACGATCTTGGCGATCGCCATGAGCGCGCCGGTGTTGCCGGCCGAAACGGCGGCGGCGACGCGGCCGTCGCGCACTGCATCGATGGCCAGGCGCATGCTCGAGTTGCGGCCTTGGCGCAGGGCCATGGACGGCTTGACCTCGGGTCCGATCGCATCGGGCGTGTGGACGAGCTCGACCGCGCGGCGGAGGCTCGGGTGTTTGTCGAGCTCGGGCTTGAGCCTGCCCTCGTCCCCGAAGAGGAGGAACCGGAGCTCGGGGTCGGCCTCGCAAGCCAACGCGGCTCCGTCGACGACGATGCCCGGAGCGGCGTCCCCGCCCATTCCGTCGAGAGCGATCCGCAAGCTCACCGGAGCGTCCTCAGTGTCGACCAGAGGCGATCGTCGCGCTCTCGCTCGTCGCCGCCGGCTCGTCGCGCGCGGTTTCCTCCCACGCGCGCATCGCGGCGTCCGCCATCGGTCCGCGCGGATAGGGGTCGAGCGCGAGGGCGAGCTCTTCGGCCACGATCTCGCCGAGATCGAGCACCGTGCCTTCGAGGGGTTCGGGCTCGTCGCGCTCGACGTCGATCACCACTTCGCCCGTCTGCGGCTCCTTGAGCGGGGTGAAGCGCCGCGTGAACGAGAAGGCGAGCGTCTGCTCGAAGGGCTCGAGGGTCACGACGCAGAGTTGAGTCACCCGCGCCTCGATGCGGCCGTCCACCTCCAGGATCTGGCCGCCCGGAAGCCACGCGACGCGGCCGCGCGCTTCGAGCTTCCCGATCGATTCGACACGCAGCCGACGGGCGAGCGCCTCGCGCTCGGAAGGGCTCGCGACGATGGCGAAGGAGCGTCCGCCGGGAGGGACGCGCATCACCTCGATCGTCCGGCTCAGCTCGCGTTCGTCTGCCGAAAGCGTCACGGATCCCCGATCCTGCCTCGCCCGAGCGAGGTCCCGAAACTCGAACTCGGTCACTCGTTGCGCACAACTCGCAAAGCTAAGTCGGCCTCGCAAGGGGGTCAACCGGATTCTCCGGAGAACTCGGGCTTCTCGTCCAATCGACCGGCGAGGAGGGCTGCATCGGCGATCGCCTGCAACCGCGTGGCCGTGCACGCGACCTCGGCAGCGAACGCGCGGACGAGGTCGTCGGAGGGCTCGGGGACGCCCGGCCACGCGGTCCGCCGCAGAAACGCGCGCAGAGCCGCCTCGTCGTCGCGATCGAGAATCCGTGCGAGCTCTTCGGCGCGCGCGAGAAGACTGCCGACCATGCGCTTGACGTATCGGCCCACCGAAAGATCCCCGATCCCCATTTCGCGCAAATTGCGGTCGAGATCTTCGACGAGCACCTCGAGAAGGCTGCGCGCGAGCTCGGTCCCGGGATCTCCGAGGCTCCGGAGGCGGCGCAGAACGAGCGCGATCTCGAGGCCCAGCATCTCGAACCGACCGTCCGGCGTGTCCGGAACGCCGAAGTCCGTATAAAGACGTGGCCGACGCGCCCGCGCGGCCGCGTCAGCGTACAGCCGACGCGCGCGTTCGACGCGAGCCCGTTCCGCTCGCGCTTTCGCGCGCCAGCGTCGCCACCAGCCGCCCGGGCCGCCGCTCTGGTCGCTCGCGCTCATCGGTGCTAGACCCGCGCCGCCATCGGCTCGGAAGCCCTCGGAGGTGGGGGATGGTTGTGCGTTTTCCGCGCGCTCTCGCCGGTGCGTCGCTCGCCCTGGCGATCTCCGCGTGTACGCCGACCGTGATCAACCATGGCTATCGGCTCGACACCGCCAGGCTCGATGCGATCCGACCGGGAGTGACCAGTCGCGAGGAAGTCCGGCGCTTGCTCGGATCGCCATCGACGGTGGCCACGCTCGATGACAAGACTTGGTACTACGTGGCGCAACGTAAAGAGCGGGCGAACTTCTACCAGGAGAAGCTCGTCGACCAGGAAGTGGTCGCGATCGTCTTCGACGAGAGGGGCCTCGTCGCTCGGGTCGAGGTCAACGGATTGCACGACGCTCAGCCGATCGAACCCGTCGCCGATACGACACCGACGCGCGGGAACGAGTTGACTCTCTGGGAACAAATCGTCGGCAACATCGGCCGTTTCAATACGCCCACCGATCCTCTCCTGCGCCGACGGGGACCGGGGCCTTACTGAGACACAGCCGCGGGCGGCACCGCGCGTGGGCACCACGCGTTCAGATGCAGAAAGCGAGGGCCGCGGCGTCGACCGCGGCCCTCGCGATCCGCTCCGGCTCGCTCAGAGCGCCGCCAAGGCGGCGAGCAAGAGCAGAGCCACGATGTTGGTGATCTTGATCATCGGATTCACGGCCGGACCGGCGGTGTCTTTATAGGGGTCGCCTACGGTATCGCCGGTCACCGCCGCCTTGTGGGCGTCCGAGCCCTTGCCGCCGTAATGACCCTCTTCGATGTACTTCTTGGCGTTGTCCCAGGCTCCCCCACCCGAGGTCATGGAGATCGCGACGAAAATCCCGGTCACGATGGTGCCCAACAACAGCGCGCCCAGGGTCGTGAAGGCGGCCGCGCGTCCGGCGATGGCGGCGATCACGAGATAGACGAGGATCGGCGCCAGCACCGGGAGGAGCGAGGGCACGATCATCTCGCGGATGCCGGCGCGGGTGAGCATGTCGACGGCCCGACCGTAATCCGGCTTGGCGGTCCCCTCCATGATGCCCTTCACCTCGCGGAACTGCCGGCGCACCTCTTCGACGATCGAGCCGGCGGCGCGACCGACGGCTTGCATCGCGAGCGAGCCGAAGAGATAGGGCAGGAGCCCACCGATGAACAGACCGATCACCACGAAGGGATTCGAGAGACTGAAGTCGACCTCGAGGCCCGGGAAGTAGTGGTTGAGATCCTGCACGTAAGCCGCGAACAACACGATCGCGGCGAGACCGGCAGAGCCGATCGCGTAGCCCTTCGTCACCGCCTTGGTCGTATTGCCGACGGCATCGAGAGCGTCGGTGTGCACGCGGACGGACTTGTCGAGGCCGGCCATCTCGGCGATGCCGCCGGCGTTGTCGGTGACCGGACCGTAGGCATCGAGGCTCACGACGAGACCGGTGAGCGCGAGCATGGAGGTGGCCGCGACCGCGACACCGTACAGACCGGCGTTGAGGTAGGCGATCAGGATTCCGGCGCAGATCACGATCACCGGGAGGGCGGTGGCCTCCATGGAGACCGCCAGCCCTTGAATGATGTTGGTGCCGTGTCCGGTGGTCGAAGCCTTGGCGATCGACAGCACGGGCCGATGCATGCCGGTGTAATAATCGGTGATCCACATGATCAGGCCCGTGACGGCGAGGCCGACGAGCGCGGAATAGAACACGTGGCGACCGCCGAAGGCGACCGAAGTCGCTCCGCCCACCTTGGCTTCGTAGCCGGTCGCGCCGAACCCGAGCACGATCCAGGTGACGGGGACGAGAGCGATCGCCGAAATGCCCGCGGCGCCCCAGAACCCCTTGTAGAGCGCCCGCATGATGTTGTTGTCGGGACCGAGTTTGACGAAGAAGGTCCCGGCGATCGAGGCGAGAAGACAAGTCGCGCCGACGACGAGCGGATAGAGCATCAACAGGCGCGCCTGATCCCCGACGAAGAAGATCGCGCCCAGCAGCATGGTGGCGACCACCGTGACCACGTAGGTTTCGAAAAGGTCGGCCGCCATGCCGGCGCAGTCGCCGACATTGTCGCCCACGTTGTCCGCGATCACCGCCGGGTTGCGGGGATCGTCCTCGGGGATGCCGGCTTCGACCTTGCCCACCAGATCCGCACCCACGTCCGCGCCTTTGGTGAAGATGCCGCCTCCCAGGCGCGCGAAGATCGAGATCAACGAAGCGCCGAAGGAAAGACCCACGAGCGCTTCGAGAACGCGGCGCATGGAGGCGGGATCGGCCGTCCCGAAGACCGCGAGGAGAAAGCTGTAATAGACCGCGACGCCGAGCAGCCCCAGCGCGACGACCAGGAGCCCGGTGATGGCCCCGGCCTTGAAGGCGACGTCGAGCCCGGCGGCCAGGCCGCCCTGGCTCGCCGCCTGCGCGGTGCGGACATTGGCCTGGACCGAGGTGTTCATGCCGATGTAACCGGCCAGACCCGACAAGACGGCGCCGAGCGCGAAGCCCACGGCCGGAGCCCAGCCCAAAAAGAAGAACAACAATACGAAAATCACTACGCCTACGATCGCGATCGTCGTATATTGCCGGTTGAGATAAGCGCGGGCCCCTTCTTGGATGGCGGCCGCGATCTCTTGCATGCGCTGTGTGCCGGTGGAAAGGCTCAACACCTGGTTGCGAGTGGCGAGCCCGAAGGCCACGCCGGCGATACCGCTCAACATCACGAGGAACATGAAGATCGTCTGCAGCATCGAGGAGGACCCCGGCTTGCGCGTCCGGACCTCGGCGGAGGAACCGATGGCGGCGCGCGACGTTGGATCGTGCTTGACGCGCGCGCGGTCACGCCGACCGCGGCGGCGCTCCCGTTTAGCGACGGATCGGGTTCCTGTCCATCGAGCCGCGGCGGCGCGTCGCGTACCCGAGCCGGTCTCGCCTTCTACCGCGATCGCGACGCGCGTTTGGCGCGCTAGCCGGGGTCCGCGGGCTCGAGGAGCAGGCGGGCGAAAGGCTCGGGATCGACGTTGCCGCCCGAGAGCACCACCGCGACCGTGCGGCCGCGACAGTCGACGCGTCCCGAAAGAACCGCGGCGAGCGCCACCGCGCCGCCGGGTTCGAGCACGAGCTTGAGTTCGGAGAAGGCGAGCCGCATCGCGCGGCGCACTTCCGCGTCCGAGACGACGAGACCGCCGGCCAAGAGCCGTCGGTTGATCGCGAAAGTGAGCCGGCCCGGTTCGGGAGCGAGCAGGGCATCGCAGAAGGAACGCACGCCCGGGGGATTGGCGAGGCGCTCGCCCGCGGCGAGGGAACGCGCCGTGTCGTCGTGCCCCTCCGGCTCGACGGAAAAAACGCGCACGCGGGGCAGGAGTCCTTTCAGCGCGGTCGCGCAGCCGGCGACGAGACCCCCGCCGCCGCAGGGCACGAAGACGAGGTCGGGAACGCGACCCGCGGCGCGGGCCTGCTCGACGATCTCGAGACCGACCGTGCCCTGGCCGGCGATGACGCGGGGATCGTCGTAAGGCGCCACGATCTCGGCCGCGGTCTCGAGTGCGATGCGCGTTCCCACGGCCTCGCGCGATTCGCGCACGCGGTCGTAGAGCACGACCTCGGCGCCGAACGCGCGCGTGCGGTCGATTTTGATCCGCGGCGCGTCTGCCGGCATCACGATGATCGCCCGCCTCCCCAGGAGCGCCGCGGCGAGCGCCACGCCCTGAGCGTGGTTACCGGAAGACCAAGCGACGACAGTGGATTTCGCACTCTGTGCGATCGCGTTGTAAGCACCGCGGAATTTGAACGATCCCGTCCGTTGCAAAGGTTCGACTTTCAAAAGGAGCCGTCCGCCGACCAGCCGATCGAGTGGCGTATCGCACAACAGCGGTGTCCGCACCGCCACCCCCGCGAGGCGCGATGCGGCCTCTCGGATCGTCTCGAGGGCGACCTCGGCTTCTCCTGCGTGTGACAGCGGTGCGTTGGTCATGGCCGAAGACCCGGTCGCGCCTCGCGCGTGGTTGGAGGTGTCGAGTGCCGACCGGGGGAAACGGTCGGCGTGTGGATCGGAGGCGCGAAGAGCGGGGCGGAAGGCGTCTCCGGGACGGAGACGGGACCTCGCACGCTGGCGCGTGGTCTCGCGATCGCGCGGCTTTCCGCTCGGGACGGCATGGGGTGCGAGGATCACGAGGGCTCTTCGAGCGATGACGCATCGAAGCCCGCTTGCGGGCTCGGTGCGCCGAGAGGGACCGCGGCCGCGTTCGATTCGCTCAACAGACGGCGATAGATTTCGACCGCCTCGAGAACCCGTTGGACGTAGTTGCGCGTCTCGCTGAACGGGATCCGCTCGATCCAGTCCAAAAGAGCGTGGCGGCCGGCCCCGCGGGGATCGCCGTTGCGGTCGAGCCACGCCAACACGCGGCCGGGGCCGGCGTTGTAGGCCGCGAGGGCGAGCGCGGGCTCGCCGAAACGTTCGATCTGGCTCGCGAGATAGAAAGCTCCCAACCGTACATTATAACTCGGCTGGTCGAGAAGTGCGTCTTGGTCGAATCGCAGACCGAGCTCCCGCGCGACCAGCCGCGCGGTCGCCGGCATCAGCTGCATGAGACCTCGGGCTCCGGCCGGACTGACGGCACGCGGATCGAACTGGCTCTCTTGCCGCGCCACCGCCAGGAGCAGAGCCGGCTCGACCGGGACGTTCGGCTCCAGGAGACCGTCGAGGCGCGGGATCGGGAAGGCGAGCGCGGGATCGATCCGGCCCTCGCGCACGGGAGCTCGGCCGAGCGCGGTCGCGAGATCCAGCCTGCCGCAGGCGAGCGCGAGCTCGAGGACGAGCGCGAGGCGCGGTCCGTCGTCGCCGCTGTCCTGGGCCAGCCGCCGGATCGGCGGACCGACCTCCTCCGGTGCCCCGGCACGGCACAAGAGCTCGGTCAACGAGACCAGTTCGAGTTTTTTGAAGGCCGCCCGGGTCTCTGCATCGGGCGTCGGTGGCTTCCGAGGGACGGGCGGAGGACGGCCGAGTTCGGCCGCGGCGACCTGACCGTAAAAGGTCAGCGGCCAGCGCAGGGCGCGCTCGTACCATTCGCGAGCTTCCGCCTGTTTGCCGATCGCCGCCGACGCGCGTCCGGCCCAATAAGCCGCGCGGGCGAGACCGAGCGGGGTCGTCGCCTGTTCGTAGGCGATCCGGAAGTGGCGGCTCGCTTCGTTCGGCGCCTGGAGAAGACGGAGAGCGATCCATCCGGCGAGCCACTCCGCCTCGAAGAGCATCGGTCCCGGCGGAAGCCGATGCGTCGTCGCCAGGCGGTAGGCCAAGCGCGCATCGCCCGCCTCGAGCGCCTCGCGTACGACCCGATGTCGCTCCGTCCACCACAGAGCCGGCCGCTCGGCTTCGCTCGAGACCGCGAGCAGCAGCCTCTGGACGGCCTGGACCCGCCCGCGCGCCCGCTCGAGGCGGATCCGGTCGAAGGCGACCCCCGGATCCGAGGCCACGGCCTCGTGGAGGGTGCGAAGGGCGCGCTGAGCGGTCTTGCCCCCGGCCTGCAAGGCGAGCCGGGTTTCCGCGACCGCGCGGCGGCGCCCGTCGACGAAAGGCAAAAGACGGCGGGCCGCGTCCGTTCGGCCGTCCCACAACAAACGCGACAGGCGACGCTCGTGGTCTTCTCGCCGCAGATGCGCCCCGAAACGCTCGAGCAGCCGTCGTTCGTCGGCGGCCGCGAGATCGTCGGCGACCCAGAGCCGGCGCAGCAACTCGCGGCCTTCCTCGATCCGACCGCTCGCGAACAGCGCTTCGGCGAGGCGCAACCGACCGACCGCGGTGCGCGGTTCGCGATTGGCGAAGAAGGCGAGGATCTCGGGGGCACTCGCGCGATCGTCCAAGAGTTCCTCGGCGCGCGCTTGCAAGCGGGCGATCTCGGGCCAGTGCGGCGCCCGATCGAGGAACTCTCGATAGGCTGCGAAGTCGACACCGTCGCCTTCGCGCAGGCGCCGCCATTGCACCCAGGTCGGAAGCGGCGTTCGGGCGAGCCGGGCGGCCAATTGCTCGGCGGTGGCCCAATCGCGCCGTGCCGCTGCTTGCACGACGGCGCGGACCGAGGTCTCCTGGCTCGAGACGGAAGGAGCGCAGACGACGAGTGCCGAGGCCAAGAGGAAGGTGACCCGGACCGGTTGCGCCATGGCCGTATTCGGCTCCTCGATCGGCGATCGGTCTTGCTCCCCCCGCGCTTGTCGCCCGCGAGCGCGAGCCCTATCGTGGCTCGGCGCGAATCGACGTCGGCGCGAGACGAAGAGGTCGACCCATGTTCCGCGGTTCGATCGTGGCGCTGGTCACGCCGTTCCGCAACGGCGCGATCGACGAGCGCGCCTTCCAGGACCTCGTCGAGTGGCACCTCGACCAAGGGACCGACGGCTTCGTACCGGTGGGGACAACGGGCGAGAGCCCGACCCTTTCCCATGCCGAGCACCAGCGGGTGATCGAGCTGTGCGTGGAGGCCGTGGCCGGTCGGGCACCGGTCATCGCCGGCACCGGTTCCAACTCTACCGAGGAGGCGATCAGCCTGACGCGTCACGCCAAAAAGGTCGGAGCGGACGCGGCTCTCGTGGTCACGCCCTATTACAACAAGCCCACACAGGAAGGTCTTTACCAGCACTTCAAGGCGATCCACGACGCGGTCGATCTGCCGATCATCATCTACAACATTCCGGGGCGCTGCGTCGTCGACATGACGCCGGAGACCATGGCGCGGCTCGCCCGGTTGCCGAATATCGTCGGGGTCAAAGACGCAACGAACGACATCGTCCGTCCGCTGCTCACCGCCGAGACCTGCGGTCCCGAGTTCTGCCAGCTCTCCGGAGAAGACGCCAACGTCGTGGCCTTCCTCGCCCACGGTGGGCACGGTTGCATCTCGGTCACGGCGAACGTGGCACCCGCTCTGTGCGCGGCCTTGCACGACGCCTGGGCGGCGGGTCGGCACGCCGAGGCTCTCGCGATCCATCGCAAGCTCATGCCCTTGCACCGGGCGCTGTTCTGCGAGACCAACCCCGGGCCGGTGAAATACGCCCTGAGCCGCCTCGGTCGTATCGCGCCCGAGATCCGCTTGCCGCTCGTGATGCCGAGCGAGGCCAACCGAGCGCGGATCGAGGAGGCGTTGGCGGCGGTCGGGATCGCGGTGTGAGTCACGAACCGAGACCCGGCGCGGATCGGGAAGGCGAACGGCGCGTCGTCGCCGTCAACAGAAAGGCTTTTCACGACTACACGATCGAGGAGCGGATCGAAGCGGGGATTCAGCTCACGGGCAGCGAGGTGAAATCGCTGCGCGAGGGGCGAGCTCAGATCACGGAAGCCTACGCCGCGGAGATGGGCGGAGAACTCTGGCTCTTCAACGCTTACATCCCCGAATACGGTGCGGCGAACCGGTTCAACCACGAGGTCAGGCGTCCGCGCCGGCTTCTCCTCCACCGCCGCCAGATCGAACGTCTCAAGGGTGCGCTCCAGCGCAAGGGGATGACGTTGGTGCCGCTTTCGCTCTACTTCTCGCCGCGCGGTTGGGCGAAGGTGGAGCTCGGGCTCGCGCGCGGCAAGACCCTCTACGACAAACGCGCCGCGCTGCGCGAACGGGATTGGCAGCGCGAGCGCGAGCGGCTCTTGCGCGCCGGTCGCGCGGCGACGTGAGGGTGCGCGGACCGAGGGGCTTCACGCATCGTTAACGGGCCGGCGTTAGCTCTTGCCCCGGGACGAACGGGGCTCGGGGCATGCTCGCGATCGTCGGCATCGTCGTCGTCTTCGCCATGGTCTTCGGCGGCTATCTGCTCGCCGGAGGAAAATTCGGCATCATCGCCAAGGCGTTGCCGTTCGAGCTGATGATGATCGGGGGTGCCGCCGCCGGAACTTTCCTGGTCGCCAACAACGCTTCCGTGGTCAAAGGGACACTCGCCGACCTCAAGTACGTCTTCAGCGGTCCGAAATGGACCAGGAACGACTACAGAGACCTCCTTTCGCTCATGTTCATGATCGTAAAGACGTTGAAAACGAAAGGTGTTCTCGCGCTCGAGCCGCACCTCGAACGTCCGCAAGAGAGTAGTCTCTTCAGCAAGTTCCCGAAGATTCAACAAGATCACTTCGCTTTGCCGTTCATCGCCGATACATTGCGGATGATGACCATGAGTATGGACGATCCGTATCAGGTCGAAGACTGTATGCAACGCCAGCTCAAGAAGCACCACGCCGAACTCCACGCCCGGGCAGCAGCGATTCGAACGGTGGCCGACGCTCTGCCGGCGCTCGGCATCGTCGCCGCCGTCCTCGGCGTGGTGAAGACCATGGCCTCGATCAACGAGCCGGTAGAAATTCTCGGAAAAATGATCGGCGGCGCTCTCGTCGGAACGTTCCTCGGCGTATTCTTGGCTTACGGCTTTTTTGGACCCTTCGCGTCCAAGCTCGACCAGGTTTACCGGCAAGACGGTCAATTTTATGCGATCATTCGTGATTGCCTCGTCGCCTATCTGCAGGGACACTCGGCGCCGGTAGCCGTCGAGTTGGCGCGGGGCAACGTGCCGAGCGAATTGCAGCCGACGTTCCAGGAACTGGACGAGTTGTTGGCGGCGATCCCGACCGATCCGCTGGCGGGATGACGAGAGGGAAACGTGGCGGGAACCGGAAAGGGTGGGAGCAAGCCCAATCGGCCGATCGTCTTGCGCCGGATCGTCGAGGAAGGCGGACACGGCCATCACGGCGGTGCGTGGAAAGTCGCTTATGCGGACTTCGTGACCGCGATGATGGCGTTTTTCTTGTTGTTGTGGCTTCTCAGCACCTCCAGCGAGGACGTGCTCAAAGGCCTCGCCGAATATTTCAGCGAGGCGGTGGCGCAGACGGGACCGCCCGGCGGCGTCGGCGGCGCGTTGCAGGGGCTCACGGTGGTGCCCGACCACGTCCCGCGCACCCCGAGTTCTCCGCTCTCGCTGCAAACCTCGGTCGCGATGCGCGCGGAGGACCGGATGGAAGACGCGACCGAGCTCGCGCTCGGGGCGGCGAACGAACCCGCGGACCTCGCCCGTCTCGACGATGCGGCCTTCGAGCGGGAATGGCGTCGGCGGGAGCAGGAGCGGTTCGAAGCCGCCAAGCGGGCGATCGAAGCGGCCCTCTCGAGCGCGCCGGAGCTCGCGAAGCTCAAAGAGAGTCTCGTCTTCGACCAGACGCCGGAAGGTCTTCGGATCCAAATCGTCGACCGCGAGCAGACCTCGATGTTTCCTCTCGGCAGCGACGCCATGTATCCTCACACGCGACGCCTGCTCGCCGTCGTGGTGCAGGCGATCGCGGGGATGCCGAACCGCATCTCGATCCGCGGACACACCGACGCGCGCCCGTACCTTTCCGGCAGTTACGACAATTGGCGCTTGTCGAGCGACCGGGCGAACGCCACGCGCGCGGCCATGATCGAAGCGGGACTGGATCCCAAGCGGATCGCCGAGGTCGTCGGGCGCGCGGATGTCGAGCCGCTCGTCGCGGCCGATCCCAACGACCCGCGCAACCGGCGCATTTCCCTCGTGCTCATGCACGATCGGCCGGGGCCGGCGCGCGAGCGCTCCTCCCCTCGCTCGCGATCCGCTAAGAAGCCGCGCGGCGGAGGGAAAGAGCGAAGGAGCGAGCCGTGCCGTGGCCGGTGGAAGCGGTCGAAACGTTCCCGGTCCCGGTCGCGATCGGACCCTTGCGCGCTGCGCTCGCGCGCCCGCGCGACGCGCGGACCGCCGGTACCGTGCTCTTGCTCGAAGGTCGCGGCGAATTCTTGGAGAAGTACGGCCCCACGGTCGTTCGCCTCGTCGCCCGGGGGTTCGTCGTCTTGGGCTTCGATTGGCGCGGCCAGGGGGCGTCGCCGCGGCTCGTTCCCGGATCGGCGCGCGGTCACGTCCGGCGCTTCGAGGATTATCTCGAAGATCTCGCCTGCGTCGCCGCGCGCGCCGAAGCTCTCGGCCTGCCGCGACCCTGGTATCTGCTCGCCCATTCGATGGGGGCGCATCTGGCTCTGCGCTGGCTGGTCGAGGATTGCCGACGCGCAGAACGCGCGGCCCTCGTGGCACCGATGTTCGACATCGACTTTCGACCGTTGCCGCGCAACGTCGTCGAGCCGATCGTGAAGACGGCGGTGTTGTTGGGGGCCGAATACCGTTATGCGCCCGGTCAGCGCGATCCGCGCTCGCGCTGCCGGTTCGAGAGCAATCCCGCGACCTCTTGTCCCGAGGGCTTCGTCCTCTGGCGGCGCCTCCTCGAATCCCATCCCGAGCGTCGGGTGGGCGGGGTCACCTGGGGATGGCTCGCGGCGGCGCTGCGATCGATCGAGGCTCTGCGCGCACCGGGTGTGCTCGAGCGGGTGTCGGTTCCGCTCTTGATCTTCTGCGGCGAGGCGGACCGCGTGGTGTGCAACCGTGCCACGGTTTCGGCTGCCCGACGGCTGCGGAGCGCGCGGCTCGTCGCCTTCCCGAACGCGCGGCACGACCTGTTCTTCGAGAGGCCGTCGGTTCGGGAGACGCTGCACGAGCGTATCCTTGCGTTTTTCAGCGAAAGCTCCGAACAGCACGAGACGAACGCCAGACCCGCAGAGCTCTCGCGACTTCGCCGATGAGGTCGTCGAACATCGCCGACGCGAGCCGTCCGGTGCTCGAGTTGTAGCGCGAGGTGTGATAGCTCGCGAACACCAGCCGCCCGTCCGGCAGCTCGTCGCGCCGACCGTGGGCGAACGGGCGCAAAGGCAGTCTCAGAGCGCGAAAGATCGCTTCGTGGGCGATCCGACCGAGTGCCAGGATCACCCCGGGCCGGGGCTCGACTTGGAGATCCGCCGCCAAGAACGGGCGACAGGCGACGAGTTCGGATCGGAGCGGACGGTTGGCGGGCGGGACGCAGCGCAGGGCGTTGGCGATCCGGCAATCGAGGAGCTCGAGACCGTCGCTCGGCCGCGCCGCATCCTGCCGGCGGGCCAGACCATGGCGCAGAAGCGCGGCGCGAAGGACGTCACCCGCGCGGTCGCCGGTGAACGGCAGCCCGGTGCGGTTGGCCCCGGCTCGACCCGGGGCCAGGCCGACGATCAACAGGCCGGCGTCCTCCGGCCCGAAGGAGGCAACGGGTGCGTTGTGCCAATCGGGACGGGCCGCGCGCAGGGTGGCGCGGTACGCGACCAGCCGCGGGCAGAGCGCGCAATCGGGAGGCGGTGCCGCGCGGACCGTCACTCGAGCTCTTCGCCTTCCTCCTCCGAGGCCAGTTCCTCGCGTCGTGCGGCAGGCTCGGGTGGGCGTTGCCGGGCGATGAAGGGATGGAGCTCCGCGAGATCGATGAACTGGTCGGACTGCCGACGGAGCTCGTCGGCGATGAGCGGCGGCGTGGTGCGGATCGTGCTGATCGTGGTCACGCGGACACCGCGACGCTGGACGGCTTCGACCAGGCGCTTGAAATCGCCGTCGCCGGTGACGAGCACGACGTGGTCGAGGTGGGGCGAGAGTTCCATGACGTCGACGGCGATGTCCACGTCCATGTTGCCCTTCCACTTCCTCCGTCCGCCGACCTGGCTGAACTCCTTGAGCGGCTTCGTCACCATCGTGTAGCCGTTGTAGTCGAGCCAGTCGACGAGCGGTCGAATGGGCGAATATTCTTGCTCGTCGAGCAAGGCCGTATAATAATAAGCTCGAACAAGCCTTCCTCGGCTCGCGAAGACGTCGAGAAATCGTCGATAATCAATATCGAAGGCCAGAGCACGGGCCGCCTGATAGAGGTTGGCGCCGTCGATGAAGACGGCGATACGTTCGTTGGGATGGAACCAGCGGCCGGGACCCGAATTGCCCATTCCGTCATTCCTCCGTTGGCACCGGTCGCTCGCCGACCGGTGCGGCGATGGCGCTCGGCCCGATCCGGCCGGCGGGACATCGCCTCGTTCGCGCGCGTCGGAGTTCCGGCTAGCACGCTTCGTGGCGGTGTGCCAGCGCGTAGCGAGCCCGCAGCGCCGAGGCTCGGCCGGTCGCGCGGACCCGGAGACGGCTGGCTTCCACGTCTTCGATCGACTACCTACATCCGAAGCGGACACAGGCAAGAGCCACGGGAGAGATCATGGCCAGGATCACGGTCGAGGACTGCATCGCTCGGGTGCCGTCGCGCTTCGAACTCGTCATGCTCGCAGCGCAGAGGGCTCGCGACATCTCGGCCGGGGCGCCGCTCACGGTCGATCGCGACAACGACAAGAACCCCGTGGTGGCGCTGCGCGAGATCGCCGAAGGAACCATCGATCTCGACCATCTGCGCTACGAGCTCGTGCACGGCTTGCGGCGTCACCTGCCGGTGGAGAGCGAGGAACCCAGCGATTTGGCGCGGGAGCTCGAGGCGCTCATTCCACCGCCCGATGTCGGGGCTCTGGCGCCGATGCCGGCTGGCATCTCCTATGCGGAGCACGAGGTCCCCGAGCAAGACTGAGCCTCGCCGCCGGGCGCTGCGTCCGGCGAGCCGAGGATGAACGCGCCCCGCCCGTCGCCAGCGGCGACCGAGGCGGCGCCGGCGGCGACGCCGCCGGCGCCGCGGCGGGCACCCTTGCGCCAATACGAGCTCGTCGAGCGGGTCAAGGCTTACGATCCCGATGCCGACGAGGATCTCCTCAACCGCGCCTATGTCTTCGCGATGAAGGCGCACGGCGCACAGCTGCGCGCCTCCGGCGATCCGTACTTCCACCATCCGGTCGAGGTCGCCGGGATCCTCACGAACCTCAGGCTCGACAGCGCCACGATCGCCACGGCGCTCCTCCACGATACGGTCGAAGACACCGGGGCTACGCTCGACGAAATCAGGCGTTTGTTCGGCCCCACGATCGCCCGCCTCGTGGACGGAGTCACCAAGCTCAACAAGATCGAGCTACAGTCGCCTAAAACGGAGCAAGCCGAGAATTTCCGCAAGCTTTTGCTTGCGATGTCGGAAGACATTCGCGTGCTTCTGGTCAAGCTCGCGGATCGTCTTCACAACATGCGTACGCTTCACTTCATCAAAGATCCCGAGAAGCGCCGGCGGATCGCCCTCGAGACGATGGAAATCTACGCCCCGCTCGCCGAGCGGATCGGCATGGAGCAGATGAAGGCCGAACTCGAGGATCTGGCCTTCGCCGAGCTCTGGCCCGATGTGCGGGCGAGCATCGTCCGTCGGCTGGAGCAGCTGCGACCGGCCGGGGCGCCGGTGATCGAGCGGATCGTCGAAGAACTGCGCGCGACCCTGGCCGAAGCCGGGATCGAGGCCGAGATCACGGGACGCGAGAAATCGCCGGTTTCGATCTGGCGCAAGATGCAGCGCAAGAACGTCGAGTTCGAGCAGCTGTCGGACATCATGGCTTTTCGCGTCCTCGTCGATTCGGTCGCCACCTGCTACGCCGCTCTCGGGGCCATCCACGGCCGATACAAGATGGTCGATGGCCGTTTCAAGGACTTCATCAGCACGCCCAAGCCGAACGGTTACCGCTCGTTGCACACCACCATTCTCGGGCCGGAGGGGCGCAAGATCGAGGTCCAGATCCGCACCTACGAGATGCACGAAGTGTGCGAATTCGGGGTGGCTGCACATTGGATCTACAAACAGGGAACCGGCGTCACCGAGGGCCGACGTTATCGATGGATCCGCGAGCTCCTCGACATTCTGGAGCACGCGCCCGAACCCGAAGAATTTCTCGAGCACACCAAGCTCGAGATGTACTCCGATCAGGTCTTCTGCTTCACACCCAAGGGTGACCTCATCGCCTTGCCGCGCGGAGCGACGCCGGTCGACTTCGCCTACGCCGTACATTCGGAGATCGGCGATCACTGCGTCGGCGCCAAGGTCGACGGTCGGCTCGTCCAGCTGCGGTATCGGCTGCAGAACGGCGACCAGGTCGAGATCATCACGGCGCGCAACGCCACGCCGTCGCCGGCCTGGGAACGGTTCGTCGTCACCGGCAAGGCGCGCGCCCGCATCCGCCGCTTCTTGCGCATGCGCCAGCGCGCGGCGCACATCGAACAGGGCCGCGAGGCCTTGCAGAAAGCGGCGCGCGCGGAAGGTTTGCCGTTCGGCGAAGCCCGGCTCGAGCGCGCGCTCGAGCCTCTGCGCCAGAAAAGCGTCGACGATCTCTTGGCCGCCGTGGGCGAGGGCAGCCTCGCGGTGCGGACCGTGCTCGAGGCGATCTATCCCGAGCTCAAACGCGAGGCCCCGGCGCGCGCGAACAAGGCCGCGGTCGTGCCGTTGCGCCGGCCGCAGATCCCGCCGCCGACCGATCAACCGATCGTCGGCCTCGAGCCGGGGGTCGCCTTCCATTTGACCGGTTGCTGCCGGCCGATTCCGGGCGATCCGATCGTCGGCATCGTGCGCACCGGTCGCGGGGTGAGCATCCACCGAGCCGAATGTCCGCTCC
The DNA here is from genome assembly GCA_025062095.1 of Geminicoccaceae bacterium. Classification (GTDB taxonomy): domain Bacteria; phylum Pseudomonadota; class Alphaproteobacteria; order Geminicoccales; family Geminicoccaceae; genus JANXAZ01. The sequence continues at coordinate 67,293 of JANXAZ010000004.1, forward strand.
TCGCCCGTACCCCCGATGTCGCGGGACGAGCGATCGATCTCGCGTGGAACGAGCGGGCGCCCTTGCCGCGAGCCGTCGCCCGCCTGGCGGTCGGCGTGATCGACCGCCCCGGTGCGCTCGGGGCCGTGAGCACGGCGATCGGCCGACAGGACGCCAACATCGTGGACCTCAAGTTCGGCCGACGTTCGGGCGAACTCGTCGAGCTGCTGCTCGACATCGAGGTGACCGGTCTCGGCCATCTGCAGCAGATCACGGGGGCGTTGCAGGGCCTCGAGGTGGTTTGCGGCGTCGAACGGAAGATGGGGTGAGGGCGAGCGGGGCGAAGACGCCTGGCGTCTCGCTTCATAGTTGATAAAGTCGGGGCGTTGCGCGCGAAACGGGAGAGCACGATGAACCGTGCAGCCGCCCCCGCTCCTTCCATCACCATGGCCCGCGTCCGCTCCCTCGCCTTCCTCGGCATGGAGACGGCGGACGTCGAAGTCCAGGTGCAGATCGCGGCCGGGTTGCCGGCCTTCACGATCGTGGGGCTACCCGACAAGGCGGTGGGCGAGAGCCGCGAGCGCGTACGGGCGGCGTTGAGCGCGCTCGGCCTCGCGCTGCCGCCCCGCCGGGTCACCGTCAATCTGGCCCCGGCCGATCTGGCCAAAGAGGGGAGCCACTTCGACCTGCCGATCGCACTCGGCCTGCTCATCGTCATGGGGATCCTGCCGGCCGATGCGGTCGACGGCCAGATCGTCCTGGGCGAGCTCGCCCTCGACGGCTCGATCCAACCCGTAGCCGGCGTGCTCGCGGCCGCGATCGCGGCGGCCGCGAAGAGCCGTGGTCTCGTCTGCCCCGCCGCCTGTGCCGGCGAAGCGGCCTGGCTCGCCGGCGAGATCCCGATCCTCGCTCCCCCGACGCTGCTTTCGCTCATCAATCACGCGCGCGGGTTGCAGGTGCTCGCTCCTCCCGAGCCGCGGCCGATCGAAGATCCGCCGCTCAGCGTCGATTTCAACGAAGTCAAAGGGCAAGAAACGGCCAAGCGCGCGCTCGAGATCGCCGCCGCGGGCGGCCACAACCTCCTCATGATCGGACCTCCGGGCGCCGGCAAATCCATGCTCGCCGCGCGCCTTCCCGGGATCCTGCCGCCCCTCGACGCTGCCGAGGTGCTCGAGGTGGGCATGATCCACAGCCTTGGCGGGCGGCTCGTGGAGGGGCGCCTGTCGCGGCGCCGGCCGTTTCGCGCGCCGCACCACACCGCCTCCGTCGCCGCGATGGTCGGCGGCGGGCCGCAGGCGCGACCGGGGGAAGTATCGCTCGCCCACAAAGGCGTCCTGTTTCTCGACGAGCTGCCCGAGTTCCAGCGACCGGTGCTCGAGGCTCTCCGCCAACCTCTCGAAACCGGCCAGGTCCAGGTCGCCCGAGCGAACGCGCACGTGACCTGGCCCGCCCGCTTTCAGCTGGTGGCCGCGATGAACCCCTGCCGCTGCGGCCATCTCGACGACCCGGCGCTCGCCTGTCCGCGCGCTCCGCGTTGCGCCGCGGAATATCAAGCGCGCCTCTCGGGCCCGCTCGTGGACCGGATCGACCTCGTGATCGAGGTCCCCGCGGTGCGACCGTCGGACCTCGAGCTGCCGCCACCCGCGGAGGGCTCGGCGGAAATGGCCGGTCGGGTGGCGGCCGCGCGCGAGATGCAGGTCGCACGGTTCCAGGCCCTCGGCCGGCCGCGGCTCAAGCTCAACGCCGAAGCCGAAGGCAAGGTTCTCGAGGCGATCGCCCCGCTCGATGCCGCCTGCCGCGCCCTGCTCGCGCGCGCGAGCGAAGCCTTCCGGCTTTCCGCGCGCAGTTGGCATCGGCTCGTGCGCGTGGCGCGCACGATCGCCGACCTCGACGGGTCGGATACCATCCGCAAGGCTCATCTCGCCGAGGCGATCGCCTATCGCCGTCGACCGTGGCGAACGAATTGACACGGTCGGCGGATCGGTTGACCGCTGCGGATCGGTTCCCTTTGTTGGCGTCGGGCATTCGGCGAGGACGGGGAGGTTCGGCCGTGATCCTCGGGATCGGAAGCGATCTCGTCGACATCCGCCGGATCGAGCGTACGCTCGAGCGCTTCGGTGCTCGCTTCGTCCGGCGTTGTTTCACCGAGGTGGAACGGGACATTTGCGAGCGGCGGGCGGCCCGCGCGGCATCCTACGCCCGCCGCTACGCGGCCAAGGAGGCGTGCGCCAAGGCGCTCGGCACCGGCTTCGCCCGGGGGGTCTTCTGGCGCGACATCGGAGTCGTCAACCTGCCCGGCGGTCGACCCACGATCCGTCTTTCCGGCGGTGCCGCAGCGCGGCTCGCGGCGATCACGCCGCCCGGCATGCGCGCGGAGATCCATCTCACCCTCGCCGACGAGCCGCCGCTCGCCCAAGCCATCGTCGTCATCTGGGCGCGTCCGCTGTCTTCGGAGGCCGAACTTGTCGCGCCCGGAGCCCTCGGCTAAGGTTCGTGTGTAGCGAGCCGACCGGGCCGGTCCGAGCTCGTGGGCCGGCGGGATGTGATCCGAGAAGGGCCGTGCAGCGGATCGGCCCCACCCCGGGGGCGAGGAGCGAGCCGAATCGAATGCACGAGCCCATCGCGATGTCCGAGCGCCGCAGCGGCAGCCTGATCGAGACGATCAAGACGCTGGTCTACGCGGTCGCGATCGCCCTTTTCGTGCGCACCTTTTTCTACGAGCCTTTCAACATTCCTTCGGGCTCGATGAAACCTACGTTGCTTGTGGGCGATTATTTGTTCGTCTCGAAATTCGCCTATGGTTACAGCCGGTTCTCTCTTCCCTTCAGCTTGCCGCTCTTCGAAGGGCGCATCTGGGCCCGATTGCCCGAGCGCGGCGACGTCGTGGTCTTCAAGCTGCCCTCGGACAACCGCACCGACTACATCAAGCGCGTGGTCGGGCTGCCGGGAGACCGTATCCAAGTGAAAGACGGGGTCCTGCACGTCAACGGCGAGCCGGTGCGCAGAGAACCGGCCGGCAGCTTCGTCGAGGAGGTGGACGGTCGCGGTCTACCGGTCCCCGTCTTCCAGGAGACTTTGCCGAACGGTCGGTTCTTCATGACGATCGACATGACCCGCCAGGGCCCGCTCGACAACACGCGCGTGTACGAGGTGCCCCCGGGCCACGTCTTCGCCATGGGCGACAACCGCGACAACTCTCTGGATTCGCGCGTCGATCACGTGGGTTTCATTCCGCTCGAGAACCTCATCGGTCGAGCCGAGATCATCTTTTTCTCGGTCAACGGCTACGGCTCGCTGTTCGAGCCCTGGAAATGGCCGTGGAGCATCCGCTACAGCCGTCTTCTGAGTCGGATCCACTGAACCGCGAAGCGATCGAGGATGCTTACACTGCACTCGAGGACCGGCTCGGTCACCGCTTCGCGGATCGTCGCCTGCTCGTCCAGGCCTTGACCCACGAGAGCGCCGCCCTCGGCGCCCGCGGCCGCGCGCGCGAGCCGCTGCGCGGCGTACGCAGCAACGAACGCCTGGAATTCTTGGGCGATCGGGTGCTCGGCCTCGTCGTCGCCGAGCTGTTGATGGAGCGCTTGCCCGAGGAGCGGGAGGGGCCGCTCACCCACCGGCTCATCGCGCTCGTCAACCGCGATACGCTCGCCGAGATCGGGCGGTCCCTGGGAATCACCGAACTCCTGCGGGTCGGGGGAGCTCCCGGTCGCGCGGCCGCGGATCCGGGCAACCCGACGCTGCTCGGCGACGCCGTCGAGGCGCTCGTCGGAGCCGTGTACCTCGACGGCGGTCTTCCGGCCGCGCGGCGGGTCGTGGAACGGCTGTGGGGCACGCGTCTCGCTCCGGGTGCCGCCCCGCCGCGTCATCCCAAACAGCTGTTGCAAGAAAAGCTCGCCGCCCGCGGGCTGCCCCCGCCGGTCTATCGGCTGGTCGCCCGCAGCGGTCCCGACCACGCGCCGTGCTTCCGGGTGGCCGTCGCCGTGGAGGGGCTGGGCGAGACGGAAGGCGAGGGAAGATCGAAGCGCCTCGCCGAGGAGCGGGCAGCTGCGCTCATGCTCGATCGCTTGCGGGCCGAGGACAGGCGATGAGCGAGGATCGGCCCACGCGCTGTGCCTTCGTGGCCATCGTCGGGGCGCCCAACGTCGGCAAGTCGAGCCTCATCAATCGGTTGGTCGGCACCAAGGTCTCGATCGTTTCACCCAAGCCGCAGACGACGCGACGGAGGATCATCGGCATCACCAACCGCGGCGTCACCCAACTCTGCTTCGTCGACACCCCGGGCATCTTCGCCGCCGCCGGTCGGCTCGAGAAAGCGATGGTCGAAGCCGCGTGGCGTGCCGCGGGCGATGCCGATCTCGTCGTGCTCGTCCTCGATGCCAAGCGCGGGCTCGAACCCAAGAGCCGAGCCGTCATCGAAGGATTGAAAAAGATCGGGAAACCCGTGATCCTCGCGATCAACAAGATCGATCTCGTCGATCCTCCGGTGCTTTTGCCGCTAACCGCCGAAGCGAATGCGCTCTTGCCTTTCGAGGAGACTTTCTACGTCTCGGCCGAGACCGGGGAGGGCTGCGAGGAGCTTCTCGGCGCGCTCGAGGTGCGCGCTCCGCAAGGCCCCTGGCTCTTTCCCGAAGACCAACTCTCCGATCTCTCGAATCGCGCGATGGCAGCCGAGATCACGCGGGAGAAGATCTTCCTTCAGCTGCGCGAAGAAGTGCCCTATGCCACGACGGTGGAGACCGAACAGTGGGTCGAAAGTCCGGACGGCAAGGAGATCCGCATCGATCAGACCATCTATGTGCAGAAGCCCGGGCAAAAAGCCATCGTCATCGGCAAAGGGGGATCGCGTCTGAAGGCGATCGGTGAAGCGGCGCGCAAAGAGCTCGAGCAACTCTTGGGTGCACGCGTCCATCTCTTCTTGTTCGTCAAGGTGCGCGAGGACTGGAAGGAGGATCCGGAACGTTGGCGGATGCTCGGGCTCGAGCCGCCTCGGCGGCAGGGTTGAGGATGCGCCCCGAGCCTCGGGCCGGTTTCTCTCGGCCCGGAAACCCTCGCTCCGGAAACGGGCATGGAGTGGACCGACGAAGCCGTTCTTCTCGCCGTGCGCCCGCACGGCGAGCACGATGCGATCGCGAGTGCTCTGACCTTCGAGCACGGGCGTCACCTCGGGCTCGTGATCGCCGGCCGTTCGCGCAAGCGGGCTCCGCTGCTCCAGCCCGGTAATCGTTTCACGCTCACCTGGCGGGCGCGGCTCGAGAGCCATCTCGGGCATTTCACGGTCGAACCGCAACGGCTCTACGCCGCCGTGGTCGTCCACGACCCCTTGCGCCTCGCGGCTCTGGCCGCGGTCACGAGTCTGCTGGACGTCGCGCTCGCCGAGCGCGAACCGCATCCCCGCCTCTACGCGGGCCTCGTGGCGTTTTTGGGTCGACTCGCCGAGAACGCCGCCGACTGGCCCGAAACGCTCGTGCGTTTCGAGCTCCTGCTGCTCGCCGAGCTGGGCTTCGCGCTCGAACTCGATCGCTGTGCGTTGACCGGCGCGCGCGACGAGCTCGTGTGGGTCTCGCCGCGCACCGGTCGCGCGGTGAGCCGTGCCGCGGGGGCGCCGTGGGCCGACCGGTTGCTGCCCCTGCCTCCCTTCTTGCTCGATCGCGCCCCCGCGGATCGGAAGCAGATCGCGCAAGGGTTGCGCCTTGCCGGACATTTCATCCTCCGCCATCTCCTCGCGCCGGCCGACCGGCCGATGCCGGTCGCGCGCGAGCGGCTCGTGGCCCTTTTCGATTGCGACGCGGAGAACACGCGATGAGCGAGGGGGGAATCGTCGAGCGGATCGAACCCACCGACTTCTCCGCCGCCCTCGGCGAGCGCTACCTGGCCTATGCGCTCTCGACGATCACCGCGCGCTCGTTGCCCGACTTGCGCGACGGCCTCAAGCCGGTCCAGCGCAGGCTCTTGTGGGCGATGCTGCAGCTGCGCCTCGAGCCGTCCTCGGCCTTCAAGAAGAGCGCGCGGGTGGTGGGAGACGTCATCGGCAAATACCACCCGCACGGCGATGCGGCGGTCTACGAAGCCCTCGTTCGTCTGGCCCAAGACTTCGCCCAACGTTATCCGCTCGTCGAAGGCCAAGGCAATTTCGGCAACGTCGACGGCGACGGTGCGGCGGCCATGCGCTACACGGAAGCTCGGCTCACGCCCGTGGCCATGGCCCTTCTCGAGGGCATCGATCGCGACACGGTCGATTTCCGTCCCACCTACGACGGCAGCGAACGCGAACCGGTCGTTCTCCCGGCCGCTTTCCCCAACCTCCTCGCCAACGGCGCCACGGGGATCGCCGTGGGCATGGCGACCTCCATCCCCCCGCACAACGCCGGTGAGCTCTTCGACGCGCTGGCCTGGATGCTGTCCCGGCCGGCCGACGCTCCTCCGCCGACGGCGGAAGAACTCCTCCGCTTCGTCAAGGGCCCCGATCTGCCGACCGGGGGCGTGATCGTCGAGACGCCCGCCGTGCTCGCCGAGGTGTACCGGACGGGTCGCGGCTCGCTGCGGTTGCGCGCGCGTTGGCACCGCGAAGATCTCGCCTACGGCCAATATCAGCTCGTCGTCACCGAGATCCCCTGGCTCGTTCAGAAAGGGCGTCTCGTCGAGCGGATCGCCGAACTGCTGGTCGCCAAAAGACTTCCTCTGCTCGCCGATTTTCGCGACGAGTCGACGGATACGGTGCGCCTCGTCTTCGTTCCCAGAAGTCGCAGCGTGCCGGCCGAAGCGCTCGCCGAGCAGCTCTTCAAGCTCACCGAGCTCGAGGTGCGTCTGGCGGTGAACATGAACGTCCTCGACGCGCGCGGCGTACCGCGGGTCATGAGCCTGGCGCAGCTGCTCGAGGGCTATCTCGCCCATCGCATGGAGGTGCTCGAGCGCGAAAGCCGCTTCCGTCTGCGAGAGATCGCGGATCGGTTGGAACTCGTCGAGGGATATCTCCGGATCTTCCTCGACATCGAGGGGGTGATCCGGATCGTCCGCGAAGAAGACGAGCCCAAGCCCGCCTTGATGGCGGCTTTCGGGTTGAGCGAACGGCAAGCGGAAGCGATCTTGAACTTGCGCTTGCGCAACCTGCGCCGTCTCGAAGAAGAAGAGTTGCGCCGCGAAGCCGCTCGATTGCAGCGGGAGCGCGCCGAGCTCGAACATCTGTTGAGCAGCGAGAGCGCGCGTCGCAAGAAGCTGCGGGCCGAGATGCTCGAAGGCAAGAAGCGGTTCGGCTCCGGTGCGCTCGGGGCGCGGCGGACGAGTATCGCGGAACCGCCCGAAGTCGATCCGTCGCTCTTGGAGGCCCCGGTCGAACGCTATCCGGTCACCGTGCTCCTCTCGGAAAAAGGTTGGATCCGCGCGCTCAAGGGCAAGCTCGAGCCGGGCGCCGAGGTTCGGTACAAAGAAGGGGACGGGCCGCGCTTCGTCCTCGAAGGCCACAGCACGGACCGGCTGCTCGTGTTGACCGCCGACGGCAAGGCTTTCACGCTGTCAATCGACAAGCTTCCCGGGGGCCGCGGCACGGGCGAGCCTCTCTCGCTGTTCCTCGACCTCGCCAAAGGCGTACCGATCGTCGCGGCGCGGATCCTTCGGCCAGAAGGCAGGCTCGTACTCGGCACGCGAAAAGGCTTCGGTTTCGTCGTGCGCGAAGCCGCCATCGCGGCGCAGACCCGCGCCGGACGTCAGATCGTCGATTTGGCCGAGAACGATGCCTTGCGCGTCGCGGCTCCCGTGGAAGGCGATCTCGTCGCCGTGAGCGGTACGAACCACAAGATCCTCGTTTTTCCGCTCGCCGAGCTGCCCGAGCGCACGCGCGGCAGGGGGAGCGTGCTCATGCGCTTGGGCGGAGCCGAGCTCGCCGATCTCCTCACGACGAGCGGCGAACGAGGGATCGTCTGGCGCAGAGGCGAGGAAAAGCACACCTGGCGCGAGTTCGAGGGCTATCTGGGGCGCCGCGGCGGCAGCGGACGGCTCGCCCCGCCCGGCTTTCCCGAAGATCATCGTTTCGGCTTCGCGCCCTGAGCCCGGCCCCTCGACCCGCGTGAAGGGAGCCGTCATAGTCGGCGGCGCGGAGGGACGATGTGCGCCGCTCGGCTCCTCGCCCCGAGCGGTGCGATGGGGCTGACGCGGCCGCCATGCTCGGTCTGATCCTGCGGCGCATCGGGTCGACGGTGATCGTCATGACCGTGGTGGCGCTGTTCGTCTTCGCGATGCTGCATCTCGCACCGGGCGATCCGGCGGCGGTGATCGCGGGCGACATCGCCACACAAGAAGACATCGCCCGCATCCGCTCCAAGCTCGGGCTCGACCGTCCGCTGTGGGAACAGTTTCTGGTCTGGCTCGGTCACATCCTGACGGGCGATCTCGGCCGTTCGATCTTCTCCGATCGGCCCGTCGTGGAACTCATCGGCCAACGCATCGAGCCGACTTTGGCCCTTGCGACCACGACGATGCTGTTCTCGGTGATCGTCGCCGTCCCGCTCGGGATCTTCGCCGCCTGGCGCGCCGGCTCCTGGGTCGATCGCTTGGTCATGAGCTTCGCCGTGCTCGGCTTTTCGGTTCCGGTTTTCGTCTTCGCCTATGTTCTGATCATCGTGTTTGCGGTCAATCTCAAATGGCTGCCGGTGATGGGTTATGTGTCGTTTCGTGACGACTTCGGCGGGTTCGTGCGCAGCATCGCTCTTCCCACGCTCGCCCTCGGCGTCACCTACATCGCGCTCATCGCCCGCATCACCCGCGCTTCGATGCTCGAGGTCATCCACCAGGACTACATCCGCACCGCTCACGCCAAAGGGCTCGCCCTCGGTGCCGTCTTGTTCCGGCATGCGCTCAAGCCGGCTTCCGTGCCGATCGTGACCACGATCGGTATCGGCGTGGCGCTGTTGATCGGCGGTGTCGTGGTGACCGAAAGCGTCTTCGCGATCCCCGGTGTGGGGCGTCTCACGGTCGATGCGATCCTGCGTCGCGACTATCCGATCATCCAGGGAGTCATCTTGATCTTCAGCGGGATCTACGTGTTGATCAATCTCGTGATCGATATCGTCTATACGCTCCTCGACCCGCGGATCCGGTACTGAGCCATGGCTCTGGTCGAGCCGCTGCCGGTCGCCGAACCCGTTCCGCAGCGCGGCATCGCCTTCTGGCTGCGCCGGTACCCCACGGTCGCAGCCGGGCTCGTGATCTTGACTCTGATGGTCCTGGTGGCGGTCTTCGCTCCGTGGATCGCGAACGCCGATCCCGGGCAGATCAACCCCAGGAACCGCCTGCGACCACCTTCCGCCACCCATTGGTTCGGCACCGACCATCTCGGTCGCGACGTGTTCGCGCGCGCGATCTACGGCACGCGCGTTTCGCTCTTCGTGGGCTTCTCGGTCGCTCTTCTGAGCACCGCCATCGGTCTTTCGGTGGGTCTGGTTTCCGGCTTTTTGCGGCGTCTCGATGCCGTGGTCATGCGGGTGATGGACGGGCTCATGGCGATCCCCGCCATTCTCTTGGCGATCGCCATGATCTCCTTGAGCCGGGCTTCGATCCGTACCGTCATCGTCGCCATCACCATCCCCGAGATCCCGCGGATGGTGCGGCTCGTGCGCAGCGTCGTGCTCACCTTGCGCGAACAACTCTTCATCGACGCCGCCGTTTCTCTCGGTGCGGGTCTCGGGCGCATCCTGAGCGTTCACATCTTGCCCAACACGCTGGCGCCGGTGGTCGTGCAGGCGACCTACGTATGCGCTTCGGCGATCATCATCGAGGCCATTCTCTCGTTTCTCGGAGCCGGTACCCCGCCCGACATACCGTCTTGGGGCAACATGATGGCGGAAGGGCGCACCTACGTGCTCGTCGGCTGGTGGCTCCTCCTGTTCCCCGGCCTGTTCCTCTCGCTCGTGGTGCTCGCCGTGAACCTGCTCGGCGACGGGCTCCGCGAGACGCTCGATCCGCGTCTGCGGCGCGCCAATCTCTGATCGGCTCCTCGCGACCATGGACGAAACGCGGCTCCTCGAGGTCGAAGATCTCGCGGTCCAGTTCCGCACGATCGACGGCCTCGTCCGGGCGGTCGAAGGCGTCTCGTTCCACGTCGACAAAGGCGAGACGGTCGCGATCGTGGGCGAATCGGGCTCCGGGAAATCCGTGACCGCGCTGTCGATCATGCGGCTCGTCGAGCTCGGGGGCGGTCGGATCGTCTCCGGCAGCATCCGCTTCCGCCGTCGCGACGGCTCGCTTCTCGATCTCGCGCGCGCCCCCGAGCCGGTGGTGCGCGGCGTGCGCGGCGACGAGATCTCCATGGTCTTCCAGGAGCCGATGACCTCCTTGAACCCGGTGCTGACCATCGGCCGCCAGATCGCCGAGGCGGTCGAGCTGCACCAGGGCAAGAATCCGCGCGAGGCGAGAGCGGTCGCGCTCGCCATGCTCCAGATGGTGCGGATTCCGGAGCCCGCGCAGCGGCTCGATTGCTATCCGCACCAGCTCTCCGGTGGCATGCGCCAGCGCGCGATGATCGCGATGGCGTTGGCCTGTCGGCCCTCGCTCCTGATCGCCGACGAGCCGACCACCGCGCTCGACGTCACCATCCAGGCGCAGATCCTCGACCTCATCAAGTTGTTGAAACAAGAAATCGGCATGGCCGTGCTCTTCATCACCCACGACATGGGGGTGGTGGCCGAGATGGCCGACCGCGTGGTCGTCATGTGGCGCGGCCGCAAAGTCGAGGAGGGGCCGGTCGAACGCATCTTCGCGGCCCCCGAGCACCCCTACACCCGTTCGCTCCTCGCGGCCGTGCCGCGTCTGGGGAGCATGCGCGGCAAGAAGGGACCCGAGCGCTTCGGCGATCGACGCGAGGGCTCGCGCGCGCCCGCGGATCCAGCCTCGGTCGAGCCCGAACCCGCGGTGCGCCGAACGGAGGACAGTGCCCTTCTCGAGGTCGACGAGCTCGTGGTGCGCTTTCCCGTGGGCGGCGGCATCTTCACTCGACCGAAAGCAGCGATCCACGCCGTCGAAGGCGTTTCCTTCCGTATCGCCGCAGGCGAGACGCTGGCCCTCGTCGGCGAGTCGGGGTGCGGGAAATCGACCACGGCGCGGACGATCGTGCGCTTGCAGGATCCGACCCGCGGGCGCGTGCGCTTCTGCGGTCGGGACATCACGACCCTCGACCGCCGATCCCTCCGGCCCGTGCGTCGGCGCATGCAGATCATTTTCCAGGATCCTTACGCGTCGCTCAATCCGCGCCTTTCGGCCTTGCGCCTGGTGGGAGAGCCTTTGCGCATCCACGGCCTCGCGCGCGGCTCGGAACTCGAAGACCGGGTGCGGACCCTCTTGTGCCGGGTCGGGCTGGGTCCCGAACATCTCGGGCGCTTCCCGCACGAATTGTCGGGCGGGCAACGTCAACGTTTGTGCATCGCCCGGGCCCTCGCGCTCGAGCCGCGCCTGATCGTAGCCGACGAGCCGCTGTCGGCGCTCGACGTGTCGATCCAGGCGCAGATCGTCGATCTTCTCCTCGAGCTGCAAGAAGAGCTCGGTCTATCCTATCTCTTCGTGAGTCACGATCTCGCGGTGGTCGAGCGGATCGCGCATCGGGTCGCCGTGATGTATTCGGGGCGGATCGTCGAGATCGGTCCGCGCCGGGCCGTCTTCGAAGACCCTCGCCACGCGTATACGAAAAAGCTGCTCGCCGCCGTCCCGGTCGCGGATCCGCGCATGCGCCGCAAGGAGCTGCGCCTTGTCACCGACGAGATCCCCTCGCCCTTGCGCCCCTGGGGCTTCGAGCCTCCCCCCGCCGAATACGAAGAAGTCTCCCCCGGCCATCTCGTTATGGTCGACTGAAGCGCCGGCGTTCGGTTCTCGATGCGACCGATCAATCCGGCACGTGGTCGAGACCGCCGTGCCGAGCGGACCAGCCCACGGGATCGGAAAGGAAGCTCTCGACCTCGCCCAAGACGGCCGGCGAGAAGCGCTCTTCGGTGCGCGCAACCGCCAGGACTTCGCGCCACGTGCACAGATAGTGCAGCGCGATCCCGAGCTTTTCGATGGTCGCCCGGGCGTGCGGGAAGACGTCGTAATAGAACACGACGAAGGCGTGCTCGCAGGTCTGTCCCGCATCGCGCAACGCGCCCACGAAGCCCACCTTGCTCCGGCCGTCGGTGGCGAGATCCTCGACCAGAAGGGTTCGCCAGCCCTCTTTGACCGCGCCCTCGATCCGCGCGTTGCGGCCGAACCCCTTGGGCGCCTTGCGGACGTATTGCATCGGCAGCATGAGCCGGTCGGCGAGCCACGCGGCGAAGGGGATGCCCGCGGTCTCCCCGCCGGCGACGACGTCGATCTGCTCGTAACCGACCTCGTGCAGGATCGTCCGCTCCGCGAGCTCGACGAGGGTTCGGCGCAGGCGCGGATAGGAGATCAGCCGGCGACAATCGATGTAAACGGGGCTGGCCCAACCCGAGGTGAACACGAAGGGCGGATCGGGACGGAAGGCCACCGCCTCGACCTCCCACAGCATGCGCGCCACGGTCGCGGCCACGAAGTCCCGATCGTACGCCGTCATCGTCGCCACCTCGCCGCCGCCTTGCTAACCGTTCGAGCGCCGTCCGCCCAGAGGGTACGAAGTCCCTCGGGCCCCTTCCTTCCCATGTCAGGAGTTCGAACCGTTGGACGTGGCCGCAGCCAATCTCCTGTCCCCGCCCGTGCTCTGTTTCCTTTTGGGTTTGGTCGCGGGAATCGTGCGCTCCGATCTCGAGATCCCGGAGGCCGTGGCGCGCGCTCTCGCGGTTTATCTGATCTTCTCGATCGGCTTCAAAGGCGGAGTCGAACTCGCCAACAACGGCGATCTCGGCGCGCTCGTGCCGCTTCTCCTCGTCGCGGCCGCACTCAGCCTGTTGCTGCCCGTTCCGGCCTTCGTTCTCTTGCGGCTGCTCGCGAACGTGAACCGCATCGATGCCGGTGCGATCGCCGCTCATTACGGTTCGGTGAGCATCGTCACTTATGTCGCCGCGACGAGTTTCCTTCAGAGCCGCGGCATCGCGTACGAAGGCTTCATGACCGCGGTGGTGGCGGTGATGGAGACACCGGCCATTCTCACCGGGCTCCTGCTCGCCCGCGCGGGGCAACGCGGGGCGCTCGATTCGCGCCGGCGCTGGGAACTCGCGCACGAGATCTTCGCCAACGGCTCGGTCGTGTTGTTGCTCGGGAGCTTCGCGATCGGCTTCGTCACGGGCGCGGAAGGCATGCGGCGCCTGGCGCCCGTGGTGACGAACGGTTTCACGGGTCTGTTGTGTTTTTTCCTGCTGGACATGGGCCTCCTCGTCGCCCGCCGGTTCGCCGGCTTCAGGACCATGGGCGCGGGGCTCGTCCTGTTCGGCGTGCTCATGCCGCTCGTGGGCGCGTCCGCGGGTTTGACCGCCGGCTTGTTCCTGGGTCTTTCGGTAGGCGGGACGGCGCTTCTCGCCACGCTCGCCGGCAGCGCCTCGTATATCGCCGTACCGGCGGCCATGCGGCTCGCCTTGCCGCGCGCCAACCCCTCCCTCTCGCTTTCGCTCGCCCTCGGCATCACCTTTCCTTTCAACCTCGTTCTCGGCATCCCGCTCTACGTCGCGGTCGCGGAGCGGTTCTCGGGGTGGTGGGAGGTCTGGCGTGCATACCTACAAACGTAAGCGGCTCGAGATCGTGGTCGAAAAGCGGCGGGCTCCGGCGATCCTCGAATATCTCGATGGGGAACCGGCGATCACGGGCTGGACCATGCTGCCTTGCATCGGGGGGCGCGGGCATACGGGGACGCGCTTGCCGGAAGGCGCCACCGATGCCCTCGACACGGTGCTCATCCTCGTGGTCACCACCGAAGAGGTCGCCCACCGGACGATGGCCGCGGTTTTGGACCTTCTCGAGGAATTCGTGGGCGTCGTGCTGATGAGCGACGTCGAAGTCGCGCGCCCGGCTCACTTCTGATCGGCCGGAAGTTCCGCCGAACTCGCGGCGTCTTCGCGCGCGAGCCGCTCGAAGGCGCGCACGAGTTCCCAGCAGATCACGATTCGTCGCTCGGCCGGTAGCCATCGGGCGTTCTCTTCGCCGCAGCTCTGCAAGCGCACGACGAGCGTGCGCGGCAGGACCAGGCTCGACACGATCTCCGCCGCTAGAGCCTCGAGTACGCCCGCCTTCTGGACGAGCTCGCGAAGGTCCCGGAACGCCTGCGCGTCGTCGTATTCGATGCGGATCGTGCCGCCGCGCGAGCGTTTGCGCTTGGTTCGGCCGTGCGGTTCGAGGAGGGCGGTCCAGGTGGCGAGCGTACGCTCGTACTCATCGCTGCAGCGCGCCACCTCCTCGCCTTCGATGCCGAGCTCGCGCGCGAGGTCGGCGAAGGTCTCGGGGTCGCTGCCCACGAGCAGACAGACGAGCCGAGCGAACCTCTGCTCGTCCACTCCTTGGCTCACCCAATACACGGGCTCCTCGGGTTCGCCGCGTCGATCGGCGGCCATCGCCCATCCCTCCACCGCGGCTTGGACGAGCTCGTCGCGCAGAGGGTCGGGCTCGGAGGGCAGGAGCAAGAGCAGAGCGAGCTCGTCCACCGCCTCGAACATGAGATGCGGTGGTTCGAGCTTGAGTTCCCCGATCAGGGCACGAGCGAGTTCGGTCGAGAAGGTGGCGAGCGTATTGGCGAGGACGAACTCGGCGACGTCCGCGTCTTCCGCGTCTTCGGTCTCGGTGGGCGGATCGCCGGCGGCGAGATCGGCGAAGAAAAGCGCGAAGGCGACCAGGACGAGCCGTGTCAGGTTAACGATGCGACCCCTCATGCCCTCTCGTCCGGCGGTCTCCCCGCAGCGCGCGAGGATCACCCGAGGGCAATGTGGGCATCCGGTCGAACTCGGCAATCGTCGCTGGTCGCGTCGCGAACGAGCGTCCCCGCAGACGGCTCGAAAGCAGGGCGAGACGGGCGAGCTCGCCGAGCGAGCGGGCGAGCGCGCAGGCGACGGGAGAACTCCAAACGAGCGCGAGAGGGAGGGTGAACGCGAACGTCGCACAGAGCGCGAGATCGGCGAGCACGAGAAGCGCGCCGTCGCGATCGGCCGCGGCGAAGGCGCGCAGGACCGCGCTCGGATGTTGCAGGAAAACCCAGGGGGCGAGCGCGATGGCGATCGCGCGGGCCTCGTCGAAGGCCGAACCGAAAAGGCTCGGAAGCAGCGGGACCGCGAGCGCGAGCGCGAGCGCCGAGCAAAGCGCCAGAGCGGTCGCGATCCGCAGCTGTCGAGAGCGTTCCGCCGCGAGGGCGAGGGGATCCTCGCTCAGCGCGCCCGCGCGAGCGAGGGCGAGCTGGTTCGTCGCGTTGGCCACCACGAGCGCCGCGGTCGCGAGCGCGGAAGCAAGATAATACGCCCCCGCGCGCTCGGGCCCCAGGACCGCGCCGACGAGAAAGGTATCGGCGCTGAAGATCGCCTGGTTGGCGAGGGTGACGAGCATGAGCGGGAAACCGCGGCGCAAGAGCCGCCGCGGCGAGGCGGGCGGGATCGTCCCCCGCGCCGCTTTGGGCGAAAGTCCCAGCACGAGCCAGGAGGCGACAGCAGCGAGGGCCCAGCTCGCGGCGAAAAGCGCAGCGAGACGCTCGAGGGTGAGAGGCGGCTCGAGCGGCACGAGGAGCATCCACCATCCGATCGGTCGCACGAGCAGCAAGAAGCTCGCGAGGATCGGGCGGTCTTCGACCAGAGCGAGCCAGTCGAGCTGCAAGGCGATGGCGATCAGGCTCGAGAGGACGAGTGCTGTGGTCGCGAGCCGATCCGGGGCGAGCACGGCGGTGACCCCGAGGGCACCGACGACGAGCAGACCCGCGAGCGCGAGGCGCACACCGAGATAATTGGGCAGCAGCGCGCGTCCACCGCCTGCGGTACGGCCGGCCTCGGCGGTCACCACCGAGCGCAGGCCCCATTCCGCGAGGTGAAGAAGCCAACCCTGCACGGCGAGGACCATCGACCAGCGCCCGAGCGTCTCGGGTCCGGCCGCGGGCGCGAGCTCGAGCATGGCGAGAAAGCCGAAGAAGGCCGCCAGCGCGCGCGCTCCGCCGAGGACCCCGAGGCGCGCGAGCAGCGGTGCCACGGGCAGTGCCGCGGTCATCCGGTCGACAGACGCCGATAAAGGGCGATCAGGCGGTCCATGATCGCGCCTTCCGCGAAGGCCGCGCAGGAGGGGCAGCGGTACGCGCCGCTCTCGACGAGGGCGCTCGCGGCGCGGACCGCTCGCGCCAGACGCTCGACGTCGGGCGGACAGATGAAACCCGTACGCCCGTGTTCGAGCCAGAGACCGACGTCGCCGACATCGGTGGTCACCACCGGCCGGCAGGACGCGAGAGCTTCCTTGACGACCGTGGGCGAGGCTTCGAAGCGGCTGGTGAGCAAGAGGATCCCGTGCGTCGCGAACAGATCGGGCACGCGATCGTGCGGCTGACGGCCGATCCAACGGATCCGATCGCGGGCCGGGCTCGCGGCGATGCGCCGGAGCAGGGCGCGCGCCTCTTCACCGTCGCCGGCGATCGTGAGGGTGTAGTCTTCGCCTTCTTCGATCAGGCGTTCGAGCACCGCGACGGCGAGGGGCAGGTTCTTTTGCGGGCTGATGCGGCCGAGAACGAGCAACTTCCGTGCGAGGTCGGGTGGCGGAGGACGGCGCGGCCGCCGTTCGAACAGCCGTGCATCGAACGCCGCCGGAACCACCTCGGCTCGGGCGAAAGGCTTTTCGGCCACCTCGCGAGCCAGGGTGCGGCGGTCGCGCTCGCTCACGCAGACGATGGCGTCGGCGGCACCGACCACGCGCCGCTCGAAAAGGAGCATGAGCGCGCGGATCGGTCGCGCGACACGGCCCAAGCGGCCCTCGAGAACGCGACCGGTGACGTTGTGGTAGCTCACCAGGATCCGGCCTCGCTCCGGGCCCGGCGCCAGCACGAGTTTCGGCCAGGCGGCGTAGTTGCGGTGAAAATGCAGGACGTCACACGGGCCCAGCTTCTTGCGATTGGACCAGAACCAACGCCACAGGGCCAGCCAGAACCGAAAGAAGTTGGAACTACACGAGATGTATTCGATGCGGGGGTCGTCGATCTCGTGTTGAAGCCGCGCGCCGACCAGGCGAAAAGGTAGTCCCGAGCGTGCGAGAGCGCGAAAAATCCCTCGAAAATGTTCGGCGCCGCCGCCGAGGTCGTTCGCCAGGGGATCGTTGTTGTAGAAAACGTAGATCATCTTCTTGCGAAGAGTTCACCACGACCCTGAGCGAGTAGCGCAAGGATCGTCTCGATCGTGTGCTCGATGGGGCCGTCGTTGGAGACGACGGGGATGCCCAGCGTCTCGGCCAAGCGTCGATAGAGCGCGCGGCGCCGCGCGAAATGCCGATCGGCGAGCGCATCCGGCCGGCTCTCGGCGATCAGCGCCGGGTCGCGTTCGATCACGACGGCCGCCGCCGGCCGCGGCAAAAGGCGCAAGATCCTCGGACCCAGCCGGCCGAACACGAGATCCTCGAGGCCCGTGTCCACGCACAGATCGACGAGGGTATCGAGACAGCACCGATCGGCGAGGAGGAGCGTGCGACCGCGGAACCGAAGACGGACATCGAGCGCGAGATCGACGGCCTGGAGCGCGAGGAACGGACGCGCGTACCAGCTGTTCTCGAAGTCGTGGTAGCCGACCGCGAAGCCGGGATATCGCTCTTTGCGATTGTGGCCGGTGAGGCGAGCCAGAGCCAGAAGCGGCTTCGAGAGATAGTTGCGGAAGCGGCTCCAGACGCGCCGAGAAGCGATCCTTTCCCGCGCGAGACGGTCGCGCAGCCGCTGAACGAGGACCGTCTTCCCGCTCCCGTCGGGGCCGCACAGGGCGATCAGCCGGTAGCGCGCGAGCGCGCCGAGCGAGGGACCGACGAGCGGCTCCACGGTCCGTTTCCAAGAAGTCCAAGGTGCGGGGTCGGGAGGCGGCGGTGGCGGACGACGGCAGGCTTCGAGGAGCGCGGCGGGCAGATCGGCCGGCGATCGGGCGACGATGCCGCCGAGCGCGCGCGCGTATTCGCCGACCCCCGGCGCATCGAGCACGACGGGCGTCGCGCCGGATAGCGCCGCCTCGATCACGACGAGCGGGACTTCCGAGACGGGAGCGCGAAACGGCAAGAGCGCCGCGCGGGCGATAGCGAGGTGCTCGGCGACCTCTTCGGGGGCGAGCATGCGCGTCTCGAGCCGGATGGCCGATGCGGCGGAGCTGCGAGCGAGGCGTCTCGTCAGCCAGGCGAGTGCCGCGGGCCCGCTGTCGGGACGGATCAAGAGCCACAGCTCGGCATCCAAGCCGAGCGCTCGGGCCCGTTCGAAAGCCGCGATGGCGAGATCGACGCCGCGCGCCGCGAGCGCGGGTCCCAAATAGACCACCCGCGCGGGCTCCCGGCGCGCACTGCGCGGGCGCAGCGGGACCGTCACCTGCGGGCGGAGCACCCGACCGGTGGGCAATCCGAGGGCCGCGTAGCGCCGGCGGGCCGTTTCGCTGAGGTAGAGGACGTCGCCGGCTCCGGCGCGTCGGAAGCCGCGGCGCAGCGCGAAGCCCGGAAGGAGCGCGTTCGCGAGCGGCAGAGCGAGGACCCGGCGCTCCCGCCAAAGCGCGCGCGGCCCCGGGGCGAAGAGCTCGCGGAGCCGCAAGCGCGGGCTCGCGAGCACGAGCGTCACGGGGCAGGCGAGTGCGAGCGGTCGCATGCGCGCGAGCGCGCATGCACCGGTGAACAGGAAGAGCCGTTCGACGCGCCGCGCGAGCAAGAGTTCCCGCAGCTCGCGGCTCGGGCCGTGCCCGTCGAACAGTTGTGACAGCCGTAGGACTTCGAACGCTTCTCCCGCCGGTGGCTCGCGCGCGTCCGTGACGAGGACGACGATGCAGCCGTGGGCCGCCAGACCGCGAGCGAGACCGAGAGCGACATGCCAGGGCTGTCGGCGCGCGCGATCGCGCTCGAGGCCGAAGCAAGCCACGGCGTAGCGGGGGGCGGAAAGGGCGAGCGGGCAGGCCGCGGTCATGCCGCCCGCCTCGCGGCGATCCGGCCGATCCGGAGGTAGATCGCGGCGAGCCGGCTCGCGAGCTTCTCCCAGTCGAAGCGCGCGCGCACGAGTTCCGCGGCGCGGCGGGCGCGCGCCTGCGCTTCGTCCGGGCGAGCGAGGACCGCTTGGAGCCCGGCTGCGAGCGCCTCGACCGTGGGTTCGACGACGAGCACCGGTGGATCGGACCCGAGCTCGGGGACGAGGCCGGTGGGTGTCGTCACGACGGGAGTGCCGGCGGCCATCGCCTCGAGAAGCGTCAAGGGACCGCTTTCGTAATCGGCGGGATTGACCGCCACAGCGGAGCGCGCGAGCCAATCGCGCACACCGTGGCGATCGACGAAACCTTCGAATCGCACGCGCGCGGCGATGCCGAGCCGATGCGCGCGTGCCCGCAGATCCCGTTCGAGCGGTCCTTCCCCGAGCAAGACGAGGGCTCGCGCGCGCTCGGGCGGCAGGCGGGCGAAGGCTTCGAGGAGCCGGAACAGACCTTTGCGCCAGGCGAGCCGCCCGACGAAGAGCACTACCGGTTCCCGCGGAAGCGACGGTGCCGCGCCGAAGAACGCGACATCGACGCCGTTGGGCAGAACGAGAGGCGAACCGTTGCGCAGCCGATACCGCGCCACGAGCTCGTCGCGTACGCCGGCGGAAACGGCCAGCGACACGTCCGCCCGGTCGAGCCAGAATTGCTCCAGGCGTCGACTGAAGAGGCGAGCGTAGACTTTACGCGCGAGCGGTTCGATCCCGCGTTCGCGGATCGCCGCGTTGTCGGTCAGCATGGGACTGTGGACCGTCAGGACGACGGGCAGAACGGTCCGCAAGCTCGGCAGAAGCGGCGAATGGACGTGCAGGATCTCGGCACCGTCGGCTCCCTCGTCGAGCCAGTGCTGGAGCGTGGCGCGAGCGCGCAGGTGCCGGATCGGCGGCGCGCCGGGCCAGCCGATCAGGCGCGCCGGAACACCCTCGATTTCGGCGAGGCCGGCCGGAGTGCCCTCGGGTGCGCGCCCGACCAGAAGCGGTTCGATGCCGTAGCGCCCGAGCCGACGTCCGAGCTCGACGAGATGGCGCCCGATGCCCTCGCGCGGTGGCAGGAGGTTGTTGGTGAGGAGCGCTACGCGCACGGCGAGAGATCCCGTGTCGCGCGAGCCCGCACGGCGCGGCGTACGAGCTCGTGCCCCTGGCCGAGCCAGAAGAAATCTTGAGACGAAAAGGCGCGCGCGAACGTCGAGGGCAGGTGGTAGGCGAGCCGACCGGTGCGGTAACCCAAATAGCGGACGAGCGTGTCGAGCAACGCCCACGGCAGAAGGAGCGGTGTACGCCCGCCGATCTCGCGCAAGAGGGCGCGAAGATAGGCGAGACCGCGGCGCTCGTCGGGACCGAAGGCGAGCAACAGATGCCGCCAGGCCTCGCGAGTCCAGCCGATGTCGAACTGACGGCGGAAATCGTCGAGCAAGCGAGTAGGATGGCCGTGCTCGACGACCGCTTCGGCGACGTAGGCGACTTTCTCGCCGCGCGCGAGCAGTTCGCAAAGCGCGATCGTTTCCTCGCTCACCAGGGTCGCCTTGAATCCGCCGATGCGGTCGAGCGCGACATTGGACCAGGCGGCACAGGCGTTCGAGCAATAAGCCACGGCGGCACCGAGCCGTGCGGCGTCCTCGAGCCCGCGGATCTCGCTCGTCGGGGGGAAGGCGAAGGCGCGGCCGAAGCGGGCGAGGGGATCGGCGCCTTCGCCCGCCACCTGGCGCGCGTAGGCGACCGCGGCGCGGCCGGATGCGATCGGCTCGACCAGGAGATCGATGACCTCCGGCCCGCGCATGACGCAGTCTGGCGTGAGCATGAGGACGACGTCGACACCCAGACGCTTGCGCGCCGCCTCGCGCGTGAGCCCGTGGTTGAAGCTCGCGCGCGGCACGACCCAGGTCTCGCATCCCAGCCCGTGCGCCAGTTCGACGGTGCCGTCCTGCGAGGAGGAATTCACGACGAGCACGCGCGGCCGGCGCGGCGAGCGCAGCACGGGTGCGAGGCAACGTTCGAGCAAGGCGCGGGCCCGCCAAGTGACGACGATCACACCGATCGACGGGCTCGCCCGGTTCCTCCGTGCGCTCATCTCGGGATTCCTCGCCCCGTTCCGTCGTTTCGACGCGGGACCGTCAGGCGGCCGTCGCCAGCGCCGACGTCACCGCACCGCAGGCTCGCGCGACGAGCGCGCAGGTTTCGCGGGCGTCGAGCGGTCTTTGGATGCTGCGTGCGAAGGCGTTCCAGAACGCCTCCGGGTCCCAGGCGGGAACCAAGGCGCAGAGGTCGTGCAGCCCCGTCCGGACCGTCGGCTCCTCGCTCGGCTCGGGCGGTTCGGCTTCGCGAACGGTGCAACGCACCGAAAGCCGAGGACCGATCGCAGCCGAGAGCCGACGGGCGAAGGCCCGCACCGGTTCGGGCCACAGGCTGGGGACGAGGTGGACCCGGTGGCCGTGCTCGAGAAGAGCGAGCGCCGCCCGGGCATAAGCAGCGGCGAGCCCGTCGATGGCGAGGAAATCGCGCACGAGCCGCGGCCGGCGCAGAACCGCCGCCTCGCCCCGCCGCCACGCGGCGAGCAAATCCGGCACGAGGCCGGTCGGCTTGTCGAACGGGCCCACGGGATGCGCGACGACGAACTTGCCGAGGGCGAGGTTTCGACGCTCGACGGCGAAGCGCAGGACCTGCCACGTCAGGGTCTTGGCGAGGCCGTAGGGGTTGACCGCGCGCAACGGTGCGGCTCCCCGCCCTTCCTCGGCCTCGAAGACCGAGCCCGTGACGAGGACCGCACGACCGCCCGCTCCTGCGAAGCGATCGAGCAGACGGTCGATGCCCGCCGTGGTCCGCGCGACGGCGCCGAGGACGTCGAAACCCGCGGCGCGATGCGCACCCACCTCGGCTCCGTGCAGACACAGAAGCCGGGGACGCTCGCGGGCGAGGGCATCGCGGACCGGTTCGCTGTCGAGGGCGGGTGCACGGAGAAGAGCGACGCGTCCCTCGAGCAGGGCGAGGCGCGCTTGCGCCTCGGGTGGATAGTCGGTGCGCGCCCGCCGGTGGACGCCGGTGACGGCGAAGCCGCGCGCCACGAGGGCGAGAGCGAACCACGCACCGGTGAACGAGGAGACACCGGTCACGAGAGCGCGCACGGAGCGTTCTCCCGGCGATCGACATTCAAGTGGTAGGAAGGATCGAAATCGGGATGGGCGCGGTCGCGCGGGCTCACGAGCGAAGGCGGAAAAGGCCAGGCGATCGCGAAGTTGGGATCGTTCCAGCGCACGCCCCGCTCGCGACGGGGATCGTACGCCGCCGAGACGAAGTAGAGGACGAGCGCGTCCGGCTCGAGGGTGAGAAAGCCGTGCGCGCAGCCGGGCGGAACGAGGATCGCCCGATGGTTGTGGACGGAGAGCTCGTATCCGACCCAACGGCCGAAAGTCGGCGAGCGGGGTCTGAGATCCAGGACGCAGTCCCACACCGCGCCCGAGAGGCACCGCACGAGCTTGGTCTCGGCCGAGGGCGGGAGTTGATAGTGAAGCCCCCTGAGCGTGCCGGGGCGGGGGCTCGCCGAGACGTTCGCCTGGACGATCGGGAAGTCGACGCCGAGCCCGGCGAGGCCGTCGCGACAGTAAGCACGCGCGAAAAAGCCGCGCTCGTCGCGGGAAATCGGGAGTTCGAGGATCCGGACACCCGGAAGGGGCTCGTCGAGGACTCTCATCGGCCGGCCTCCGGTCCGCGCCAGGGGGCGGCTCCGGACTCCCACAACGCGTGCATGCGATCGCGGTCTTTGAGGGTGTCCATCGCCGACCAGAAACCGTGGTGGTAGAAGGGCTTGAGCTCGCGTTCGGCGATCAGGCGGCGCAGCGGTTCGCCTTCGAGAACGCAGTCGTCGTCGGTCGAGAGGTACTCGAGAAACCGCCGGCGGAAGAAAAAGAATCCCCCGTTCGCCCAGGTATCCGCGAGAACGGGTTTCTCGACGAAGTCGACCGCTTCGTCTTCGCGAAGCGCGAAGTGACCGAAAGGCGAGACCGGATGGATCGCGAGGACCGTACCGATCCGGCCGTGGTCGAGGTGGAAGGCGAATTCGGCCGCGAGGTCGACGTCGGTGAGGCCGTCCCCGTAGGTGACGGCGAAATGCTCCGATTCTCCGAGATAGCGGGCCGCGGCCCGCGCGATGCGGGCACCGGTCATCGCCCGTGGCCCGGTGTGCGCGACGGTGACCTCCCAGTCCGGGGTGGCACCGCTCTGATGGAACACGATCTGTCCGGTGCGGGTCTCGATCGTGAAATCCTCGGTGAGTCCCCGAAAGTCGAGGAAGAAGCGGACGATCACCTCCGAGCGCCAGCCCGTGCACAGAATGAATCGACGAAAGCCGAAACGCGCGTACCGATCCATGATGTGCACGAGGATCGGTCGGTCGCCGATCTCGACCATCGGCTTGGGGGTCGTGCGACAGGTCTCGCCGAGGCGCGTGCCCCGCCCGCCGCAGAGCAAAAAGACGGGAACCTCAGCCGGACGCGGACAGGCCATGGTGAACCTCCGGCTCGGCCGGGGCAGGAGCGCGCGGCGGACGCACCGAAGTCTCGGCCATGCGCAGCCGGTAGCGGCGGATCTGATCGAAGAGCCAATCCGCTTTGCCGGTCTCGAGCAGCTCGCGGTAGCCCTCCACGGTCCATTCGACCGCTTCCGCGGTCGAGAGCCGAGGCTTCCAGCCGAGCCGGCGGCGCGCGCGCTCGTTGCACAGGCGCTGGAGCGCCGGCTCCGGAGGAATCGGTCCTTGGGCGACCTGCCATCGCCCGACCCCGAGCCTTCGCGAGACCGCGGCGGCGATCTCGGCCACCGTCCACTCCCCGCCGGGATCGGGGCCGAAGTTCCAGGCCGAGGCGTACTGCTGGGGGTCGCGGGCGAGGGCTTGGGCGAGCAGGAGGTAACCCGAAAGGGCGTCCAAGACGTGCTGCCAGGGTCGGATCGCACCCGGCCGCCGCAGCACGGGGGGAGTGCCGGCGACGAAAGCCCGGACGAGATCGGGGATCAGCCGATGCGCGGACCAATCGCCACCGCCGATGACGTTGCCCGCGCGCGCGGTGGCGACCCCGATACCCTCGCGCGCGGAGAGAAACGCGCTGCGCCAGGCGTGGGTGACGATCTCGGCGCAAGCCTTGCTCGCGGCGTACGGTTCGTCGCCTCCCAGGGGATCGGTCTCGCGGCAGGCGTGAAAAGGTTCGCGGTAGCATTTGTCGCTCGTGACCACGACCACCGCGCGCACGGAAGGGGTCCGGCGGATCGCCTCGAGCAGGTTGAGCGTGCCGAGGAGATTGGTTTCCAGGGTGTCGACGGGATCCGCGAGCGCGTGGAAGACGATCGGGCGCGCCGCGAGATGGAACACGAGTTCCGGCTCCGCCCGGCGCAGGGCATCGGCGAGGGCTTCGCGGTCGCGGACGTCGCCTTCCGTGGCGCGCAGTCTTCCCGCGAGGCCGGCGAGTTCGAGAAGCGCGGGTGACCAGCGCGGCGCGTGTCCGAAGCCGGTCACCTCGGCGCCGAGCTCGGCGAGCCAGATCACGAGCCAGCTGCCTTTGAACCCGGCGTGCCCGGTGACGAACACCCGCCGCCCACGCCAGAAGCTCGCATCGAGCTGCATCGCCCCTCCGCCTCGGTGCGGCAGTCGAGAGGGAATCTAGCGCGATTCTACCAATACGCTAGTGATCTTTCTCATAAAAACGCAAAAGGCGAAACGGCGGACGCGAAGCGGTTCGGCGGCGACCGGGCGACGAACGCTCAGCGCGGCGGAAGGGAGAGCAGGTACTCGACGATCGCCTCGCGGTCGGCCTCGGGGAGCTTGGCGGTACCGTTGCGCACCACCTTGGCCATCTCGCCGCCCACGAAGTCGCCGTCGGGTTTGATGCCGATGAGAAGGAACGTCCGCAGATCGCCGCGGCTCCAGCCTCCGATGCCGCGGACGGGATCGCTCGTGATGTTGGGGATCGTCTCTTTGCCGAGCCGTCCGCCGGCGTAGGCCCGATCCCGGTCGAGGGCGCCCCAGATCGTGCGCGGCGTGTGACATTCCCCGCAATGGCCCGGACCTTCTACGAGATAGGCACCGCGGTTCCACGTTTCGCTGCGCGCGGGATCGGGTCGGAAAGGCGCGGGGTCGTGGAAGAGCCACTGCCAGAGATAAAGCCCCCAGCGGAGGTTGTAGGGAAAGGAGAGCTCGTGCGCTCGGTTCGGCCGGCGGACGGGAGGAACGGTGCGCAGATAGGCTTCCAGGGCGCCCAGGTCGGCGTCGCTCATCCGAGCGTAGGAGGTGTAGGGGAAGGCCGGATAATAAGGACTGCCGTCGGGCGCCTTCCCGAACCGCATGGCGCGGAGGAAGTCCTCGCGCGTCCACCGCCCGATGCCGGTTTCGGGATCCGGGGTGATGTTCGGTGCGTAGAACGTGCCGAACGGCGTGACGAGAGGATCGCCCCCCGCGAGGAGCGGGCCGTCTTTGGCGGTGTGACAGTTCGTGCAGCCGCCGATGTGGAAGAGGAGTTCGCCTCGGGCGAGCTCCTCGGGGGTCGCGCCGGCCGCCGCGGCGGTCAGGAGAACCCCGACCAACCCCGACAGGACCGCGCGCGACGCCCCGAGCACGGGCTCACTTCTCCGGTCGACGATAGGGCTGGTGGCAGCCGCCGCACCCTTCTTGACCGAGCTTGCCGAAGGCCTGGACGGTCGCGGTCTGATCTCCGCTCTTGGCAGCCGCGAGAAGGACGCGTGCGAGTTCGGTCGCGTTCCTCGCCTTGACCTGAAAGTCGGGGAAGTTCAACCAGATTTCGGGGAGTGCCCGCGTCTCGCCTTTGTCGCTGCCCTCGGGGAACCAGGTCGGGATCTGCGGCAACTTGCTCACGAGATATTCGGCGTGCCCGGCGACATCCGCGAGCGTGCCACCTTTCTTGTCGATGATGGTATCCTTGATCGCACCCATTCTTTTGCCGAATTCTTTGAATTCGGCCTGTCGCGCCTTGATCACGTCTTGAGCGTTGGCCGCCTGGGCCAGGAGGAGCCCCCCGACCCCGACCAGAAGACGCATCGTCCGTCCTGCCATGGCCTCGCTACCCTCCCTCCGCACACGGGACGCCGTCCACCACCGCCTCGTTCGAACAGGGACGATGGTATCGGGGAAAATGGCCGGAGCGCTGGAAGCCCGGAACGCGCCGAAAAGGAAACAGACCGGAACCGATGGAGAAACAGATTTCCTCCCTCCGCGCTCTCTTGTTCGACAAGGACGGCACGCTCGTCGACCTCCGCGCCACCTGGGTCCCGCGCTACCACGCCGCCGCCCGCGCACTCGCCCGGAGCGCCGCTCTTTCCGAGAGCTTCGCCTTCGAACTCCTCCGTCGGCTGGGCTGGGATCCCGCCACCGGCCGCCTCGACGGGACCAGTCCGCTTCTGTGGGCGACGAGCCGCGCCATCGCCGAGCATTGGGCGGCGCAGCCCGAGTTCCGGGCTTCCGAACGCGGGCGCGAAGAGCTCGTCGCGCTCGCCCTTTCTCGCCTCGAAGACGACGAGCGGTTCCCGCCGCGGCCGCTCGGCGACGTGCAGACGCTCTTCGCGCGGCTCGAGGCCCGCGGCTTCAGGCTCGGTCTCGCGAGCATGGATCGCGAGGCCTCGGTCCGCCGCGCGGCCGAGCGGCTGGGCATCGCCGGTCGGCTCGCGTTCGTCGCGGGCTGCGATTCGGGGTTCGGGACCAAGCCCGCACCGGGCATGGTGTTCGGGTTCTGTGCCGCGCTCGGACTGTCGCCGCGCGAGGTGGCGGTGATCGGTGACAGCCCGGCCGATCTCGCGATGGGACGCGCCGCGGGCTGCGGACTCGTTCTCGCCGTGCGCAGTGGTGGGGCCGCGGTCGAGGATCTCGCGCCGCTCGCCGACCGAGTGCTGGAGACGGTTCACGAGCTCGAAGCGTTGTTCGAGCGATCTTCGGCGCGAGCCGGCGCCTCGTGCTCGCGCAGGCGCGGCAAGAGCTCGGCGAAATTGCACGGACGGTGACGGATGTCGAGTTGGAAAGCGAGGATCTCGTCCCAGCCGTCGCGGCAGGCACCGGGCGAGCCCGGCAAGCAAAAGATGTAGGTTCCCTTGGCCACGCCGGCATCCGCCCGGCTCTGCAGGCACGAGGTGCCGATCTTGGCGTAGGAGAGCATGCGGAACAGCTCCCCGAAGCCGGGGATGCGCTTTTCGACGACGCGCGCGAGGGCTTCGGGGGTGACGTCGCGACCGGTGACCCCGGTGCCGCCGGTGGTGATCACGACCTCGATGCGCGGATCTTCGATCCAATCGCGCAACCGTTGCACGATGGCCTCGAGGTCGTCCTTGACGATCGCGCGTTCCACGAGCCGGTGTCCGGCGCTCGTGATCCGTTCGGCCAACAGATCGCCCGAGCGATCGGTCGAGAGATCGCGGGTGTCGGAGATCGTCAGGAGCGCGATGGCGACCGGCCGGAAGGGGATCGTTTCGTCAATTCTTCCGGGCAAAGCGGACCTCCTCGCCGTCGAGGCGCTCGAAGACGGGCCAGCGGTTCTCGGCGAGCGCCAGGAGCTCGGGAATCGGCTGGCCCAGACGCGCACGGTAGACCCAGAGAGCGGTGAGCACCTTCTTCACATAGCCCCGGGTCTCGCTCGCGGGAATGCTCTCGATCATCAAGAGCGGATCGTCGCCCGTGTCCCTGAGCTCGCGTTCGAGCCAACCGGCCAGACGATTGACCCCGGCGTTGTAGGCGGCGAGGAGATGGATGAGGCTCTTGCCCACCACCGGATGGCGCGCGAGCTCGAGCAACTTGATCTGTCCGAGCTCGAGGTTGGTCTCGGGCTTCAAAAGGGCGTTCTTGTCCCCCAAGGCGAGTTTCGAGCGCCGCGCGAGCTCGGCCGCGGTTCCGGGCATGACCTGCATGAGGCCCAGCGCGCCCCGCCGGCTCCTGGCGTCGACATCGAAGCCGCTTTCGGTGCGAATGACGGCGTAAGCGAGCGCGCGGTCGATGCGCCAGCCGCGCGGCGGCTTCCAGCTCGGGATCGGAAAGAGCGCGGCATCGTGTTGACGTCCGTCGACGAGGCCCATGCGCTGGGCGACCTTGATCTGCGCCCCCGTCATCCCGGTGGCCTCGGCGAGCGCGATCAGGGCGGTGCCCAGCTCGGCGCGCGCCTTGTCGGCGAGGGCCAGGATCTCGGCCTCGGCGAGCCGGGTCTGGCCGACCTGGGTGAGGGCGAGGGCCCGTCGCGAGCCCGGATAGCGCACGAGGAGGTCGATCATCTCGGCGCGCAGGCTGAGTTCCTGCCAGTTCCAGCTCATCGGCTGGCCGAGCACGGTCCGCGCCAGAAGACCGTAAAAGCTGCGGCCGCTGCGTGCGGACAGCCTCAGATAACGGCCCACGAGCTGCGGTCGGCCGGCGGCGAGATTGGCCCGCGCGGCCCAGAAGGCGGCGGTGGCGACCTCCTCTTCGCTCGCCCCTTCGCGGTTGGCGAGCTCGCCCAAGATCCCGGCAGCACGATCGAAGTCCCTGCGCCGCCAGGCCGCGAGCGCCGTTTCGAACTGTTTGCGCGGTGGCCCGACGAGATCGGCCGAAAAGCGCGGCTCGCTCGCCTCGTCCTCCTCGTCCGGATCCGGCGGGAGCTTGGCGTCGGGGGACCGTTTGCTCAGAGCCAAACGATAGATGCGGCTCGCTTGAGGCAGGTCGCTGTAGCTCTGGAGCCAAGCGACGAGCTCCTGGTAGCTCGCGTTGTAGTAGCGGCCGAGGTACCGTTCGGCGAGGACGTGACCGAGAAGGATCCGGCTGCTCAGTTCGGCGAGCTTCGCATCCGCCTCCGCGATCCGCCCCCGCGCCTGGAGCGCGAAAGCCTCGCGGTAACGGAGGATGTCGCTCTGACCCAGCGGACTCGGAATGGCCCAGACCGGATCGCCCGGACGATCACGAGGATCGAGGCGCGCCGTTTGGACCGGTACGGGTTCTGCGAAAGCACCGCCGCTGGCGGCGAGACCATAGAGCCCGGCTGCGAACATGACGCCCATACCGCGACCGGACGCGCGTACGCTGGTACCGAGTATCGTCAAGTCGAGATACCTCCTCTCGTTCGCCTTTCGTCTCAGCGGGGCTGTTCGACCGGTCCACCTCCTTCCGCTTCGTTTTCTCGGCGACGTTCGAGAATACCGAGCCTTTGGAGCTCGGCGGCGAGCTGGAGAAGATCTCGCCAAGCGAGCTTTTTCTGCAGCGGCTGGCGCAAGAGATAGGCGGGGTGGAAGATCACGAAGGCGGGGATGGGCGGTCCGCCGTCGCGCGGCTCGTAGACGAGCTTGCGGCCGCGCAACTTCGTGACCCCTTCGTTGGAACCGAGAAGGGCGCGTGCGGCGATCCCGCCCACGAAGACGAGCACGCGCGGTCGCAGCAATTCGATCTGGCGCTCGAGAAAAGGGGCGCAGGTGGCGAGCTCGAGCGCGGTCGGCGGGCGGTTCCCGGGGGGACGCCAGAACACGGTGTTCGTGATGTACACGCGGCTGCGGTCGAGCCCGATCGTCGCGAGCATGCGATCCAGCAGTCGACCCGAGGGGCCGACGAAGGGCTTGCCCTGGCGGTCTTCTTCGAGGCCGGGCGCCTCGCCCACGAGCATGATCGGCGCCGAGGGATTTCCGTCGCACAGACAGAGCCGCGTCGCGGTCGCCTTGAGCGGGCAGAGGTCGAACTGTTCGAGAGCGCGCGCCAAATCGTCCAGGCTGCGACACGAAGCGGCGAGGGCGCGGGCGCTCGCGACCGCCGGTGCCTCGGATCCGCCGGAGCCGCGCAGCCTGGGCCGAGACGGGTTCGACGGGACACTGGCACTGTCCTCGTCCGAACGCGCAGCGACCATCACTGGTGCGGACGTCTCCGCCCCGGTGCCGTGGTCTTCGCGATCCGCCGCTTCCGCTGCGGCGTCGCCGGAACGCGCGACGAGAACGCAATCGACGCCCATCTCCGCCTGCCATTCGAGCCAGGCCGCGGCGGCGCGCCGGAGGTCGTCTTCGTTCAGGACCCCTGCAGCGGACCCGGCCGGTGCGAACGGCACCGCCATCCCCCTGCCTCCTCCGTGGCCCGAACCCGCAGCATCATTCCGTTCCTTCTCCGGGGGCGGCTCTCTCCTGCTCGTCCCGGTACCGAGAGAACACAGGAGGCTCCCGCCCCTCCTTAGGCGACGGACCCGGCGCGCCCGTTATTCCGAAAGCCGGGTCCTCTCGTCGGCGGACGGCGAGGGGCGCGAGACCCTCAGATGTCGCGGTAAGCGATAGGCCGACCGTCGGGGCCGAGCACGAGCTTGCCGCTCTCGTCCTGCGCCGCTATGTAACGACCATGCCCGACCGCGGACCCGACGTAAAGGACGGGCTTGACTTTCTTGCCCTCGAACGTCTTCGTCTGTTGGGTGGGACCGCGCGCCGTGGGATCGTTCTTGCTCTTGGACGTTTTGAGCATCGTGTCGTCTCCGAAAGACCCCCGAGCAGATGTCGCGGTGCGGGTCGAGTGCCCGAGCCCCGGTCTCCATGCCGACTTCGGCGCCCAGCGTCAAGCGCGAGAGCCGGGCGCCCGGCTCCGGTGCGACCGCTTTCTCGCCTTGCTCGTGGCGTTCCCCATGGTCGCGTGCACCGGAGGCTCCTCCGGCTGGCGCGAGGGCGGTCTCGCCAACGCCGAGGAATTCGGCCACGGTCGCTCCGCGGCCGCGGCTTATCTCGTCGGCCGTCACGCGCTCGAGATCGGCCGCATCGAGGAGGCCGCGCGCAACTTCGAACGGGCCGCGCGCGCGGATCCCTACAACGTCGAGCTCCGTCGCCAGGCCTTTCTGCTCCTGCTCGCCTCGGGCGACTTCGAACGCGCGCGCCAGCACGCACGCGAGCTCGTGGAGCTCGAGACCGGGGTGGACGAGGCACGCTTGTTGCTGGCCGTGAGCGAAGCCGCCGCCGGTCGCTTCCAGGCGGCGCGCGAGCAGCTCGCGCGGCTCGGTGGGCGCGGTCCTCTCGGCGCCGTCGCTCCTTTGTTGCGGGCCTGGGCCCGCGCCGGCACCGGCGATCTCGACGCCGCGCTCGAACTGCTCGAGCGCGGAGGCCGCGACGATCCCCTGGGGCTGTTGCGCACTTATCATCGGGCCCTGGTCTCGGCCCGGGCCGGGCGGACGGATCAAGCGCGCGAGTCGCTCGCGGGACTCGTCCGGCCCGAGGAGCCGCTCCCGTTGCGGCCTCTGGCGGCCCTGCTCGCCCTCGACGCCGTCTCGGGCGAGCGCGAGCGCGCGCTCGCCCGGCTCGCGGAGCATCGCAAGCGCGCCGGGGATCAGCCGGCACTCGCCGAACTGGAGGTGCAGATCCGTTCGGGAGGGCAGATCTGGCAGCCGGTGCGCGACCCGGCCGAGGGGATGGCGGACGCCCTCCTCGGTCTCGCGCAGCTCCTGCGCGAGCAACGGATGGGCGCACAAGCGCTCGCTTTCGCGCGCCTGGCCGGCTTTCTCGCGCCGGAAGCCGGGGACGTGTGGCTCACCGTCGGCCGCATCCGCCGTGATCAGGGCGATCACGAAGCGGCGGTCGAGGCCTTCCGTCGGGTCGGCGAAAACTCGCTATTCTACCTCGAAGCGCAGGTGGCGATGGCCGAGGCGCTCAGAGATCAGGGCCGGGCCGAGGAGGCGACGCGACTGTTGCGCTCGCTCGCGCAGTCTCGTCCCGAACGCATCGAGCCGCTCGTCACCTTGGGCGACCTGATGCGCCGGGACGAGCGCTGGGCGGAGGCGATCGAGGCTTACACGGAAGCGATCCGCAGGCTCGGCGAGCCGCAGCGGCCGCATTGGCGCCTGTTCTACGTCCGCGGCATCGCCTTCGAGCGCGCCAAACGGTGGCCCGAGGCCGAGGCGGATTTCCTGCGTGCGCTCGACCTCCAGCCCGATCAGCCCTTCGTGCTGAACTATCTCGGTTACAGTTGGGTGGATCAGGGCGTGAACCTCGAGCGCGCCAAGGCGATGTTGCACCGCGCGGTCGAATTGCGATCGCAAGACGGCTACATCGTGGACAGCCTGGGCTGGGCCTATTTCAAACTCGGAGACTACCAGAAGGCGGTCGAGTATCTCGAGCGCGCGGTCGAACTCGAGCCGGGAGATCCGACGATCAACGATCATCTGGGCGACGCTTATTGGCGCGTCGGGCGGTTCCGCGAAGCCCGCTTCCAGTGGCAACGCGCACTCGGTCTCGGACCCGAGAAAGACGCCATCGCGGCGATCAACGAAAAGCTCGAGAAAGGGCTGCCGGAGCCCGATGCCCGCCGCGGCTGAGCGCACGAGCGAGCGCGCCCGGGCCAAGCTCAACCTCGATCTCTTGCTCACGGGCCGGCGCAGCGACGGCCGGCACGAACTCGACAGTCTCGTCGTGTTCTGCGAACTCGCCGATCTTCTCGAGTTCGTCCCCGCGCCCGAGCTCTCCCTGACGGTCGAAGGTCCCTGGGCGGCGGCGACGCCCGCGGACCGGACCAATCTCGTCGTGCGCGCGGCGACCCTGCTCGCCCGGGCTCGCGCGCGCGGTGGCGGTGCGGCGATCCGTCTCGTCAAGAACCTCCCGGTCGCCGCCGGTCTGGGCGGCGGATCGGCGGATGCGGCCGCGGCGCTCCGGGGTTTGCGTCGGCTGTGGGGGCTTTCGATCGACGACGAGGCTCTTCGCGATCTCGGTCTCGAGCTCGGGGCCGACGTGCCCGTATGTCTGTTCGGCCGGCCGGCGCGGATGCGCGGGATCGGAGAGAGGCTCGATCCCGTGCGCGGGTTGCCCGATCTGCCCCTGGTGCTCGTCAATCCCGGTCGTCCGCTCGCGACCGGTGCCGTGTTCGGAAGGCTCCGCGGACCTTTCGAACCCCTCGCCCGGCCGCCCCTCAAGGGCGTCGACAGCCCGCGCGGCTTGGCCGATTGGCTCGCGCAGAGCCGCAACGATCTCGAGCCGGCGGCAATCGAGCTCGAACCCGCCGTCGAGACCGTACTCGCGGAGCTGCGCGCGCTTTCCGGTTGCCTTCTCGCGCGGATGAGCGGAAGCGGTGCCACTTGCTTCGGACTGTTCTCCGATCGCGGGGAGGCGGAAACGGCGGCGGCGCTGTTGCGTCGCCGTCGACCGGATTGGTGGGTCGCCGCCACGACGGCGCCCGGTGATCCGCGATGATCCTGTTGTTCACCGACTACGGCCCGGCCGGGCCCTATGTGGGGCAGATGCACCTGGTCCTGCGTCGCCTCGCACCGGAAGTGCCGATCGTCGATCTGCAGCACGACGCGCCCGCCTTCCGACCCGATCTCGCCGGCTATCTCTTGGCCGCTCATCTCGCTTGGGCGGAACCCGGCGACGTCGTCGTCGCCGTCGTCGATCCGGGCGTGGGCACGGATCGCGCGCCTCTCGCGCTCAGGCTCGACGGAATCTGGCTCGTGGGCCCCGACAACGGTTTGTTCGAGCCGGCCCTGCGTCGAGCGCGCGAGATCGAATGCCACCACATCCGGTGGCGGCCGCGGCGGTTGTCGGCGAGCTTTCACGGCCGCGATCTCTTCGCTCCGGTCGCTGCGCGGCTCGCGCGCGGGGACCGCTCGGCGCTGGGGCCGGGGGAGCCCACTCGGATGCCGCATGTGCCGGAGGACCTCCCGGCCGTCGTCTATCTCGATCCTTACGGCAACGCGGTGACGGGGTTGCGCGCCGCTCGTTTCCCCGCCTCGGCGCGGCTGCGCGTGGGCGAGCGGATCCTCGTCCGAGCCCGCACCTTCGCGGAGGTGCCGCAAGGAAGCCCGTTCTGCTACGAGAACAGCTCGGGCCTGCTCGAGATCGCGGCCAACCGCGCGAGCGCGGCGGAGATGTTGGGTCTTCGGCTCGGCGATGCGGTGGAGATCGTCGCCGCCGATTGCTGAATCCCCGCCCGAGCCCTTATATGACGAAGGCGATTGGGGCGTCGCCAAGCGGTAAGGCAGCGGACTTTGGATCCGCCATCCGGTGGTTCGAATCCACCCGCCCCAGCCATCCCTCTCGATCCGCGAGGTGCGAGCCGTGCCCAGCTTCGATCTCGTGATCCGCGGCGGCACCGTCGCCACCGCTTCCGACGCGTTTCAGGCGGACATCGGCATCCGCGGCGGACGAATCACCGCCATCGGGTCGAACTTGACCGACGCGGCAGCCGAGATCGATGCGCGCGGGTTGATCGTCACGCCGGGCGGCGTCGACCCCCACTGTCACATCGAACAGCTCGCCGCCACCGGCCTCATGAACGCCGACACCTTCGAGAGCGCCACCGCCTCGGCCGCTCTCGGCGGCACCACCACCGTGATCCCCTTCGCCGCGCAGCATCTGGGTATGTCTCTTGCGGCCGTGGTCGAGGACTATCACCGCCGCGCCGAGCGCGGCGCGATCGTCGATTACGCTGTTCACATGATCATCGCCGATCCGCGGCCCGAGATCCTGCGCGAGGAGCTCCCTCCGCTCGCCCGCTCGGGCCACGCGTCGATCAAGGTCTTTTTGACCTACGATCGGCTCGTGATCGACGACGAGAAATTGTTGGACGTGCTCGAAGCGGCTCGCAATCACGGCCTTCTCGTCTGTATCCACGCCGAAAATCACGGCATGATCCGCTGGATGGGACGCAAGCTCGTCGAGCGCGGATACACCGCGCCCCGCTACCACGGGCCGTCGCACCCGCGCATCGGCGAGGTCGAGGGGATCCACCGTGCCATCGCCTGTGCCGCCCTCGTCGACCAGCCGATCATGATCTTCCACGTTTCCACCGCCGAAGGCGCGGCCGTGATCCACCGCGCGCGGGGGGAAGGGCGCAAGGTGTGGGGCGAGACCTGCACCCAGTATCTCTTGTTGACCTCGGCCGAGCTCGACCGTCCGGGGATCGAGGGGGCGAAGTGGATCTGTTCTCCGCCGCTGCGCGAGCCGTCGGACCAAGAGGCACTGTGGTGGGCGCTCGAGGTGGGCACGCTTCAGTGCGTCTCTTCCGATCACGCTCCTTATCGGATGGACGTGAGCGGCAAGCTCGCGAAAGGCCCCGCACCGAGCTTCAAAGAGATCGCCAACGGCATGCCCGGTCTCGAACTCAGGATGCCGCTTCTGTTCTCTGCCATGGTGAGCGAGGGCAGGCTCGGACTTTGCAAGTTCGTCGAGCTCACCGCTACCGCTCCGGCCAAGATCTACGGACTGCATCCCGCGAAAGGCACGATCGCACCGGGCTCGGATGCCGATCTCGTGCTGTGGGATCCCATGCGCGTCGTCACGATCGCCGATGCTCCGCGACGCGACAACGCGGGCTACACGCCGTACGCCGGCCGCAGCGTGCGCGGCTGGCCCGTGCGCGTGTTCTTGCGCGGGCGCGAGATCGTCCGCGAAGGCGAGCTCCTGGGGCGACCGGGCGAGGGGCGCTTCCTCCCGCGCTCCGGCGGTCGGGCAGCGGTTCCGACCGGACGATCGGAACCCGAACTCGACCCCGCGCGCAATTTCGGTGCGCTCTTGCGCTGAGACCCGGGGTCGGGGCACGGAAGAGAAGGGTTCCGCCCGCGTGCAAGAGACCGAGAAGACGACGACCGGCTTCGCGAGCGTCGCCGTCCTCGGTGCGGGGACGATGGGGCACGCGCTCGCCTTGGTGCACGCGTTGGCCGGCTGCGTCGTGCGGCTCTACGACCGCGAGCCACGGGCGCTAGAGCGCGCCCGTCGGCTCGTCGCGCACGCCGCCGCCACGCTCGTCGAAGCGGGCGAGATCGCGCCCGAGGCCGCGGCCGCGGCGCGCGATCGGATCGAAACCGTGCGCGAACTCGAAAGCGCACTCGCCGCTGCCGAGCTCGTCATCGAGACCGTCACCGAAGATCCCGGCATCAAAAAGGATCTGTTCCGAGACGTGGCGGAGCGGGCTCCCGCAGGGGCGATCGTCGCCTCGAACACTTCTTATCTGGATCCCTTCGCGCTCGTGCCCGAGGCGCTGCAACCGCGCGCTGCGATCGCCCATTGGTACACCCCGCCCTATGTGCTGGACCTCGTCGATCTCGTTCCCGGCCCTGCGACCGAGGCCTGGGTGCTCGATCGGCTCGAGACCTTCTACCGAGCGATCGGCAAGCATCCGGTCCGCCTTCCCCGCCTGATCCCCGGCTATGTCGCCAACCGGTTGCAGGCGGCGCTCACCCGCGAGGCGCTCAGGCTTCTCGACGAAGAGGGTATCGCCCCGGAGGTCGTCGACACCGCGATCCGAGAAGGGCTCGCGCTCCGGCTCCTCCTCCAAGGTCAGCTCGAGAAGGCCGATTTCACCGGCCTCGAGCTCCTCGCCCGCACGCTCGCGAACCGAAGCTACACCCCACCGCCGCCGATCGAGCGCAGCCCGACCCTCGATCGTCTGATCGCCCAGGGCCGCACGGGCGTGCTCGCGGGCCGCGGCTTCTACGATTACGGCGGGCGCGATCCGGCCGAGCTCTTCCGCGAACGCGATCTGCGGCTTCTCGCCCTCAAACGCGCCTGGCGACGGATCGCGCGATCCACCGGCTGACCTCGGCAGTCCCGCGGCGGACCGGAACGCGTTGCGCCGAGCGAGCCGCGGCCGCCCGTCCCGCGGTCTCGGCCGATCGCGGTGGAAACCCTCGCACCGTACCGTGCGAGCGAATGTCAGGGCACGAAGCTGCCGCCGCGTTCGTCTTCGATGTGTTGGCGGATGATCGATTCCACGTCCGCATCGACCGGGAAGCCCAAGCGCAAGGCCCGCTCGGGAGCGAAGTTCCAGGGAATGGAGAGGACCACCCAGCGGACGAGCGCATCGGGTTCGTAAGTGATGCGGGCGGTGACGTTCTTGCCCGCGATGCGCTCCAAGGCTGCGATCTCTTCCGCCACCGTGAACGCGATCCCGGGCAGCAGCAGCGAACGGTCCTTGCCGAGCGCTTCTTCGGGGAGCTCGGCCGCGCGGATGAAAGCCTCGACCACGCAACGCGGCGAAAGGCAATACATCTTCGTTTCGAGCGGCACCGGACAGTTGGCCGTCTCGCCGTTCAAGGGCTCGCGGACGATCGA
This sequence comes from Geminicoccaceae bacterium, assembly GCA_025062095.1. Taxonomy (GTDB): domain Bacteria; phylum Pseudomonadota; class Alphaproteobacteria; order Geminicoccales; family Geminicoccaceae; genus JANXAZ01. The sequence continues at coordinate 104,329 of JANXAZ010000004.1, forward strand.
GGAGAGAAACGTCGTGGTGGCGAGGTTCGGCCGTCCCGGGCGGACGACGATGGTGGGCAGCCTCAGGCTCGTACCGATCACGAAGCCCTTGCGGTGGTAATCGGCGACGAGCCGCTCGCCCATCGCCTTCTGGTTGCCGTAGGAGCTCTGGGGGGTGAGGTGGGTCGTGTCCGTCACCGGATCCGGCAGATCTCCCCCGTAGACGGCACAAGACGAAGCGAAGACGAAAATCGGGCGGTCGCACACATGGCGCGCGGCCTCCAAGAGATGGCGCGTGCCGTCGAGGTTGACGGCGTAGCCCAGCTCGAAGTCGGTCTCCGCCTGGCCGGATACCACCGCGGCCAAATGGAAGATCGCATCGAAGCCGCCCCTGGCCCAGGTGAAAGCCGTACCCGAGCGCGTGATGTCGCCGGTGAGCACCTCGACGCGCGGATCTTCGAAGCCCGCAGCGGGCACCACGTCGACGAGCCGGAGCCGCTCGATCGTGCGGCCGCCGAGATGGCCGCGCGCGAGCAAGGCCTTGGCGAGCTTGCTGCCGATGAAGCCCGCCGCCCCGGTGATCAGGACTCGCATGACACGCTCCTCTCCCGCCCCCGCTGCCTAGCAGCTCCGCGCCCGACCCGGAAGCGCGCGTGTCCCCGTCGCTCTGCGCGAGCGTGGCGATCCTCGGACGGCTCTGCTACGGGTCGGAAAGGGCGGGAGGAGGTTCGGCCATGGATCTGCCGCGGCGCGTCGAGGTGGTGATCATCGGCGGCGGGATCGTCGGGTGTTCGATCGCGTACCACCTCGCGAAGCTCGGCGTCACCGACGTGCTCCTGCTCGAACGCAAGGAGCTCACCTGCGGTACGACCTGGCACGCCGCGGGTCTCATCGGACAATTGCGCGCGACGCGCAGGCTCACCGAGCTCGCGCGCTACACGGCCCGACTGCTTCCGGAACTCGAAGCCGAGACCGGCATCGCTACCGGTTTCAAGCGCACGGGTTCGCTCGCTCTCGCCCTCGACGACGATCGCTTTCACGAACTCCGACGGGGAGCGTCGATGGCCGGGAGCTTCGGTCTCGAGGTCGAGGTGTTGGGGCCGGAGGACGCGAAGCGCCTGCATCCGCTCGTCGAGACCAGCGACGTCGTCGGCGCCGTCTTCCTCCCCGGGGACGGGCAGGCCGATCCCGTGGGCGTCACCCGCGCTTTCGCCAAAGGCGCGCGCATGCGCGGGGTGCGCATCCTCGAACACTGTCCGGTCGAGCGGATCCTGGTCGAAAACGGTCGCGCGGTGGGGGTGCGCACGGCCCGCGGCGAGGTCCGCGCCGGCACGGTCGTGCTCGCCGCCGGCATGTGGTCGCACGCGCTCGCGCGAGCGGTGGGCGCGAGCGTGCCCTTGCACGCCGCAGAGCATTTCTACATCGTCACCGAGCCGATCCCGGATTTGCCGCGCGAGCTGCCCGTGCTCCGGGTGATGGACGAGTGCGCCTATTACAAAGAAGACGTGGGCAAGATCCTTTTGGGTTGTTTCGAACCCGTGGCCAAGCCCTGGGGAATGGACGGCATCCCCGAAGACTTCGCCTTCGCCACGCTTCCCGAAGACGTCGAGCATTTCCGCCCGATCTTGGAGCTCGCGCTGCGCCGGATGCCGATCCTGCAGCGGGTCGGGGTCCGCACCTTCTTCAACGGTCCCGAGAGCTTCACCCCGGACGATCGCTATCTCTTGGGCGAGACGGCAGAGGTGCGCGATCTCTTCGTCGCCTGCGGCTTCAACTCCATCGGTATCCAGTCCTCGGGCGGCGCCGGCATGGCGCTCGCGCTTTGGATCAGAGACCGCCGTCCGCCCTTCGATCTCCTCGAGGTCGACGTCCAGCGCCTACCGCCGCAGATGGCCAACCGCAACTTCTTGCGCGATCGCACGGTCGAGACCCTGGGCCTTCTGTACGCGATGCACTGGCCCGACCGGCCGTACGCGACCGCGCGCGGGCTGCGGCGATCGCCGCTTCACGACCGCCTCGTCGAGCTCGGGGCGGTGATGGGCGAAAGCGCGGGATTCGAGCGGCCGGCCTGGTTCGCCCGCAACGAGCAGGAGCGCAGCTGGCGTCCGTCCTGGCGGCGCCCCTGCTGGTTCGAGGCCTGCGCGCGCGAGGTGGCGGCGCTGCGCGACGCCGTCGCACTCTTCGATCTCTCCTGTTTGGGCAAAATCCTCGTCACCGGACCCGACGCCCTCGTCTTTCTCGAGCGTGTCGCGACCGCGTCCTTCGACGTGCCGTGCGGTCGCGTCGTCCACAGTTGTCTCCTCGACGAGACCGGCGGCACGGTGGGCGAGATCACCGTCGCGCGTTCGTCCGAAACCGAGTTCCTCATTTTTTCGAGCCCGACCTGCGCCGGCCGCGATCTCGCTCACCTGAGAAGGCTTCTCGATCCCGAGCTGCGTTGCGCTGTGGTCGACGTCACGGCCGGCTACGCGCTCTTGGCCCTCGCCGGACCCGCGGCCGAGGCGCTGCTCGAAATGCTCACGGGCGAATGCCTCGATCGTGAACATCTGCCTTCGATGTGCGGCCGCGAGGTGGAGATCGGTTACGCGCGCGCGATGCTCTGGCGCCTGAGCTGCTTGGGAGCTCCGGGTTTCGAGCTCCTCGTCGCGGCCGATCAGGCGGTCGCGCTTTTCGATCGGCTGCGGACCGAAGGCGAGCGCTTCGGCCTCGCGCCCGCCGGGACCTTCGCCTACGAGAGCTGTCGCATCGAAGCCGGCCACCCGGCCTTCGGCCGCGATTTCGGGCCCGAAGACGACCCCTTCGCGGCGGGACTGGGCGCGACCGTGGCTCTGGACAAACCGGACTTCGTCGGCCGCGAAGGCCTCCTGCGTCGGCGCGGAGCCCCCGCGCACGCGCACCGACGGCTCGTCGCGCTCCGCGTCGAGGTTTCGGACGTGTTCTTGCACCGCGAGGAGCCGATCCGGTCGGGCGATCGGATCGTCGGGGCGGTGACCTCGGGCGCCTTCGGCCATCGGCTCGGCGCGCCCGTGGGCCTGGGATGGGTCGCGCTCGACGAGCCCGTCACCGCTTCCGTGCTCGAAAAAAGCGGCTTCACCGTCGAGGTCGCGGGCGAACGTTTCCCGATCGCGCTTCGGCTGGGCTCCTTCTTGCGGTCCTGACGAGGCCAGAAGACCCGGGGCTCGGGCGAGAGCCCGGGTTCGCGCGCGCTGCCGCGTCGCACCGGCCGCGCATGGCGAGACCCGCGCCCGGCCGGGGAGCGGGCCCGCCGTTGCGCTCAGTGGAGCTTGCGCACGTCGGTGAGCTTGCCGGTGATCGCCGCCGCCGCCGCCATGGCCGGCGAGACGAGATGCGTGCGCCCGCCCTTGCCCTGCCGGCCTTCGAAGTTGCGGTTGGAAGTCGAAGCGCAGCGCTCGCCCGGGTTGAGCCGGTCGGGGTTCATGCCCAGGCACATGGAGCAGCCGGCGTCGCGCCATTCGAAGCCGGCCTCCTTGAAGATGACGTCGAGCCCTTCTTCTTCCGCCTGATGCTTCACGAGCCCCGAGCCCGGGACGATGATCGCTTGCACGTGCGGGGCGACCTTCTTGCCCTTGACGATCTTGGCGACGAGCCGGAGGTCCTCGATCCGGGCGTTCGTGCAGGAGCCGATGAACACCCTGTCGATGCGGATCTCTTCCATCGGCGTGCCCGGTTCGAGGCCCATGTAGGCGAGCGCCCGCTCCATCGCCGCGCGCCGCTCTGGAGTGGGGGCGTCTTTGGGGTCGGGCACGCGGCCGCTGATCGGCACGACGTCTTGCGGCGACGTTCCCCACGTCACTTGAGGCTCGATGGTGGCGGCGTCGATCACCACCTCGCGGTCGAACACCGCATCGGGGTCGGAGGGAAGGGTCCGCCAATAAGCGACCGCCGCTTCCCAGGCCGCTCCTTTGGGGGCCATCGGGCGCCCTCGGAGATAGGCGAAGGTCTTTTCGTCCGGTGCGACGAGCCCGGCACGCGCGCCGGCCTCGATCGACATGTTGCAGATCGTCATCCGCCCTTCCATCGAGAGCGCGCGGATCACCGATCCGGCGTATTCGATCACGTGGCCGGTGCCGCCGGCTGTGCCGATCTTGCCGATGATCGCGAGGATGACGTCTTTGGCGGTGCAGCCCTCGTGCAGCTCGCCTTCGACGACGATCCGCATCGTCTTGGGCTTCTTCTGCAACAGCGTCTGGGTGGCGAGGACGTGTTCGACCTCGCTCGTGCCGATGCCGAAGGCGAGCGCCCCGAAAGCACCGTGCGTGCTCGTGTGGCTGTCTCCGCAGACGATGACCGTGCCCGGTAGCGTGAAGCCTTGTTCGGGCCCGATCACGTGCACGATGCCCTGGCGGATGTCGTCCATGCCGAAGAGCGTGATGCCGAACTCCCGGCAGTTGCGCTCGAGCGTCTCGACCTGCAGCCGCGAGATCGGATCGGCGATGCCGAGCCGGCGATCGGTGGTGGGCACGTTGTGGTCGGGAACGGCGAGGGTGAGGTCGGGCCGACGCACCGTGCGGCCCGCGGCGCGCAGACCTTCGAAGGCCTGCGGGCTCGTCACCACGTGCCCGAGGTGACGATCGACGTAGAGAAGACAGGTGCCGTCCGGCTGTTGGGTGACGACGTGGCTGTCCCAGATCTTCTCGAAAAGCGTCCGGCCCACGGGTGAACCCTCCTCGCCAGGCGCCGACCGTCAGGACTGGCTTTCGGTTTCGGCGGCCGCCTTGGTCTCTTCCCGACGCTCGACGATCCGCGCCGCTTTGCCGGTACGGCCGCGCAAATAATAGAGCTTCGCCCGCCGCACCTTGCCCTTGCGGATCACCTCGATGCTTTCGATCCGCGGGCTGTAGAGTGGGAAAATCCGCTCGACGCCTTCCCCGTAAGAGATCTTGCGAACGGTGAAGCTCGAGTTGATGCCGCGGTTCTTCTTGGCGATGACGACGCCTTCGAAGGCTTGAATGCGCTCGCGGTTGCCTTCGATGACCTTGAGGTTCACGCGCACGGTATCGCCGGGGCGGAAATCGGGGATCGGCCGCTCGGCGGTGAGCCGCGCGATCTGCTCGCGCTCGATCTGTTCGATCAGTTTCATGGGCACTCCTCGGCTCGCGTTTTCTCGGCGGCCGCGGACGAGGGCTCGCGCCTCTCGCTCCTCGTCCGATCGGCGCAAGATGCGGTGGCGGAAACCGTCGTCAAGAGATCGGGCCGACGCGCACGGGTGATCTCGAGCGCCTTCTGCCGACGCCATTCCCGGATGCGCTCGTGGTGGCCGGAAAGCAAGACGTCCGGCACCTTGCGGCCCTCCCACACGGCCGGGCGGGTGTAATGGGGGTATTCGAGGAGGCCTTGGGCGAAACTCTCCTCCGCGAGCGAGGCGGCGTCGCCCACCACGCCGGGAAGCAGCCGCACGCAGGCGTCGATGAGCACCATGGCCGCGAGCTCGCCCCCCGAGAGGACGAAATCGCCGATCGAGATTTCGCGGAACGCGCGCGCTTCGAGCACCCGCTCGTCCACACCTTCGAACCGGCCGCACAAGAGCACGACCCCCGGTCCCGCCGCGAGCTCGCGCACGATCCCCTGGTGCAGCCGCTCTCCGCGCGGGGAGAGATAGATCGAGGGTCCGGGGGCGCCGCGCGCTTTCACCGCGTCCACGGCGCGAGCGACGACATCGGGGCGCATGACCATGCCCGCGCCGCCGCCGAAGGGCGCGTCGTCGACCGTCCGGTGCCGGTCGGTCGCGAAGTCGCGGATATCGACGGCCTCCAGGCGCCACAAGCCTCTGGCGAGGGCTTTGCCGGCGAGGGAAAAGCCCAGCGGTCCCGGGAACATCTCCGGGAAGATGGTGAGCACGGTGGCGGTCCAGGGCGCGTCGCTCACGGCGCCGGTTCCGCTTCGACGATTTCCGGCGGCACGACCACGAGCCGGCCGGCTTCGAGATCGACTTCGGGGACCACCGCGCGGGTGAAGGGGAGATCGAGGATCTCGCCCTCCTCGGTTTCGATCTCGAGCACGTCCCCCGCTCCGAACTCTAACACCGCGATCACGCGGCCGAGCTTCTTGCCGGACGGCTCGACCGCCTGCAGGCCGACGAGATCCTCGTAGTAGAATTCGTCCTCCCCCGGAGCGGGAAGACGGGAGCGAGGCACGAAGAGCGCGAGGCCGCGCAGCCGCTCGGCGGCATCGCGATCCTCGATCCCCGGCGCGCGCACCACCACCCCGCCCGGCACCCGATGGAGCACCTCCAAAGGGAACAGCTCGCGGCCCTCGCGGTCGCAGACGGGACCGTAAGCGGCCACGTTCTCCGGCCGCTCGGTGAAACAGCGCAAACGAAACGCGCCCTTGACGCCGTGGGGAGCGGTGACCACGGCGAGCCGGATCAGACGTTCGCGCGGACCGCCGCGGGCCAACGCAGCCTCACGTCTTGGTCTCGGCCTCCGCTCGCTTCTTGGCGAGCTCTTCGGCCTTCTTGCCCGTGCCCTTGAGCCGCGGCGGCTCGCTGACGATGCCCGCCTTGTAGAGGAAGCGATGCACCCGGTCGCTGGGCTGCGCGCCCACGCTCAGCCAGTAGCGGATGCGCTCCTCGTTCAAGACGATCCGCTGGGGATGGCCGTCGGGCAGGAGCGGCGCGTAGCTCCCCAGCCGCTCGATGAACCGTCCGTCGCGCGGAGAGCGCGCATCGGCGGCGACGATACGGTAAAAGGGGCGCTTTTTGGCCCCGAAACGTGCGAGACGGATACGAACGGCCATAGACGGTCCTCGTGCTGGTCGGAGGTCGCGGGTCGCTTGGTGACGGCTTTCGGCTCAGCGGGGCAACAGACCGGGCGGCAGCCCGCTCGGGAGGCGGCCGAACAGCCGTTCGAGCCCGCCGGCGCGCTTCATCTGTCGCATGAGATCCCGCATCTGCCGGTGCTGCTTCAAGAGTCGATTGACCTCGCTCACGTCGGTACCGGACCCCTTGGCGATCCGGCGGCGTCGCGAGCCGTTGATGATCTCGGGGTTGCGCCGCTCGGCCGGGGTCATGGAATCGATGATGGCGATCTGGCGGACGAGCATCCGGTCGTCGACATTGGCCTGCTCGAGCTGTTTTTTCACCTTCTGGATCCCCGGCAACTTGGCCAGGATGCCGCCCATGCCGCCCATCTTGCGGAGCTGGACGAGCTGCGCCTTCAGATCTTCGAGGTCGAACTCGCCCTTGGCCATCTTCTTGGCGAGCTTCTCGGCCTGCTCTTTGTCGAAGGTCTCGGCAGCCTTCTCGACCAGGCTCACGACGTCGCCCATGTCGAGGATGCGCGAGGCCACCCGCTCGGGGTGGAACGGTTCGAGCGCGTCGAGCTTCTCGCCCGTGCCGACGTAGCGAACCGGCTTGCCGGTGACGTAGCGCATCGACAGCGCCGCGCCGCCGCGCGCATCGCCGTCCATGCGGGTGAGCACGATGCCGGTGATCCCGACCCGCTCGTTGAAGATGCGCGCCGTGTTCACCGCGTCTTGGCCGGTGAGCGCATCCGCGACGAGGAGGACCTCGTGCGGCCGGACGAGATCGCGCACGGCCGCGAGCTCGTCCATGAGCGCCTCGTCGATCGAAAGCCGCCCGGCGGAATCGAGGATCAGGACGTCGAAGCCCTCGCGTCGGGCGACATCGAGCGCGCGCCGGGCGATCTCGAGAGGGCCTTGACCCGGCACGACGGGCAGACTCGCGACCTCCGCCTGGCGGGCGAGGACCTCGAGCTGATGTTGGGCCGCCGGCCGCTGCACGTCGAGCGAGGCCAAGAGCACCTTTTTCTTGGCCTTGAGCCTGAAGCGCCGGGCGAGCTTGGCGGCGGTCGTGGTCTTCCCCGAGCCCTGCAGCCCGGCCATCAGGATCACGAAGGGGGCCGAGGCGGGGAGCTCGAGTTCGCCCGTGCCGGCGCCTCCCAAGAGCTCCACGAGCCGGTCGTGGACGATCTTGACGACCATCTGCCCGGGCTTGATCGAGCGCAGGACTTCTTGGCCGACGGCGCGCTCGCGCACGCCCGCGACGAACTCCTTGACGACCGGCAGCGCCACGTCGGCCTCGAGCAAGGCCACGCGGATCTCGCGCAAGGCCTCGGCGACGTCGTCCTCGGAGAGGACGCCGCGTCCTTTGAGCCGGTCGAAGATCCGACCGAGCCGACCGGTGAGGTTCTCGAACATCCGCACGCCCGAAAGCGCCGGTTCCGCCTCTGGTCCGAGGCGGTACCGCGCGCCCGTGTCGATCCCGCTCGAGTTCCGGAAAGGTTCGTCCGGAAGCTCTCGGTAGATGCGCCGCCCGCGAGGCGGAGTCAAGGACGGCGCCCGCGGACCGAGCCGGTCCCGCGGTTGCGCGAAAAAGCTCGGGCTCTTATCTCCGAGCCATGACCCGCTCCCTGCCCTTCGTCAAGATGCACGGGCTCGGCAACGACTTCGTCGTGATCGACGCCCGCGAGCAGAGCCTCGACCTCTCGCCGGAAGCGATTCGCCGGCTCGCCGATCGGCATCGGGGGATCGGCTTCGATCAGCTGGTCGCGATCGCCCCGTCCGAGGTCGCGGACGCGCGGCTTCTCTTCTTCAACAGCGACGGAAGCGAAGCGGGGGCGTGCGGGAACGGCACCCGCTGCGTGAGCCGGCTCCTGATGATGGAGGGCGATCGCGACGAGATCAGCCTCGAGACCAGGGGCGGGGTGCTGCGCGCGCGGCGGCGTCGGAACGGTCTCGTCACCGTGGAAATGGGGCGGCCGCGCACGGATTGGCGCGACATCCCCCTCGCCGTGCCCTGCGATACCCTCGAGGTCCCGCTCGATCATCCCGAACTGCCGCGGCCGGTCGCCACGAGCATGGGCAATCCCCACGCCACCTTCTTCGTCGACGACGTCGAATCTCTCGATGTCGCGCGGCTCGGGGCGGAGCTCGAGCGCCATCCGATCTTCCCCGAGCGCGCGAACATCGGGTTCGCCACGCTCCTCGGGCCTTCCACCGTTCGGTTGCGCGTGTTCGAGCGCGGCGTCGGCCTCACCCTCGCCTGCGGCACCGGGGCTTGTGCCGCCGTGGTCGCCGCGCGCCGACGCGGGCTCGTCGGCGACGTCGCCACCGTGATCCTCGACGGTGGTCCGCTCGAGATCGCCTGGGACGGACAGGGCTCGGTCGCCATGACCGGACCCGCGGCGATCGTCTTCGAAGGCCGCATCGCGGCCGAACTGTTCGCGGACGGTGCGCCGTGAGCGGCCTCGAGGTCGTCACCTTCGGCTGCCGGCTCAACGCCTTCGAATCCGAGCTCATCCGCCGGCACGCCCGCGCCGCCGGGCTCGAGAAGGCGGTGATCGTGCATTCTTGCGCGGTCACGGCGGAAGCCGAACGCCAGGTGCGTCAGGCGATCCGCCGCGCGCGCCGCGAGAACCCCGAGGCGCGGATCATCGTAACCGGCTGCAGCGCGCAGCTGGCCGCCGAGCGGTACCGCGCGATGCCGGAGGTCGACCACGTCCTCGGCAACGCCGAGAAACTCGACCCCGCGATCTGGCGGGCGTTGGCGCGGCTGCCCGCGGGCGAGAGGCGGATCGAGGTCGGCGACGTCACGGCGGTGCGAGAAACCGCGGCGCACCTCCTGGACGGCTTCGACGGCCGCAGCCGCGCCTTCCTCGAGGTCCAGCAGGGCTGCGACCACCGCTGCACCTTCTGCATCATTCCGTTCGCTCGCGGTCCCGCGCGCAGCGTTCCCGTCCCCGCCGTGATCGAAGGCGCCCGGCGTCTCCTCGAAGCGGGCTTTCCCGAGATCGTGCTGACCGGCGTCGATCTCACCTCCTGGGGCCGCGATCTCGAAGGGAGCCCGCGCCTGGGGCGGCTCGTGGGCGCGCTCCTGGACGGTTTGCCGGAACTCGGCCGGCTGCGGCTCTCTTCGCTCGATCCGGCGGAATTCGACCCCGAACTCGAAGAGCGCATCGCGAGCGAGCCGCGGCTCATGCCGCATCTGCATCTTTCCGTGCAGAGCGGCGACGATCTGATCCTCAAGCGCATGAAGCGCCGGCACGATCGCGCCGCGGTGATCGGTTTGTGCGAACGGCTGCGCGCGAAGCGGCCGGAGCTCGTCTTCGGGGCCGACCTCATCGCCGGTTTTCCCACTGAAGACGAGGACATGTTCGCGCGCACCCTCGCGCTCGTGGAAGAGGCCGGGCTCACCTTCCTGCACGTGTTTCCCTATTCCCCTCGACCCGGCACGCCGGCGGCGCGCATGCCCCAAGTCCCCGTGCCGTTGCGCAAGGAACGGGCGGCACGGCTGCGGGCGGCGGGCGCGCGGCGGCTCGATGGGTTCTTGCGCTCGCAGATCGGCCGTCGCGTGCGCGGTCTCGTCGAGCGCGGCGGCCGCGGCCACACGGACCAGTACGCTCCCTTCCGCCTTTCGGGCGAAGCTCCGCCCCCGGCGACGGTGCACGAGCTCGAGGTCCTCGGGGTCGAGGAGGGGGCGTTGCGCGTGCGCATCGCCGGACGGGCGGCGGAAGAGGCGGAAGCGGCATGAGCGAGGCGCGCACAGGCTGGCTCGGACGTCTGCGCGCCGGGCTCAAGCGCTCTTCCACCGCGCTCCGAGAACGGCTCTCGGCGATCGTGAGGCGCCGCCGCCTCGACCGCGAAACGCTCGAGGAGCTCGAAGAAACGCTGATCATGGCCGATCTCGGGGTCGAAACGGCGCGCGAGCTCGTCGCCGGCCTCGCCAAGGAGCGCTTCGGAAAAGAGGTGAGCGAAGAAGAGGTGCGCGCCTTCTTGGCCGAGCGGATCGCGGCGATCCTCGAACCTCACGCCCGGCCCGTGCCGCATCGCGTCGGCTGTCGCCCGCAGGTGGTGCTCGTGTGCGGCGTCAACGGGACCGGCAAGACGACGACGATCGGCAAGCTCGCCAAGCAAGCCCGAGACGCCGGCCTGTCGGTCGTGCTCGCGGCCTGCGACACGTTCCGCGCCGCCGCCGTCGAGCAGCTCGCGATCTGGGGCGAGCGGGTGGGCGTTCCCGTGGTGCGCGGCCGAGAGGGTGCGGATCCGGCCGGTCTCGCCTACGGCGCACTGGAGAAGGCGCGGGCGGAGGGGGCGGATCTCCTCTTGATCGACACCGCCGGGCGCCTGCACAACAAGCAGGCGCTCATGGACGAGCTGCGCAAGATCGTGCGGGTCTTGAAAAAGCTCGATCCCGACGCGCCGCACGACACGATTTTGGTGTTGGACGCGACCACCGGCCAGAACGCGCACAACCAGGTCGAGGTGTTCAAGAGCATGGTCGACGTCTCGGGATTGATCGTCACCAAGCTCGACGGTACCGCCAAGGGCGGGGTTGTGGTCGCCCTCGCCAAACGGTTCGGCCTGCCCGTTCACGCCATCGGCGTGGGCGAGGGCGTCGACGATCTCCGCCCCTTCGAGGCCCGTGCTTTCGCCCGCGCGCTTCTCGGCCTCGAAGAGGCGAGCTGAGCCGAGGGCGGCTCGAGCAGCGGATCTCGCCTGGGCGAACGCGCATGCAGCACAATTTCGTCGAAACGATCCTGGGCGCCATCGTGCTCGCGCTCGCGATCGCGTTCTTCGGCTGGGCCTACGGCCAGAGCACGGCGGGCGATCCGGGCGGCTACACGCTCGTCGCCCGTTTCGAGAGGGTCGACGGGCTCGAGGTGGGAGCCGATGTCAAGATCGCCGGCATCAAAGTCGGTCGCGTGCTCGCCCTCGCCATCGATCCCGAGACCTTCCGGGCCGAGGTGCGCTTTTCGGTCAAGGCCGGGCTCGCGCTGCCCGCGGACAGCACGGCCGCGATCGCGAGCGCGAGCCTTCTGGGCGGGAAATATCTGGCCATCGTGCCCGGTGGCGAGGATCGCACGCTCAAGCCCGGGGAGGAGATCACCTTCACCCAATCCGCCGTGAACCTCGAGGATCTCATCGGGCGCTACGTTTTCGGCGGTCAGGGGGCGGGGGGCGCTCCCGGCCAGCAGGGCCGGCGCGGCGAATGACCGGCGCGCTCCGACGGTCGTGGGTCGCGAGCGCCTGCGTGCTCGCGCTCGTCGCTTCCCCGGCGCTCGGCCGGCCGAGCGAACCGCACCGCGTGGCGGTGTTGCGCGCCCTCGACAAGGTCACGGCGCGGGTGAGCACGCTCGAGGCCCCGGTCGACGCGACGACGCGGTTCGGCACGCTGCTCGTCACCCCGCGCGCCTGCCTCGCGGCTCCGCCCATCGATCCGCCCGAGCGCGCCGCGTTCCTCGAGATCCGCGAGATCGACCGACGCAGCGGGCGCGAGCTGGTGCGGTTCTCGGGCTGGATGTTCGCGTCGAGCCCGGGCCTGTCGGCTCTCGAGCACCCGATCTACGACGTCTGGTTGTTGGATTGCCGAGAGCCCGTCGCGCCCGAGCCGGCAGCGCCCGCTTCGCCCCCGATCAGACGCTGAGCGTACGAGCCCGGGTCTTTGAGGAAGACGGCCGGCCGTGCGAGCGCCGCTTTGAGGCGCGCGAGATAGGCCGCGCGCGGGATCTCGATCGCCCCGAAGCGGCGCAGGTGGTCGGTGACGAATTGGGTGTCGAGCAGGGTGAACCCTCCGGCCCGAAGGCGCGCCACGAGCTCGACCAGGGCGACCTTGGAGGCGTCGCGCTCGCGCGAGAACATGCTCTCGCCGAAGAACGCCGAGCCCAAGACGACGCCGTAAAGACCGCCGACCCGTCGACCTTCGCGGAAAGTCTCGACACTGTGTACATGGCCCATGGCGGCGAGCTCGCTGTAGAGTGCGATGAGCTCGTCGTTGAGCCATGTCGAAGGACGGTTGGGCGTGGGCTCGGCGCAGGCTTCGATGACCGCCGGGATGTCGACGTCCACGCGGACTTCGAACACACCTTTGCGGATCACTTTTTTGAGCGAGCGTGGAACGTGGAACTGGTCCAGCGGCAGGATCCCGCGTCGTTCCGGATCGACCAGGTAAATCACGGGGTCGTGCCGACCGTCGGCCATCGGGAAGCGACCGGTGGCGTAAAGCCGCAAGAGCCGATGCGGGGTGAGCACCAACACCGCCGCAGCTCCGCTCTCAGCCGCGCCAGTTCTGCAAGAACTGTCCGAGCCAGCGGGTATCGAAGCGACCTTCGCGAATCTCGCGGTTGGCGAAGAGGGCGCGCAACAGGGGCAGGTTCGTCGCCGTTCCGTCGATGACGAACTCCGCCAGGGCCCGCTCGAGCCGGCGGATGGCCATGGCGCGATCGACGTCGTGGACGACGAGCTTGGCGATCAGGCTGTCGTAATGAGGCGGGACCGTGTAGCCGGCGTAAAGGGCGGAATCGACGCGCACGCCCGGGCCGCCCGGAGGGTGGTAAGCCGTCACCCGACCCGGCGAGGGGGTCAGGGTGCGCGGATCTTCCGCCGTGACCCGGACTTCGATGGCGTGGCCGGAGACGCGCACGTCCTTCTGGGCGAAGCCGAGTCGCTCGCCGGCGGCGATGCGGATCTGCTCGCGCACGATGTCGATGCCGGTCACGAGTTCGGTGACCGGATGCTCGACCTGCAGGCGCGTGTTCATCTCGATGAAGTAGAACCGGCCGTCCTGCCAGAGGAACTCGACCGTCCCGGCGTTGTGATAGCCCAGGCGCGCGAGCGCGGAGACTACCCGCTCTCCGATCTCCGCCCGCTCGTCCGGGGAAAGGACGAGCGAAGGCGCCTCCTCGACCACCTTCTGGTGCCGACGCTGCAGCGTGCAATCGCGCTCCCCGAGGTGGACGAGATGGCCGTGACGGTCGCCCAGCACCTGGATCTCGATGTGCCGCGGTCGCTCGAGATAGCGCTCGAGATAGACCCGCTCGTCCCCGAAGCCGAGCTTCGCTTCCCGGCGGGCCAGGCGCATCGCTTCGCGCAGCTGCGAAGGCCCCTGAACGACGGTCATGCCGCGCCCGCCGCCCCCGGCCACGGCTTTGATGAGGAGCGGATAGCCGATCCGTTCGGCCGCCTCGAGCGCCTCTTCTTCGCTCCCGACCGCGTCTTCCGTGCCCGGGACCACCGGCAGACCGAGTTCGCGCGCCCTGCGCTTGGCCTGGATCTTGTCGCCCATGATGCGCAGATGCGCGGGATCGGGCCCGATGAAGGCGAAGCCGTGCTCGATCACCATCTGGGCGAAATCGGCGTTCTCGGCGAGAAAGCCGTAGCCCGGATGGATGGCTTCGGCCCCGGTGATCTCGGCCGCGGCCAGGATCGCCACCGGATTGAGATAAGACTCGGTGGGCGGGGGCGGCCCGATGCACACGCTCTCGTCCGCGAGCCGCACGTGCATGGCCGTGGCGTCCGCGGTCGAGTGCACGGCCACGGTGGCGATCCCGAGCTCGCGGCAGGCGCGCAGGATGCGCAGGGCGACCTCGCCGCGGTTGGCGATGAGGATCTTGCGGAACAAGGCCTCACTCGATGAGCATGAGCGGCTCGCCGAACTCCACGGGCTGAGCGTTGTCCACGAAGATCTTGGTGACTCGACCGCTGCGGTGGGCCCGGATCGAGTTCATCACCTTCATCGCTTCGATGATCAACACCGTGGCTCCTTCGCGCACCTCTTGGCCGAGGGTCACGAAAGGAGCCGCTCCCGGCTCCGGCGCCAGGTACACGGTACCGACGATGGGCGAGGTCAACAACCCCGGATGGCCGAGTTCGGCCGGTTGCGGTTCGGCGGGAAGCGAGGGGGCGGGCTGAGAGGGCACCGCCGACGGTGCCACGGCCTGGACTTCGACCGTTTGTTGCAGCTGGCGGACCACGCGGATGCGGGCGTCGCCCTGCCCGATCTCGATCTCGGTGAGACCGGTGCGCTGCAGAAGCTCCGCGAGCTTCTCCACGTAGCCGATGTCGATGTCGATGCTGGCCATCCGCCGTTCCGCGGTGAGACGGCGCGCCGCAGAGGCGAAGGCGCGCCCCCGGTTCCGATCCGAGCCCCGGAGCCCGCCGCGCCCCGTGGTTCGGCTCGAGACACGATGCGACGGCGCACGCGCGCCGTCGAGCGCGCGCTCTATAGCAGGACGGCCGGCCGCTGCAACCGTCGCCCGCGGGCAGTGACGGCCGTGTTCGCGCGGCTCAGGCGTTCGGATCGATGCGCACCACGATCCGCCCCGCGACCTTGCCCTCGAGGAAACGCGGAGCCACGGCCGGCACCTCGTCGAGGGTGATCACCGTCGTGATCCGGTCGAGCTTGGCGAGGTCGAGATCGCGGGCGAGCCGCGCCCAGGCAGCCTCGCGCTCCGCCACGGGTGCTTGCACCGAATCGATCCCGATCAACCGAACCCCGCGCAAGATGAAGGGGAACACGGTGGTGTGCAGCTCCACGCCGCCCGCGTTGCCGCAGGCCGCCACCGTGCCGCGGTAGCGGATCGATTTGAGAAGGCCGGCCAGGGTGGCTCCGCCCACGGTGTCGATCGCACCCGCCCAGCGCGCGGAGGCCAGGGGACCGGGACCGGGTTCGGCCACGCTCTTGCGGTCGACGACCTCGACCGCGCCGAGCTCGCGGAGGACGTCGCTCCATTCCGGCTTGCCGCTCGAAGCCACCACCCGATAGCCGGCGCGCGCGAGGAGCATCACCGCGATCGAGCCGACCCCGCCCGCCGCACCCGTCACCACCACCTCGCCCTGTTCGGGGCGCACGCCCTCGCGCTCGAGGGCCATGACACAGAGCATCGCCGTGAACCCGGCGGTGCCGATCGCCATCGCCCGGCGCGGCGAGAGACCCTCGGGCAGGCGTTGCAGCCAGGCGGTCGGCAGCCGCGCGACTTCGGCGAGCCCGCCCCAGTGCCGCTCGCCCAGCCCCCATCCGGTGACGAGGACGAGATCGCCCGTCTTCCAATTCGGATCTTCGGAAGCGCGGACGCGCCCGGCGAGGTCGATCCCGGGAACGAACGGGAAAGAGCGGACGATCTTGCCGGCGCCGGTGATGGCGAGCGCGTCTTTGTAATTGAGGGTCGAGCAGAGCACGTCGATCGACACCTCGCCCGCCGGCAGACGCTCGTTTTCGAGCCGCTCGATGCGGGCGACCGTGCGACCGTCTTCCTGGTAGAGCACGAGGGCGCGGAAGCTCTCGGACACGGCTCGTCTCCCGGCTGGAACTGCGACCGTCGCGGGGCTTGCCGCGGCGCGCGCCCGCCGTCTAGAGGGGGGCGGCCCTCGCGTCTCGGAGGAGAACGGGAAATGGAAAAACAGCTCGAGCGGCTGATTTTCGCCAGCCGCTGGCTGATGGCGCCTTTTTATGTCGGCCTCGTCGCGGCGCTGGCCTTGCTCCTCGTGAAGTTCGTACAGGAGCTGGTGCACTATCTGCCGGGCGTGCTCGCGATGAAGGAGAGCGATCTCGTACTCGCGGTCTTGGCGCTCGTCGACCTCACGCTCGTGGGCTCGCTCGTGCTCATGGTGATCTTTTCGGGCTATGAGAATTTCGTCTCGAAGATCGACGCCGGTTCCGCAGCCGAGCGACCGGATTGGATGGGCAAGCTCGACTTCTCCGGGCTCAAGCTCAAGCTCGTGGCCTCGATCGTGGCCATCTCCGCCATTCATCTCTTGAAGGCGTTCATGAACGTCTCGGCGGTGAGCAAAGAGGACATCTTCTGGCTGGTGGTCGTCCACATGGCCTTCGTCGTCTCGGGCGTGCTCCTCGCCCTGATGGACTGGGTGTCCGAGAAAGCCAAGAGCCCCCAGCATTGATCGCGTGGCGCCGACCGACCGTCCCGGATCCGCGATCCTCTTCTCGCCGCCTCGTCATCGGCCGCTCCAGCGGCAGGACCACCGGTTGCGCGGGCGGGATCCAGAAGCCGTCCGAGCCGCCGTGCCGTTGGCGCACGCCGGAGCTCGGGAGCGATGGCCTCCGCGTCCTCTCCGGGCACGATGCGGCCGGACCGTGGCGCGATCGGTCGGCGGAAGGCGCGGTCCGCGCGCTCTTGACGCGACCGGAGATACCTCGTCCGCCGTTCCCCG
>JANXAZ010000050.1 GCA_025062095.1 Geminicoccaceae bacterium
CGGTCGACCGCGCCGAGGAACTCGTCCGGAGCGGCCTCGGCGAGAGCCCGAAGATAAGGCGCGAGCGAGCGCCAACGGTGGGCATCGGCGTCGGCCAAGAGATCGTGCACGAGCTCGCGAACCCGCGCCTCGATCCCGGGCTCCGCCTTCAGACAGCCGGGGCCGAGGACGGCGAGACGGACGAGCGAGTCCCCGAGAAAGCGGGAGACGACCGCGCTCTGATCGCACCCGCTCAGGACTCGTTGCGCGACCGCGAAAAAGCGGTCGAGCTCGCCGCGGGTAATGCGCGGGCCCGCGACCAAGAAGAGTTCGGCGATGGCCTTGGCTTTCCAAACACCATCGATCTCGAGGACGGGCGGATCGGCTCGATCGGCGAGGGTCCGCAGATCGCGCTCGATCTCCTCCCAGGGGCGGCCGGCGACCTCCTCCACGAGCTTCCGATCGCTCTCGCAATCCGAGAAAGCGCCGAACAACGCGAGCGTGCCGAGCGCCCGGGCCTCGGGCCGCTCGAGCCAGGGCGGGGTGCGCGAGGCGGGATCGAGCGCGTGCAGACGCCGGAAGGCCGACCAGGATCGGCCGCAGCGCCCACTGAGGACCCCAGCCCTCTGCTCCTCGATGCCGAGCTTTTGCAGGGCCTTCGCGAAAGAGACCTCGTCGGGCCGCGGGAGGAGGAGCTCCGGGCCCTTCGCGCCTTCGCTCGCGGGGGCCTCGGCGGTGGCGGAGGGGGACAAGTCGCCGCGCGCGTGCGGGACGAGAACGACGAGCCCTTCGCGGGCCGGGGCCTCTTTCGCGAGCTCGGAGGAAGCACAGAGGACGAAGCGGAGATCGGGGTTCTGTTTCACCCACTGCCAGCCCGAGGGCGCGGTGACCACGGCTACGCGCGCGGCGAGCCTCGGGTGTCGCATGAGCACCGCGGCGGCGAAAGCCGCGGCCTCCTCCTCGCTGTCGGCGCGGATCGAGATGGAGCCCTTCCCCTCCTTCAGGAGCCGGCGCAGCCGCAGCGCGACGCGGAAGCGCGCGGTCGCGAGCGCGGAGGCCGTCACGGCGGGCTCCGAGGCATTCGACCAGCGGGCGAAGAAACGGTCGACGCTCTCGAGGCCGAAGCCGGCCTTGCCGAGCTTTTCGGCGAACCACAGCGCCACCGCGGGGGCCGCCTCGAGCCACTGGACGAGGTCGTGGGCATCGAGGGCGCGGACCTCGCGCCAGCCGCAGGATCCTGCCTCGGCCAACCACGCCTCTCGTTCCTTGCCGCGCCACTCGTGCGGGGTGGCGAAGACGAAGGCGAGGCGCGCGCGCTCCTCGGGACTCGTCTCGCGCGTTCGCTTCTCGAAATCGGCCCGCGCCTTTCGCGCGATGTTGGCCTCGCAGGAGAGCTCCCAGCGCGAGGAGCCCGCGGGAACCCAGGCGTTGCCCTCGGCGGCCTCGACCACCCCGTCCCAGCCGGGAAGGTCCGCCCCGCTGCCCGAGGGCATGTCGAGCCGACGCAGCCGCCCGCTCGCGTGTGCGATCAGACGGCGGATAAGCGCGGGGAACTCGGTCCGACTCTCGGGTTTCGTTGCCCAGCTCTCGAGGTCCTCGGCGGTGATCTGCATCTCGGCGATCCGCACCCGAACAGGCCCTATATGTTGAAAATCCATCATGCGGCGAGCCCCAGCGGAGCGCAAGCGGTTCTGCCGTTGACGATCCGCTCGGGCGGGCGGAGCGGATCGTAGGCTTCGTAATTGACAAAGTTCCTAGGCTTGCTATCCTGTACACGCCAGCGCCCGCGGAGACCGCCCGTGCCCGAGAACCCCACCCCGGCCCAACGCGAAGCCTCGCGCCGCAACGGCGCCCGCTCGCGCGGACCCCGAAGCGAAGCGGGCAAGGCGCGCATCGCCGCCGCCGCCACGCGGCACGGGCTGTGCGGCGGCTTCCGCCTCCTGCCCGGGGAAGAGGCGCGGTTCCGGCGGCTGCGGGCGGGCTGGCGCGCGCGGCTGCGCCCGCGCGACGCGGTCGAGGAGGCGGCGGTGGACAAGCTCGTCTTCGCCGTGTTGCGCGAACACCGGCTGGAGGCGATCGAAAGCCGGCTCTCGGCGGCCCTCGCCACCGGCGCGCCCGCGGAGGGGCTGCCCTCGCTCGCGACCCTCCTGCGCTATCGCGCCCGCATCGAGCGCGACCGCCGCCGGGCGCTCGCCGAACTCGCCTTCGCCCGCGGGCTCCGCCGCTCGCACGAAACACGGGCGCGCACCGCTGCACCGCGCGAAGACGAGCCGCCCGCGCGCGCATCCGGCCTTTCGGCGGGTGCGGCCTCGACCGAGAACGCCACCAAGGCCGCAGCCGACCTCGCCCGCTCGGAGAGCGCCGAGGGCGGCGGAACGGGCGCCGAAGCGCCGCAGGCGGCCGCGCGCGCGGCCGCGGGCGCGGAAGCGGAAGGGCGAGATGCGCGCGTGCGCGCGGGGTCGGGGGGCGCGCGCGGGGGCGCGGAGGCGCTGTTCGTCGAGATCGGCCGCGAGCTCGCACGCCTCGCCCCCGCCGGGGGCGCGGGCGGGCTCTGTGCGCGTTCGGGAGCGGGCGGGCCGCTCTCGCCCGCGTGGAGCGATCTCGACCGCACCGTGGTCGCGCTCTTCGGGGCGCCGTTGACCGCGGCCGAGCGCGCCCGGCTCGAGGCGGCGGCGCGCCGGAGCCGTTCGCGCGCGATCGCCCCCGGCCGGCGGGGGCTCACTCCCACTCGATCGTGCCGGGGGGCTTGGAGGTGACGTCGTAGACGACGCGGTTGATGCCGCGGACCTCGTTGACGATGCGGTTGGCGACACGGGCGAGGAAGTCGACCGCGAAGGGGAAGACGTCGGCGGTCATGCCGTCCTCGCTCGTCACCGCGCGCAGAGCGCAGGTCTCTTCGTAGGTGCGCCGATCGCCCATCACCCCCACCGAGCGCACCGGCAAGAGCACCGCGAAGGCCTGCCAGATGCGGTCGTAGAGGCCGGCGCGGCGGATCTCCTCGAGGAAGATCGCATCCGCCTTCTGCAGAAGCGCCACCCGCTCGGGGGTGACCTCGCCGAGAACGCGCACCGCCAGACCGGGGCCGGGGAAGGGATGACGGCCGACGAAGGCCTCGCTCAGCCCGAGCTCGCGGCCGAGCTCGCGCACCTCGTCCTTGAAGAGCTCGCGCAAGGGCTCGACGAGGGTCAGGCGCATGCGCTCGGGAAGCCCGCCGACGTTGTGGTGCGATTTGATCGTGGCGGACGGACCCCGGAAGGAGACGCTCTCGATGACGTCGGGATAGAGCGTGCCCTGGGCGAGGAAGTCGATCGGCCCGAGCCGCGCCGCTTCTTCCTCGAACACCTCGACGAAGACGCGGCCGATCGTCTTGCGCTTCTCTTCGGGGTCGGTGATCCCGCGCAGCGCCGCGAAGAAGCGAGACGAGGCGTCGACCGCGACGAGCGGGACGTTGAAATGGCCGCGGAAGAGCTCCACGACCTCGCGCGCTTCGCCAAGCCGCAGGAGCCCGGTGTCGACGAAGACGCACACGAGCCGCTCGCCGATCGCCTCGTGCAGGAGCAGCGCGGCGACGGCCGAATCGACCCCGCCCGAAAGCCCGAGGAGCACCCGGCCCGATCCGACGCGCGCGCGGATCGCGGCCACGGCTTCGGCGCGGAACGCGGCCATCGTCCAATCGCCTCTGAGGCGGGCGATGCGGAAGCAGAAATTGGCGAGGAGCTCCTTGCCGATCGGGGTGTGGGCGACCTCGGGGTGGAACTGGACGCCGTAGAGTTTTCGCTCCTCGTCGGCGATCGCCGCGAAGGGCGAGGCGGGGCTTCGGGCGACGGCGGCGAAGCCCGGGGGCAGGGCGGTGACGCGATCGCCGTGGCTCATCCACACCCGCGCCCGCTCGCCCACCCGCAGGATGCCGTCGAAAAGGGGGGATTCGCGCAGAAGCTCGATCTCCGCCGGGCCGTACTCGCGCACGCGGCCGGGCTCGACCCGGCCGCCGAGGGCCGCGGCGAGGAGCTGCTCGCCGTAGCAGATGCCGAGCACCGGCACCCCGAGCGCGAGCACGGCTCCGGGCAGCTTCGGGCTCTCGGCCTCGAAGGCGGAAGCCGGTCCGCCCGAGAGCACGATCGCGCGCGGGGAAAAGGCGCGGATCTCGGGATCGGGAAGGGTGCAGGGGCGGATCTCGCAATAGACGCGGAGCTCGCGCAGCCGGCGGGCGATGAGCTGGGTGTACTGCGAGCCGAAGTCGAGGACGAGGACCTTCTCGTGCACGCGGCCGCGCTCCGCTCAGGCCTCGGCCCGCGCCTCTTCCGGGCGCTTGTTGCCCGCTCCTTGCGCGAGGGCGGCTTCGAGGAAGCGATCGATGTCGCCGTCGAGGACGCCCTGGGCGTCGGAGGTCTCCACCCCGGTGCGCAGATCTTTGACGAGCTTGTAGGGGTGGAGGACGTAGGAGCGGATCTGATGGCCCCAGCCGATGTCGGTCTTGAGGGCCTCGGTCGCCTCCTGCTCGGCCCGCCGTTTCTGCAGCTCGAGCTCGTACAGGCGCGCCTTGAGCATCTCCATGGCCATCGCCCGGTTGCGGTGCTGGCTGCGGTCGCTCTGGCAGGAGACGACGATGCCGGTGGGCAGATGGGTGATGCGCACCGCCGAATCGGTGCGGTTGACGTGCTGGCCGCCGGCGCCGGAAGCGCGATAGGTGTCGATGCGCAGATCCTTCTCGTTGATCTCGATCTTGATCCGGTCGTCGATCACCGGATAGACCCAGACGCTCGCGAAGCTCGTGTGCCGCCGGGCCTGGCTGTCGAAGGGCGAGATCCGCACGAGCCGGTGCACGCCCGATTCCGTCTTGAGCCAGCCGTAGGCGTTCTCGCCCTTGATCTTGATCGTGGCGGACTTGATTCCGGCCTCTTCGCCCGGGGTCTCCTCCACCCACTCGACCGAATAGCCGTGCTGCTCGGCCCAGCGGACGTACATGCGCAAGAGCATCTCGGCCCAGTCGCAGGATTCGGTGCCCCCGGCCCCGGCGTTGACCTCGAGATAGCAATCGTTGCCGTCCGCCTCGCCGGAGAGCAGGGCCCGGAGCTGGGCCTTCTCGACCTCCGCGCGCAGGGCCTCGAGATCGCGTCGGACGTCCGCGATCGTCGCCTCGTCGTCTTCGGCTTCGGCGAGCTCGGCGAGGGCGACCGCGTCGTCGAGTCGTCGTTCGAGCTTGCGCTGGCGCTCGATCGCCTCGCTCAGGCGCGTGCGCTCGCGCAACAGCGCCTGGGCCTTCTCCGGCTCGTCCCAGAGCCTCGGATCTTCGCTCAGCGCGTCGAGTTCGGAAAGACGCGCAAGCGCCCGATCCCAGTCAAAGATGCCTCCGCAACAAGGCGAGACCCTCGCGGATGGCCTCGACGTGATGGGCGAGCTCGGCGCGCATGGCGTGGTCCTTTCCTCGTTTCTCGGTTCCGAAGTGGGTGCTCGGAGACGGCGATCAATAGAGCCCGCCCGGGCCGGGCAGGGGCGTGCGGCCGAACGACTCGACATCCGGTCGCGGCGCGCCGCTCGCGCCGTCGTGCGGCGACCGGCTGCTTACCGGTTCGGTGCCGGGAAGGAAAGCCTCCGAGATCACCACCCGGCTGTCGGGGCCGGGGCGCTGGCCGGTGGTCGCGTCGACCTGGACGAGATGGATCCCGGGCGGGGTGCGGAAGGGCGTGGGCGGCACGCCTTCGAGGGCTTCGCGCATGAAGGCGATCCAGATCGGCAGAGCCACCGAGGCCCCGGTCTCGCGCGGGCCCAGGCTCTTGGGCTGATCGAAGCCCACGAACACCCCGACCACGAGATCGGGCGAGAAGCCCACGAACCAGACGTCCTTGGAATCGTTGGTGGTGCCGGTCTTGCCGGCGAGCGGCCGGCCGAGGCCGCGGGCGGCGGTGGCCGTACCCCGCTCGATGACCCCTTGGAGCATGGAGACCATCTGGAAGGCGTGGCGGGGGTCGGCGACGAAGGGGCGCGGATCGTCGAGCTCGGGGGGCGGCTGGCCGCGCCAGGCGACGTCCCGGCAATCGGGGCAGGCGCGCGCGTCGCGGCGGAAGAGCGTGCGGCCGTGGCGGTCCTGGATGCGCTCGACGAGATAGGGTTCGATCTTGCGGCCGCCGTTGACGAGCATGGCGTAAGCCGTGGCGAGGGCGAGCGGCGTCACCTCGTTGGCACCGAGCGCGCTCGACAGATAAGGCTCGAGGCCGCGCTCGATGCCGAAGCGGCGCGCGACGTCGATGATCCGCTCCATGCCGATGTCCTGGGCCAGCCGCACGGTCATGAGGTTGCGCGACTTCTCGAGCCCCACCCTGAGCGTGGTGGGCCCCAGGAAATCCTGCCCGTAATTCTCCGGGCGCCATTTCGGCAGCCCCGGGCCCTGATCGACGACGATCGGGGCGTCGAGGACGACGGAGGAAGGCGTGTAGCCCGCTTCCAGCGCGGCCAGATAGACGAAGGGCTTGAAGGCCGAGCCGGCCTGCCGCCGCGCCTGGGTCGCGCGGTTGAACTGGCTCTCGCGGAAGCTGAAGCCGCCGCTCAAGGCGAGCACGCGCCCGGTGTGCGGGTCGAGGGCGACGAGCGCGCCTTCGACCTCGGGGCGTTGGCGCAGCGCGAAACGTCCGGGCGCGCGGGGGAGCGGCTCGACCAGGACGAGATCGCCCGGAGCGAGCACCGTCCGCGCGTCCTTGACCGGCGGCCCGAGCCTGCCTTGGGCATCGATTGGGCGCGCCCAGGCGAGCTCGGCGAGGGACATTTGGCCCTCGCTGCCGTCGGCGAGGAGAAGCCGGGCGCCCTCGCGCTCGACCGCGCGCACGAGGGCGAGCTTCCAGTGCCCGAGCTCGAAGCCGGGATCGAAGCGCTGCAGCCGAGCGAGGAGATCGGGGGCGGCGGGATCGAGCCGGCCGAGCGGACCGCGATAGCCCTGCTTGCGGTCGTAGGCCGAAAGCCCGTCGCGCAGCGCACGATCGGCGATCGCCTGCAGCCTCGGCTCGATCGTCGTGCGCACCGAGAGCCCGCCTTCGTAGAAACCCGCTTCGCCCAGTCGCTCGACCAGCTGGCGGCGCACCTCCTCGGTGAAGAAGCCGGCCTGGACGAACTCGTCCTCGGCGCGCTTGCGCACCCGGATCGGCTCGGCGCGCGCGGCTTCGTACTCGGCCGGGTCGATGTAGCCGTCCTCGAGCATCCGCTTGAGCACGTAGTCGCGCCGCGCGCGCGCCGATTCCGGGTTCTTGACCGGATCGTAGCGGGCCGGCGCCTTCGGCAGGGCGGCGAGGAACGCGGTCTCGGCGAGGGTGAGCTCGTCGAGGGACTTGCCGAAATAGGAGAGCGCGGCGGCGGCGACGCCGTAAGAGCGCGCCCCCAAGAAGATCTCGTTGAGATAGAGCTCGAGGATCTTCTCTTTGCTGAAGGTGCGCTCGAGCCGGAGCGCGAGGACGGCTTCTTTGATCTTGCGCTCGAGGGTGATCTCGTTGGTCAGGAAAAAGTTCTTGGCAACCTGCTGGGTGATCGTCGAGCCGCCCTGCGGGCGCTCGCCTTCTTGGATGCGGCGGAGGTTCTCGAGCGCGGCGCGCAGGATGCCCAAGGGATCGAGGCCGAAATGCCACCAGAAGTGCTGGTCCTCGGCCGCCACGAAGGCCTGCTGGACGCGCGGGGGGATCATCTCGATCGGCACGAAGACGCGCTTTTCGCGCGCGTATTCGGCGAGCAGCCGCCCGTCGCCGGCGTGGATCCGGGTCGCGGTGGGCGGCTCGTAGCGCGCGAGCCGGGCGTGATCGGGCAGATCGAGCGCCAGCCGGTCGAGCGCCCACAGTCCCACGGCGAGACCGAGAAGGCCCAGCACGAGAAGGCCGAGCAGGAGACGGGCGAGCGCGGCGAACAGACGGAACACGGATCGCAAGCGCCCTCGGCAGCGGTCGGGTGAACCCTCTATTTGAGCCCGGCGAGGTGGCGGTCAATGGCGGCGAGCACGGCGCCCGCGAGCCGTTTGCGGTGCAGCGGATCGACGAGCCGCTGCGCCTCTTCCGGGTTGGAGAGATAGCCGAGCTCGATCAGGGCGGAGGGGACCTCGAGCGACTTCAGGACCGCGAAGCCCGCGAACCGGCGGTGGTTGCGCAAGAGCGGAGTGACCTTGCGCAGCTCCTCGGCGAGGGCCTGGGCGAGCTCGACCGATTTGTTCATCGTGTCGCGCTGGGCGAGGTCGATGAGGATCGAGGCGACGATCGGATCGTGGCGCGAGAGATCCGTCCCGCTCAGGATGTCGGCCTTGTTCTCCTTGGCGGCGAGCGCCGCGGCCTCGGCATCGGAGGCGGTTTCCGACAGCGTGTAGACGGAAGCCCCGAAGATCGCGGGATCGTGGATGCTGTCGGCGTGCAGCGAGAGGAAGACCGAGGCCTGGGCTTCGCGCGCGATGCGGACGCGCTCGCGCAGCCCCAGACCCTCGTCCCCGCGGCGGGTGAGCACGACCGCGTAGCGACCGGTGGAAAGAAGCGCGCGCTCGAGCTCGAGGGCGAACTGGAGCACGACGTCTTTTTCCTTGAGGCCGTCGACCCCGATGGTCCCGGGATCGGCACCGCCGTGACCGGGATCGAGCACGACCACCGGCCGGCGCCCGACATCGGCGCGCCCGTCGGCCGGCGCCGCGAGCGCGGGCGGGCGGTCGAGGCTCGGGCGGGGAGCGAGAAGGGCGAGCAGGTTCTCCGGGCGCGGTCGCGGCAGGGAAGGCTCGACGACCTCGGGCACGGGCGGCGGGGGCAGGCGCGCGGCGCCCTCGGGCTCGAGGTCGATCACCAACCGCCAAGCCGGGTTCTGGGGGCTCGGCGGAATCGCGAAGCGCGCGACGAGCTCGGCCGGCCGGGCGAGCTCGACGATCACCCGTGTGCCGCCTCCGGGAGCGGGCGCGGGGCGGATGTCGCGGGCGAGCCCGCGCGGCCGTGCGAGGGGATCGGGGCGCGGCTGCCAGAGGAGCTCGGGCAGCTCGACGAACAACCGGGGCGGCTCGCGGCCGAGGGCGACGCGATAGACGGCGGCGCGGTCGAGCTCGAGCACGATGCGCGTGAAGCGGCCCTCCTCGCCGAAGCGCACGGCGCGCAGGACGCGGCTCTCGCCGGCCTGCGCCGGAGCACCGGCGCACACCGGAAAGGCCGCGCAGACGGCGAAAAGGAGGCGGACGATGCGCGATCGGCCGCCCCGGTAGGCCGCGCGGGCGCGCATCCGCTCCACCGATTCGGCGATTGAGAGGGTTTTCGTCACCGTTTATAAGTCAAGCGCCATGGTTCGAGCGCGGCAAGCGGGAAGGCGCGTTCCGGCGCACTCCGCCGTGCGGTATGGCGCGATCGCGGCACCTCGGAGGATCGACGCGGATCGTCGGTGCCGAGGCGGGCGGGCGACCAGCCGCCGCGCCGCTGGTTCCGTCGGAAGATCGGGGCCGCGCTCGACGTCCGAGACCTGCGGGTCGCGGGACGTTAAGCCGCGCGCCGGCGCGGCCGATGGCGGCGACCCGAGCACCGTAAGAGCACTCGTCCGGCCGCGGCCGCCGCTCGGTCCGGCCCCCGGGCGAGCGGAGAGATCCATCGATGACCAAACGAATGTTGATCGACGCGGCCCATGCCGAGGAGACACGCGTCGTCGTCGTCGACGACGGCGAACTGCTCGACTTCGATTTCGAGAGCTCGACCAAAAGGCAGATCAAGGGCAACATCTATCTGGCCAAGGTGACGCGCGTCGAGCCGTCGCTGCAGGCCGCCTTCGTCGATTACGGCGGCAATCGCCACGGATTTCTGCCCTTCAGCGAAATCCATCCCGATTACTATCAGATCCCGCAGGCCGACCGCGAGATGCTCGAGCGCCTCGAACGCGAGGCCCAGGCCAAGCTCGCGGCCGAGGCGGAACCCGAAGGCAACGGCGCCGCGGGCGGCGAAGGCCCGCAAGCGGTGACCCAGGACGCCGAGGAAGAGACCGCCGACGTCTTGGAGGAGCTCGCCCGCCGGCGGGCGAAGCTGTTGCGCTCCTACAAGATCCAGGAGGTCATCAAGCGCCGGCAGATCATGCTCGTCCAGGTCGTCAAGGAGGAGCGCGGCACCAAGGGCGCGGCGTTGACCACCTATCTCTCCCTCGCCGGACGCTATTGCGTGCTCATGCCGAACACCCCGCGCGGCGGGGGCATCAGCCGCAAGATCGTCGACCCGGCCGACCGCCGGCGGCTCAAGGCGATCGCCGCGGAGCTCGACGTGCCCCCGGGGATGGGCCTGATCATCCGCACCGCCGGGGCGGAACGGAGCAAGGCGGAGATCAAGCGCGATTACGAATATCTGTTGCGGCTGTGGAACGAGATCCGCGAGACTACGCTCAAGAGCGTGGCGCCGTGTCTCATCCACGAGGAAAGCGATCTCGTCCGGCGGGCGCTGCGCGATCTCTACACCCGCGACATCGAAGAGGTCCTCGTCGAGGGCGAGGCGGCGTACCGCAACGCCAAGCGCTTCATGCAGATGCTGATGCCGAGCCGGGCGCGGCAGATCAAGCTCTACGAGGACGAGGTGCCGCTGTTCTTCCGCTACAAGGTCGAAGAGCAGCTCGACAAGATGTATCGTCCGGTGGTCACCTTGCCCTCGGGCGGTTCGATCGTCATCCACACCACCGAAGCGCTGACCGCGATCGACGTGAACTCCGGCCGCGCCACGCGCGAGCGGCACATCGACGAGACCGCGCTCAAGACCAACCTCGAGGCGGCGGACGAGATCGCCCGCCAGCTGCGCCTGCGCGACATCGCCGGGCTCGTCGTCGTCGACTTCATCGACATGGCCGAGCACCGCCACCAGCGGCAGGTGGAAAAGCGGCTCAAAGACGCCCTCAAGCTCGACCGCGCGCGCATCCAGCTCGGCCGCATCAGTCCCTTCGGGCTGCTCGAGCTCTCGCGCCAGCGCCTGCGGCCCTCGCTGCTCGAACTCTCGACCCAGATCTGCCCGCACTGCGAAGGCGCGGGCGTGGTCCGCTCGACCGAATCCTGTGCGCTGCAGGCGCTGCGGCTGATCCAGGACGCCGGGATCAAGCGCGAGGCCAGGGTCCTCAAGCTCACCGTACCACCGGAGGTGGCCTGGTACCTCCTCAACAAGAAGCGCGAGGTCCTCGTCAGGCTGGAGCAGCGCTACGACCTGCGCGTCGACGTCCAGCCGAGCGAGCGCCCCGGACCGCCCAAGGTCGAGCTCGAGGTGGTCGAGAAGCGCGAGGAGGCGGCGGAAGCGCCGGCGGAAGCCCCGGCCGCGGCCGAGCCGGCGCAGCCGGCGGCCGAGCGGCCGGCCGAGCCCGCCCGCGCCGCGGTCGAAGCGGCGGCCGAAGAGGCGCCCAAGCGCCGGCGCCGGCGCCGGCGTCGGCGGCGGCGGACGGTCGAGGCCGAGGCGGCGAGCGCGGCCGCCCGAGCCGTCGGGGCCGCACCCGAGCCCGTCGCGCAGTCGGCCTCGAGCGCGGTCGCCGAAGCTCCGGAGGCGGCCGCCACCGCCGCGTCCGCGGGCGAAGGCCCGGTTCCCGAAGAACGATCCGAAGCGGTCGCGACCCCGGCTCCGCCCGTAACCTCTGCGCCGGTCGCGGAAGCCGAAACGGCGGTGGCGCCGCCCGAACCGGAAGCCCTGGCGCCTTCCGAGGAAGGTGCCGCGGCGGAGCCGCGGACCCGCCGGCGGCGGCGGGTGCAGGCGGCGCGCGCGCCCGAGGAAGCGCCCGCTCCCGCGCCGATCGCGCCCTCGGCCGCGGCCGCCGCGGCGGAAGTCGGCGCCGCCCCGGTGCCCTCGCCCGAAGCGGGAGCTCCGGTCGCGGCGGCGGCCCCGGCCGAGCCGGTGGCGGAATCGACGCCGGAGCCGGGTCCGCGAGCGGAAGCCGCGGCGGCGAGCGTCCCGGAGGGCGCTGGCGCGACGCCGGGCGCGGAGGCCGAGAGCGGCCGGCCGGTCGAGACGGCGGCGCCGGCACCGGCCATCGACGGGGCGCCGCGCGAGGTGCTCGAGGCGGCGCTCGCCGTGGAGCCCGCCCCGGCGCGAGAAGGCGCGGAGGCGGCGGCGAGCGGCGAGCCGCAGACGGCGAGCGGGGAAGGGGGCGCGCAGACGCCCCCGAGCCCGCCGCGGCCGCCGCGGCAGGGCTGGT
Source organism: Geminicoccaceae bacterium (assembly GCA_025062095.1). Taxonomy (GTDB): domain Bacteria; phylum Pseudomonadota; class Alphaproteobacteria; order Geminicoccales; family Geminicoccaceae; genus JANXAZ01. The sequence goes on from JANXAZ010000050.1 coordinate 12,109, forward strand.
GGAGCCGCTGGGTGAAGAGCGGCTAGGCGCGCACGAGCCAGGCCGCCAACCGCTCGGCGGCGCGCGCCACCTCCTCTTCCGGGCCGGCGAAGGAGATCCGCACCCAGCCCTCCCCGCGCTCGGGATCGAAGTCGATCCCGGGGGTGAGGGCGATGCCGGTCTCCTCGAGGAGCCGCCGGCAGAAGGCGGTCGCGGGCTCGCCGCGGTCGCGGATGTCGACCCAGAGGTAGAAGGCGCCGTCGGGAGGGGCGATGCGCGCCAGGCCGCCCGCCCGCAACGCCGCCACGAGCCGATCGCGGTTGCGCCGATACAGGGCCACCCTCGCGTCGAGCGCCGGCCCCTGGTCGAGGGCGGCGAGGGCGGCGTGCTGGGCGATCGTCGAGGGGGCGATGTAGAGGTTCTGGGCGAGGCGGATCACGGGCTCGAGGAGGTCCTCGGGGCAGACGAGCCAGCCCAGCCGCCAGCCGGTCATGCACCAGTATTTCGAGAAGCTGTTGACGACGATCGCCTCGGGCTCGACCTCGAGCGCGCTCGCCGCCGGCTCTTCGTAGGTGATGCCGTGGTAGATCTCGTCGAGGAGAAGACGCACCCCGCGCGCGCGACACCAAGCGGCGATCGCCGCCAACTCGGCGCGGGAGAGCATGGTGCCGGTGGGATTGGCGGGGCTCGCGAGGACGAGGCCGTGGATCGGGCCGGAGAGGGCGTCGAGGGCGGCGACCGTGGGCTGGAAGCGGCTCTCCGGTCCGGTGGGCAAGAGCACCGGCTCGACGTCGAGCGCGCGCAGGATGTTGCGGTAGGCCGGATAGCCGGGGCTCGGGACCACCACCCGATCGCCGGCGTCGAAGGCGGCCAGGAAGGCGAGCACGAAGGCGCCGGAGGCCCCGGCGGTGACGACGATCCGGGCGGGCGGCAGGTCGACGCCGTAGCGGTCGCGATAGAGCCGCGCGATGGCCGCGCGCAGCGCCCACAGGCCCGGGGCCTCGCCGTAGCCCAGGGAGACCGAACCGAGCGCCCGGCGGGCGGCTTCGAGCACGGGCTCGGGCGGCCCGCCAGCCGGCTCGCCGATCTCGAGATGGAACACGGCGGCACCGCCGGCGGCGCGGCGATTGGCCGCGGCGAGCACCTCCATGACGACGAAGGGCGCGACGGCGCCGCGCCGGGAAGGGCGGAGGCCTGGCATCGATCCCGCCTCGGACCCATGTTGACGACTGCGGGAGCTGGCCGGGGCGCTGCGGCTCCGTCAAGCCCCGCGCGGGAAGGCCGATCGATGACTTCGCGGTTCGGGCGTCGGGTGCGGGCGGCGGCCGTGCTCGTCTGCCTTCTTTTCGGGTCGCCGCTCGCCGCTCAGGCCCTGACCATCGTCCGCGACGCCGAGATCGAAGAACACGTCCGCGCGATCGCCGACCCGATCTTCGAAGCCGCCGGGCTCGTGCCGCGCGACGTGAGCATCCATCTCGTCCGCGACGATCGCCTGAACGCCTTCGTCGCCGGCGGCCAGAGACTGTTCTTGCACACCGGGCTTCTCGCGCGGACCGAGACGCCCGAGCAGCTCGCCGGGGTGATCGCGCACGAGGCCGGACACATCGCGGGCGGGCATCTCGCCCGCCAGCTCCAGGCGCGCGAGCAGGCGCTCGCCCAGATGGCGATCGGCACCGTGCTCGGTCTCGCCGCCGCCGCCGCCGGCGCCCCCGAGCTCGGCACGGCGATCGTCGCCGGCGGGGCGACGGTGGCCGAGCGCGGGATCCTGGCCTTCACCCGCGCCCAGGAGCAGGCGGCCGACCTCGCCGCGGTGAGCCACCTCGCCGCCCTGCGCTTGCCGCCGCGCGGGCTGATCGAGTTCCTGTCCATCGTCGAGACGCGCGATCTGCGGATCGCGGGCGAAGGCGACGTCTACCGCCGTACCCATCCGCTGTCGCGCGAAAGAATCGCCTATCTCGAGGCGCAGGAGGCCAACTCGCCGTTCCGCGGCCGCACCCTCGGCCCCGAGCGCGCGGCCGCGCACGCCCGCATGCGCGCCAAGCTCGACGGCTTCCTGGCCGACCCCGAAACCGTGCTCGCCCGCTGGAGCGGGGATTCGCTGCCGGCGCGGCTCGCCCGGGCGGCGGCGCTGCACCGCCGCGGCGAGGTCGAAGAGGCCCTGCGGCTGGCGCGCGGGCTCGTCGCCGAGCGCCCGAACGATCCTTATTTGCACGAGCTCTTGGGGCAGATCCTGCACGAGAACGGACGCATCCCCGAGGCGGTCGCGGCCTATCGGACGGCCCTGCGGTTCGCGCCCGAGGCGGCGCTCGTCCGGCTCGCCCTCGCCCGCGCGCTCCTCGCGCTGCCCGACGAGCGCGGGGTCGCGGAGGCGGCGGCTCTCGCCCGCGAGGTGGTGCGCAAGGAGCCGCGCGACATCGGGGCGCTGCGCACGCTCGGCATCGCCGAAGGCCGGCTCGGCCGGCTCGGGCCGGCCTCGCTCGCCCTCGCCGAGGCGGCGCTTCTCGCCCGCGACAAGCGCGAGGCGGAACTGCATCTCGCCCGCGCCCGCCGGCTCATCGCCCCCGACGCGCCGGGCTATCTCGAGCTCCTCGACCTCGAGCGGGCGGTGGCCGCGCTGCCCGAGCCCGGGCCGCGCCCGGCCGGCCGACGCTGAACGCCGGGGGGACTGGTCGGGCGGGCGCGCAAGAGCTAGGCCCCGGGCGGAGCGAGCCGGAGGGTACGGCGATGGTGCGGGTCGTGGCGGGGGCGCTCGCGGGCCTCGTGCTCGCGAGCGGCGGGGTGCCGGCGCAAGAGCGCCTGCCGGTCGAAGAGGTCGAGCGCATCGTCCGCGAATATCTGTTGCGCGAGCCGGAGGTGCTCTTCGAGGCGCTGCAGGAGCTGCAGCGCCGGCGCGAGGCGGCGGAAGCCGAGCGGCAGAAGATGCTGCTCGAAGAACGGCGCAGCGAGCTGGTCGCCGACCCCGAGGATCCGGTCCTGGGCGATCCCCGCGGCGATGCCACGCTCGTCGTCTTCTCCGACTACCGATGCGGCTATTGCCGCTCCATGGCACCGGCGCTGCGGGGTCTTCTCCAGCAGGACCGGCGGCTCAAGCTCGTGATCAAGGAGTTTCCGATCCTGGGGCCGGATTCGGTCACCGCGAGCCGCGCCGCGCTCGCCGCGCGCCGGCAGGGCCGGTACGCCGAGCTGCACTGGGCGCTGTTCCAGAGCAAGGATCTCTCGGAAGGGGCGATCCTGGATCTCGCCCGCCGCCTCGGCCTGGACGCCGAGCGTCTGGCGCGCGACATGCGCGATCCGGCGATCGAGCGCCATCTCGAGCGGGTGCGCGCGCTCGCGGATGCGCTCGGGATCAGCGGCACGCCGAGCTTCGTGGTCGGCGACACGCTCGTCCCCGGCGCCGCGCCGCTCGCGCGTCTGGTCGAGCTCATCGGACGTCAGCGCCGCAAGGGCTGAGCCGATCCCCGGCTGCGGCAACCTTTCCTCAATCGTCGCCGACTAGCATCGCCGCGAGGCGGCGGGATCGGGCGGGCGATGGCGACAGACGATCGGCTCGCGGGGGCGCGGGGCCGCGCGGGGTTCTCCTGGGAGGCGGTGCGCACGCCTCTGTTCGCGATCCGCGGGGCGAGCGAGCTGTTGCTCTCGGGCGAGCTCGGGCCGCTGCGCGAGCCCGCGCGCGAGCTCGTGGTCGCGATCGCCGAGGCGGCGCTGCGCCTGGAAGGCGTGCTGCCTCCGCTTCTGCGCGCGGCCGCGGCGACGCGGCCGCGGCCCGGGCGGTTGCGCGCGCTCGCGCTCGAGCCCGCGCTCGCCGGCGCCG
>JANXAZ010000051.1 GCA_025062095.1 Geminicoccaceae bacterium
GAAAAACGCGACGGATCCCCGTCCGCGGGCGGCCGCGAGGAGCCGGAAACGAAAAGAGAGCGGCGTACGACCCCGCGCGGTGGCGGAATTCGGTGCTGCGGGAGCGGGGGCGGCGGGAACGGCACCGGCGTTCTCTTTTCGCGGATCAGAAGCGCAAGCTGCCGCGGACGAGCACGGTGGCCTCGGGCACGAAGGGGGCCAGGCGCGTCTGATTGGTGCGGAAATTGTCGTCGAGGTAGCGGAATTGCGCGTCCAGCATGTTCGTAGCGACGATCGCGAGGCTGCCGCGGCCTTCGGGAAAGCGATAGCCGAGCGCCGCATCGAGCAGGAAGAAGCTCGAATCGGCGCGGTCGAGGACGCGAAAGCCGAGCGGACGGTAGTCCTCGACTTCCTGGTAGACGAAGCCGAGTTCGAGCTCGCCGAACAGCCCCGAGGGCAGCACGGCGCGCAGCCGCAGCGGGACGAGGAGCGTGTCGACCCGCGCGGGAAAGCGCGAGCCGCCCAGGCCGAAGAGCTCGCGATCGAGGGCCTCGAAGCGTTCGACGGACGGCTCGAAAGACAACGCAAGCTCGGGGGTGAGCTGCCAGGCGAGCCAGCCCTCGAGCCGCCATTCGCGGTGATCGTCGAAGACCGGCCCGACGTTGGGGGTTCCCGGAACCGAAAGACGCCGCAGCGTTCCTTGCAGCCCGGCCGCCGCACCGGGGGCGAGGGCGAGGTCGAGCCCGACACCGAACAGCCAGGCCTCGCTGCCGTTGAGATCGTCGAAGAGTTGAGTGAAGCCCGCGACCTGGGTGGGAGCGAGGGTCTGGTCGACGATCAGCGGGCGCTTGAGGCTGCGCAAGGCGGCCAGGCGCAGGGTCGCTCCTTCGAGGAAGCGCCACTCGAGACCGAACTTCGGGTTGGCGACCCGCTCCTCGTGGCGGAAGTTGCGGTACCCGTCGAACTCCAGCCCGAGCGTCAGCCGCAGCTCTTCGCGCAGCTCGGAGACGCCGTAAACGTAGAAGTTGTACGTTCGCCGCGCGTCCCGCTCGACGGAACCGAAGAACTCGGTGGCGAGGGACACGCGCGACAGCCCGGCGCCGACGAGAAGGCGCGTGTTGCCGACCCGCTCCTGCCACTGCACCTCGCCGGAATAGCCGCGGCTGTCCTGGGTCGTGGTGCGCAGCCCGTCGCGCTCGAAGTCCTCGCGCTGGTCGAGGAACAGGAGCGAGCCCAAGAGCAGGCTCTCCGGGCGTGCCCGAAAGGCCGCGCCGATGCGGCCGGCGCGCTGGCGCAAGCGGGTTTCGAAGCCGGGCTCGAAGGCGTCGGGATCGAAGCGCTGGGCGATGTCGCCGCGGATCGTATCCCGCAGACGTCCTTGGAACTGCAGTTGCAGTCGCTCGTCGAGCTGGAAGCGCGCCAGGAGGTCGAAGAGGTCGTTGTCGATCCGCGCGTTGTCGCGGAAGCCCTCGGTGCGGCTCGAGAGCAGGCCCGCGCTCAGGGCCACCGGCCCGGAGAGCGCGCCCAGGAGAGCTTCGCCCGCGCGCGTCCCGGAGCCGCCCGCGATCCCGGTCACGAGCGCGCGGATGCGCTCGCGCTCGAAGGCCGCGGCGTATTCCCCGTAGCCCGGGAAGAGATTGGCACCGGAAGGGAAGAAGGAGAGATCGCCGAAGCCCAGGCGGGGAGAGACGGGCTCGGCCTCGAGCGGCCCGGTGAGCAGAGCCTGCAGGTGTTCGCTCGTGCGGGCGACCTCGTGGCGCGGGCGATCGGCGAGCAGGTCGGACAAGAACCGATGGGCGGCGGCGTTGCCGGGATCGCGGGCGATCCCGTCGCGCGCCGCGCGCTCGGCTTCCCGTTCGCGCCCCAAGTCCTGATAGATGCGGGCGAGCGCGACCCCCAGAGTAGCGCGATCGCGCTCGAGCAAGAGCGCGGAGCGGAAGGGGGCGCGGCCGCGGTTGCGCGCGATCGCTTCCTCGAGCGCGCGCGCCGCCGCCGCCGGCCGATCGGCGCGCTGTTCGAGGAGCGCCGCGAACAGCCAGGGCGTGGGATCGTCGGGAACGAGGCCCCGGGCGACGGCGAGCTGCTCGTTCGCCTTCGCGTCCCGCCCTTCCTCGAGCAAGAAACGGGCGAGATAGGCCCGGAGCACGCCGCCGGCGGGATCCAGCGCGGTCGCGGTCGCGAAGGCGTCCCCCGCCTCCTCGAGGCGGCTCGCGCGCACGAGCGCGAGCGCGCGTCCGAGATGGGCGGCGGGGTCGGCCGGAGCGAGGGCGACGGCGGCATCGAAACGCGAAAGCGCGCGATCCGGGCGACCGCGGGCGAGCTCGACGTGGCCGAGGACGATCTCGCCCAGGGCCGTGCGGGCGAGCGCGAGCGAAGCCTCGCCCTCGCGCCGGGCGCCCGCGAGATCGCCGCGCATGAGCGCGAGTTCGGCGAGACGGGCGCGCACGAAGGCGCTCTTCGGAGCCAGCCGGGCGGCGGTGCGCGCTTCGTCGAGCGCTTCGTCGATCGCACCTTCTGCCTGACGGACGTAAGACCACGCCAGACGCGGCCCCGCCGCTTCGGGGGCGAGCGCCGCGGCGCGTCGCGCCGCCTCGGCCGCGGCGTCGCGCTCCGTCCGGGCGAGGGCGATCACCGCCCGCAGCGCGGCGGCGAGCCCCGCGGCCTCGCCCTCGGCGGCGAGCGTCGCGAGCCGCGCTTCCGCTTCGGCCACGGCACCGCGCGCCAGGAGCTCGGCCGCCGCGCGCAGCGCGGGATAGCGCTCGGCTTCGGCTTCGATCACGGTCGGATAGAAGAGCGTCCATCCCAAACGGTCGCGCAACCGGGCCCGGATCGGAACCCCGGCGGGAGCGGGAGCGCCGCGCCTCGCCACCGAGCCGTCGGCGGCGACCCGAGCCTCCTCGCCGGTGGTCAGCGCCTCGGGAAGAGCCGTCGGAACCGGTCCGGAAAGGCGCACGCGGCCGTCGAGCACGGCGAGCTCGGCGGCGCGCGGGCTCACCTCCAGAAGGACTTCCGTCCCCTCGATCCCCGCGGTGACGTACGGGGTCTCGACGTGCAGCCGGCGGCGGACGTGGGAAAGAAAGTAGAGGAGTCCTTCGAGCAGGCGCACGCGACCGCTTCCGGCCTCGGGCGGCGCCTCCACCACCAAGCGCGCGCCGCTCGCGAGCCGCAGCACCGTATCGGCGTCTTCCAGGCGCACCGTCGCCCGCGCGGGCGCACCGACGACGAGCTCGTCGCCGGCGCAGAGGGGTTCCGGCCCGGACACGGCGCGGCCGTTTCTCGTCGCCTCCCCTTCGACGGCGACGAGGTGCCCGGCGAGCGGGCGCTCGGGCGGGCAATCGCTGGCGAAGACCCCGAGGGGGACGGCGGCGAGCACGAGCAGGAGAACGCCGCGAGCCGCGCGCACCATCCTCGAGCCCTCCCCCCGCTCGCCCTTCGAGCGTGCGGCCGGTTCTGTCGCATCATCCGCTGGTCTTGTCCACGCCGGCCGAGGAGGTTCCCGAGGATCGTTCGGAGGACGAGGAGAGGGGGCGATCGGCATCCGGTCGATCGTTCGCGGAGGCGATCGGGAGCCGGAACAGCCGCTCGCGCCGGGCGAGACCGCGGAGCTCGAAGTCGCCGAGGGCGGCGAAGGGAAAGGCGGTGCCGGCGGCCTTCGCGGTGCTCTCGCTCACGAGCACCGCGACCGTCGGACGATCGGGACAGAGTTCCTTGCCCAGTTGTTCGATCCGCTGCGCGGCGTGGGCGACGTCGCCCGTGACGGTGAAGACCCCGCGCCCGGAGCCGCCGAGCGTACCGAGGACGGCTTCGCCGCTGGCGATGCCGATGCGCAGCCGCAAGGGCGGCTCGCCGCGGGCCGTGCGCTCGCGATTGTCGCGTTCGAGCGCGGCGGCGACAGCGAGCGCGGCGCGGCAGGCGCGCGCGGCGTGGTCGCGGGGGCCCTCGGGACCGCCCCAATAGGCCATGACCCCGTCGCCCAAGAATTCGACGAGCTCGCCGCCCTCGGCCTCGATCGCCCGCGCGAGCATCGCGAAATGGTCGTCGAGGCGGGCCTTGAAGGCCCGGGGACCCAGGGCCCGGGCGAGCGCGGTGGAACCGACGACGTCGGTGAAGAGCACGGTGAGCTCGGCGATCGTCGCGCCGGACGCCGCCGGATCGCCGCCGCCGAGCGCCGCCGCCCGCACCGGTCGCGGCGTGTACAGACCGAGCCAGCGGGCGAGCCCGAAATACCGGGCGAGCTGGCTCGCCACCACCACCGGCAAGAGAACCCCCAGGGGCAGAGCCAACGGCAGCCAGAGCCGCGCCCGCGCGAAGGCCCAGAACACCGAGGCGGCGTAAGCGGCGGCGCAGAGGAGCACTACGAACAGACCGCGCGCGAGCGTACCCCGGAGCAGCACGAGCGCGACGAGGGTGGTGAACCCGCCGACGAGCACCGCCCGCTGCCATTCCCGAGGCCGGTGCAGTTCCTCCCCGTCGCGCAGGTTCGCGAAGGTCGTGGCGGCGAGCTCCACCCCGGCGAGGTCGATCCCCCGCGGGTCGGAAAAGACGGTGGGGAAGCTGTCGGCCGCGAGCGCGGTGCGCAGATCGAGGGGGCCCACGAAGACGACCGCACCGGCCAGAAGGCGCGCGTCGTCGGGCCCGTCCTCGGTGAGGAGCGCGGCGAGCGAGCGATGCCGGACGGTGCCGGGCGGTCCGAAGAAGTCGAGGACCAGCTCTCCGGAGCCCGAAAACGCGCGTCGCAAGCCTTCGAGAAGGCGGCGTTCCCGTTCCTCGTGAACGAGCGCGCGCCAGAGCTCGGGTTCGCTCGCGAGAAACGCGCGCAGGAGATGTTCGCGGCGCGCACGCGGAGACTCCGCCGGTGGGGGAGGCCAGCCCGCGCCCGCCGCCACCCGCTCGAGGATCGGCAGCGCCGCGGCCTCGAGCGCGCGCACCGGAAGCTGCACCGGCTCGTCGAGGCTCGGATGACGGGTCCACGCGTAGTGGACCCGCGACCCCGTGCGCGGCAGCGCGAAGGGAGCGACGGCGAGCGCCGAGGCGGCCAGCCGCGGATCGATCGGGGAGAAGCGGTCCTCCGGCCGTTCCCCGCGCTCGGAGGGCTCCGCCCAGATCCGCCGCACGCGGGTCAGGAGCACGACCCGCCCGTGCCGGGCGATGGCGCGAGCGAGGACCTCGGTGCCGGCGGCGCGGGAGGGATCGTCGGTGAAGGCGACGTCGAAGACGATCACCGCGGCGCCCTTGGCCGCGAGGACTTCGACCAGACAAGCGTACAAGGCGCGGGGGATCCGGTCGAGGCTGCGCGGCTCGCCCGGTTGCGCGAGCTCCGGGATCGCGCGCGCGCACGATGCGACGGGCTCGGGCCAACGGGCGGGATCGGCGGGCAGCGCGCGCAGCCGCTCGAGGCTCGCTTCGTCCAGGCCGACGATCGTCACCCCTTCCGGGGGAGGCCGCGGCCCCCGCAGGCGAAAGAGCGCATAAAGCCCGAACTCTTCTTCGAGGCCGTGCGACCAGGGCGTCAGGGACACAAGCGCACCCGCGAGACCCGCGGCGAACGCGAGCGAAACGTAGCGGGCGCGCAACCTTCCGCGCAGGGTCGGCGTCCTCTCTTCCGAGCGTCGCGTGGGCGGGCGGATGATAGGAGATCGGCCGCGCAACACCCAAGATCGCCCTGTGCGAGCCGAAAAATGCGCCGCGCCGGCACGCCAACATGGATTCCGGGCGGGACGAGCGGGATCGGGCTCGCGGCGCGCGCCGAGGCCGGTGCCTAGGCGATGGCGGCCGGGCTCGACGCCGAGCGGCTCGTGCGGCCTTCGCCCCTTCGCTCGAGACGGCGCGCGGGTGACGGGTCGATGCCACCGAGCGGGCGGCGGTCGATCGGCCGGTAACCGCGCTCGCTGCGCTCGATCGGCTCGTTCTCTTCTCCGTCGCGGAAGGCGGTGCCGGGGTCTTCCGCAGCCTCGATCGCGCGGCTCGGGCGCCCGCTCGAAGAGGGGCGGCCCGGTCGCGAGAGGGTCCGGGCCTTTTCGCCCCGACCGGAGAGCGGAGGGGTCGGTCGACCCGATGGCCGCCGCCGCTGGTATGGCCTTCCTCGGCCCGGTCGGGATCGCCTTCGACGACGGGTCGCGCGGTGGCGCGGCCGCTCGCGGTCGAGCGCGCCCTCGCGCGCGAGCGCCGTCGCCCCGGGAATCGTCGACGCGCCGATCTCCGGCGTGCGGCCGAAAGAGGAGCGGGAGCGCTTCGGCGCGCACGCGGGCGGCAGCGCTTCGGAAGGCCGGGCCGGCGCGAGGAGGTCGCCCGGACGATCTCCGCTCTCCCGGCCGATCTCTGCGCCATCCCGCGGTCGCGCACCCCGGGGACGGAGGACGGGCCTCACGGCTGCGCCGCCTCGAGCGCGGCCGTTTCGACCAGGAGCACGGAGAAGAAGGCGAGCGCGAGCCAGGGGCCGAAGGGCAGGGGATCCCGAGGCCTGCGCCAGGCCCCGCTCAAAAGCGCGGCCAGGAGCGCGCAGAGCGCACCGATGAAGAGCACCCGGGGAAGCGCGAGCGGTCCGCACCAGGCCCCGGCCGCGGCCACGAGCTTGGCGTCGCCCAGGCCCAGGCCTTCGCGCCCGCGCACGAAGCGATAAAGGCGCGCGACGAGCACCATGAACGCAAAGCCGAGCGCGGCTCCCGAAAGCGAAAGAAGCGGGGTGGCGGGAGCGACCCCGAAAAAGGCGGCCGCCACGCCGGCGAGGAGAAGGGGAAGGGTGATCGGATCGGGCAGGAGCAGCCGGCGGCGGTCGACGAGCGCGGCGGCGAGCAAGGTCCACCCGACGAGCGCCACGATCGAAGCGCGACCGACGGGCAGAACGGCGATCGCCGAGCCGGCGATCAGCAGAGCGAAGAGCTCGGCGCCGAGGGCTTCGCGATCAATGGGCGCGGCGCAGTACCGACAACGACCGCGCAAGACGAGAAAACTCGCGATCGGCACGAGATCGCGCGCGGCGAGCACCTTCCGGCAACGCGGACAGCGCGAGCGGCCGAAGAGCCAGTCTCCGAGCTCGTCGGGATAGCGCAGGGCGAAGGCGTGCGCCGCCGAGCCCGCGATCGGGCCCGCCGCGAGCAGAAGCAGCGCCGCGGCGATTTCGAGCGCGCTCAATCGGAAAGCGAGCCCAGAAGTTCGAGGCTGCCGCCCACGGCGGCGGTGTTCACGGTCACCGTGCGCTCGGTGAGGAAGCGCAAGAGGTAGAAGGGGCCGCCGGCCTTGAAGCCGGTCCCCGAAAGGCCCTCCCCGCCGAAAGGCTGCGAGCCGACCACGGCGCCGATCATGCTGCGGTTGACGTACACGTTGCCGCAGCGCACGCGCGCGAGCACGCGCGCGATGGTCTCGTCGATGCGCGAGTGCAGGCCGAAGGTGAGCCCGTAGCCCGTGGCGTGGATCTCCTCGAGCAGGCGGTCGAGCTCTTCGCGACGGAAGCGCACGACGTGCAGGATCGGTCCGAAAGGCTCGCGCACGAGCCGTCCGACGCGGTCGATCGCCACCACCGTGGGCGGGAAGAAGGACCCGTGGGCGTGGGCGGGGCCGAGCGGGCCGCGGAAAAGGAGCCGGCCGTAGCCGAGGATCGTCTGCAGGTGGCGCTCGAGCGCGGCTTTCGCCTCCTCGTCGATCACCGGGCCGACATCGGTGGCGAGAAGCCCGGGATCGCCCGTCTCGAGCTCGGCCGCGGCTCCCAGGATCATCTCGATGAGCCTATCGGCGATCTCCTCTTGCACGCAGAGCACGCGCAGCGCCGAGCAACGCTGCCCGGCCGAGCGGAAGCAGCTCTCGAGGACGTCCGCGGTGACCTGCTCGAGCAGGGCGGAGCTCTCGACGATCATGGCGTTGATGCCCCCGGTCTCGGCGATCAGGGGGCGAATGGGCGCGTCCTGCGCCGCCATGGCGCGATGGATCGCGCGCGCGGTCTCGGTGCCGCCGGTGAAGACCACGCCCGCGACGCGCGGGTCGGAGACGAGCGCGGCACCGACCACCGACCCTTCGCCGGGAACGAAGAGGAGGACGTCCTCCGGCACGCCCGCGCGGTACATCAGGGCGACGACGGCATCGGCGCAGAGGTTGGTCTGCTCGGCGGGCTTGGCGACGACGCTGTTGCCGGTGACGAGCGCGGCGGCGATCTGGCCGGTGAAAATCGCGATCGGGAAGTTCCAGGGACTGATAGCCACGAAGACCCCGCGCGGGGCGAGCTCGAGTCGGTTGCTCTCGCCCACCGGACCCGGAAGGGGCGCGGGTGCGGACAAGAGCCGACGCGCCTCGGTGGCGTAGTACCGGAGGTAATCGACCGCTTCGCGCACATCGGCGATCGCATCGGCCACCGTCTTGCCGGCCTCGCGCACGCACAAAGCGGCCAGGGCCGGGAGTTCCTCTTCGAAAAGATCGGCCGCGCGCTCGAGGATCGCGGCGCGTTCGGTCACCGGCGTGCGGCTCCAGCTCGCGAAGGCTTTGCTCGCGACGGCGATCGCGCGTTCGGCGACGGGCGGATCGGCGAAGGCGACCTCGCCCAGAACCCGCCTGCGGTCGGCGGGATCGCGCACCGCGTGGCGGGGCAGACGCGCGGGCGGGTCGAGCACCGCGCTCGGCCCCGTCGTGCGCCGTCGCGCGAGCGCCGCGTTCATCGCCCGGCGCAGCTCGCGCAGGACGAGCGGATCGGCGAGATCGTAACCGCGGCCGGCGCACCGGGCGGGGCCGAAGAGCGCGCGCGGGCGCGGGATCGCCGGATGGGGCTTGGGCTCGAGGGCGGCGAGCCGAGCGATCGGGTCGGCGACGAGCTCCTCGAGGTCGGTGGCGGGATCGAGCACGCGATGGACGAAGCTCGAGCTCGCGCCGTTCTCGAGCAGCCGGCGGACGAGATAAGGCAGAAGCTCGGCGTGCGCGCCCACGGGTGCGTAGACGCGCACAGCCAAATCGGGCTCTTCCGCGCGCAGCTCGCGGTAGAGCGCATCGCCCATGCCGTGCAGCTTCTGGAGCTCGAAGGTCCGCCTGCCTTCCGCCGCCTCCAGCACCCAGGCCAAGGTGTGGGCGTTGTGGGTGGCGAACTGCGGCCAGAAGAGATCGCCGGCTCGCAAGAGGCGACGAGCGCAGGCGAGGAAGGCGACGTCGGTGGTGGTCTTGCGGGTCCACACCGGATAATCGTCCAGCCCTTGTTGTTGGGCGCGTTTGATCTCGGCGTCCCAATACGCCCCTTTGACCAGGCGAACCGGGATGCGCCGGTCGGTCGCGCGGGCGAGATCGGCGAGCCAGTCGAGGACGAAAAGCGCGCGTTTCTGATAGGCCTGCACGGCGAGACCGAGGCCGTTCCAGCCCCGCGCCACGGGGTCGCGGCACAGCGCCGCGAACAGATCGAGCATGGGCTCGAGCCGGTCGGCTTCCTCGGCGTCGACGGTGATCGGGATCTCGAGTTCGCGCGCTCGGCCGACGAGCGCGCGCACAGACGGCAACAGCTCCGCTTCGAGCCGCCGCCACTTGGCGAACTCCCAGCGCGGATGCAGCGCGCTGAGCTTGATCGACAGCGAGGGGCGGCGGGTGAGCTCCGCCGGCTCGGCCGCCCGCGCGACCGCTTCGAGGGCGCGGCGATAAGCTCCGTAGTACCGTTCGGCATCGGCACGGGTGCGCGCCGCCTCGCCGAGCATGTCGAAGGAGAAGAGGTAACCCGCGTGTTCGGCCTCGCGACTGCGGGCGATCGCTTCCTCGATCGTCTGGCCGAGCACGAACTGGCGGCCGATGAGCCGCATGGCCGCGCGCAGCGCCTCGCGCACCACGGGTTCGCCCAGGCGCGCGAGGAGCCGGCCCAGACGACCCGCGAGGGCATCGTTCTCGAGCTCGACGATCCGCCCGGACAAGGCGAGCCCCCACGCCGCCGCCGACAGCCACAGATCGGCCTTGCCGCGGACGCGTTCGAGCCAGTGCCGCTCGGCGAGCTTGTCTTTGAGGAGGAGGTCCTGGGTGGCGACGTCGGGGATGCGCAGCAGCGCCTCGGCCAGGCACATGAGCGTCACCCCTTCCTCGCTGTCGAGTCCCCAGACCTCGAGGAAGGTCTCGACGCCAGCGGCACGCGGCGCCTCGCGGCGAACCGCTTCGGCCAGGCGCCGGGCGCGGCGCTCGGCGCGTGCGCTCAGGCCCGGCGGGAGATCGGCGAGGGCGGCGAGCAGACGCCGCGCGGCGGCGCTCTCCTCTTCGCGGGTCGCCGCCGCGATCGCGGTGCGGCCCGGATCGGCGGGAGCCGCGGGCAGATCGGCGAGGATCTCCATGGCGGTGCGGGGCTCCGCGAGCGGCTTTCCGAGAGAGGATAGCGGGCGACTCCGTCCCGAGAAGAGGGCGCGGAGCGCGATGCCGTTAACGATTTTTCAACCAGCGCGTGCGAACAACGAGCCGCCACCCGAAGGAACCTCCGCGTGCCGCTCTTCGCGCTCCTGTCGCGGCTCTTCGTTCTCGGCCGAGGCCCGCTCCGCGGCGGCTCCGCGCGCCGGATCCGGCGGCCGAGCGCTCGCCTCTTCGCCGCCGCGGACGAACCGACCGCGCGGTTGCGGAAAGCGGTGCGGGCCGCGCGCGCCGGGGCGGGTGTTCCGACCGAGGCGGCGGGAGCGGTGCGCGCGGCCGGGCGCGGGTGCGAGACGGAAGCGTCGGGCCCGAGCCGAGCCCGCGGGTCAACCTTGCGCTTCGGAACGCTCGATCGGTGCGCGCGCGGGGCGCTCTCCGAGGCTCTCGGGGCCGTCCGGAGGAGCGAGGTCGAGAAGGATCGTTCCTTCCTCGACCTGTTCGCCCTCGGCCACGTGCACGGCCGCGACCCGCCCGTCTCGCGGCGCGGTGAGCCGGTGTTCCATTTTCATCGCCTCGAGCACCGCGAGCAGCTGGCCCTTGACGACCCGCGCGCCGGGCTCGACCGGCAAGCGGACGATCCGGCCCGGCATGGGCGAAGCGATCAGCCCCTCCCCGCCGATCTCCTCGCTTCCCGGAGCCCACGGCTGCGGGCGTCGGAGCACCACGCGTCGGCCTTCGCGGGCGAGGATCACCCGTTCGGGAAAGACGAGAGCGTGCAGCCGGAACCGACGGCCCCCGCTTTCGACCGCGATCCGGTCGTCCTCGATCGCGACGGCGAACTCGCCCAGACGCTCTCCGTCCACGAACGCCTCGAGCGCGTGCGGCGGGCCGTCGAGGCGCACGACCCGCGCCCGGCCGTCGACCTCGAGGTGCACGGAGCGGCTCGGCGGCCGGCCCGGGCGAAAGCCCTCCAGGCCGATCCAGGGCGACGTTTTCCAGGGCCCGGCCGCGGCTTCGGCGCGCGCGCGCTCGGCGCGCGCGCACAGGAACGCGGCGGCGACGAGCTCGATCGGCTCGGGCTCGTCGACGGCGGCCGCGAGCCGCGGGCCCTCGCGGTCGAGCCACTCGGTGTCGATCGCGGCTTCGCGGATCGCCGGCTCGCGCAGGAGGCGAGCGAGGAACGCGAGATTGGTGACCGGTCCCTCCACTTCCGTGACCGCGAGCGCTTCTCGCAGCCGCGCGAGCGCGCTCTCGCGATCGTGCCCCCGGGCGATCACCTTGGCGATCATGGGGTCGTAGAAAGTGCCGACGACATCGCCTTCGGCGACGCCGGTTTCGATCCGCACGCCTTCCGCGCCGAAGGGAAGGACGAGCCGGGCGAGCCGACCCGAGGACGGCAAGAAGCCCTTGGCCGGATCCTCGGCGTACAGGCGGACTTCGATGGCGTGACCGCGGACGGCGATGTCCTCGGCCCCGACCGGCAAAGGACGGCCCTCGGCGATGCGCAATTGCCATTCCACGAGGTCGAAGCCGGTGATCTCCTCGGTCACCGGATGCTCGACCTGAAGGCGCGTGTTGGCCTCGATGAAGTAGAAGCGCCCCTCGGGGTCGACCAGGAATTCGATCGTGCCGGCGTTCTCGTAGCCGGCCGCGCGCGCGAGCCGCACGGCGGCCTCGCCCAGGGCGCGGCGCAGCGTCTCCGGCAAGCCGGGAGCGGGCGCCTCCTCGAGCAGCTTCTGATGGCGACGCTGCAGCGTGCACTCGCGTTCGAACAGATGCACGACCCGCCCCGCGCGATCGGCCACGACCTGCACTTCGACGTGGCGCGGCCGCTCGACGAGCCGTTCGAGGAGCAGTCGATCGTCGCCGAAAGCGGCGGCCGCCTCGCGCCGACAGGCGGCGAGCGCGCTTTCGAAATCCTCGAGGCGATCGACGCGGCGCATGCCCCTTCCGCCGCCCCCGGCCACGGCTTTGAGAAGGAGCGGGAAGCCGATGCGACGGGCCTCGGCGAGCAGCCGGGCGTCGTTCTGATCGGCCCCGCGATAACCGGGTACGACCGGAACGCCCGCAGCCTCCGCCAGGGCCTTCGCCCGGTCCTTGGCACCGAGCTTCTCCATGGCCTCCGGAGACGGACCCACGAAGACGAGCCCGGCATCGCGGACGGCGCGCGCGAAGGCGGCGCTCTCGGCGAGAAAGCCGTAGCCCGGATGGATCGCATCGGCGCCGCTTCTCCGCGCGGCGTCGAGGAGCTTGGGGATCGCGAGATAGCTCTCGGCGGGGGCGGGCGGTCCGATGGCCACCGCTTCGTCCGCCATCCGCACGTGCAGGGCACCGCGATCGGCCTCGGAGAAGACGGCGACGGTGCGGATGCCGAGCTTGCGACAGGTGCGGACGATCCGACAGGCGATCTCGCCGCGATTGGCGATCAGAAGCTTGCGGATCACGCCGGGCTCCGGCGACGGCGGCCCCATGCGGGGGCGCGTTTCTCCAGGAACGCGGCGAGGCCCTCGCGGCCTTCGGCCGAGGCCCGCCGGGCGGCGATCGTCGCCACCGTGGCCTCGGTCAGAAGCGATCCGCCCTGGGGCATCGCGAGCACCATGCGGACGAGTTCCTTGGAGGCGGCTTGGGCTTCGGGGCCGCCGGCCAGGAGCTCGTCGAGTATGCGCTCGACCGCGCCGTCGAGCTCCGCTTCCGGCACCACCTCGTGGACGAGGCCGATGGCGAGCGCTCGGGCGGCGTCGATCCGCTCGCCGGTCAGGAAGAAGCGCCGCGCCTGGCGCGGCCCGATGGCGCGCACGACGAACGGCGAGATCACCGCCGCGGCCAGGCCCAAGCGCACCTCGGTCGTGCCGAAGCTCGCGCGTTCGCTCGCGATCGCGATGTCGCAGGCGGCGACCAGGCCGGTTCCCCCGCCCAGGGCCGCCCCGTGGACGCGGGCCACCACGGGCTTGGGACACTGGTCGATGGTCTCGAGCATGAGGGCGAGCCGCCGGGCATCGGCGCGGTTCTCCTCTTCGGTGTACGCCGCGGCGCGCCGCATCCAGTTCACGTCCGCGCCGGCCGAAAAGCTCTTCCCGGCCCCGGTGAGGAGAATCGCGCCGACCTCGAGGTCCCGGCCGAGCTCGGCGAAGGCGCGGGTGAGCGCCTCGATGAGCGTCTCGTCGAAGGCGTTGTGGACCTCCGGCCGGTTCATGGTCACGACGGCTACCGGACCGTCGCGGGCGACGCGGAGCGGGCTCGGCTCGCCCATGGGCAGGCTCTCCTCACATCCGGAAGACGCCGAAGCGCGTCTCGGGGATCGGCGCACAGAGGCTGGCGAACAGACTCAGGGCCAAGACCTCGCGCGTCTGGACGGGATCGATGATGCCGTCGTCCCACAGCCGCGCGGTGGCGTAATAGGGATTGCCCTGGCGCTCGTACTGTTCGCGGATGGGGGCTTTGAAGGCTTCCTCCTCTTCGGTGCTCCACCGTTCGCCGCGGGCTTCGAGCGCGTCGCGACGGATGCGGGCGAGGACCGCCGCCGCCTGCTCGCCCCCCATCACCGAGATGCGGGCATTGGGCCAGGTCCAGAGAAAGCGCGGTTCGAACGCGCGGCCGCACATGCCGTAATTGCCGGCGCCGAAGCTGCCGCCGACGATGAGGGTGAGTTTGGGGACGGCGGCACAGGCTACCGCGGTGACGAGCTTGGCGCCGTCCTTGGCGATGCCGCCGTGCTCGTATTTGCGGCCCACCATGAAGCCCGTGATGTTCTGCAAGAACAACAGCGGTATCCGGCGCTGGCAGCACAACTCGATGAAATGCGCGCCCTTGAGCGCCGATTCGCCGAAGAGGATGCCGTTGTTCGCGACGATGCCGACGGGGCAGCCCGCGAGCCGCGCGAAGCCGGTCACGAGCGTGGGGCCGTAGCGCGGCTTGAACTCGTCGAGCTCGGAGCCGTCGACGATGCGGGCGATCACTTCCCGGATCTCGAAAGGCTCGCGCACGTCCGCCGGCACGAGGCCGTAGAGCTCTTCCGGATCGTAGAGAGGATCTTTAGGCTCGGCGAGGGGGATCGCCGGGGCGGGAGGCGGTCCGAGGCTCGCGACGATGCGGCGGGCGATGGCGAGCGCGTGCGCGTCGTCTTCCGCCAAATGATCGGCGACGCCGGAGATCCGCGTGTGAACGTCGCCTCCGCCCAGCTCTTCGGCGGAGACGATCTCGCCCGTAGCAGCGCGCACGAGCGGCGGACCGCCCAAGAAGATCGTTCCTTGTTCCTTGACGATCACGACTTCGTCGGACATCGCCGGGACGTAGGCGCCCCCGGCGGTACAAGAGCCCATCACCACCGCGATCTGTGCGATGCCCGCGGCCGAGAGCGTGGCCTGGTTGTAAAATATGCGTCCGAAATGGTCGCGATCGGGGAACACCTCGTCCTGATTGGGAAGATGCGCCCCTCCCGAATCGACGAGATAGATGCACGGGAGACGATTGGCTCGCGCGATTTCTTGAGCGCGCAGGTGTTTTTTGACCGTGAGCGGATAATAGGTGCCGCCTTTGACGGTGGCGTCGTTGCAGACGATCACGCACAACCGGCCGGAGACCCGTCCGATGCCGGTGATGATCCCGGCCGCCGGCACGGGTTCGTCGTAGACCCCGAAAGCGGCGAGCGGCGAGAGTTCGAGGAAAGGCGAACCGGGATCGAGGAGCCGCTCGATGCGCTCGCGCGGCAAGAGCTTGCCGCGCTCGCGATGGCGCTTGCGCGCGCGTTCGTCCCCGCCGGCGGCGGCTTCGGCGAGCCGCTCGCGGAGTTCGCGGGCGAGGGCGCGGTTGCGCTCGGCGTTGGCGCGGAACCGATCGCTGCGCGGGTCGAGCTGCGAGCGGATGACGCTCATGGGCTGCGCGAACCGGGTTCGGCGGGGCGAACGAGAGGACCTGTCACGGGGCGTTCCGTGCCGGAAGACGCGCGGTACCTGGCTCCGTCGCGGCCGCAGGCTATCGATCCGCCGCGCTTTCGCCAAGCGCGGCCGCGGCGACACGCGACGCTCGCCGGGGCCGGTGCGCGGGAAGGCGAACGCGCCGGCATCCGTTCCTCGGCCGCCCGCTCGCGGCTCGAAGGGGGAGGAAGACCCGTTCGAGGAGGCGGTCGCCGGAAGACGGCGCGGGACCCGGCACCCGGATCCTCGGCTCTCCGGGCCCGCGCGCGA
>JANXAZ010000052.1 GCA_025062095.1 Geminicoccaceae bacterium
AGGAGGGGATGTTCGAGCGGCTGCGGCTGCAATCCTACGAGGACCGGCCGCGCCGGCTCGAGCTCGCCTACGAGCTCGACGCCGACTTCGCCGACATTTTCGAGGTCCGCGGCCACGTGCCGGCGGCCCGCGGCGAGCGCACCGTCGAGGTCCTGCCCGACTGGCTGCGCTGGCGCTACCTGGCGCGCGACGGAGCCCGTCTCGAGGTCGGTCTTTTCGCTCGGCCCCGCCCCGCGCGCGTCACCCCCGCTCGCATCTCGTGGCGCCTTGAGCTTCCGCCGCGCGCCCAGCACTGTGTCGAGCTCGCGCTGCGCGTCGACGGCGCCCCGCGTCCGCCCCCGTCTTTCGCCCGCGCGCTGCACGAGGCCCGGCGCCACCACCGCAGGCTTCTGCCCGAGGCCGCCCGGATCGCGACCTCGAGCAGCCTGATCGACGAGATCTTCGCCCGTGCGCGCGCCGATCTCCGGCTCTTGCTCACCGAGACCCCGCACGGGCTTTATCCTTATGCGGGCGTGCCCTGGTTCTCGACCGTCTTCGGCCGCGACGGGATCGTCACCGCCCTCGAGACGCTGTGGATGGCCCCCGAGCTCGCCCGAGGCGTGCTCGAGGTCTTGGCCGCGACCCAGGCGCGGGAGGTGGATCCCGCGCGCGATGCGGAGCCGGGCAAGATCCTGCACGAGCTCCGGGACGGCGAGCTCGCGCGGCTGGGCGAGGTGCCCTTCGGCCGCTATTACGGCAGCGTCGACGCCACCCCGCTCTTCGTCCTGCTCGCCGGGCGGTATCACCGGCGCACGGGCGACGACGCGACGCTGCGCCGCTTGTGGCCCGCGATCCTGGCAGCGCTCGCGTGGATCGAGCGCTTCGGCGATCGCGACGGCGACGGCTTCGTGGAATACGGCAGAGGGAGCGAGCGCGGTCTGGTCAACCAGGGCTGGAAAGACTCGGAAGACGCCGTCTTCCACGCCGACGGCACCCTCGCCCGAGGCCCGGTGGCGCTCGTGGAGGTGCAGGCCTACGTCTTCGCGGCCCTGGTCGAGGCGGCGCGGCTCGCGCGTCATTTGGGCGAGCACGCGCGGGCGAGCGCCCTCGAAGATCGCGCTCGAGCGCTGCGGCTCGTGTTCGAAGAGCGCTTCTGGTCGGAGGAGCTCGGCAGCTACGTCCTCGCCCTCGACGGCGACAAGCGCCCTTGTGCCGTGCGCACCTCCAATGCCGGCCACGCGCTTTTCACCGGCATCGCGGCACCCGAGCGCGCCGCGAAAGTGGCCGAACTCTTGTGCTCGCCGCGCTTTTTTTCGGGCTGGGGGATCCGCACGGTGGCCGAGGGCGAGGCGCGCTACGTGCCGATCTCGTATCACAACGGTTCGGTGTGGCCGCACGACAACGCGCTCTTGGCCATGGGCTTCGCCCGCATCGGCCGCACCGATCTCGCCCTCAGGGTCTTCCAGGGTCTCCTCGACGCCGCCGCGCGCAGCGATCTCCGCCGTCTGCCCGAGCTCTTCTGCGGCTTCCGCCGGCGACCGGGGTCGGGGCCCACGGCCTATCCCGCCGCTTGCTCGCCCCAGGCCTGGGCGGCGGGGGCCGTATTCGCCTGTTTGAGCGCGGTGCTCGGGCTCGAGATCGAAGCCGAGCCGGCGATCGTCCGGCTGCGCCATCCGCGTCTTCCCGCGAGCCTGGACTGGGTGCGCATCGAAGGCCTGGCGGTCGGCTCGGGCTCGGTCGATCTGCTGTTGCGCCGCCACGATCACGACGTCGCCGTCAACCTCCTCGCGCGCAGCGGAGAGGTCGAGGTGCAGGTCGTGCTGTGAGGATTCGCGAACGCGAACGGTCCGAGGCGGAACGCCGAAACGAAGGAGGTCGAGCGTCGTCGGCGCTTGGCTGGGGGACTAGGGATCGAACCTAGGACCTCCTGATCCAGAGTCAGGCGTGCTACCAGCTGCACCATCCCCCAGTCGCGCGCGGCAGATAGGAACCCCCTCCCCCCTTGTCAACCCTCGGCGCGGCGTTCGCGATCCTCGCGCGAAACCGTGCGACCCGCACTCGCCGCGTTCTCCTGTCCCGCGCTTTCCGCGGCGAGCAGCGCGTCGAGCCGGGCCAGACAAGCGGCGCGATCGGGCCGGAACCCCTCGTCTTCCCACCATCGGCGCACCGCCTCCAAGAGGCGGCCGACGCGCGGCCCCGTCGGAATCCCGCGCGCCAAGAGATCTCTGCCGCCGAGAGGAAAGCGCGGCGGAACGAAGCCCGCGAGCTCGCGCAAGCGCGTCTCGAGCAGCGCCGGATCGGTACCCCGCTCGACCGCGGCGAGCCGCAGGAGATCCGCCCAGAGCGCGAGGCCCAGCCGGTACGCGAGCCGCTCGTGGACGCCGCGCGGAGCCCGCGGATCGGGCAGCTCGGCGGTCAGCAGAGCCGACAACCGATCACGCTCGCGGTTCGAGAGCCGCAGCCGAGCGGCGAACCGGAGCGCACCCGCCTCGTCGAGTCGGCCGCGCAACAGCGCGGCCGTGCACAGAAGCCAGTCCGCGGCCGGAGCGAGCGCCCGTAGCCGTTCGAGCCGTTCGAGGTCGGGGGCGACGGGGAAGATCCGCGCTCCCACCTCGGATTCGACCATGAGCCGCAGGGCCGCGACGGCACCCGGCGCCTGCAGCAACCGCTCGAGCTCGCCGCGGATGCGCTCGCCGGAGAGCCGATCGAGCCCGAAGGCGAGCTTGCGGCAGGCGGAAAGCGCGGCCGGCTCGGCCGGTGCTCGACCGAAGCGGGCGTAGAAGCGGAAAAAGCGCAGGATCCGCAAAAAATCTTCGCGGATTCTTTGTTCGGGCTCTCCCACGAACCTGATCCTGCCCGCAAACAGATCCTCGCGACCGCCGAAGTAGTCGTATAAACGACCCGTACGATCGCAGCTCATGGCGTTGATGGTGAAATCGCGACGCGCGGCGTCTTCCTCGAAGTCGTCCGAGAACTCGACTTCGGCGTGGCGGCCGAAGCAGGCGACATCGCGCCGCAAGGTGGTGATCTCGTAGCGCCGCCGGCCGCGGATCACCGTCACCGTGCCGTGCTTCAAGCCGGTGGCGACGACGTGGAAACCCAAGAGGGGCAGCCGTTGGAGGAGTCGTTCCGGTCGTTCTTGCGTGGCGAGGTCGAGATCTTCCGGATCGAGGTCGGGATCGAGCAGCGTGTCGCGCACGCAGCCGCCCACGAAACGCGCCTGTTTGCCTTCGGCTTCGAGCGCGTCCAAGAGTTCGCGGCTCTCGGGAGCGTCGAGCCAGCGGGCGCGGGCGAGCGGCCGCGCGTCCGACGCGCCCGCTTCCGCCTCAGGGGACACGGCGGAACTCGCCCGGCACGAGCCGGCCGTCCTCGAGGCGAGGCGGCACGTAGACGCTGCCCGGGGGCGCTCCGGGCTCGAGCCACAAAAGCAGCACGAGACCCGCGCAAGCCGCCAGAAGACCGCTCACCATCAAGAGAAACCAAGGCGTGTCGGCGAGCAGACGAGCACCTTTGGTGACGAGCAACCGCCACAGGGCGTAGAGCGCGAAAGGAGCCAGGAAGAGCAGGATCTCGACGAGCGCGATCCGGAGCATCCGGCTCACTCCGCGAGCAGATGCGCGAGGTTGACGAGGATGCCGGCCGTCGCCCCCCAGATGTAGCGTCCCTCGAAGGACAGGACCCAGAACTCGCGCCGCCGGCCGTCGCGCTCGTACCAGTCGCGGCGGTGATTGCGCCGGTCGAGCGCGAAGGCCAGCGGAAGCTCGAACACCTCGGCCACCTCGAAAGGATCCGGGCGGAGGTGGATCGGCGGGTCGATCCAGCCCACCACGGGATGGATGAGGAAGCCCGTGCGCGTGCGGTAAGAGGCGAGCGCCCCGAGGATCTCGACCCGCTCCCGGCGCAGGCCGATCTCTTCTTCGGCTTCGCGCAGAGCCGCCGCCACCGGATCCGGATCCGTGGGCTCGATGCGCCCGCCCGGAAAACTGATCTGCCCGGCGTGGTCTCTGAGATGCTCGGTGCGCCGGGTGAGGAGGATGCGCGGGCCGTCGCGGTGGCCGACGAGCCCCACGAGCACCGCGGCCGGAGTCGCGGGCCCCGACGCCTCTCCCGCGAGGAGCCGATCGCCCTTCTCGGGCAGCGGGCGGCCGCGCCCCGCGGCGAGCCGTTCGCGCACGCGCCCACGATCCGGAGCGATCACACGACCTCCGGCCATCCGCCACCGCGAGAGCGGCAGCGCGCGCAGGCGGCCCCTTCCGCACCCGGGCACACCATTGGCCCCGCCCGCCCGGGCCCTCGCTCGGCAGAGGAGAATTGCCGCACGCCCCGAACTCCGCCGCGCCGCGCTCTGTCCGTTGCGCTCGCGCAACTTATGTAAGAAGATCACTCGACGGTTCCAGGCGACGGCCGCGATCGCGGACCGCCCCGTCCGGGCCGGATGCGACAGGTGTCGAGCGACGGAGCGGGTATGGAGATCCTCGAGGCGAACAAGAACCTCGCTGCGGCGCTGGCCGAGGAGGCCGAGCGCGCGATCGAACGGCTCGGGCGGGTGCGGAGCGAGATCGGACGGGTCATCCTCGGGCAAGAGCGGGTGATCGACGAGACCCTGATCACCATCCTCTCGGGCGGACACGCGTTGCTCGTGGGCGTTCCCGGTCTCGCCAAGACCCGCCTCGCCGAGACCTTGGGAGTGGTGTTGGGCCTCGCCCAGAAACGGGTCCAGTTCACGCCCGATCTCATGCCGGCGGACATCCTGGGCTCGGAGGTGCTCGAGGAGACGCCGAGCGGTCGCCGCGAGTTCCGCTTCATCCCCGGCCCCGTCTTCACTCAGCTGTTGATGGCGGACGAGATCAATCGGGCGAGCCCGCGCACCCAAGCGGCGCTCCTGCAGGCGATGCAAGAGCGCAAGGTGACGGTGGCCGGCCACGATCACGCCCTGCCCCAACCCTTTCACGTGCTCGCGACCCAGAACCCGATCGAGCAGGAGGGCACCTATCCGCTGCCGGAGGCTCAGCTCGACCGTTTCTTGCTCCAGGTCGACGTGACCTATCCTTCGCCCGAGGCCGAGCGGCGGATGATGATCGCCACGACCACCGACAGCGAGGCCAAGGCGAGCCGCGTGCTGGACGCGGCCGAGCTCATGCGCCTTCAGGCACTCGTGCGCAAGCTGCCGGTGGGCGAGAAAGTCGTCGATGCGATTTTGAACCTCGTCCGCGCCGGGCGGCCGGAGACGGGCATCATCCCCAATTTGGGCGAGCACGTGGCCTGGGGGCCCGGCCCGCGCGCGAGCCAGGCGCTCATGCTCGCCGTGCGGGTACGGGCGCTGTTGGACGGCCGGCTCGCCCCTTCGGTCGACGACGTGCTCTCGCTCGCCGGGCCCGTGCTGCGGCACCGGATGGCCGTGACCTTCGCCGCGCGCGCCGAAGGGATCACCGTCGACGACATCATCGCGCGTCTGTGCCGGCATGTCGGTTGACGCGGCTTCCGCTCGCGCGCCCGACCTCGTCGCGCTCCGCCGCGGAGCCGAGGCGCTCGCGGCGCGCCTGCCGGGGTTGCTCGTCGAAGCCGAACGCGTCGCCGCCACCGTGGCCCAGGGAGTGCACGGGCGCCGCCGCACCGGCGTCGGCGAGACCTTCTGGCAGTTCCGCGTCTATCAGCCGGGCGACGACCGGCGCGACATCGACTGGCGCCAGTCGGCTCGCTCGCGTCATCTCTTCGTCCGCGAGCAGGAGTGGGAAGCGGCGCAGAGCGTGTGGATCTGGTGCGATACTTCGCTTTCGATGCGCTTCCGCTCCGCCCGCGATCTTCCGAGCAAGCTCGAGCGCGCCCTGGTCCTCGCCCTGGCGCTCGCCGCTCTGCTCGTGCGCGGAGGCGAGCGGGTGGCGCTCGTCGGCTCGGGCGAGCGCCCGCGACCCGGCCGGTCCGGTCTCGAGCGGCTGATGCGCAGCCTCGAGCCTGCGCTCGCCCGCCGGGAATCGCTCCCGCCTCCGGCGGATCTGCCGCGCTTCGCCCAACTCGTGCTCCTTTCGGATTTCCTGGAGCCGCCCGAAGCGCTGTCGGCGCGGATCGCCCCCTGGGTCGCGGCCGGGGTGCGCGGCTGCCTGCTCGCGATCGCCGATCCGGCCGAGGAGCTCCTGCCTTGGAACGGACGCGTGCTCTTCGAGGGGCCCGAAGGCGAAGGGCGGGCGCTGGTCGGCAACGTCGCGGCGGTGCGGACGCGCTACGCGGAACTCTACCGCGCGCATCGCGAGGAGATCGAACGGCGCGTCGTCCGGCAGAACTGGCGCATCACCCGCCACCGCACGGATTCGACCGCCGAGACGGCCCTGCTCGCTCTCTACCAGCTCCTGGCACCCGAGGCGGTGCGCTGATCATGCTCGATCTCGGCTTTCTCGCCTTCACCCAGCCCTGGCTGTTGGGCGCGCTCGCGCTCCTGCCCGCCATCTGGCTGTTGCTGCGGGTGACCCCGCCCGCCCCGCGCCGCGCCCTGTTCCCGCCCTTGCGGATCCTCTTGCGCCTGGAGCGACGCGAGGAGACCCCGGCGCGTACGCCCTTGTGGCTGCTCCTGCTGCGGCTCGCGCTCGCGGCCCTTCTCGTCCTGGCCACCGCCGGCCCGGTGCTGCAACCGGCGCCGCATCTTCCCGGCACCGGCCCGCTTCTGATCGTCCTCGACGACGGCTGGGCGAGCGCGCCCGGCTGGCGGGAGCGGATCGCCACGCTCGAGAGCCTTCTCGATCAGGCCGAGCGCGAAGGACGCGAAACGCTGTTGTTGCGCACCGCACCCGACGAACGCGGCGTGGTGCTCGAGCGCGGCCTCGCCGGCGAATTCCGCCGCGGGCTCGAGGGCCTGCGTCCGCGGCCCTGGCCGGTCGATCGCGCCGCCGCGCGCGCCGCGCTCGCGGACCTCGAGGGACGGGAGGTGACGAGCGTCTGGCTCGCCGACGGCCTCGCGCGCGACGAGGACGATCGCACCCGAGCCCGCGCCCTCGCCGAGGCCTTGCGCGCGCTCGGGCCGCTTCTCGTCTACGCCGATCCCCCCGAGCGCACCGCCTTGTTGCTGTCGCTGCCCGAACTCGCGGCCGACGGCTTCGAGCTCGCCGCACAGCGCGCCACGGGCGTCGGCGGCGAGCGCCGGACGGTGCGGGCCCTCGGGCCCGAAGGCGAGATCCTCGCCGCGGCCGAGCTCGTCTTCGCGGAAGGCGAGCGACGGGCGAAGCTGCGCCTCGCGCTTCCTCCCGATCTGCGCAACCGCGTCGCGCGCCTCGAGATCCCGGGCGCCGGCATCGGCGGCGTGGTGCTGCTCGACGAACGCTGGCGCAGGCGCAGCGTGGGGATCGTGGGCGCTCCTTTCGGTGGCGCCGATCAGCCCCTGCTCTCGGAGGTCTATTTCCTCGAGCGCGCGCTCGCGCCGTTCGCCGAGGTGCGCCGCGGCGCGCTCTCCGAACTCGTGACGGGCGATCCCTCGATGATCGTCCTGCCCGACATCGGCCGCCTCGCCGACCCGGACCGCGAGCTCCTCGCGCGCTGGGTCGAAAGGGGCGGGGTGCTCCTGCGCTTCGCCGGGCCCCGTCTCGCCGCCGGGGGCGATTCCCTTCTGCCCGTGCCGCTGCGCGCCGGCGATCGCGAACTCGGCGGGGCGCTTTCCTGGTCGGAGCCCCTCCCGCTCGCGCCGTTTCCGCCCGAAAGCCCCTTCGCCGGGCTCGTGCCGACGCGCGAGACCGTGGTCCGACGCCAGATCCTGGCCGAGCCCGGCCCGCAGCTGAGCGGTGCCGTCTGGGCCCAGCTCGAGGACGGCACGCCCATCGTCACCGGGCGACGGCTGGGCCAGGGTTGGCTCGTGCTCGTCCACACCACCGCGAACACCGCCTGGACGAACCTTCCGCTTTCCGGTCTGTTCGTGGAGATGCTGCGCCGTACGCTCGCGCTCGCCCCGGGCACCGGCGTCGTCCGGCGCGGGCTTTTGGAGCTCGACCGGGCGCTCGCCGCCGACGGCGCGCTCGAGCCGCCGCGCCCCGATCTTCTCCCCGTCGAAGCGGGTGCTCTCGCCGCCGCCGTCCCCGGACCGCGACATCCCCCGGGCCTGTGGATACCCGTCGGCGCCGACCGCGACGAGACGGGACGCACGGCCCTCAATCTCCAGGCCGGGGTTCGCGAGCCGCTGCCCCTGCCGCTGCACGAATTCGCGTCGAACTTGCGGGGTTACGGCCGCGCTCGCGAAGTCGATCTCGCGCCCTGGCTTCTGCTCGCCGCCCTGCTCCTCGCGCTCGTCGATCTCGTGATCGGTTGGGCGCTGCGCGGTCTCGTGCCGCTGCCGCGCCCCGGCGCGGTCGCGACGGCTGCCGCGCTGCTCGCGACCTTCCCCGCTCTCGCCCAGCCCGATCCGCGTTTCGCCGCGGCCTACGAGACCAGGTTCGCTTATTTCCTCACCGGCCGTCCGGACGTCGATCGGATCACCGAAGCCGGCTTGCGCGGGCTCGGCCGGGTGCTCGCCGAGCGCACGAGCGTGGAGGTGGGCGATCCCGTGCCCGTGGATCCGGCGCGCGACGATCTCGCTCTTTTCCCGCTCGTCTTCTGGGTGGTCACACCCGACCACCGCGATCTGTCGAGCGAAGCGCTCAAGCGGATCCAGCACTTCCTGCAAACGGGCGGGATGATCTTCGTCGATACGCGCGATGCGGCCGTGCTCTTGCCCGGCCAGGAAGGGGGCGGTCCCGGCGAGCGCCGCCTCGCGCAGCTCCTCGCCGGCCTCGACCTCCCGCCCCTGCAGCGAGTACCGCCCGACCACGTGCTCACCCGCTCGTTCTATCTCCTGCAGGATTTCCCGGGACGCTTCACGGGTCAGCCGCTGTGGGTCGATCAGGTCTCCCCGCTGATCAACGACGGCGTCTCCAGCCTCGTCATCGGGGCCAACGACTGGACCGCCGCCTGGGCGGAAGACGAATGGGGCCGCACCCTCTTCTCGGTGGTCCCGGGCGGTGAGCTGCAACGCGAGATGGCCCGGCGGTTCGGGGTGAACCTGGTGATGTACGCGCTCACCGGCAATTACAAGACCGATCAGGTCCACGTCCCGGCGCTCCTCGAGCGGCTCGGGCAATGAGCGAGCGGATGTTCCTGTGACCTCCAGCCTGAGCCTCGTCTTCGAACCGCATCTTCCCTGGCCGGTCCTGGCCGGGCTCGCCGTCCTCGCGCTGGGCCTGGCGTTCTGGGGCGTGGTACGGCGTGCCCGCGGGGCGTGGCTGCGCACCGCCCTGATCGTTCTTCTGGCGCTCGCCCTCGCCAATCCGGTGCTGCGGCGCGAGGAACGCGAGCCGCTCGAGGACATCGTCGTTCTCGCTCTCGACCGCTCGCCGAGCCAACGCTTGGGCGATCGGCCGCGCGCCCTCGAGCGCGCGGCGGCGACCCTGCGCGAACGGCTCGCCGAGACCAAGGGGATCCGGGTCAAGGAGCTCGAGCTCGCCGGCACGCCGGAAGGCACGCTCTTCCTGCGGCCGCTCGCCGAAGCGCTGGGCCAGCTCGACCGGGCCCGGCTCGCCGCCGTGATCCTGGTCACCGACGGTCTGCTCCACGACCTGCCCGGGAAACCCGAGGCCGCATCCGCGATCGGCGCTCCGGTCCACGTGCTCCTGACCGGTCGTCCCGACGAGATCGACCGACGGCTCGTCGTCGAGCAGGTGCCGAGCTTCGCCATGGTCGGCGAGCCGCAACGGCTGGCCCTGGGCTTCGAGGATCTGCCCGACGCGCCCGGAGGTCCGGCACGGGTCGTGGTGCGGCGCGACGGGCGGACCATGGCCGAACTCGACCTGCGACCGGGCGAGCGACGCAGCCTGCCTTTCAGCCTCGATCGGGCCGGGCGCACCGTGCTCGAGATCGAGGTCGCCCCGCGCGAAGGCGAGATCGCCACGATCAACAACCGCACCGCGGTGACGATCAACGGCGTGCGCGATCGCCTGCGCGTGCTCCTGGTCTCGGGGCAGCCCTATCCGGGCCTGCGCGTGTGGCGCAATCTCTTGAAGGCCGATGCCGCGGTCGACCTCGTCCACTTCACCATCCTGCGCCCGCCCGAAAAACAAGACGGAACGCCCATTCGCGAGCTCGCGCTCATCGCCTTCCCGGCTCGGGAGCTCTTCGAGCTCAAGCTGCACGAGTTCGACCTCGTCATCTTCGACCGGTACAACCGACGGGGCCTGCTGCCGCTCCCCTATCTCGAGAACGTCGCCCGCTACGTCGAGCAGGGAGGGGCGTTGCTCGAAGCCGCCGGTCCCGAGTTCGCCACGCCCACGGGCCTCTACCGAACGCCACTCGCCCGCGTGCTCCCCGGTCGACCGTCCGGCCAGGTCATCGAACAACCCTTCGTTCCCCTGCTCACCCCGTTGGGCCGCCGCCATCCGGTCACCCACGGCCTGGCCGAGGACCCCGAGAAGCCGGGTTGGGGCCGCTGGCTACGGCTCGTCGACGTCGATCCCTCGGATGCCGCGGTGCTCATGACCGGAGCCGCCGGGCGCCCGCTCTTGCTCCTCAAACGCGTGGGCGAGGGCCGCGTCGCGCAGCTGCTTTCCGATCACCATTGGCTCTGGCAACGCGGCTTCGAGGGCGGCGGCCCTCAGGCGCAGCTCCTGCGTCGGCTCGTGCACTGGCTCATGAAGGAACCCGAGCTCGAGGAGGAGTCGCTGAGCGCCGAGCCGCGACCGGAGGGCATCGAGGTCGTCCGACGCTCGCTCGATCCGCGCCCGATCGCGCTCACCGTCACCGCACCTTCGGGCCGGGAAGAGAAGCTCGAGCTCGTCCCCGACGCCGACGGCATCGCACGCGCCCGCCTCGAAGCCGAGGAGGACGGGCTCTATCGGATCAGTGACGGGCAGCGCACGGCTTATGCGATGCCACGGGCCTTGGCCGCGGCGGAACTCGCCGAGCTGCGCGCGACCGAAGAGAGGGTCCGGCCCCTCGCCGAGGCGACGGGTGGTGCCGTCTCGTGGCTCGTGCGGGACGGCGTGCCCGAACTGCGGCGCGTGGCGAAGGACCGGCGGACGGCCGGCCGCGGCTGGATCGGCTTGGTGGCCAACGAGGCCTACACCGTGACCGGGGTCACGCGGACCGCGCTTCTGCCCGCCTGGGCGGCGCTCGCGCTCTTGCTCGCGGCGGCGGCGGGCGCTTGGTGGCGCGAGGGCCGCGGGTGAGCCCGCCCGCGTTGTCGGCCGGCCGCCGCTTCCCTATATGAGGCGAGGGCCGGCCACGACGGCGACGGGCGAAAGGCGGTGCGCGGCGCCGTGGTCGAAGGCGCGCACGGGGCGGATCGGTCATGGCCCGACGCAGACAGGTCTACGAAGGCAAGGCGAAGATTCTCTACGAGGGTCCGGAACCCGGCACCCTCATCCAGTATTTCAAGGACGACGCGACCGCTTTCAACAACAAGAAGCACGCGGTCATCACCGGCAAGGGTGTGCTCAACAACCGTATCTCCGAATACTTGATGCTCAAATTGCAGGAGATCGGGATCCCGACGCACTTCCTGCGCCGGCTGAACATGCGCGAGCAATTGATCCGCGAGGTCGAGATCATTCCTCTCGAGGTCGTGGTACGCAACGCCGCCGCCGGTAGTCTGGCCCAGCGTTTCGGCCTCGAGGAGGGCTCGCCTCTGCCGCGCTCGATCGTCGAGTATTATTACAAGAACGATCAGCTCGGCGACCCGATGGTCACCGAAGAGCACATCACCGCCTTCGGCTGGGCGACCTATCAGGAGCTCGACGAGATCCTCAATCTGTCGCTGCGCATCAACGATTTCCTGCTGGGTCTGTTCACCGGGGTCGGGTTGCGGCTCATCGACATGAAGCTCGAGTTCGGGCGGCTGTGGGAAGACGAAGACATGCGCATCGTCGTCGCCGACGAGCTCAGCCCGGACAACATGCGCCTGTGGGACGCGCGCACCAACGAACGGCTCGACAAGGACCGCTTCCGCCGCGACCTCGGCAACGTGCAGGAGGGTTACGCCGAGATCGCGCGCAGGCTCGGGATCCTTCCCGAGGCCGGTCCGCGCGATCTCAGAGGTCCGGACACCATCCAATGAGGCCCTCTTCCCGCAGGCCGTGCCCCGAGGCGCCGGCGCCCCGGTCGTCGCCCTGGACCCGGTAAGAGAGATCGCTCAGCCGGCGCAACCAGACGGACATTTCTTCGCTCGTGAGCGGCGGCGTCCAGAGCCTGCCCTGACCGAGCGCGCAACCCGCCTCCGAAAGCACGCGCCGCTGCGCTTCCGTTTCCACGCCGAGCGCCGCGACCTCCATCCCGAGCCCGCGCAGGAAGCGCGCGAGGCCGCCCACGAAGGCGCCGGCGCGGTCGCCCATGGTCAGCTCGGCGACGAGCGACGGGGCGAGGTTGACCGCGCGGAACGGCGCGTCCCGCAAACAGGCGAGGGCGAGGGTTCCTTCGCCGAAACGATCGAGAGCGAGCACCGCACCGGCGGCATCGAGCGTGCGAAGAGCGCTCCGCCACGCGGCGAGCCCGCGCTCGACCAACGAGGCATCGATTTCGAGCACCAGCGATTCGGGTCCGAGGCCGGCCTGTTGGAGCGCGCGGCGCAACCGCTCCGGCCCGCCCTCGGGGGCGAGGATCTCCGGCGAGACGTCGAAGGCGACCCTCTCGATCGCGATCCCTTCGGCGCGCCAACCGGCGAGCAGCTTTCCGATCGCCGCGAACACGGACTCGATCGTCGCGACGCCAGCGTTCGCCTCCGGCGCTAACGCCTCCGAGGTCGTCCCCTCGCGCGAACCCGACCGCGGATCGCGCCACCGCAGCCCGACCTCGAGCAGGCGGATTCGACCCGTGGTCAGTTCGACCCGCGGTTGCCAAACGAATGCGTACGCACCGCTCGCGCGAGCGGCGTCGAAATCCTCGCACGAAGGCGCATCGCCACGGCCGCTCGCGGCCTCCGAAGCTGCGCCGCGTCGCGCGAAGACGAGCCCCCCGCCGCGTGCCTTGGCCCGGTAGAGCGCGAGATCGGCGCGTTTGAGAAGTGCGCGGGGATCCTCGCCGGGGCGGGGGAAGAAGGCGGCCCCCAGGCTCGCCCCGATCCTCAACGCCCGACCTTCGTGCCAAACCGGCGCCGTGAGTGCGTGCAGGATGCGATCGGCGATCTGTTCGACCGTTCGCTCCTCGGCGACGGGATAGAGAAGGAGCGCGAACTCGTCGCCGCCCAGCCGCGCCGCGGTATCGGAACGGCGGATGACGCGTTTGAGGCGGCGCGCCACCGCGCACAAGAGCGCATCGCCCGCATCGTGGCCGTAGGCGTCGTTGATCGGCTTGAAGCCGTCGAGATCGAGGAGCAGGAGCGCTCCCTGCCGACGCTCGCGCTCGGCGCGGGCGAGCAATTGTTCCAGCCGGTCGTAGAACAGCAGGCGGTTCGGCAGTCCCGTGAGCGAATCGTGGTGCGCCTGTCGCCGGAGTTCCGCTTCGAGCGCTTTGCGCTGGCTGATGTCGCGGAGAACGCCCAGGATCGCCGGTCGGCCGCCGTCGAACACCACCGCTCCGGCCGTTTCGATGTCGAGGATCGTCCCGTCGAGGCGGCGGATGCGGATCTCGATCGGCGGCACCCGCCCGCCCTGCTCGAGCAACACGCGCATGCGCTCCTCGATCGCCGGCCAGTGATCTTCGAGGATGAAGTCGAACGGCGAGTGTCCGAGGAGTTGGCTCGGATCGCTCGCTCCGAACAACTCGAGGGCGCTGCGGTTGGCGAACACGTAGCGCCCGTCGCGGACGAGCACGACCGCATCCGGGCTGAGCTCGACGAGGCTGCGCCAGCGCGCTTCCGCCTCCTCCAGAGCGCGACGCGCGCGTTCGCGCTCGGTGACGTCGCGCATCGCGATCTGCACCGCAGGTCGCCCGCCGTCGCGGATCCCGGCGCTGACGGTCTCGACCGCGATCGTCGCGCCGTCCAAGCGTCGCATCTCGATCACGATCGGCGGCGCTCTGCCGCCCTCGGCGAGAAGCCGTGCGGCGCGCTCGCGGATCCGCTCGCGATAGGGCTCGGTGATGAGGGCGAAGGGATCCACGCCGACGAGGCAGGAGGGATCGTCGGCACCGAGGATCTCGGCGGCCGCTCGGTTGACGAGCCGGTAACAGCCGTCGCGGTAGACGAGGATGCCCACGGGCGCGAGCTCGACGAGGGCGCGGTAGCGCTCCTCGGCCTCTTTCAGCGCGCGTTCCGCGCGCTTGCGCTCGGTGACGTCGCGCAGGACGCCCAACAGGAGCCGCCGGCCCTCGCGCAGAACGAGCGAACCCGTGGCCTCGATCTCGCGGCGCTCGCCGTCCGGGCGCACGATCGCGAGTTCGATCGCGGGCAATGCCTCGCCCTCCTCGAGCGGAACGGCGTGGCGCGCGCGCACGATCTCGTGTTGCTCGGGCACGATGAAGTCGTAGATCGAGCGCTCGACCAGAGCCTCTGCATTCGGCACGCCGAGCAGACGCGCCGCCGGCGCGTTGGCGAAGACGAAGCGCCCTTCGTCGACGAGCACGACCGCATCCGGGCAGAGCTCGACGAGCGCGCGATAGCGCGCTTCCGCCTCGCGTAAGGCCCGCTCGGCGCGCTTGCGCTCGGAGATGTCGCGCAAGACGACCTGGATCGCCGGGCGGCCGTCGAACTCGACCGCCGCACCGCTCGTCTCGATCTCGACGATGGAGCC
>JANXAZ010000053.1 GCA_025062095.1 Geminicoccaceae bacterium
AGGACGGCGAGTTCGGCGGCGGCGAGGGAGAGATCGGAGCGGGCGGCGTCGAGCCGGCCTTCGGCGAGGCCCTCGGCCGCGCGCGCCAGGAGGAGATCGGCGGTGCGCAGAGGATCGCGCTCGCTCGCGAAGAGCTCGCGCTCGAGGCTCGAGGGCGGGGGATCGAGCCCGCGCGGCGGCCCGGGCGACACCACCGTGCGCGGCGGCCCGGCGGCGATCCGCTCGAGACGCCGCTCGAGCCGCAGGCGCTCGCCGTCGCCCGCTCCTGCGGCGCGGCGCAGCTCGCGTCCGAGCGCGCGCGCCTCCTCGGCCGCTCCGACGGGGTCGGTGGCGGCGCGCAGCTCGAGCGCATCTACTTTTCGGCGAAGCCAAGCGCGATCGGGATCGATGAGCGATTGGGCCGTGGCCGAGGTCGCGAGACCCGAAGCCAGAAGAGCGAGCCAGAGCGCGCGCATCTTCGTCACCCGCGCGAGTTTTTCGATCGCAGGGCGGGAGGCTTTCGAGAAGCCTTCAACCGATGCGAACATCATGCCGCAGGACGCCACATCCGGCAACCGATCGCGCCCGGGTCAGTCGCGGGGACGGCGGCGCGGTGTCAGCTCGACCTCCAGGCTCCCCGGCCACCACGGGGTCGGTCCCGCGCTCGTCGTCGCCGGTACCTCCGGCCCGCCGCCGCACGCCGGCCGCAGGATCCCGCAGTCCCACCGCCAGCCTCCCGGCGTCCCCGTCATCCGCCCCGGTCGTTCGTAAGCGCAAGCGCACATCCTTCCCGCCATGCAGGTGACGGCCCCGGCCGTCGCGGGTCCGCAGGCCGGGATCTCGGCCGCGGCCGCGGCGCACGGCACCAGCGCGAAGACCAAAGCGCAGGCTCGGCGCAAGGGCGGCTCCTCGGATCGCGGCGCCGATCTTACGCCGCGCGGGTGCTTCCCGGACCGCCGGCGGCGCGCCGGCACAACCGGGGACGCTTCAGGCGAGATCGCTCGTGAGCGCGAAAGGGGTGAAGCGCGCGGGCAGCTCCTCGAGCCGGCGGGCGCGGCAGGCCTCGAGCCAGCCGCGGCTCTGCATCTCGCGGAGCCGGCTCGCGGTGCGGCGGAACTCGAAGGCTCCTTCGCCCTCCGGGTAGAGCCGCTCGGGCTCGGCTTCCGCGCTCACGACCAGGATCTGTTTCTGCTCGTAAGCCGCGTCCACGAGGGTCACGAAGCGCCGCGCCTCGTTGCGCCGATCGGGGGTGAGAAGCGGCACGCGCTCGAGCACGAGCGCGGGAAAGCGGCGCGCGAGGGCGAGATAATCGGCGGGGCCGAGCGGGCGCGCGCAGAGCTCGCGGAAGTCGAAGACCGCGACCCCGGGCGCGGCTTCGGGTACGAGAAGCGCGCGGCCGTCGACGTCGAGCGTCTGCGGCGCGAACGCCGCGCCGTCGCCGAGGACGGCCTTGATCCGCGCGACCCGCGCTTCGGTTTCGGGCCCCAGCGGGTACAGATAAAGGGGCAGGCCCTCGAGCCGTCGCAACCGGTAATCCACGGGACCGTCGAGGGCGATCACGTCGAGGCGCCTGCGCAACAGCTCGATCGTGGGCAGGAAGCGGGCGCGGTTGAGCCCGCCCTCGTAGAGCCGTTCGGGGGGCAGGTTGCTCGTCGCCACGAGGACCGTGCCGGCGTCCATCAGCCCCGCGAACAGCCGGCCCAGGATCGTGGCGTCGGCGATATCCCGTACCTCGAGCTCGTCGAGGCACAGAAGGCGCACCGAGGCGAGCTCGCGCGAAAGCGCATCCAGAGGCTCGCCGCGCGCGCCGCCGCGGCGCAGCGCGTCGAGCCGGCGATGGACCTCGAGCATGAAGGCCTGGAAATGCACGCGGCGCTTGGCCGCGATCGGCACGCTCGCGAAAAAGAGATCGACGAGCATCGACTTGCCGCGTCCCGGCCGGCCGAAAAGGTAGACTCCGCGCAAAGGGGCGGCGTCGCGGCCGCGGGCGAGCCGCGCGAGCCAACCGCGCGCCGGCCGG
Organism: Geminicoccaceae bacterium; assembly: GCA_025062095.1. GTDB lineage: Bacteria > Pseudomonadota > Alphaproteobacteria > Geminicoccales > Geminicoccaceae > JANXAZ01. The sequence goes on from JANXAZ010000053.1 coordinate 2,000, forward strand.
CGGAAGGCGCGGGCGAGGTCTTCCGCCGACTTCGCCAGGCGCTCGGCGGCCGTCCGCTGGGCGGCGTCGGGGACGAGTTCGCCCCGCGCGATGCGCTCTTCGAGAAGGGCGAGCAGCAAGGGTTCGCTCCTGCGGATCCTTCACTCGATCGGAGGTTGGGCAGTGATCTTTCGCCGGATCGCGGGCCATTGGGCGAGCACGGCGCCCGCGGCGACCAGGGCGCCGCCGACGACCTGGCCGGGGCGCGGTGCGGTTCCGAGCAAGGCGAGGCTCATGAGCATCACGTAAAAGGGCGCGAGATTGGTGTGGATCGAAGCGATCGTCGTACCCAGGATGCGCACGCCGGCGAGCCAGAGCGAAACCGACACGGCGATCGAGAAGACCGCGAGCCAGACCAAAAGCGCCAGGCTCTCGCTCCGGGTGTCGATCCGGAAGGAGACGAGGCCGAACGCGGTGCCGATCGCGGCCACCAGAAGCAGGAACAACCCGCCCGTCGTCAGCCCGAGGGTGGATTTCGCGACGGCGTCGAGCGCGCCCAGGCCGCTGGCCGAGATCCGCGAGTACCAGATCCAGAAGACTTGAGAGAGCAGCACGAGCACCTCGCCGCCCCGAGGCGCCGGCCACCACGAGCCCGGCTCCAGGCTCGCGAGCACCCCTCCCGCCACCGCCAGGAGGATCCCGAGCCAGAGATGGGCGCTCGGCCGTTCGCTGCCCTCGGCCAGGCCCATGAGCGCCGAGATGAGCGGGCCAGTGGTCACGATGATCGCGGTGGTGACGGGATCGGAATATTTCTGCCCGACGACGATCGCGAGGCCGGCGAGGCCGAAGCCGACCACGCTCGCCGCGATCATCCGCGGCCAGGAGGCGGGGCGCAGCGTCCCGAGCCGTCCGCCGAGCGCGCAGAAGAGCAGAAGAGCGAGGCCGGCGCCGAGGATCCGGCCGACGGTGAGCCAGACCGGATCCCAGCTCGCGAGGAGCCGGTCGGTGACGAGAAAGGAGCTCGCCCACAAGACGATCGCCGAAAGGCTCAGAAAATTCCCGGCCAAAAGGCCGCTCTTCGAGCTCGGGACACCGGATGCGTCCATCGCGCCTCGCCCGAAGGGCGGACCAATATCGTCGGTCGACCATGCCTCGGAGCGGGCGTCGGGTAGCGCGGCCCGCGCCGGCTTTCAATGCGCCCCGCGACAGCCTGTCGCACTCAGCGCGCGAGCCAGCCCGAGAGTTCGCGCCGGGCGAGTTCTTCCAAGAGATCGATGTGGTCGTCGCGGTCGTTCAGGCAGGGAACGTAGGCGAACTTCTCGCCGCCCGCGTGCAGGAAGGTCTCGCGGCCGGCCTCGGCGATCTCCTCGAGCGTCTCCAGGCAATCGGCGACGAAGGCCGGCGAGATCACGGCGATGCGCGTGATCCCGCGCTTGGGCAGCTCGGCGAGCGTCTCGTCGAGATAGGGCTTGAGCCATTCTTCGCGGCCGAAGCGCGACTGGAAAACGACCATGACCCGCTCGGGCGGCCAACCGAGCTCCTCGCGCACGAGCCGCGAGGTCTTCTGACAATGGCAATGATAAGGATCGCCCTCGAGCAAGAAGCGCTTGGGCACCCCGTGGTAGGACATGAGCAAGAGTTGCGGCTCGAAATCGAGGCCGGCGAGATGCTCGCGGATCGATTTCGCCAGGAGACGAACGTAGCTCGGATGGTCGTGGTAGGGGCCCATGGTGCGCACGGCCGGCTGCCACTTCATCCGCTTGAGCGCATCGAAGGCGCGATCGTAGGCCGTCGCCGTGGTGGGCGAGGCGTATTGGGGATAGAGCGCCATCAACAGCAGCTTGCGGCACCCTCGGGCGACCAGTCGCTCGAGCACCGAAGGAATCGAGGGGTTGCCGTAGCGCATCGCCCAGTCCACGACGACCTCGGGGTCGCGGGCGAAGCGCAGGGCGAGCTTCTGCGCCTGGCTTCTCGTGATCGTCTTCAAGGGGCTCTCGTCGAGCTCCTTGTTCCAGATCGCGGCGTACTCCTTGCCCTTGGAGAAGGGCCGCTTGCTCAGGATGACGAGCTGCAGGAGCGGCTGCCAGAGCCAGGGCGAATAGTCGATCACCCGACGATCGGAGAGGAACTCCGAGAGATAGCGCCGCATCGACCAGTAATCGGTGGCGTCGGGCGTGCCGAGGTTGATGAGCACCACCCCGATGCGCGCCGGCGCGATCGGTGGATGGTCGGGGGGCAGCGGCGAAGGCGCGGCCGTCGACACGGCCTCTCGGGATGCGACGTCGACCGTCATGGGAACCCTGTCCGTAGCTTTCGGGCGCAGACATAGGGGATCCGCGCGAAGCGGCAAGGCGCGCGGAGGGCGGCGCGTGGACGCCCGCGCGGGGCTGCCCTAGACTGTGTACCGCTGCGCGGCTTCGAGTCCGAACCGCGCGGGAGACGCTCGATGACCCTCGTTTCGAACCGCCTCTCCGCCCCCAATTCCCTCGAGGCCAAGGACGTCGCCTATCTCGTCCATCCCTACACGAACCTGCGCGCGCACGAACAACAGGGCCCGCTCGTGATCGTGCGCGGGGAGGGGATCCGCGTATGGGATCTCGACGGCAAGGAGTACATCGAGGGGCTTTCGGGGCTGTGGTGCGCGAGCCTGGGCTTTTCCGAAAAGCGCCTGGTCGAGGCCGCGCGCCGGCAGATGGAGCGCTTGCCTTACACCCACACCTTCGCCCATCGCTCGAGCGAGCCGGTGATCGCGCTCGCCGAGCGGCTCGTCGCGATCGCCCCGCCGCCGATCGCCAAGGTCTTCTTCGTCAATTCCGGCTCGGAAGCGATCGACACCGCGATCAAGCTCGTCTGGTACTACAACAACGCCCGCGGCCGTCCGGAGAAGAAGCGCATCATCGGCCGCCGGCGGGCCTACCACGGCATCACGCTCGCCGCCGGGCATCTCACCGGTCTTCCGTACGCCCGCGTCGGCTTCGATCTGCCGATGTCCGACCGGTTCTTCCACGTCACCTGCCCCTCCTTGTACCGCGAAGGTCTGCCCGGGGAGGACGAAGAGGCCTTCGCCGACCGCCTCGCGGCCGAGATCGAGACCCTGATCCGGGCGCTCGGGCCGGAGACGGTCGCCGCCTTCTTCGCCGAACCGGTGATGGGCGCGGGTGGCGTGGTCGTTCCGCCGGCGAGCTATTTCCGCAAGATCCAGCCGATCCTCGAGCGCTACGACGTGCTCATGGTCGCCGACGAAGTCATCTGCGGCTTCGGGCGCACGGGCAACATGTGGGGTTGCGACACCTTCGGCATCCGCCCCGATCTCGTGATCTGCGCCAAACAGCTCTCGGCCGCCTACGTGCCGATCGCGGCCGTGCTCATGAGCCGCGATTTCTACGAGGTGATCGCGGATCAGTCGGCCAGGCTCGGCACGCTCGGGCTCGGCTACACCTACAGCGGCCATCCGGTGGCCGCGGCGGTGGCGCTCGCGACCCTCGACATCTACGAGACCGATCGCATCCTCGACCACGTGCGCGCGGTGGCCCCCCGCTTCCAGGCGCGTCTCGCGCGTCTGGCCGATCATCCGCTCGTGGGCGAAGCGCGCGGGATCGGGCTCATCGGCGGGCTCGAGATCGTCGAGGACAAGCGCAGCAAACGCCAGTTCCCGCAAGAGGCCAAAGCGGCCGTGCGCATCGTCGGCAAGATCCTCGAACAGGGCCTCATCCTGCGCCCGCTTCCGGGCGACGTGATCGGCATCTGCCCGCCCCTGATCGTCACCGAGTCCGAGATCGACGAGCTCTTCGATCGGCTCGAGCGCGGGCTCGACGCCGCGCTCCCGGCGATGGCCGAGGCGGCCTGAGGCGCTTCAGACGATCTCGTTGACGAGCGCGGTCTCGCCGCGCGCGAGCCGGGCCAGGTTCTCGACCAAAAGATCGAGCACCCGATCTTCGTAAGCGCGCGTCTCGCCCGCGCTGTGCGGGGTGATCAGGAGGTTGGGCGCGGTCCAGAGGGGCGAATCGGGGGGAAGCGGTTCCTCGCGGGCGACGTCGATCGCGGCCGCGGCAAGGCGCCCCGAGCGCAGCGCCGCGAGCAGGGCCTCTTCGACCACGCAGCGCCCGCGCGCCACGTTCACGAACAGCGCTCCCGGGGGAAGCAGGTCGAAGCGGCGCGAATCGAGGAGATCCGCGGTCTCGGGCGCGAGGGGGCAGGCGAGCACGAGGACCTCGGCGCCGGGCAACAGACGGTCGAGTTCGGACAAGGCGTGGACCTCGTCGGCACCTCCGTCGCCCGCCGCCGGATCCCGCCGCACGCCGAGAACGCGCATCCCCAGAGCGCGGGCGAGACGGGCGATGCGCGATCCGATCCGCCCCAGGCCCACGAGCACCATGGTCTTGCCCGAGAGCTCCTGCTCGCGCCTTCCGATCTCGCCGATCATCCCGCGCCAGAAGCGTCGGTCCTGGTTGCGCACGGCCTCGGGCAGGAGGCGGGCGAGGGCGAGCAGGAGCGCGATCGCGTGCTCGGCCACGGCGTTCGCGTTCACCCCGGCGGCGCTCGCCAGGCGCACCCCCCGCGCGCGCAAGAGCTCCTTGTCGTATTGGTCGGTACCGGCGCTGATCGATTGCACGAAGCGCAGCATCGGGGCGCGATCGAGCAGCTCGTCGCGCCACAGACCCGAGATCACGAGCACCTCGACCCGTCCGATCACCGCATCGAGCGCGGGACGATCGCGCACCTCCACGAAGCGCAAACCGAGCCCGCGGGCGCGGGCGCGCTCGCCGAGCCGGTAGGCCGGATGGGCGAAACAGACGAGCGGATCGGACGCGAGCACGGCCATCGGTCTTCGCGCCGGCACCGCTCAGGCGGCGGCCACCGCGTAGAGATCGGGATCGTAGACGAAGCCCAGCGCGTCGAGTTCGGCCAACAGGCGCTCGCCCTCGGCCGGATCGAGTTCGACCAGGGGCGGGCGCACCGTGCGCCAGATCGGATCGTTGCGCCCGTGCGCGATGACGTGCTTGATCGCCGGGATCAGGGGCCGCCGTTGCAGCGCCTCGCGCACGGCCGCGACGGGAGCCATGAGCGCCTGCGCACGCGCGCGATCGCCGCGCTCGAAGGCGTCGAACACCGCCCGGCTCGCGGCGCAGTTGAGATTCGCCGCGGCCGAGATCGTCCCCGCCCCTCCCGCTTCGAGCACGGCGAGAAGATGCTGATCGGCACCGGCGAAGACCGCCAGGCCGGGAAAGGAGCGGACGAGGTCGAGGGTGTGCGCGAGATCGCCGGAGCTGTCCTTGATGCCTTTGAGGGTTCCGGGATAGCGCGCGAGCAGCCGGGCGATCACCGGCGCGGGGATCGGCACGCCCGTGACTTGCGGGAAGTGATAGAGCAACAGCTCGAGCCGGGGATCGCTCACGGTCTCGACGATTTCCGCAAAAGCCCGGAAGAGCCCTTCTTCGGGGACGTTCTTGTAGAAGAAGGGGGGAAGGGCGAGCATCCGCGTGATGCCGAGGGAAAGGCCGTGGCGGATCAGGGCCACGGTGTCCGCGCGCGCGCAACAGCCCACCCCCAGGATCACGTGATCCGCCGGCAGGCCCGAGGCCAAGAAGCCTTCGAGTGCGGCCTGGCGCTCGGCGACCGAGAACGCCTGGGTCTCCCCGGTGGTCCCGAACACCCCGAGCCCGTGGCAGCCCTTGCGCAAGAGCCAGCGGGCGTGCCGCGTCCAGCGCTCGAGGTTGATCTCGCCGTCCGGATCGACCGGTGTCACGATCGCGGCATAGATGCCGCGCAGCTTGGGATCTTCCATCGCCTGGGCTCCCCGCGACCGAGCGCGCGATCAGCCTAGCGCGTCCGCGCGGCGCGCGCAGCCGCCCGCGCGGCGACCCCCCGCGGTGGCGCGGCGGCGCGAGAACGCCTAAGAGAGTTTCGCTTTCGAAGCCTTCGCAGCGGAGTCTTCGCGCTTGTCCGATCGCGCCTCGCCCGCTCGGCCGAGCCCCCACGGGCTCGCGCTCGCATGGGCTCTTCTGTTCCTCGTTCTCGGCCTGGGGGCGCAGCTCTTCGAGCCCGGCGCGCTCGCCGGGCGCTTGTGGGCGGCGGGGATCGCGGTGCCGCTCGTGCTCCTCTCGGTCGAGATCGTCCGCGGTCTCGCCCGGGGCGAGACCGGCGTCGATACGATCGCGGCGCTCGCCATGGGCGGGGCGCTGTGGTTGGGCGAGCCGCTCGCGGGCGTGGTCGTGGCGATCATGTTCACCGGCGGCAACGTGCTCGAGGAACGGGCGCGCAGGCGCGCGGAGCGCGAGCTCACCGCCTTGCTCGAGCGCGCCCCGCGCATCGCCCGGCGCGAGCGCGACGGCGCGCTCGAGACCGTATCCGTGGAGGAGGTGCGCGCCGGCGATCGGCTCGTGGTGGCGCAAGGCGAGATCGTGCCGGTGGACGGCGTGCTCCTCGATCGTCCGGCCACCCTCGACGAATCGGCCCTGACCGGCGAATCCCTGCCGGTGCGCCGGGCTCCCGGGAGCACCCTGCTCAGCGGCGTGCTCAATCTCGGTCCGCCCCTGCGGCTCGAGGCCCGAGCGGCCGCGGCCGAAAGCACCTATGCCGCGATCGTGCGCCTGGTCGCGTCCGCACAGGCGAGCAAGGCCCCGCTCGTGCGCCTGGCCGACCGCTACGCGGTCCTGTTCCTGCCCGTCACGCTGGCGATCGCGGGGGTCGCCTGGTGGTTCTCGGGCGATCCCGTGCGCGCGCTCGCGGTGCTCGTGGTCGCCACGCCCTGTCCTCTGATCCTCGCCGCACCGGTGGCGATCGTCGCCGGAATGTCGGCCGCGGCGCGCCGGGGCGTGCTCTTCAAGAGCGGCGGTGCGCTCGAGGCGCTCGCCCGGGCCCGCACGCTCGTCTTCGACAAGACCGGCACGCTCACCACGGGCCGTGCGCGGCTCGTCGCCGTCCTGCCCTGTCGCGCCTTCGCCGAAGACGAGCTCTTGCGGCTCGCCGCCTCTCTCGACCAGGTCTCGAGCCACCCGCTGGCCGAGGCGATCGTCGAGGCGGCGCGCGCCCGCGGGCTTTCTCTCGAGCTGCCGAGCGAAGTGCGCGAAGCGCCCGGGGAGGGGATCGAGGGCCGCGCGGGCGGGCGCCGCGTGCGGCTGGGGCGCCTCGACCACGCCAATGGCCGCGGCCTCTTCGAGGACTGGGCCGAACGGGTCGTCCGCCGCGCCGAGCGCGACGGCGCCACGCCGGTCTTCGTCGCCGTCGACGCGGAGCTCGCGGGAGCGCTCCTGCTCGCCGACGAGATCCGCCGCGAGGCGCCGCGGGCGTTGCGCGCCCTGCGCGCCGCGGGGCTGCGCCGGATCGTTATGCTGAGCGGGGATCGGGCGGACGTCGCCGAGGCGATCGGGACCGCGCTCGGGATCGACACCGTGCTCGCCGAGCGCTCCCCCGCCGACAAAGTGGACGCGGTGCGGGCCGAGCGCGCGGAAGGGATCACCGCTATGGTCGGCGACGGGATCAACGACGCGCCGGCGCTCGCCGCCGCCCACGTCGGCATCGCCATGGGGGCGCGCGGCGCGGCCGCCGCCGCCGAGGCGGCCGACGTGGTCCTCCTCGTCGACCGTCTCGACCGGGTGGTGGACGCGATCCGCATCGCCGTGCGCGCACGCCGCATCGCGCTCGAGAGCGTGCTCGCGGGCATGGGGCTGTCGGGTGCGGCCATGCTCGTCGCCGCCTTCGGCTGGCTGCCGCCGGTGGCGGGGGCGCTCGTGCAAGAGGCGATCGACGTCGCGGTGATCCTCAACGCCCTGCGCGCGCTGCGCGCCGATCGCGGCGCGGCCGTCGGACGGGGTCTGCCCGCCGAACGGGTGGCCGCGCTCGAAGCCGATCACCGCGCCTTGCACCCGGTGATCGCGCGCATCCGCGCGCTCGCCGACCGGCTGGGCGCGGGCGACGGACCGGTGCTCGCGGCCGAGCTGCGCGCGCTTCTGCGCGAGCTCGAAGAGCGCGTCCTCGCGCACGAGCGCAAAGACGAGCTCGAGCTGCATCCCGAGATCGCCGCGATGCTGGGCGGGCGCGATCCGATGGCCCCCATCAGCCGCACCCACCGCGAGATCAACCATCTCGTCCGCCGCCTGCGCCGGCTCGCCGCGGAGCTGCCGCCCGAAGGACCGCTGGCCGAAGACCTGCCCGAGCTGCGCCGCACGCTCTACGCCCTCGAGGCGATCCTCGAGCTCCACTGCGCGCAAGAAGAGGAGCTCTACGAGGCGGTGGCGCTCGAGCCGGAGGAGACGGGCGCGCTCAGGGGACGAGCACGATCCGCCCCGTGATCCTGCCGGCGGCGAGATCGGCCATCGCCTCGTTGACCTTCTCGAGCGGCACCCGGGTCACGGGCAGGGGCGGGAGCCGGCCTTCTCGCGCGAAGCGCACGACGTCCCGCAGGTCGTCGAGCGTGCCGACGTAAGAACCCCGCACGGTGAGGACGCGCAGCGGGAACAGCGGCAAGGGATAGACGAGCCGATCGCCGTAGAGCCCCACGACCACGAGCGTGCCGCCTTTGGGGCGCAAGGAATCGAGGGCGAAGCGGGCGGTCTCGGGCCTTCCGACGAAGTCGATCGCCGCGTCCGCCCCGCCGCCCGAGAAATCCTTGACCGCCTGCACGGCGGCTTTCGGATCGGAGTTGTCGATCACCGCATCCGCCCCTGCCGCCCGCGCCGCTTCGCGTTTCTTGGCGTCGGGCTCGGCGACCGCGATCCGGCCGCGCACCACGGCGCGGGCCATCTGCAGCGCCTGCAGGCCGACCCCGCCGCAGCCGACGAGCAGAAGCGTCTGATCGTCTCGACGAAGACCGGTCTTCTTGAGCGCCGACAGCGCGGTCACCCCCGAGCAGGCGTAAGTGCAGGCGACCGCCGGGTCGAGCCCGTCGTAGGGCACGAGATAACGGGCGTCGGGGACGAGCACGTGGGTCGAATAGCCGCCGTCGCGCCAGGTCCCCACGACCCGGGGTCGCGGGCACAGAAGCTCGTCCCCGCGCGCGCAGTCGGGACAGCCCCCGCAGCCGATCCACGGATAGACGATGCGCCGATCGCCGGGCCGCACCTCGTGCACGTCGGGTCCGACCGCGACGACCTCGCCCAGGACTTCGTGGCCGAGGGTGAAAGGGAGCTGGATGCCGCGCGTGGTGATGTCCAGCCGCTCGCCCCCGCCGAGGTCGAAATAGCCCTGCCAGATGTGCAGATCCGAATGGCAGATGCCGGAAGCGAGCACGCGCAAGACGACCTGCCGGCCTTCGGGCACGGGATCCGGATAGTCGCGGGGCTCCAGCGGCTCGCCCCAACGGATGATCTGCCAGCTGCGCATGTCCTCCCTCCTCGCGCGACGTCCCGGGCCGCGACGGCCCGGAGGCCCGCCTCGGCTGCGCCGATAGAGTAGAAGACGTTCTGCCCGATCTCCGCGCTGCGGCGAAGGTGCTTGGTGTACGTCGGAGGTTTGCGCCAGCGCGCGTGCATGAAGAGCGCTCCCCGGGTCGGATCGGGGGGTGGAGCCGGCGACAGGAGCTCCTTGGCGATCGCGAGGGCGAGCGCGAAGCGGCGGAAATCGCGCGGCAGATCCTCGCGTCCGTCGCAAGTCCAGGAAAAGGCGCAGCCCGCGCCGTTGGCGTCGTAGACGACTTCGTAGAGGCTCTTGGGGAAGTCGGGATGGCGCAGCCGGTTGAGCGTGAGCCAGCCGACCGCGAGCATCGCCTGTCGACCCTCGCCCGCCTCGTGGTAGATGTTGAGGGCCAGTGCCCACAGATCGTGATCGGGCCCGTCCGCTTGCGCGTTCGTCGCGAAGGCGAGCGCGGCCGAAAGCGCGCCCGCGGCGATCCTCCCTCGCGCCATGGGTCCCCCCTCTGTTCGTCGGCGGGCGGCCCTCCCTGCCGCCCGAGGGTTCCTGTGTCCGGATCGGAGCGAAGGCGCAAGCCTGTTCGTTCCGTCGCGCTGGGCAGGTCGATCCTCGGAGAGGGTGCGTGGTCTGATTTTCCTGGAGATATCTTGCTTTCGAACCGATATTAGGATAAAGATCTGACAGCCACCCGGAGGACCCGCCCCGTGACCGACGCCGCCACCCTCGCAGCCGGCCCCGCGGCCGCCGACCCCGCTTTCGAGGCCTTGCGCGCCGCTTGGCGCGCCCGCTTCGCACCGGCCGATGCCGCCGAAGAAGTCGCCCTCGAGAATCTCGTCGCGGCGCTCTGGCGCCGGCATCTGCTCGATCGGGTCGAGGAACGCGTGCTTCTTGCGCTCGCCGAGGGCAAGAGCGCGGAAGGTTGTCCGTCGCTCGACAGCCTCGCGCGCTACGCCGCCCGTCTGGCCAAGGAGATCGAGCTCGCCCGCGCGCGCTTTTTCGGCCTGCGCAACGAGCGCCGCACGCGCGAACGCGAGGGCTTTGCCGAGCCCGCTTCCGAACGCGGCCGGGCCGAGGCCCGTATCGATGCGCCGGCGCGGCGAACGCGCGAGCAGCCGACGTCTTCACCGAAAAGCGATCGCGACGGGCTCGCGGCGGTGATGCGCGAGCTCTTCCGCTCCGAGCCGAGCGGGAAGAAGAGCTTGCGCGATTCGGTCTCGCCTCTGGCCCTCGACCTCCGCGCCGCTTGAGCGGCACGCGCGCCGCTACCTTAAAGGACCTTCGAGGAAGGCCACGACGCGCGCCGGTGCCCCGTCGCAGTCGGGGATCTTGAGCGGAAGACAGCACAAAAACACGCGCTCTCGCTCGAGCGCCTGCGTATTCGCGAGATATTCGATCAGGATCACGCCGCGACGCAGGAGCACGTCGTGGGTGACGTGTTCCTCGATCGGGCGGACGATGCCGTCCAAGAGGTCGCGGATCACGAAATCCTGCGGGAAGTCGACGGCGAGCGCTTTGATGCCCCGAGCGAGGAGCCATTCCGCGGCGTCGCGCGTGAGAAAAGGCGCTTCCCGCCAGAAACGGTCGTCCTCGATCGGGTGCCGGCGATCCCAGGCGGTGGCGAGGAGCGCGACGTCGCCCGCCCGCAGATGGGCCGCGCGGGAAGCGAGTCTCCGCGCATCGACGGCCTCGTTCGGCCGGACGTCGAACAGATCGATCACCGCCGCCGGGCCCACCGTCGCCTCGAGCGGCACGTCCGAGGTCGTGGCCCCCTCCGGAAAGTAGTGGCGCGGTGCGTCCACGTGGGTGAAGGCATGGGTGCCCAAGCCGAGCCGGGTGATCTGGAAGAGATCGCCTTTCGCGTGGTCCTTGAGGAGCGTGCGCTCGACCGGCCAGCGGAAGTGGTCGACGACGGGTCGGGTGAGATCGACGATGCGCATAGGGGCCTCCCGCGGGCGAACTTAGCCGGAGTGCGATGTTCGGGCGAGGAGCGCCGGGCGCGAAGCGTGCGACGCTTCGTCGACTTTCGGCTCGCGCGGATCGAGGAAAAGATCGAACCGGAAGGAATGTTTTTTCCGCGGAAAGACCGATGGCGGCGATCCCGCGGGTGCGCGGTCGCTCCGGCCCCGCCCTTCTGTCTTGCGGTTTTCGCCCGTTTTTCCTTCTCGCCGGGCTTCAGGCCTTCCGGACCGTGGGGCTGTGGACCGGCTTCCGGCTCGGTCTTTTCGCCTGTCCCTTCGATTGGCCACCGGTCGCCTGGCATGCCCACGAGCTCTTGTTCGGCTATGGTTCGGCGGTGCTTTCGGGCTTTCTCTTGACCGCGATTCCGAACCGGACCGGGAGGCTCCCCCTTTCGGGTCCGTCCTTGGCCGGGCTCGCGGGATCGTGGGTTCTCGGCCGGCTCGCCGTCCTCGCGAGCCACGACCTTCCGGCCGTGCTCGTCGCCTCCGTCTCTCTCGCCTTTCCGGCGGCGCTCCTGCTCGCGACCGCGCGCGAGGTCCTGATCGGCGAGAACCGGCCGAATTGTCCCGTGATCGGTCTCTTCGCGCTTTTCGCGCTCGCCTGGCTCGGCTTTCACCTCGAGCTCGCCCGCGGCGAGCCCGCACCCGTCTCGAGCCACCTCGGCATCGCCGCTCTTCTCTTGTCGATCGGGCTCGTCGCCGGCCGGATCCTGCCCTCCTTCACGACCAATTGGCTGCGCCGCCACCGACCGGAAGCCGCCTTGCCGGTACCTTTCGACCGGTTCGACAAGGGCGCTCTTCTCCTCGCTGCGTTCGCTCTCGCCCTGCTCGTCGTCCGGCCGGTCGCCGGCCTTCCGCCCGTGCTTTGCGGCGCGGCGGCGCTTTCGGCCGGCTTCGCCCATCTGTTCCGTCTTTGGCGCTGGCGGCCGTTCGCCACGCTCTCCGAGCCGCTCCTGTGGTCGCTTCACCTCGGATATTTTTTCCTGCCCACGG
>JANXAZ010000054.1 GCA_025062095.1 Geminicoccaceae bacterium
GGCCGCACCCGCCGCGCCCGAAGCACGCGCGCTTTGGCCCCTGTGCCCGGGCTGGTGGGGGCGGCCGCGCGATCCCCGCACCGGTGCGCTGCTGCCGCTGCCCGAGGAGGAAAAACGGCGAAACGAACCCGAGCCGCCCCCGGCCGCGCGCCCTTCGCCCGCCTCCGCGGCCCCCTCCGCCTCGTCCTCGCCCGCGACCCGAGGCTCCGGTCCCCGGACGGCCGGCTCTTCGGCCGGCCGTGACAGCGAGCGAGCGACGGCCTCCGCCTCCTCTCCGTCATCCTCGGCCCCCGAGCCGAGGATCCAGGCCTCGTTTTCGTCGTCTCCGGGCCCCGACCCGGGGATCCAATCCTCTTCGCACTCGCCACCCTCGGACGCGACCCGAGGATCCATTTCCTGGACGGCCGGCGCGGAGGCCGGCCGTGACGAGAAGGGAGCGTCGTCCCGGGCCGGTACGCTGTCATCCCCGGGCGAAGACCCGGGGATCCAGGCCTCTTGGTTTCCGTCATCCTCGGGCTCGACCCGAGGATCCAGTCCCTGGACGGCCGGCTCTCCGGCCGGCCGTGACGAGGAGGAAGCTTGGTGCCCGGCGCCGGACCCGGGAATCCGGCCCTTTCCGGACGACCGCGGAGCCCGTGGCCGCGAACCCCCGACGGGCGGAGCCGCGGAGGCCCGCGCCCGGCCGCGCGCGCCGCCCCCGGCGAGCTGGACGCCCGCGCGGCTCGGCGCCTTGGCGCCGTGGTGGCGCGACGGAGGCGGGGACCGCCCGCGCGTGCGCGCGGTTCCGGCGGCCGCCCGAAGCTCGTGACGAGCACGGCTCTTCGCCCACCTTCTCGTCGCCGAGGCGGCGCGCCGCGCTTCGTGGCCTCCTCCCGGCGCGCTGCGCGGGTCTCGCCCGAACCGCCTCGTCGACGCCGGTCACCGCCGGGTCGATCGCCGGCTGCGCGTGGGCGATCGTCGAGTGGTCACCGATCCCGTCGCGGGTCCGCCCGAGCTTCCGCCTTTCGGCATCGCGCTCGCGATCGATGCGCGCTACGCCGGGACGAGCCTCGGATCCGGCTGAACCGCGCCCTCCGCGACGCGCCGCGGGCGCTCGCCGCCGCGCCCGGCGAGGGCCGCGGGCACGGGGCCGCCCGTGGCCCAGTCCAGGAGTTGCACCGTGTGCAGGACGGGAAGCCGGGTGCCGCTGCGCAGCTGGGCGATGCAGCCGATGTTGCCGGTGGCGATCGCGGCCGCTCCGGTACGCTCGAGATGCGCGATCTTGCGCGCTCCGAGCCGGCTCGCGAGCTCGGGCTGGAGGAGGTTGTAGGTGCCGGCCGAACCGCAGCACAGGTGGCCTTCGCGCGGTTCGCGGACGGTGAAGCCCGCAGCGGTCAGGAGACGTTTGGGCAGATCGGTGATCTTCTGGCCGTGCTGCATCGAGCAGGCCGCGTGATAGGCGACCACGAGCTCGATCTCGCGGACCACGGGCGGCAGCCCGAGCCGGTCGAGGATTTCGCTCGCATCCAGGGCGAGCGCGGCGATGCGCGCCGCCTTTTCCGCCGTCTCCGGGTCGTGGCGGAACATCCAGCCGTAGTCTTTGACCGTGGTGCCGCAGCCCGAGGCGTCGATCACCACCGCATCGAGCGGTCCGTCGCGCTCGAGGGCGAGCCAGGCCTCGATGTTCGCGCGGGCGGCGCGCAGCGCCCGGTCTTCTTTGCCCATGTGGTGGACGAGCGCCCCGCAACAGCCCGCGCCGCGGGCCACCACGACCTCCGCGCCCGCGCGCCGCAAGAGCCGGATCGTCGCCTCTCCGATCTCCGGCGCGAGGACCGGCTGGGCACAGCCGACGAGATAGGCGACGCGGGCGCGCCGCCGGCCGAAAGGGGGGAAGACCTGGGGTCGTTCGACGGGCGAGGGGGAGGCGGGACCTCCGGGCGGGGCGAGCTCCAACATCGCGCGCACGCGGCCGAGCGCACCCGAAGCCGGCAAGAACCGGCGCAAGGGTCGCGCGAGCGCGGCGGCCAACAGGGCCCAGCGGAACAGAGCGGGCCGCGGCAGGACGGCGGCGAGAAGAGCGCGCAGCCAGCGATCGGGCAGGGGGCGGCGATAGGTTTTCTCGATCCAGGCTCGGGCGTGGTCGACGAGGTGCATGTAGTGCACGCCCGAGGGACAGGTGGTCATGCACGAAAGGCAGGAAAGACAGCGGTCGACGTGGCGCACGGTGCGCGCGTCCGCCGGCCTTCCCTCTTCGAGCATCTTCTTGATCAGGTAAATGCGACCGCGCGGCGAGTCGAGCTCGTCGCCCAGGAGCACGTAGGTGGGACAGGTCGCGGTACAGAAGCCGCAGTGCACACAGGTGCGGATGATCCGCTCGCTGTCGCGGATCTCCGGATCGGCCAGGAGTTCGGGGCGGAAGCTCGTCTGCAAGGATCAGATCCCCGCTTCGCGCAAGCCGGGATTGAAGATGCCGGCGGGATCGAAGGCCTTCTTGATGCCCGCTTCGAGGGCGCGCACGCGCGCACTCGGCGGATGGAAGGGCGGGACGCGCGCGCGCAGCTCGGGCGAGGCGCGCACGAGCATCGCATGGCCGCCCGCCGCGGCCGCGGCGGCCCGGATCGGAGCGGCACCGGCATCGTCCCGCTCTTCGGTCGCGAGCCAGACGAGGCCGCCCGCCCAGTCGTAGAGCACCGCACAGGAGCGCTCGGCGCGGATCCGCGCGACCGTCTCGGCGCCGCGACGAGGCGGAAGCGAAAGCCGCCAGATCGCCCGCTCGCGCGGCTCGACCAAGGGCCGGACGTCGCGCACCGCGCGCCAGAGCTCGGCGCTCTCTTGGCCCTCGATCCGCTCGGCGGCGCCGTGCCCCGCGAGCGATGCGGCGAGCCGCTCGGCGCGGTAGCGCACCGAATCCCGGAAACCCTCGAGGCGGAGAAGGGTGCGGGCGCGCGCGCCTCCCGCTCCCGCCGGGAGATGGGCGGCCGCGCTCGGCGGAAAGGGCGTGCCCATGGCCGCGCACATGAGGGCGACCGCCTCGTCGTCGGACAGCCCCGCGAAACAGAGGGTGAGGGACGCTTCCGGCCGGGGCAGCACCTTGAAGGTCGCCTCGAGGAGAAGGGCGAGCGTGCCCCAGGAGCCGCAGAGCAGCTTCACGAGATCGAGGCCGGTGACGTTCTTCATCACCCGCCCGCCCGCGCGCAGGAGCTCGCCGCGGCCGTTGACGAAGCGCAGGCCGATGAGGCTGTCGCGGCACGCGCCCGCCTGGATCCGCCGCGGACCGGAGAGATTGCCCGCGACCACGCCGCCCACCGTGGGCTCGCCGGCGCTGCCGAGAAGGGCCCGGAAATCCGGCGGCTCGAACGGCAGCATCTGGCCTTTTCCGGCGAGGAGGGCTTCGAGTTCGGCCACGGGCGTGCCGGTGCGCACCGAGACGACCATCTCGGCCGGCTCGTAGAGGCTCACGCCGGCGAGCGCACGGGTCGAAAGCGTCGCCGCGGTCTGGATCGGACGACCGATGGTCGTGCGCGTGCCCCCACCTTCGATGCGCAGAGGCGAGGGTGCGCGGACGAGATCGCGCAGCAGAGCGGCCGCCTCGTCTTCGCTCCGCGGTTCGAACCTCACGCCGCGCACCGGAGATCGAGGGGGAAGACCTTGCCGGGATTGAGGATCTCGTCGGGGTCGAAGACCCGTCGAACGGCCGCCTGTTGGAGGAGCTCGGCCCGGGTGAACTGGTGGTGCATGAGATCGCGCTTCTCGATGCCGACGCCGTGCTCGCCGGTGAGACAGCCGCCGACCTCCACGCAGAGTTTCAAGATGTCGGCGCCCGCGGCTTCCGCCTTCGCCGCTTGTTCGGGATCGTTGACGTCGTAGAGGACGAGAGGATGGAGATTGCCGTCCCCGGCGTGGAAGACGTTCGCCACCCGCAGGCCGTAGCCTTTCACGATCTCGTCGATGCGACGCAGGACCTCGGGCAGGCGGCTCGTGGGAATGGTGCCGTCCATGCAGATGTAATCGGCCACCCGACCGGTGGCGCCGAAGGCGGATTTGCGGCCTTTCCAGATCTGCGCCGTCTCCGTCGCCGAGCGGCTCTCCCGGATCGTCGTCACGCCGTGACGGCGGGCGATGGCCACGATCCGCGCGAGCTCGGCGTCGATCTCGGCATCCGAGCCTTCCACCTCGACGATCAACAGGGCCGCCGCCTCGGTCGGATAGCCGGCTCCGGAGAAGGCCTCGCAGATACGGATCGCGGGGTTGTCCATGAACTCGATCGCCACCGGCACGATCCCGGCCCCGATGATGTCGGCGACGCAGGCTCCCGCGGCTTCCGAGCTCGCGAAGGCCAGAAGCACCGGCCGCGCCCCCTCCGGCCGCGGCAGGATGCGCACGACCGCCTCGGTGACGATCCCGAGTTGGCCCTCGCTGCCGCACACCAGACCCACGAGATCGTAGCCCGGTGGATCGAACGCTTCGCCGCCGAGCTCGACCACCGTGCCGTCGACGAGCACGAGGGTGACTCCCAACAGGTTGTTGGTCGTCACACCGTATTTCAGGCAATGCGCGCCCCCGGAGTTCATGGCGATGTTGCCGGCGAGCGTGCAGGCCAGCTGCGAAGAGGGATCGGGGGCGTAGAAGAAGCCGTGTTCGGCCACCGCCTCGGTGATCGCGAGATTGGTGATACCGGCTTGCACCCGCGCCGTGCGGTTGGCGGGATCGATCGCCAGGACCCGGTTCATGCGCGCCACGCCCACCACGACCGAATCCTCGAGCGGGATCGCACCGCCCGAAAGCGAGGTGCCGGCACCGCGCGGCACGACCTTCACCCCTTCGCGGGCGAGGAAGGCGAGCACGCGGGCCACCTCGGCGGTCGAAGACGGCAGCACCACCGCCAGGGGCGGACGCCGATAGGCGGTGAAGGCGTCGGTCTCGTAAGGAGCGAGCTCGACCGGATCGTCGATCACCGCCTCGGGATCGGCCACGAGCGCGCGCAGCTGCGCGACGATCGCGCTCTTGCGCGCGAGGATGCGCGGATCGGGAGTGGGGAACGCGATACCCGCCATGCGGACACCTCGACGAAGATCGGCTCGCCCGCGCACGAGCGTGCGGCTCTCGCTCTCAAGATGGCGGAAAGATCCGCGCCCGACCAGTCGGGGCGGGGATCAGGCGGCGACCGGCGGGAGCACCAGGATCGCCCGGAAGTCGTTGACGTTCGTGAGCGTCGGGCCGGTGCGCACGCGATCCTCGAGTGCGGCGAAGAAGGAATGCGCGTCGTTGTCGGCGAGCGCGCGCTTGGCGTCGAGGCCGCACCGCGCGGCGCGGACGAGGGTTTCCGGGTCGACGATCGCCCCGGCCACCGGCTCGGCTCCGTCGATGCCGTCGGTATCGGCGGCGAGCGCGTAAATCCCCGGTTCGCCGCGCAGGGCGAGGGCGAGGGCGAGGGCGAATTCGACGTTGCGGCCGCCCCTGCCGGAGCCTTTCACCGTGACCGTGGTCTCGCCGCCCGAGAGGAGCACACAGGGCGGGGGGAGAGGTTGACCGCGTCGGCGCACCTGGCGGGCGATCGCCGCGAGGACGCGCGCCACCTCCCGCGCTTCGCCCTCGATCGCATCGCTCAGGATCACCGGCTCCACGCCCGCCCGCCGCGCTTCTCGCGCCGCGGCCTCGAGGGACCGCTGCGGGGTCGCGACGAGGCGGAACTCGGCGCGGGCGAGGCGCGGATCGCCCGGCTTGGGCGTTTCGTCTTCGGCGCGGGCGAGATGCGCGATCACCGAGGCCGGCTCGCGGATCCCGTATTTGTCGAGGATCGCCCGCGCCTCGGCGAAGGTGGTGGGATCGGGCACGGTGGGGCCGGAGGCGATCACCGCCGGATCGTCGCCCGGAACGTCGGAGATCGCGAGCGTGACGATCCGCGCCGGATGCGCGGCGGCGGCGAGCCTTCCGCCCTTGATCGCCGAGAGGTGTTTGCGCACGCAGTTGATCTCGGCGATGTCCGCCCCGCAGCGCAGAAGGGCCCGGTTCACCGCCTGCTTGTCGGCGAGGGTGAGACCCTCGGCGGGAAGCGCCATGAGCGCCGAGCCGCCGCCCGAGACGAGCGCGATCACCAGATCCTCGGGGCCGAGCCCGCGCACCGCCTCGAGGATCGCCCGCGCCGCCGCCTCGCTGCGGGCATCGGGCACCGGATGCGCCGCCTCGAGGACGCGGATGCGCGTGCACGCGACGGCATGGCTGTCGGCGGTAACCACCACCCCCGAAAGCGGTCCCGGCCAGAGCCGTTCGAGCGCACGCGCCATCGCCGCGGCGGCTTTCCCGGCCCCCACCACGATCGTGCGGCCGCGCGGGGGCTCGGGCAGGAAAGCGGGGAGCACCTCGTTCGGATCGGCCGCCGCGACGGCGGCATCGAACAGACGCCGCAAGAGACTTCGGGCTTCGCTCGGCGACACCGGAGCCTCCCCTCGAGACGGCGGCCATGCTGGCACGGGCGCGCGCGCCCGACAACGCGCCCGACCGCCGAACGATCAGGCGGGGACGAGGCGTCTCGACGCCGCCTCGTCGCCGGGGTCGAGGTCGAGGATCTCCTCGAACTCGGTGATCTTGTCGATCTCCGGTCCCATGGCGATGTTCGTCACGCGCTCGACGATGAACTCGAGGACCACCGGGACCTCGTAACGCGCCATGAGCCGCTCGGCCTCGGCGAAAGCTTCTTTGAACTGGTTGGGCGAGGTCACCCGGATCCCCTTGCACCCCAGAGCTTCCGCTGCGGCGACGTGATCGACGCCGTAGCCCGCGACCGGATCGCTTCCGAGCTTTTCGGCGTTGATGTTCTCGAACGCCAACGAGACCTCGTAGTCCATGTCGAAAGCGCGCTGCGCTTGTCGAATGAGACCGAGATAGGAGTTGTTGATCACGATCTGAAGGATGGGCAGTTTGTATTGCGCTCCCACGGCGAGTTCTTCCATCAGGAACTGGAAATCGTAATCGCCCGCGAGAGCGACGATCTTGCGGTCCGGATCGGCGGCGCGCACGCCGAGCGCGGCCGGGAGCGTCCAGCCCAGAGGACCCGCCTGGCCGCAGTTGATCCACCGTCGGGGCCCGAAAACGCGCAGGAACTGGGCTCCGGCGATCTGAGACAAGCCGATCGTGGTGACGTAGGTCACGTCGCGACCGAAAGCGTCGTTCATTTCTTGGTAGACGCGCTGCGGCTTGAGCGGCACTTGGTCGAAATGGGTCTTGCGGTGCATGCGCCGCTTGCGCTCGAGACACTCCGCGGCCCAGGCGCTCCGGTCTCGGAGCACGCCTTCCGCGCGCATCTCGGCCGCCACCGCGCAGAAGAGTTCGAGGGCGGCTTTGGCGTCCGACACGATTCCGAAATCGGGGTTGAAGACCCGGCCGATCTGGGTGGGCTCGATGTCGACGTGCACGAAACGACGCCCGCGCGTGTAGACCTCGAGCGAGCCGGTGTGCCGATTGGCCCAGCGGTTGCCGATCCCGAGCACGAAATCCGAGCGCAGGAAATTGGCGTTGCCGTAGCGGTGGCTGGTCTGCAGTCCGACCATGCCGGCCATGAGCGGATGGTCGTCGGGGATCGCGCCCCAGCCCATGAGGGTGGGGACGACGGGAACGCCGGTGAGCTCGGCGAAGCGAACCAAGAGATCGCAAGCGTCGGCGTTGACGATTCCTCCGCCGGCGACGATCAGCGGGCGCTCGGCCTCGTTGAGCATCGCCATCGCCTTCTCGATCTGCCGCCGGCTCGCCACCGGCTTGTAGACGGGGAGAGGCTCGTAAGTCTCGTCGTCGAACTCGATCTCGGCGGTCTGAACGTCGACGGGGAGATCGATCAGGACCGGCCCGGGTCGGCCCGAGCGCATCACGTGGAAGGCCTGCTGGAAGACGCGCGGGACGAGCCCGGGCTCGCGCACCGTCACCGCCCATTTGGTGACCGGCTTGGCGATCGATTCGATGTCCACCGCTTGGAAATCTTCCTTGTGCAGCCGCGCCCGCGGCGCCTGACCGGTGATGCAGAGGATCGGAATAGAATCTGCTTGAGCGGTGTAAAGCCCGGTGATCATGTCGGTGCCCGCCGGGCCCGAGGTACCGATGCACACGCCGATGTTTCCCGCGGCGGCGCGGCTGTAGCCGTCGGCCATGTGGGAGGCGGCCTCGACGTGGCGGGCGAGGATGTGGCGGATCGAGCCGCACTTGCGCATCGCGGCGTAGACCGGGTTGATGGCCGCTCCGGGCACACCGAACGCCACCTTGACACCTTCTTTCTCGAGCACCCGGATCGCCGCTTCCGCCGCCGTCATCCGCGCCATGGCCGTCCCTCCCGCTGGACCAACACCGAAGATGTTGGAGCCGACGAGAGGCCGCAACGATCGCGGAAAGATTTTCCACGATACGAAAAAAGTTGGCCAAGATCTTGTCTTTCTTCGGTTATCCTCGTTCCGAAGAGGCCCGCGCCGGCTCGTCGCCGCCGATCGCCCGGGTGAGCTCGCGGGCCGTGCGACAGACCGCCGCGGCGAGCTCGGGCAAGCGCCCATCGGGAATGCGCACGCTCGGACCGGACACCGAGATCGCGCCCGCGGGCCGGCCGTGCTCGTCGAGAATCGCCGCCGCCACGCAGCGCAGGCCCAAGGCGTGCTCCTCGTCGTCGAGCGCCCAACCGCGGCTGCGGATCGCGGCGAGCTCCGCTTCCAGCTTGCGCGGGGTGTCGATCGTGCGCTCGGTGAGCTTGGGCAGGCCGTGTCGGCGCAGAACGGCGTGGACCTCCTCGCTCGGAAGACTGGCGAGGATCGCCTTGCCCACTCCCGAGGCGTGCATCGCCACCCGCCCGCCCGGGCGCGCGATCGCGCGCATCATCTGCCGGCATTCGACTTGTGCCATGCACACCGCCTCGCCGTCGACCGCGAGGTAGAGGTTGGCGGTCTCGCCGGTATCCTCCATCAGACGCCGCAGATAGGGCCGCGCGATGGCGACGAGGTCGCGGCTGCGGGCGAAAGCGTTGCCGACACGGAAGGCCTCGACCCCGATCCGCCAGGTCGCCTCGGCGGGATCGAAGCGCACGAAGCGCTCGGCCTCGAGGGTGGTGAGAAGGCGGTGGACGGTGGACGCGGGAAGACCGACGACGAGCGCGAGCTCCGAGAGCGTCATGCCCTCGGTCGCAGCCGAAAGCGTCTTGAGAAGCTTCAAGGCTCGCTCGAGGGACTGGACCCGACCCGAGCGAGGTTCCGCCGACGTCGGACGCGCCTGGCGGCGGAGACGATCCGGGGGCGTGGAGCGTCCGGTCAGCCGCTCAACCCTGCCGCGCCTTGTAGCGCGGGTTGGTCTTGTTGATCACGTAGACGCGACCGCGCCGGCGGACGATGCGACAGTCCTTGTGGCGCTTCTTGAGAGTTTTGAGAGAATTGACGACCTTCATCGCGCGCTCCTCCTTCTCCGCTTCGCGGTAACGCTCACTTCTTGCGGCGGAAGCTCTGGAAGCGGCGGTTGAACTTCTCCACTTGACCGCGCTCGATCACCTGCATCTGGCCGCCGGTCCAGGCCGGGTGCGACTTGGGATCGACGTCGAGATGCAGCGTGTCTCCCGGCTTGCCCCAGGTCGAGCGCGTCTTGAAGGTGGTGCCGTCGGTCATCACCACCGTGATCTCGTGATAGTCGGGATGAATATCGGGCTTCACGGGCTTTCCTCCGCGCGCGGCGCGCGTATATAGGCGGCGACCGCACCGGGCGCAAGTCGGTGCGGAAGGTGGTTTTTTCCCCGCGGCACGCGCTCCTCGGAGACGGGAATGGATCACGGAGCCCGCCGGCTCGCCGAGCTCGCCCACGGGCGCGCGCCGAGCCGCGATCTCGGCCGTCTGCGCTTGCTCGCCCGCTATCTCGCGCCGCATCGGGTGACGATCGCGGCGACGCTCCTGGCGCTCGTCCTCGCCGCCGCCGCCGTGCTCTCCCTCGGTATCGGCCTGCGTTATCTCGTCGACGGCGGCTTCGCCGGCG
This sequence comes from Geminicoccaceae bacterium, assembly GCA_025062095.1. Taxonomy (GTDB): domain Bacteria; phylum Pseudomonadota; class Alphaproteobacteria; order Geminicoccales; family Geminicoccaceae; genus JANXAZ01. Next base: position 9,964 of record JANXAZ010000054.1, read on the forward strand.
GCAAGCCGGAGGCGCTCGACCACGCCGCGAAGGCGGTGCTCCTCCTCGTCCTCGTCCTCGCGCTCGCCACTTTCGCGCGTTCTTGGCTCGTCACCCGCCTGGGCGAGCGGGTCGTCGCCGATCTGCGCCGCGATCTGTTCGCGCGGGTCGTACGCCTCTCGCCCGGCTTCTTCGAGACCACCCGCACGGGCGAGGTGCTCTCGCGGCTCACGACCGATACCGCCGTCGTCCAGACCGTGATCGGCGCCTCGGTGACCCAGGCCCTGCGCAACCTCCTCCTGGCCGTGGGCGGGGTGGTGCTCTTGCTCGTCACCAATCCCAAGCTCACCGGCTTGGTCCTTCTCGTCGTGCCCCTCGTCGTGCTGCCGATCGTGGTCCTCGGTCGACGCGTGCGCCGTCTGTCGCGCGCCGCTCAAGACCGCGTCGCCGACCTCGGCGCGGCGATCGAAGAGAACCTCAACGCGATCCGCACGGTCCAGGCCTTCGCGCAAGAGAACGCCGTCGCCCGCCGCATCGGCGCTCTCGCGGACCAGGCCTTCCTGGCCGCCTCGCGCTACGCCTTCGCCCGCGCACTTCTGGGTGCCGTCGTCATCGCGCTCGTCTTCGGGGCCATCGTCGTCGTGCTCTGGATCGGGGGCCAGGACGTGCTCGCCGGACGGATCAGCGGCGGCGAGCTCGCTTCCTTCGTCTTCTACGCCACGGTGGTGGCGAGCGCGGTGGGGGGCTTGTCCGAGATCGCGGGCGATCTGCAGCGCGCGGCCGGTGCCGCCGAGCGACTCGTGGAGCTGCTCGAGACCCGTCCGCTCGTCACCGCCCCCGAGCGCCCCGCCCGGCTGCCCGCGCGCGGGCAGGGGCTGTTGCGCTTCGAGCGGGTGAGCTTCGCCTATCCCGCGCGTCCCGACCGCCCCGTGCTCGTCGACTTCGATCTCGAGGTCCGGCCGGGCGAGACCGTCGCCCTCGTGGGGCCTTCGGGGGCCGGCAAGACGAGCGTGCTGCACCTGGCCCTGCGCTTTTACGATCCCGCAGCCGGACGCATCACCTTCGACGGGATCGACCTGCGCGAGCTCGATCCCGCCGAGCTGCGGCGGCGGATCGCGCTCGTGCCGCAAGATCCGGTGATCTTTTCGGCCGATGCGCGCACCAACATCGCTTTCGGCCGGCCCGAGGCGAGCGAGGCGGAGATCCGCGCCGCCGCCGAAGCGGCGGCGGCGCTCGACTTCATCGAGGCGCTGCCGCAGGGCTTTTCCACTTATCTCGGCGAAAAAGGGGTGCGCCTTTCGGGCGGACAGAAACAGCGCATCGCGATCGCCCGCGCGCTCCTGTGCGATCCGGAGTTGTTGCTGTTGGACGAGGCCACGAGTTCGCTCGACGCGGAAAGCGAGCGGCTCGTCCAAGAGGCGCTCGAACGTTTGCGGCGCGGCCGGAGCTGCCTCGTCGTCGCGCACCGTCTGGCCACCGTGCGCAAGGCCGACCGCATCGTGGTTCTCGACGAAGGACGCGTGGTCGACCAGGGCCGGCACGAAGAGCTCGTCGCCCGCGGCGGGCTCTACGCGCGCCTGGCCATGCTCCAGTTCGGGCTCGAGCGCGCGGCCTGAGGAAAGCCTCAGGCTCGGCGCCCGATCAGACGGATCGCCACCTCTCGTCCCTCGCCGCCGGTGGCCGGGGGCCTGTCGCTCACGCGCACGAGAAGCCGCAGCCGCTCGCGCGAAAGACCGGCGGCCACGAGCCGCTCGACGACCGCGGAAGCGCGCGCGGCGGCCAGGGCCTCGTTGGAGGGGAACCCGGCGCGCACCACGGGACGGGAATCGGCCCGTCCCTCCACCTCCAGGATCCAGCCTTCGGGGTCGAGCGTCTCGATGCGCGCGCGCAGGCTCGCGAGCAGCCGGGCGAGCGCGCGCTCCCCGTTGCTTCCGAGCTCGGCGCGTCCGACCGCGAAGGGGACGAGACCCTCGATCAGCACCGTTTCGATCCCCTCTTTCCGTTGAGCGATCCGATCGCGGTCCTCGTTGCCGCTTTCGAGCTTGAGACCGTCCAGAAACGCGTTCAGCCGGGTGCTCGTCTCTTCGAGCTGCCGGCGGGCGCTCGCGAGCTCGACCGACAGGGCCCCGCGCTCCTCCTCCAAGGAGGCGAGCCGCGCCTCGAGTGCTCCGCTGCGGGCTTCGCGTTCGCGCAGTTGCGCTTCGAGGGCCGCCATTCGGGCCGCGGCTCGTTCGCGCTCGTGTTCGGCGGCGCGGGCCTGCTCTTGCTCGCGTGCACGCGCGGCATCGAGTTCCCGGGCCAGCCGCGCGGCCGCCTCGCGCAGCTCCGCGAGCTCGGCTTCGCGCGCCGTTCGCTCGGCCGCGGCTTTCTCGCGAGCCTCCCGGAGTTCGGCCGAAAGCGCCCGCAGGCGCGCCTCCCGCTCCGTGCGCTCGGCGCGAAAAGCCGCCTCGCGCTCCTCGAGCTCGCGCGAAAGCGTTTCGATCCGCGCTCGGGCGGCGAGGTCCGCCGAGCGCAGTGCCGTCTCCGCCTCGGCCCGGGCGACGGCGAGCGTCCGCTCGAGGCCGGCGACCTGCTCCTCGCGCGCCCGGCGCTCGGCGGCGGCGTC
>JANXAZ010000055.1 GCA_025062095.1 Geminicoccaceae bacterium
ATTTCGGCCTCGCCCTGGACGACCTGCTGCTGGAGTTCGGCGACGCGCAGCTCGAGCCACTCGCTCGCCTTCTGCGTGACCCCCGCTTTCTCCGCGACTTGGCGCTGGATGTAGAGATCGGCGAGGGCATTGGCGATCCGGGCCGCCTCGGCCGGGCTCGGCGCGGTGTAATTGATGGAGAGAACGAGCGAGCGTCCCTCTTGTTTCACCTTGAGACTGTCGAGGACTTTGTCGACCTGACGCTCCTTGGCGACTTCGTAGGCCACCTCCGGTGCCAGTTCGGGCTGCTCTTGCGCCAGACCGGTCGCGAAGAGCCAATGCCGCGGCAGCCAGCCGTCCAGGGCTTCGACGAGCCAAGCGCTCAACGGGTTCTCGGGCGGCTCGTCCGGCCTCGGCCCGTTCCTGTCGACGAGGCCGAGCCGTTCGACGAGCTCCGCGGCCATGGCGCGGGACTGGATGAGCCGGATCTCCGTCTCGACCGTGGCGGCGTCGGCCGAGAGCCCGGCCGCCACCGCCTGGATATCGACGATCTTGGCCTCTTTGGGCTCGATCTTGACCAGTGCTTGGGCGGTGTAGACCGGCTTGCGGGCGAAGCCGAAGTAACCCGCGGCGAGCGTACCGAGGAGCGTGACACCCAAGATCAGGTTGCGCCGGCGGCGCAGGAAAGCGAAGAACCCGCGCAGATCCGCTCCGCCTTCGGCGGGCTCTTGCGGGGCACCGTAATACCGGTCGCGCTCCGCTGTCTCGGCTCGATCGACTCGGGCGTTCATCGGGCGTCTCGTTCGTTCTTCGGATTGCCGGCAAGTCCGCTCAGCACGAGCTTATGGCGCAAGCGCCGACACGGTGTAAAGCCGGCGGGAGTTCGAATTCATTTCCACTCGCACTCGATCAACCTTTCGTTTATCCGACCGTGCGGGTCTCTTCACTCCGGCGAGGCGCGATCTCGCCCGCTGCGCGCGAGGATCGCGGCCGCGCGGCCGACCCCGAGACCGAACAGCACGGCGAAGGTCGCCGCGATGGCCGGGATCTGGGCCGGGAAATCGACGAGCCCGTGAAGCGCGAGGTAGGAACCGACCGCGAACCCGACCATCGGCAACGGCTCTCGCCCGCGCTCGTAGCCGCGCAGAGAACAGGCCGAAAGCAGGACGAAAGCGACGAGAAGAGCGACGGCGGCCGGCGCTCCGAGTTCGACCAAGAGCTCGAGCCAGGTGTTGTGGGCATAATCGAACACGACGATCGGGAACCGTTCGTCGCGGAAGAGGTGGAAGACCGCCGGCCAGGTCCCGTACCCGTGTCCGAGCCAAGGCCGTTCCCGCCAGGCCGAGAGCGCGAGCGCGAAGATCGCGAGCCGCCCCCCGGCCTCGGGATGGAATTCGCTCGCCGGCAACAGGGAGTCGAGCCGTTCGAGCGTGGGCGTTCCGGCGGTGGCGATCAGCACGGCGGCGAACGCGACGAGCACGAGCGCGACGGCGAAGAGAGCGCGTCCCGCCCCGAGCTGGATCGGCAGAGCGATCGCCAAAGTGAGCACCAGAGCCGCGAAACCTCCCCGCGAACCGCTCGCGAAGCTCGCCATGGCGAGCAGCGCGAACACGGCGGCGAGGAGGAAGCGTTTCTCGAACAGGAGACGAACGCCGCGGGCGAGCGCAGCGGAAAAACGCGGCGCATCGGCATGCCGACGGAAGTCTTCGAGCAACAGTACGGCGACAGTGACGAGACCGAGATTGACGTAGGCGGCGAAGTGGTTGGGATTGACGAAGCTGCCGTTGGTCCGCTCGAGACCGAGATCGACGCCGAAAATCGTCTCCAGACCGAGGGCGGTGCGCAGGAGCCCGAAGGCCGCTTGGAGGGCCGTCGCGGCGATCGCGATCGTCGCCAGGCGCTCGGCGCGCGCGCGCCGCCGCGCCGCGAGATAGGCCAGCACTCCGAGCGCGACGTAGGCGAACAGACGCGCGAGCGCGGCGCGCGTGGCGTCGGGATCCAGGCTCGGGGTGTGCGCCGGCGTCGGTTCTTCCGGAAGATCCCGCCAGATCGGATGCGCCCATTCGCTGCCGGGCCCGGGCAGGGTCTGCACCGTCGCCCAGAGGAGAACCGCGACACCGAGCCCGGCGGCGACCGCGACCGGCCGAGGCAGCGGGACGCGCCCGTCGGCGCGCAACAGAAGCCCGAACGCGCGCAGGACGAGCAAGGTCCAAGCGGCGAACACGAGGAACCAGCTCGGCCCGCTCCCGACCGACCCGAGCGGCCAGGGCACCACCAAGAGGACCACGGCCGATCCGGCGGTCGCGATCGCGGCGAGGGCCGAGGCCGCCCGGGACCGCGCCGACGGCCCCCGCTCACCCGCGACCGCCGGCTCGATCCTCTCGGTTCGGAACTTGATCGCCATGCGTCGGCCGCTTTAAACGCTCGGCCCGTCGTCGCGACCGGCGTCGGACGCAGCGCGCGAGGAGCCGCCGATGGTACCGCAACCGACCAGTCCGGGCTCGCGCCCGCGAACGCGTTCGAGTCCGCGGTTGCGCGATCGCCTGGCGGGAGCCGCGCTGCTCGTCGTTTCGGTGGCGTTCGGTGGCATCGTCCTTCCGTCCGCTCTCGCCGAGCTCGCGAACCTGCCGGGTGATGCAGCGATGGAACTCCTGCGCACCGGCCAGCGGCCGACGGAGGAAGGATGGCTGCGCCTTCTCGACAGCCGCGAGGCTTCCCTGCGCTTCGCACCTCTGGCGAAAGCGCACCGCGATCTCGGAACCGCCTATTATCTCCTCGCCGAGGAGGTCGCCGACACCGATGCGATGCGTCGCGACCTCTCGCGGCGCGCGGCCGAACATTTGGGCTTCGCGATCGCTCGGGCTCCCGCGCATCCGCCCAGTCTCGCGACGCTCGCCGCGGCGTTCCTCGCCCTCGACGATCACGCGCGCACGCGCCGGTGGCTCGAGATCGCGCGTCGGATCGTTCCTTTCAGTCCGGAAACGGCGCTCGTCCGTCTGTCGCTCGATCTCGCCGCGAACCCCGGATCGTCGGCTCCGCTCGCCGACCGCGACGTCCTCGCCGCCTTTCTGCGCGACCGCGAGCTGCTCGTGCGCTTGTTGGCGGAACACGACGCCGGTGAGCGCGCCCTCGCCGCGCTCACCGACGAAAGCCTGCGCTACGAACTCCGGGTCGCCGTGCTGCGCGCTCGCGAGGCGCTTGAAGACAGCCCCTGATCCGCCACGCCGGATTCACTGGACGGTCAGCCGGAGATAGAGGCTCCCCGCCGTCGCCCTGCCGTTCCCGTTGGCCGAGGATCCGGCGCCCGAGGCCGCGGCGGCCGTGCGCGCGCCCGCGTTGAACGACTGCGAGAAACTCGTGGTGGAGCCCGCCGGCGACGTCCTCGTCGTGCTCGACAATTGAGAACTCGCGCTGTTTCCGCACGAGCCCCTGGCGGAAGCCCCACCCTGCGCGGAGAACCCGCACCGCGACAGGGCACCGTCGGCACGGATCTCGAGCGTCGCCGGGCTCGCCGGAAGGAGGCGATTGACGAGACCGACGAGTCCGGACCGACCACCACCCGCCTCGGCCGGAGCCGCGGTCAACAACCCCGCACCCGATACCAGCGCGAGCGAAAGTGCGAACGAGCGGCGCATATCGACCTCCCCTAACGCTAATTCGTCTTTAATCCGGGCTCGAGCCCGTGGCAATGATCGATCTTCGTCAGTGCCACACCAACGTTTCAACCCGAGGTCGACCCTTCGCGCCCGAGTGTCGAGCGAACGCGTTCCGTCGCCTTTCACGAGCACCGAGCACAGATCCGACGCGGGTCTCGAGAACCGCAGCAGCCTCGCCCGCCGACGGCCGTCGCGGCGGCTCGCCGTCCCGCGGTCTTCTCGTCGTCTCTCGTCCTCGAGCGCGAACGCGGCGGAAGCGAGAACGATCCTGCGGAGCGAGCGCGAATCGTTGCCGAGCCGCCACATCGGCGCCGCTTTCCGCGTCCGTGCGAGCCGGATGCGCGCACCCCGCCCCCGCTCGCGGCGATCCCGGACCCCAAGCGGCGCCCTCCGGGTCCCTCTCCGCGCGAAAAGGCGTTCCTGTGAGACGGGGCGCACGCCCGATCGAACCCCGGAGAGTACCGTTTTGCCTCGCTTCCGCGCCCGCCACGGCCACCGTCCCTGTTTGGCCCGCGATCTCTGCCGGAGCCCCCGCGGCTGCTCGGCGCGTACCCGACCCTTCTCGGGAACGGCCGATCCGCTCGCCTTCGCGGGCGGCGCGCGGGTCCTTCCGAACACCCCGCCGTTCGGCTCGACTTCCTGCCTCGCGCCGAAGAGCGCATCGGCGCTCGGGCGACAAAGCGCCGAGCGGCCGCGCCGAGTCGCCCTTGGCGGTGCCGCTCGACGAGTGCTCGCCGGCCGCGAGCACCGCGGCCGCGTCCTCCCGCCCCGGCCCGGAGAGCGCACGGAGCGGGCCCGCCGGCCGAACCGTCGCGGCAACCGGCGCGGCCCCCCCTCGGCACCGCGGGCGCGGCTGCGGGTGCGAAACGACCGCGGATCGGGTGGTCTCGCGCGAGCCGCCCCGCCGCCGACCTCCTTCGCTCGTCGCGCCCCGCGCGGTGGGAAGCGTAGAGGGGCCGGGATCGCGACGCGCCGCGCACCCGATTCCCGTGCGACGGCCGAGGCGGTCGTCGCGACCCCGGCCGCCCGCGGGCGGCCCCGGCGGCTCCGATTCGCGCGGGCCCCGCTCGGACCGGGAAACGGAGCGCCCTCCGAGGCGACGGGCTTTCGAGAACTTCTTCGCCTCGAGGAGCCTCTCGATCGTCGACCGCGAGAGCCCGCCCCGGCAGGCGACAGTCGAGGACCAGAACGGAAAAGCCTGAAGGAACGGGGGGATTTTCGACCCCTCCCGTCTCGGCTCGCGTCTTTATCGCGCGGATCCCGCGCGCCGCGGGCGAGACGATGGTCGCGATCCGGGGAGAACCATCGGGCCGTCGGGCGGAGGAGCCCGGTTCGCCGCAGCGTCGATCGGCCTCGTCGCGCCGATCCGGAAAACCCGGGGGCGGGCCTCACGAGCTCGCAGAAGCGACGGAAAGCTCGGAGAAGACGGCGGAAGCAGGCGTGGTGCCCAGGGGCGGAATCGAACCACCGACACCGTGATTTTCAGTCACGTGCTCTACCAACTGAGCTACCTGGGCGGCGAGCCCCATATAAGAGCCCGGCCCGGCCCTGTCCAGCCGGCCCCGCCGCCGCGGCACGAGCGCAACCGGGTGTCGCAGCCCGCCGCGGCCCCTCGACAGCCGCCGAACCGGCGGCTTACTAACAAAATCGTAACCTAGACGCCGCTCCGATACCGACGAAACCGAGGAAACGCCACCATGAAGGCGAACGGATCGTCCGCTTCCGAGCCCGATCGCATCGGCGCGATCTGGCGTGCCGCGCTCGCGCGGCTCACCGCCCGGCTCGAAGAGGAAGGTCTCGACCGCGAGCGCGCCCGCGAGCTCGGCGAAAGCGCGGTCATCGTTTGCCTCTTGCGCCAGAGCCGGGCCCCCGGCCCCGACCAGGCCTTCGCCCTCGCCCTCGAGCAGGCGCGCGCCATGCGCTGAACGCCGATCCGCGCGGCTCGCGCCTCAGCCGCCGAGATCGGCGCCCAGCTGGAACAGACAGTCCCCGCGCTCGACGAGCGGCATCGGCCGTCGACAGACCACGAAACCCGCCACCGGAAAGCGCAGCTCCAGCGGCTCCCGCTCCGGCTCCTCGGGATCGAAGAGCCGACCCGCCGTCTGTCCGGCCTCGACCTCGGTCCCCTCGAGCACGGCGGGGGCGAAGAGCCCGCGCCGCGGCGCCCACAGATGGTGCTCGGGGCGCACCTCCAAGAGGCGCGTCGCGGAAGGCGCCGCCGCGCGCGTTTCGATCACCCCCAGATGCGCCAGGAAGCCCGCGATCCCCCGCCGAGCGAGCGCGAGGGTGGCGGGCGTGAGCGTCCCCGCCCCGCCGAGCTCGGTCCCGAGAGCGAGCACGCCTTTGCGGTCGGCGGCGGCGAGAAGGCCGGTCTCGTTGCCCGCCGCCGCCACGAGATAGCTCACGGGCGCGCCGAACGCCTCCAGCGCCGCGAGCTTGGCCGCGCGCCGGGGATCTTCGGGTCCGGTGCGGGCGAGCGCGCTCGGCACGTAAAGGAGCGTGCGTCCCCCGGAATGCAGATCGAGCAGGGCATCGCAGAGCGGCAAGAGCTCCTCTTCGATCCAGTGGGCGATCGCCTTGGTCGGCTCGTGATCGAGGCCCGGATCGCCCACGAACAGCCGATTGAGATTGCCGCGGTCGACGGGCGAGCAGCGCGTACCGGCGAGCACCGCCGGCGTGTTCGCCATCGGCAGCAGGATCAGCCGGCCGCGCAGCGTTTCCGGCGCGAGCTCCCGGAACAGTTCGAAGAGCGCGACCGGCCCCTCGTATTCGTCGCCGTGCACGCCACCGACGAGCGCCACCGTCGGCCCCTCGCCCCCCTTCAGCACGCCGACGGGGATCCCGATCCAGCCGTAGGCCGAGCGGTCGGAAGAGTGCGGGACGCGCAGATATCCCCACCGCTTTCCGGGAGCATCCCAGTCGAGCGTGCACAGCACGCGGCTCTTCGCGCTCATGCCGCGCCTCCGGTCGCGCGCGCAGGGGTGTGGAGATGGCAGGCGACCCGGTGGCCCGGGGCGACCTCGACGAGCTCGGGCTCGATGTGCGCGCAAGGGGCGAAGGCCCGGGGACAGCGGGTGTGGAAACGACAGCCCGGAGGCGGGGCGAGCGGGCTCGGCGGATCGCCCTCGAGCAGGATGCGCGGGCGCCGGCCGGGGCGGGGGATCGGCACGGCGGAGAGAAGCGCCTGCGTGTAAGGATGCAGCGGTCGGCCGTACAGCCGCGCGGTGGGTGCGATCTCGACGATCTTGCCGAGATACATCACCGCCACGCGATCGCTCACGTAGCGCACCACCCCGAGATCGTGGCTGATGAAAAGACAACAGAGCCCGAGCTCGCGCTGCAGATCGAGAAGCAGGTTGAGGATCTGGGCGCGGATCGAGACGTCGAGAGCGGAGACCGGCTCGTCGCAGACCAGGAACTCGGGCTCGAGCGCGAGCGCCCGGGCGATGCCGATGCGCTGGCGTTGCCCGCCCGAGAACTCGTGCGGATAGCGGTCGGCGTGGATGCGCGCGAGCCCCACCCGCTCGAGGAGGGCGGCCGCGCGCCGCCTGCGGCTCGCGCGGTCCCCCACGCCGTGCACGACGAGCGGCTCGGTCACGATCTCCTCGATCGTCATGCGCGGGTCGAGCGCACTCCACGGATCCTGGAAGACGATCCCCATCCGTCGGCGCAGCGGCCGCAGCTCGCGCTCGCTCAGATGCTGGATCTCGCGGCCGTCGAACCGGATCACCCCGGAAGAAGGCGCCAGCAGCCGCAACAGGAGCCGCCCGGTGGTCGATTTCCCGCAGCCCGATTCGCCGACGAGCCCGAGCGTTTCGCCGCGCGCGATGGCGAACGACACCCCTGCGACCGCTTGGAGCTCGCGCCGCACCCGGCGCAAGCCCGCGGCGCGCCGGAGCTCGAAGCGCTTCTCGAGCCCTTCGACCTCGACGAGGGGAGCGGTCACGGCATCACCGGAGCCGTCGCTTCCGCCGCCTCCGCGCCGGGGCCGGGGGCTCCCGCGAGCGGGCTTCTGATGCAGGCCACGGCGCGCGCATCGCGGCGGAACAGAGGTGGATCGGCGTCCCGACAGCCGGAGCGGGCGAACCGGCAGCGCGGGGCGAAGCGACAACCCCGCCGGATCTCGCCCGGCACCGGGACGTTGCCCGGAATCGGCTCGAGACGGACGATTTCGGCGCGGGGGTCGGGCAGGCTCGCGAGCAGCCCTTGTGTGTAAGGATGCAGCGGCTCGGCGAAGATGTCGGCGACCGGCCCCTCCTCGACGATGCGACCGGCGTACATGACGAGAACGCGCCGGGCGAATTCGGCGACCACCCCGAGGTCGTGGGTGATCAGGATCACCGCCAGCCCGAGTTCGGCCTGCAACCGCTCCAAGAGATCGAGGATCTGGGCCTGGATCGTGACATCGAGAGCGGTGGTGGGCTCGTCGGCGAGCAGCACCTTGGGCGAGCAGGAGAGCGCCATCGCGATCGTCACCCGCTGGCGCATCCCTCCCGAGAGCTCGTGCGGATAGCAGTCGAGCCGCTCCTCGGGTGCCGGGATGCCCACCAGCCGCAGCAGTTCCAGGGCGCGAGCGCGCGCCGCTCGCCGCGACAGCCCCTCGTGGACGCGCAGCGTCTCGGCGATCTGATCGCCTACGGTGAAGACCGGGTTGAGCGAGGTCATCGGCTCCTGGAAGATCATCGCGATCTCTTTGCCGCGGACGCGTCTGAGCTCGCGCTCGGGCAGCCGCAGCAGATCGCGCCCCTCGAAGAGCACCTCCCCGGCCGTCACCCGCGCTTGTGGCTGCGGCACGAGACCGAGGATCGAAAGCGCCGTCATGGTCTTGCCGCAGCCCGATTCGCCGACGAGCCCCAAGACCTCGCCCGGGTAGAGCACGAACGAGACGTCGTCGACGACCCGGCACCAGCCGATCTCGGTGGCGAGCTCGGTGGTGAGGCCGCGCACGGCGAGGATGGGCGTCTCGGTCCGCACGGCTATTGCTGCACCTTCAGGCGCGGGTCGAGGACGTCCCTGAGCCCGTCGCCCAGAAGATTGAGCCCGAGGACCGTGATCGCCAGCGCGAAGCCGGGAACGAGCGTGATCCAGGGCGCTTCGCGGATGTATTGGCGCCCTTCGGCGATCATGTTGCCCCAGCTCGGGGTCGGCGGTTCGGCCCCGAGCCCGAGGAAACTCAACACCGCCTCCGAGAGGACCGCATAAGCGAAGATGAAGGTGAGTTGGACGATGAGCGGTGCCAGGCAGTTGGGCAAGACGTGGCGGAACAGGATGCGCGCGTGTCCGGCGCCCATCGCTCGCGCCGCTTCGACATAGGCCTGCTCGCGCACGACGAGCACGGACGCGCGCACGATCCGCGCCGTGCGCGGCGTGTAGACGACGGCGAGCGCGATCACGGCGTTGACCGAGCCGGGGCCGAGCGCCGCGGCGATCCCGATCGCGAGCAGAATGACCGGGAAAGCCATGAAGGCGTCCATGATCCGCATGAGGATGTCGTCGAGGACCCGGAAATAGCCGGCGAGCAGGCCGATGAGCGTGCCGAAGAACGCGTTGAGGAGGACCACGCCGAAGCCGATGGCGAGGGAGAGCTGAGCACCCTTGGCGACCCGGCTCCAGAGGCTGCGGCCGAAGTTGTCCGTACCCAAGAGCCATTCCGAGCCCGGTGGCTTGAACTTGTTGCGGATCGAGATCCGGTTGGGATCGACCGCGATCAGGAGATCGGCGAAGAGGGCCACGGTGAGCACGCAGGCGAAGAGAAGGGCACCCACGACGAACAGGCGATGACGCAGGAGCCGCCGGGCGACGGTCGCCCGGCGACGCACCGTCTCTTCGGCCGGTGCGCGATCGGCGACCGCGGCTTCCGCCCTAACCGCCACGGCCGTAGCGGATACGCGGGTCGAGCCAGGCGTAGAGCAGGTCGACCACGAGGTTGAGGAGCAACAGCATCGTCGCCACGAACAAGAGCCCGCCTTGGATGACGGGATAATCCCGGCGGAGGATCGAGGAGCCCAACAGCGAGCCGATCCCCGGGATCGAGAAGATCGTCTCGATGACCACCGAACCCGAGAGCAGCAGGCTCGTGACGATCCCGAGCACGGTGACGACCGGGATCATGGCGTTGGCGAGGGCGTGCTTGCCGACGACGAGATGGCCGGGCAGTCCCTTGGCGCGCGCGGTGCGCACGTAATCCTGACGGAGCACCTCCAGCATCGCCGAGCGGGTGATCCGGGCGAGCAGGCCGGTCTGCAACAACGCCAAGGAGACCGCGGGCAAGGTCGATGCGCGCAGCCAGCCCCAGAAGTCTTCGCGAAAGTCGACATAGCCACCGGTCGGAAGCCAGCCCAGATGAACCCCGAAGATCACGATGAGCACGAGGGCGAGCCAGAAGTTCGGCAGGCTCACGCCCAAAAGCGCCAGGGTCATGACGATCTGGTCGACGATCGTGTTCCGCCGCAGCGCGGCGAGAATCCCGGACCCGAGCCCGATCGCCACGGTGATCAGCAGGGCGTAGAGCGCGATCGAGAAGGACACCGGCAGCCGCTCGAGGAGCACTTCGAGCACGTCGCGCCCGAGCAGGAGCGAAGAGCCGAGATCGCCGCGCAGAAGCTGCGCGTACCAGGACACGAGCTGGACGTGGAACGGCTGATCGAGGCCCAACTGTTGGCGGATGCGCGCGACCTCTTCCGGTGTCGCCTGCAGGCCGGCGATGAGGATCGCGGGATCGCCCGGCACGAGCTGCATCAAGGAGAAGGAGACGAGGGTGACGACGAACAGCACCGGGATCGAGGCCAAGAGCCGGTGCAGGACGTAGCGGGCCACCGCCGCCTCCCGCGCGCGGGCGGCTCAGGGTCGCCGGGCGGATCGCCGCCTCATTTCTCCATCCAGACGTTGTACATGCGCGGGATGCGGAAGGGCACGAAGTTCTTCACGTTCGCGCGCACCGCCTGGTTCTTGGTCAGCCAACCGAAGGGCAGCGCGAGGCCGTTCTCCATGACCCGGTACTGCAGACGCGCGAAGGCGTCGAGCCGTTGCTCGAGCGTGGGTCGCGAGATCATCTCCTCGTAGAGCGCATCGAAGACTTTGTCGGTGTCGTCCGGGTTCTTGAAATTGTAGATGGGCTTGGGCCTCGCCAGGAACTTGAACACGGCCAGGTAGCCGAGCGCCGTGTTCGTCCCCCAGCCGGTGAAGTGATAGTTCCAGGCGTCGTGATTCTTGTCGCGGGTGGCGATCGTCGCCGGCCAATCCTGCACCTCGAGGCGCACGTTCATGCCGATCGCCTTGAGCTGCTCGGCCATGACGAGCGCCGCGTTGTACATGGAAGTGTAGTCTTTGTTGGTGAGGAGAACGAGCTCCTCGCCCTTGTAGCCCGCCTGCTTCAAGAGTTCCTTGGCCTTGCCCGGATCTTTGACGTTGAAGAATTCCTTGCCGCGATCGGTGTGGGCCCTGCGACCGGGCTGCTGGAAGCCGAAGTCCATCTTGTAGGCACCGTCGGTCGCCGCCTCCATGATCTCGTCCATGTCCAGCGCGATCTGGATGGCGCGGCGAACGAGCGGATTGTCGGTGGGCGGCTTGGCGAAATTGGGCGTAGCGATGTGGATCCAGAAGTACTCGTAAGGAACGATCCTGATGTTGGGGTCCTTCTTCAGCCGCTCGACCGAGGCCTGGGGCACGTCCTCCACCGCGTGCAGCTCCCCGGTCTCGAGACCGGCCACCCGCGCCCCGGGTTCGGTGACGATGCGGAAGGTGACGCTGTCCAGACAGGCCAGTTTGTAGCCGCCGAAGCCGGTGCGGTCGGAATAGGCGGGATTGGGCTTGTAGCCGTCGAAGCGCTTGAGCTTGACGTGACTGTCGGGGACGAACTCGACGAACTGGAAAGGCCCGGTGCCGATGGGCTCCATTTTGAGCGGCGGTGCCTCGGTGTTCTCGGCAGGGGTGATCACGATCGGCACGCTGAAGGACGACAGGTCCTCGATGAAGGTCGGCTGAGCCACCTTCATGCGGATGACGAAGGTGTGCTCGTCCGGGGCCTCCCAGGATTCGACGTTGTTGAGGATGACGCGTTCGATCCCGACCTTGGCGTAGCGGTTGAAGGACGCGACCACGTCCTTGGAGGTCAACGGCTTGCCGTTGTGGAAGACGATCCCTTTGCGGAGCGTGAACTTGTGGACCTTGCCGTCGTCGCTGGTCTCGAGGCGCTCGGCGAGCTCGAGGATCGGCTCGTTGTCCTCGCTGCGGGTCATCAGCGCCTCGAAGACGTGCATGGCGATGTTGCGGGTGCTGATCGTCGAGGACGCGTGCTGGTCGAGCGAGTTCACTTTGGCCTCTTGGCCGAAGACCAGATCCCCGCCCGTGACCGGACAGGTGAACCGGGCGTGCGCCGGCCCGCCCCACGCCCCCAGCGCGAACACCAGCGCCACCGCCCCGAGCCCCCGCTTCGCCCCCATGACCCGCCTCCCCTTTCTCGTCACCGGATCGGCCGTGCCGCTCTTTTCGCTGATCATCACCCTACTCCGCCGAAATCCCCGCGCAAGAGCGCGACGATCGGCCCTCCCTCGCGTCCCCGACAGACGCGGCACCGAGGCGAGCCGGTCGTCTTTTCCGGATCGTCTTTTTGCGATTTCGGGCGAAGGAGCCCGCGCGCAGCGCTCGCGGGCGATGCGATCGGAGAAGACGTCGGGCAGCCGCTTCGAGTTCGAGCGGCGGGCGCGAACCTCTTCCGTCGTCTCGGTGCGTTCGATCGGAAGGCGT
>JANXAZ010000056.1 GCA_025062095.1 Geminicoccaceae bacterium
CGGGGAGGCCGGCGATGAAGGCGCGCGAGATCCTGGCGAAAAAGGGGCACCGGGTCGTCACCATCCGCGCCGATGCGAGCATCGAGACCGCGATCCACCGCTTGGCGCTCGAGCGCATCGGAGCGCTCGTGGTGAGCGAGGACGGCGAGCGGGTCGAAGGCATCGTCTCCGAGCGCGACATCATCCGCGCCCTCGCCGAAGAGGGGGCTTCGATCCTGGGGCCGGGCCGGCGGGTGGCGGAGATCATGACCACCGCCCCGCGCACCTGCTCGCCCGAGGACAGCGTCAAGGACCTCATGGACCGCATGACCCGCTTCCGCGTCCGGCACCTGCCGGTGGTCGAGAACGGGCGGCTCGTGGGCATCGTGTCGATCGGGGACGTGGTCAAGAACCGGCTCGAGGAGATGGAGCTCGAGACCAACGTCCTGCGCGACGTGGTGATGGCGGGACACTGAGCGCTCTCCCGAGGCTCGCCGCGGAGCCCCGGGATCAGCCGCGGCGCCGCGGCGCCGCCGGCGCGGTGGTCGGCAGCAGAAGCGGCACGAATCGCAGATAGGCGAGCATCCCGAACAGCTCGACCAGCGACTGCAGCACGATGACGACCGTCGCGGCCTGCCAGGGAGCCGGCAGCGCCAGCGCGAGCGGCAGGACCACGAACGAGTTGCGGGTGCCGAGGCTGAAGACGAGCGCGCGGCCGGCGGGCGCCGGCAGGCGAGCCAAGCGGGCGAGGCCGATACCCGCCAGTGCCGCGGCCACGAGATAGAGCAGGAAGAGCACGGCGACGCGCCCCATCTCGGCGACCGCGCCGACGACCGCGTGCACCTGGGAGGCCGCGATCAAGAAGACGACGAGCGCGAGCAGCGGCACCGGAAGCCAGGCGAGCCGCTCGACCAGCCGGCCGCGCACGCCGCGACGCTCGGCCCGCCGCTCGGTGAGCCAGGCGGCCGCGAGCGGCGCGAGCACGATCAGCGCGAAGACCGTGGCGATCCGCTCGGCGACCAGGATTTCGGCGAAGCTCGAGCCCATAAACAGCCACAGATAGACGGGCAGCAGCACGATCTGGACGAAGAGGAGCAAGGGGGTCGCGATCACCGCCCGACGCGTGTCGCCACCTGCGAGGTGGGTGAAGGTGACGAACCAATCCGTGCAGGGAACGAGGAGGACCAGGAGCACGCCCAGGCGAACCGCCGGCTCCACCGGCAGGAGCAACAGGAGGATGCCGACGATCGGCGGCACGAGCAGGAAGTTGCCCACCAAGAGCGCGGCGAGGAACCGCGCATCGCGCGCGGCGTCGAGCAGGCGGAGGAGCGGGATCTGGGTGAAGGTCGCATAGAGCAGCGCGCCCAGTGCCGGCCAGAGCAGCGCCTCGAGGTGCGGCCCCGCCCGGGGGACGAGCCCGCCCACCCCGAGCCCCGCGAGGATGGCGGCGAGGTAGAGCCAGACCTGCCGCCGCTCGAGGGCTTCGCGGCTCACGCGCCGGGATCCGCGAGGCGGGCTCGCGCGAGAGGGCTCGAAGCCGAGCGGGACGCGGCCTTCAGGCCCTTCATCGCGCGGCGCTCAGCCCCCCGCCTCGGCCGCGGCGAGGAAAGCGTGGGCGAGCTGGCGCAGGCGCGTGGGCCCGAAGCTCGCGAAGTGCCCGCCGTGGACGATGCGCGGCGCGAGCTCGAGCAAGCGCCGGGCGGAGGCGCGGTAGGCGGACAGGTCGGCGCCGGGGCAGTCGGTCACGAGCGGCCCGTCGTAGAGGATGTCCTGGGCGATCAAGACGCCGGTCCGCTCCTCGAAGAGAGCGAGATGCCCCGGCGAATGGCCCGGGGTGTGGATCACCCGGAACACCCGATCGCCGAGATCGATCGGTTGGCCGTCGACGACGAGCCCGGTCGCGGGCGCGGGCGCGATGCGGTAACGGCGCGGGTCCCGGCCCACGGGCGGCTCGAAGAACATCGCGTCGTCGCGCTCGCCCGATGCGTGATGCTCGAACAAGGTGGCGGCGGGCTCGGGCCGCTCGAGCACGGCCGCTTCGGCCGGAAGCACGAGCCGCTCCTCGAACTCGGCGGCCGACCCGATGTGGTCGAAATGGGCGTGGCTCGAGAGCAGGACGATCGGTCGCTCGCGCAGGAGCGGCACGTTGCGGCGTAGTGGAACGAAGCCGAGCCCGGCATCGGCCGGAAGGTCGCGGTCGCGGCCGCGCACGTGCCAGCAATTGCAGCGATAGAAGGGCGTCATCCAGGGCTCGTGCACGAGCGTGATCCCGTCCGCGAAGGGGATCGTCTCGTACCAGTCCCGCTCCTTGATCGTCACGACTCCTCCAGCTCTGCGACCGCGACCGCTCTCCCCAGCCGCAAGAACAGCGGGGCCTCGCTCCCGGGCGAGCTTGCGGCGTCGGGCGGCACCTTCAACAGGAGCCGGGTCGCCCCGATCCGCCCTGCGAGGCGCGCGAGGCGGCCCTGGAACACCCGCTCTTCCACCCGCATCCGGCCGAGCGGGGTGGATCCCGGCTCGGGTGCGAGGCTCAGCATCTCGGGCCGGATCGCGATCGCCGTGCCGCTGCCGGCCGCGACCGGCGAGCGGTCGAGGGCGGTCTCGGCGAAACCGTCGAGGATGCGTGCCTCGAGGATCGTGCCGTCCCATGAAGGTGGCGACGAACCGTGTCCGCGGCCGCGCGAAGACCCGTTCGGGCGGTGCCGCGTCCTCGACCCTGCCGGCACGCAGACCAGATCGGCGATCGCCAGCGCCTCTTCCTGGTCGTGGGTGACGTGGACGAAGGTCCGCCCCCTCCCGCCGCTGCAGCGCCCGCAGCTCGTCCTGCATCTGCCGGTGGAGGTCGAGGTCGAGTGCGCCCAAGGGTTCGTCGAGCAAGAGGATCGCCGGATCAATCACGAGCGTGCGGGCGAGCGCCACGCGCTGGCGCTGGCCGCCGGAGAGCTGGCCGATCCGACGCGCACCCAGACCCGGCAGGCCCACGAGCTCGAGGGCGGCCGCTACGGCCCGCGCGATCTCCTCTTTGGGCCGACCGCGAACCGAGAGCCCGAAGCCCACGTTGCGCGCCACGCCGAGACGGGGAAAGAGCGCATAGTCCTGGAAGACCGTGGCGGTGGGCCGCCGCGCGGGCGGCAGGGTCGTGATGTCTTCGCCCGCGAACAGGACCCGCCCAGAACTGGGCCGGGCGAAGCCGCCGAGGATCGACAAGAGCGTGGTCTTGCCCGAGCCCGAGGGCCCGAGCAGGACGACGTAACCGCCGGCCGGGATGCGAAGCGAGACCCCCGCTACGGCCTGGACTTCGCGGAACCGGCAGGAGAGGTCGAGAAGCTCGAGAACACCCGCGCGCATCGCGCCCACGCCCCAACAAGGGAAGCTCGGCCACCAGCACGAGGAGGAGCGAGACGAGGAAGACGAGCGTACCGGCGGCGTTGGTCTGCGGATCGAGCCCGGTGCGCAGCAGCCCCCAGATCACGATCGGCAGGGTCGGGTCGGGCCCGCGAGCAGGAACGCGACGATGAACTCGTCCCGGGAGAAGGTGAAGCAGAGCGCGAGCGCCGCTGCGATCGGGACCCGCATCGCCGGCACCGTCACGCGGGCGAAGACCTGCCATTCGCTGGCACCCAGATCGCGCGCCGCGGCCTCGAGCCGGGCCTGGGCTGCGTCGAACTGGAGAGAACGGCGAAGGCGAGCGGAAGATTCCTTATCGCGTGACCCGCGGTCACGAGCAACAGCGACTTCGGGAAGAGGGCACCCCAGGTCACCGCGATGCCGAGACCGATCACGAGATAGGACGCCGCGCGCGGAACGAGCAGCAGCGCCTCGAGGGCGCGCCGTCCGGGCACGCGATGGCGGGCAAGGCCCCACGCGCGCCGGGCTAGGCTCGGCGGAGCCGCTCGACCCCTGATGTCGGCGCCTCCCGGCGGGGCGCCTCCACCGCCTGCTCGAGGCCGACCAGGCGGGCGAGCAGCCGGATCAGCTCCGACCGCTCGTCCGGCGACAGCGGTTGCAGCAGACGCGCCTGCACCCGCTCGACGGCGGGCGCCACCGTGCGCAGGACGGTGCTACCCTCTTCGGTCACGTAGAGGAGCTTGACCCGGCGGTCGGTCGGGCTCGTCTCGCGTCGGATCCAGCCTTTTCCCTCGAGCCGCTCGAGCACGTCGCCGATCGTCGACCGATCGAAGGCGATGAGCGCCGAGACCCGCGTGGCGTCGATCCCGGGCTGGGCCGCGATGGCCCAGAGCGCGGCGTACTGGACCGGCGTGAGCTCGCCGCACTCCTCGGCGAAGAGCGCCGTCGCCAACTGATGGGCCCGCCGGATCAGATGGCCCGGCTTGGTATAGAGCTCGCGCATCTCCGCGACATCGCTCGGCCGTTCGCTCATGCCTTCCCTCGCGGCGCTACCCGGCCGCGAGCTACCACGACACCGCTCATTCGGCATCGGGTTGGCGATCGGGCGCGGCCTGCGCGAAGGCCGGGAGGGCGAGGCACGCGGCCTCGCGCGCGAGCAGCCGCGGATAGGCCGCGACGTCGACGCCGAAGCGGCGGGCGTTACCGAGCTGGGGCACGAGACAGATGTCGGCGAGGGTCGGCCTCGCACCGAAGCAGAACGGCCCCTCGATCCCCTCGAGCAGCGCGTCGCAGGCCGCGAGCCCCGTCGCGTTGACCTCGGCCGCCCAGCGCCCCACCACGGCTTCGCCGAGGCCGAGATCGCGAAGCGCGTTCAAGACCCGGAGGTTCTGCAGCGGATGGGTGTCCGCCGCCAGGACCAGCGCGAAGGCCCGCACGCGGGCGCGGGCCAGCGGATCGGCGGGCAGCAAGGGCGGCTCGGGTACCGTTTCCTCGAGCCACTCCATGATCGCCAGGGACTGCGTCAGAACGTCGCCCCCCTCGAGCTCCAGCGCCGGTACGAGACCCTGGGGGTTGAGGCGCAGATAGGCGGGCCTGCGCTGATCGCCACGGCGCAGATGGTGGGCCACCTGCGCGACCTCGATGCCCTTGAGGTTGAGGGCGATCCGCACCCGCCAGGACGCCGAGCTGCGGAAATAGCCGTGCAACCGCACCGGCCGCGGTGCCGGTTGCCGTCGGGGCGAAGGGTCGGGATGGGTGTTCACGGAGCCTCCTCCGAGGGGATCGCCCGCTCCTCGCGCGGGACATATTGACAGTATGCTGACTGTTTGTATGCTGTCAATCGCCGACGCGGGACCGCCGGCCCGAACGACACGTTCGCCGGGCGGTCCGGCGATCGATCACCATGCCGCGCCCGGCGGCGGGGAGGACGTCATGAAAGCGCATGTCGAGACCGTTGAGCCGACGGTCGAGCAGGAGACGGCGGAGCTCCAGCGGCTCTACGCCGATTTCGCCTCGGAACACTTGGTCCCGTTGTGGACCCAGCTCGACGAGCTGATGCCGGTGAGTCCCGCGCCGGCGGCGCGTCCCTGGGTCTGGCGATGGTCGCGTCTGTTGCCGCTCGCCGAGCGAGCGGGCGCGCTCGTGCCGGTCGGCCGGGGCGGCGAGCGGCGGGCGATCGCCCTCGCCAATCCCGGTCTCGGCGGCCGCCCCTACGCCACGCCCACCCTCTGGGCGGCGATCCAGTATCTCGGGCCGAACGAGACGGCACCGGAGCATCGGCATTCGCAGAACGCCTTCCGCTTCGTGGTCGAGGGCGAAGGCGTCTGGACGGTCGTGAACGGCGATCCGGTGCGGATGAGCCGCGGCGATCTCTTGCTCACACCGGGCTGGACCTTCCACGGCCACCACAATGTCGGCGATCGGCCGATGGCATGGATCGACGGGCTCGACATCCCGCTCGCGCACTATCTCGATGTCGGCTTCTTCGAGTTCGGCGCCGACCGGCTGACCAACCGCGCCACCCCCGATCTCTCCGCGAGCGAGCGTCTGTGGTGCCATCCGGGCTTGCGGCCCCTCTCGGGGCTGCAGGATACGGCGAGCTCGCCGATCGCCGCCTATCGGTGGCCGTACACCGATCGCGCGCTCCGCGAGCAGCTCCTCCTCGAGGAGGAGGGTCACGCGGCCACGGTCGAACCCGGCCACGCCGCCGTCCGCTACGTCAATCCCACCACGGGCGGCGATGTGATGCCGACGATCCGGGCCGAGTTCCACCGGCTGCGGGCCGGGACCGAGACGGCCCTGCGCCGCGAGGTCGGTTCCTCGGTCTTCCAAGTCTTCGACGGACGCGGCTCGGTCGTCCTCGGGGGAACCGAGCACGAGCTCGAGAGAGGCGATCTCTTCGTCGTTCCCTCTTGGGTCCCGTACGCGCTGCGGGCCGAGCAGCAGCTCGACCTCTTCCGCTTCTCCGACGCGCCGGTCGTCGAGCGCCTCCACTTCGCCCGCAGCCGCATCGAGGAGAGCCAGCGGTGAGCGGGCCGCGGCCGCCGGCTTCGCGACCGCCCACTCGCGATCTGTTCCGGGTGCGGCGGGAAACGGCCGCGTTCGCCCGGCCGCTGGACGCCCTCGGCGAGGCGGACTTCGACGTGCCGAGCCCGGTGTCGGGCCACCCCAGGCGGTTCGTCGCGGCACGCGTCGGCCTGCGGGCCCGTCTGTTGGCCCGTCGGCTCGAGGTGATCGCATCTGGTCGGCCGGCCCCGGCCCCGCTGGCCCGTGTCGAGGAGAGGGTGGCGATCGAGGAGACGGCGACCCTGCCGGCTGCGGCGCCGCGCAACCTCGTCCGTCACAGTGCGGTCCATCCCGAGGCCGCCTGGCAGGATCTCGACGAGAGCGGTTGGAACGCGGAGCTGCCGGAAGACGGCGGGCGCACCCTGGCCGTGCGCGCCACGCCTCGGTTGCGGCTTCGCGAGCTCCGGCTGGCCGGGCTCGAGCTCGGCTCGGGCGAGCGGCCGGGCGAGGTCGTCACCCGCCGGCACGGCGCCGCAGCGACGCGGTCTTCGCTCAGCGAATCGGCGAAGGGGGATCGGTTGCCGGTCGTCACCGATCGATTCGGGTCGATCTACGACGCCCGCGGCGGTGCCGAGCACGGGCGTCGCGGCGGGCCGCTGGCGATCTCGTCCAACGCTTGAGGGCGGGCTGCCCCGCCAGAAACCGAGCTCGAAGCGATCGCTCGAGCAGGCGAGGGAGGATTCTGCCGTGATCGAGAAGACCATCGGAGCAGCCGTGCCGGCGACGGGCCGGCGCCTGTTTCCGTCGCCCGACTTTCCGACCGTTCCGGTCGCGGGCGAGGATCGGGTCTACCCCGTTCACCGCATTTTCTGCGTCGGCCGGAACTATGCCGAGCACGCCCGGGAGATGGGAGTCGAGGTCGACCGCGAGGCTCCCTTCTACTTCACCAAATCGGCCCTCGCGCTGGTCGCGAGCGGCTCGCGCATCCCCTACCCGCCGGGCACCCGCGACTTCCACTACGAGATGGAACTCGTGGCGGCGATCGGCCGGCAACTGTTCCGTGCCGACCCCGAGACGGCCGAGTCGGCGCTTTTCGGCTATGCTTGCGGCCTCGACATGACCCGTCGGGACCTGCAGCTCGCCGCTCGCGCCAAAGGCCGCCCGTGGGATCTGGGCAAAGACTTCGAGCGGTCGGCGGTGGTCGCCCCGATCACGCGCGCGGCCGCCCTCGGGGCCCTCGGCGAGCGGCGGATCTCGCTGTCGGTCAACGGAGCGGTCCGTCAATCGGCTCGGCTCGCCGATCTCGTCTGGTCGGTCCCCGAGCTCGTGAGCCATCTCTCGCAATTCTACCATCTCGGCCCGGGTGATCTGATCTTCACGGGAACCCCTGCCGGCGTCGGCCCGGTCGTCCCCGGCGACGTGCTGCGCGGCGAGATCGACGGTCTCGTCCCGGTCGAGCTCGCCATCGGCGACCCGGAATGAACGGCACTTCGCACGCTTCGCGGCGTCCCTTCCCGCAGGGCGCCGTCATCAGCCCGCTTCCCCCGGCTTTCGAAAGGACCGGACCATGTCGCAAGCCTCCCCCTTCCTGATCGCCGGCGGCGGAATCGGCGGCCTCGCCACCGCGCTCGGCCTCGCCCGAAAGGGTCTGCGCAGCGTCGTGCTGGAGCGACGGCCCGAGTTCGGCGAGATCGGCGCCGGGATCCAGCTCGGACCCAACGCCTTCCACGCCTTGGACCAGCTCGGCGTCGGCGATGCGGCGCGTGCCGCCGCGGTGTTCATCGACCATCTGCGCTTGATGGACGCGACCACCGCCGAGGAGATCGTCCGCGTCCCGGTCGACGCCCGCTTCCGCGAACGGTTCGGCAATCCCTACGCCGTGATCCATCGCGGCGATCTCTACCGGGTGCTGCTCGAGGCCTGCCGACGGGAGCCCTTGATCGAGCTGCGGACCGATGCCGAGGTGCAAGGCTACGAACAGAACGGCTCCAGTGTCCGGGTCCATCTGTCGAAGGGCAGCCTCACCGGAACCGCCCTGATCGGCGCGGACGGGCTCTGGTCGAACGTCCGCAAGCAGGTGGTCGGCGACGGCCCGCCGCGCGTGTCCGGACACACGACCTACCGCGCGGTCGTCCCGACCGAGGCTATGCCCGAGGACCTGCGTTGGAACGCGGCGACCCTTTGGGCCGGCCCGAAGTGCCACGCGGTCCACTATCCCCTGTCGGGTTGGAAGCTCTTCAATCTCGTCGTCACCTGCCACAACGAGGCGCGCGAGCCGGTCGCCGGCAAACCGGTGAGCCAAGCGGAGGTGCTGGCGGGCTTCCGCCACGTCCACCCGACGGTCCAGAGCATCATCCGCAGTGCCGAGGACTGGAAGCTCTGGGTCCTCTGCGACCGCGATCCGGTCGAGCGCTGGACCGACGGCCGGGTGACGCTGTTGGGCGATGCCGCTCATCCCATGCTGCAATATTTCGCGCAGGGCGCCTGCATGGCACTCGAAGACGCGGTCTGCCTCGCGCACTGCGTCGGGCTCGACCCGACCCGGATCGAGGAGGCCTTCGAGGCGTATCAGCGCCGCCGGGTGCTGCGCACCGCGCGGGTTCAATTGCAGTCCCGCTGGATCGGTGAACACATCTACCATCCGGCCAACGCACACGCGCAGCTGCGCAACGCGATCCTCCGGGCCATGGGCCCGCAGGGGATCTACGACAGTCTGGCCTGGCTCTACGGCGGCAGCGGCCTGTCGGAGGATCCGGCCGCGGCGGCCGGCGCCGTCCGTCCGCTGCCCGCGCCTTGAGCCGCTCCCGCCGCCCCGTTCGATCGCCGCCCCCCGTAGAGCGACCCATCCTCACACCGTTCGGAGAGAACCCATGATGCGAACGATCCCGCTTCTGACCGGTCTCGTGCTCGCCGCGGCGACGCTGGTCTCTGGACCCGAAGCCGTCGCCCGGACCCGCGAGCTCCGTTTGGGCCTGGTTACACCGCCTCCGCACGTCTGGACCCGGCTCGCCGAACGCATGGGACAGAGGTTGGCGGGCGAGCCGGACGTCGGTCTTACCCTCAAGATCTTCCCGGCCTCGCAGCTGGGCAACGAGCCCGAGATGCTGCAGCAGATGCAGGCCGGCCTTCTCGACATGGGGATCATCACGGCCGCGGTGTTGAGCCTGCGCGAGCCGAGCCTGATCGGTTGGTTCACCCCCTACCTGTTCAGCGATGTCGGCGCCGCGGCGCGCGCGGCTGCGACCCCGGCGGCGCGCGAGATGCTGGGCAATCTCGAGAAGTCGGGCCTGGTCGGGCTCGGTTACACCTTCGCCGGCATGCGCCACGTCTTGATGCGGACCGGCCCGGTCCGCGGCCCCGAGGATCTCGCTTACAAGAAGATTCGGATCGTACCGTTCCCGGCCATGGAAGTGTGGTGGAAGGCGATCGGTGCCGCGCCGACGCCGGTGCATCTCTCGGGCGTCTACCAGTCCCTCCAGACGGGTGTGCTGGACGGCGTCGACATCGATCTCGACGCGCTCGTCGGCATGAAGCTCCACGAAGTGGCGCGCCATCTCTCGCTCACCAACCACATGGCCTTTCCGGGGGTGGTCGTGGCCTCGCGGCAGACCTGGCGCGCCCTCGCCGAGCCGCAGCGGCGCCGGCTGCAAGCGATCGTCGAGGAAGGGCTGCAATGGGCGCTCGAGCAACAGATCGCGGCCGAGAGCACGCACCGCGCGACGTTGCGCAACGTGATCGAGGTCGCGGAGCTGGCCGACGGCGAAGACCGGTTCGCGCGAGCCAACGCCGCCTTCGCCGAACGCTTCGGTGGGGACAAGCTGATCGCCCGCTTCGTCGCGCAAGCGCGCGGTCAGTGAACGAGCCAGGGCCCGGCGCCGGCGGGCGCCGGGTCGCCACGATCGGGGAGGAACGACATGTCCTTGCGCGCACCCGGCCAAGCCCCGGAACGAGCCCGACGCGTTCTGCAGTCGGCGAGAGCGGTCTCGCGCGTGCTGAACGGGCTCGAACGCCTGCTTTGCGCGGCGCTCGTCGTCGCCTTTTCGCTCTTGCTCCTTATCAACGTGACGCTGCGCTACGTCTTCGCGCGGCCGCTCTACTTCGCCGAGGAGGCCTGCGTGTTGATCATGATCGGGATGGCCTTCCTGGCGACCTCTCTGGCTCTCGCGAGGCGCGAGCTGGTCGCGGTGACGTTGCTGCTCGATCACCTGCCGGCACGGCCGCAGCGCTGGTTGCGCACGGCGAGCGACGTCGTGGTCATCCTCCTTTTGCTTCTCATGCTCTACGCCGCGTCCGTTTGGATCCTGTCCGACTCCGTTCAATACGAACGCGCCATCACCCTGGGCCTGCCCAAATGGCCGTTCTTCGCGGTCCTGCCCGCCGTGTTCGCGACCATGTCGGTGCACGCCTTCGTCAACATCCTCGAGGATCTGTGGGGCGACGTCGAGCCGCGCGCCCTCGCCGAGGAGGCACGTCTGTCATGATCCTGCTCGCGACCTTCGTCCTCTTGCTCGTGATGGGCGTACCGATCGGTTTCGTTCTCGTAGGCACGACCGTGGCCTTCGTCTTGACCACCGGGAATTTCGCGCTCCTCGAAGCGTTACCACAACTGATGTTCTCTTCGCTCGAAGTGTTCGATCTTTTGGCCATACCCCTCTTCATTCTCTTGGGCGAGATCATGAACGACGGCGGTGTCACCCGCCGCCTGTTGGAGGCCACCCGAAGCTGGGTACGCGGCCTGCCCCGGAGCCTCGCCTACGTCAATCTCGTCACCAATCTCCTCCTGGCTTCGATCCTGGGCTCGGCCAACGCCCAGATCGCCATCATGAGCCGGGTGATCGTGCCGGAAATGGAGCGCGCGGGTTATCGCCGGGACTTCGCGACAGCCTTGACCGCCGCCGCCGGCCTCCTCGGTCCGATCGTCCCGCCGTCGATGGTCTTCATCATCTACGGGGTGATCGCGCAGGTCTCGATCGGCACCCTGTTCATCGCCGGCATCCTGCCGGGGCTGATCTTGTTCGCCGTCATGTGCACCCTGATCTCGTTCCTGCCGGCGGCTGCCGAGAGGGAGGCCTCCGGGACGGTGGCGTCCCGGCGCGCCGCCACCCGCGACGTCCTCGCTGCCCTCGCCGTTCCGGCGGTCATCGTGGGCGGCATCCTCTCGGGAGCGGTGACCCCGACCGAATCGGCGGTGGTCGCTTCGGCGATCGCCCTTCTCGTTGGCGCCTTCGTTTATCGCGAACTCCGCTGGCGGCACGCCCCGGACATCCTTCACCGCACCGCTGCCAATTCCGCCATCGTGATGTTCTTGATCGCGACAGCCAAGATTCTCGGTTGGATCTTGACCTATTACCAGATTCCGCAGCAGACTGCGGACTTCATGCGAAGCCTTACCGAGGACCCCACTGTCTACCTTTTGTTGGTCTTCGGCTTGCTCGTTCTCGTCGGCACGGTGATCGAGGGCATCGCTGCCCTCATCATCCTGGTTCCGATCCTCCTCCCGGTCGCCCAGGGCGTTTACGGGATCGATCCCGTCCATTTCGGGATCGTCGTCTGCTTGACCTTGATCCTGGGTCTTCTCACGCCGCCCGTCGGCACGGGCCTCTACATCGCCGCGGCGGTCACCGGAACCGACATCGTCCGACTTTCGCGGGTGCTCGTCCCCTTCCTCCTCGCCACGGCCGCCGTGATCGTCCTGGTCGTGCTCGTTCCCCCGCTCGTGACCTTGCGCTTTTAGCCCCCTCATCCTCGCGGGGAAGGGCGGGGGGGGGCGGGCCGACGCCGCCCGTCCGGCGCGCCGACAGCCCGGGGCCGGCCGCGCGGCCCAGGGGTCCCGCGCGGGGTGGG
>JANXAZ010000057.1 GCA_025062095.1 Geminicoccaceae bacterium
CGAGGATCACCGGGCGCTCCGCACCCAGGATCTCGAGCAACACCGCCACGCGGCCCTTCTCGTCGAGCCGCGTGACCGTCGCCAGACGATCGGCCAAAGGCCCGACGAGGATCCGCACCCGATCGCCCGGCCTCACCTCCCGCCCCGCACACAACGCGCCGTGCGCATCGGCGGCAGCGAGCAGCGCCTCGACCACGCCCGGAGGTACCGCGCGCGGCCGCTCGCCTTCCATGAGCAGCCGCGCCACACCATAAGTGCCGCGCACGCTGCGCCAGCGGTCGCGCTCGAGATCGAGGACGAGGAAGAGATAGCGGGGGAAGAGGGCGCACAGGCGCACCTCGACTTTCCGCGCGTGGCGCAGGCTGCGCCGCAACAGCGGCAGGAAGCAGCGGAAGCCCTGGCGCTCGAGATTGTCGCGGGCGAAGGCCTCGCGCCGGGGCTGCGTCATGACGCAGTACCAGCGCTCGCCGGGGCTCAAGGCGTAGCGCGCGCAAAGCTCGCTCACCCCACCGCCTCCAGCGCCGGGCTCGCCTCGCGCGCGCGCAGGGCGCGCGCGACCTCTTCCTCGTTCACCCGCTCCCCGCGCACGATCATGACGAGCGTGCGCCAGAGGACGAGGAGGTCGAGCCGCAGGCTCGCATGCGCGATGTACCACAGATCGAGCGCCTCTTTCTCGCGCAAGGAGAGGAGCTGACCGCCGTTGACCTGCGCCCAGCCCGTGAGCCCCGGGCGCATGGCCGCGCGCGCGCGACCCCGATCGGGGAGCTCGGCGAGCTCGCGATCGACGAGCGGCCGCGGGCCGACGAGGGCCATGTCGCCTTTGAGCACGTTCCACAACTGCGGCAGCTCGTCGATCTTGAAGCGGCGCAGGAAGCGGCCGAGGGGATGCAGGCGGGCGCGCTCGACGGCGCGCGGGTTCTCCTCGCCCGTGGGATCGGGCATGGTCCGCAGCTTCACGAGCTCGAAGGGCACGAGCCCGCGGCCGCGGCGGACCTGGCGGAAGAACACGGGCGGGCCCAGGCTCGCGCGCACGGCGAGCGCGGCGAGGCCGAGAAGCGGCGCGACGAAGAGGAGCCCGAGCGCCGCCGCGGCGACGTCCATCGCCCGTTTGACCGCGAAATAGGCCCGACGCGCGGGCGGCGGCTCGGCCGGCGCGGCAATCTCCGCCCCCGCCGCGTAGGCCTCGAGCCGCAGGAGATCCTCGAGCCGATCGAGCGGGATCTGCTCGGTGCGGGCGATCCGGCCGATCCGCTCCCACGCTCGGGCGTCCGCGCCCTCGCGCCCGGTGACGAGAATGCGCCGCGGACGCACGCCGCGCACCGTGAGCCGGGCGATCGCCGGTCGCAGCTCGTCGAGCCCGCCCAGAACCGGCACGCCTTCGAGCGAGCGCCCCGGCCGCGTCTCGTCGTCGAGGATGCCGATCGGCACCGCCGCCGGGGCGAAGCGGCGCAGCAGCCGGATGGCCAGCCCCGCCTCTTCGCCCGCGCCCACGAGGAGCACCGGGGCCAGGTCGAGGGCGGGCGGCAGCGCCCGCGCCGATGCGCGCCAGAGCTCGAGCGCCGAGCGCGCGTGACGAACGCCGGTGAGCGCCGCGGCGACGAGGAGCGCGTACACCGGCGGAACCGCGCGCGGCAGCTCGACCCCGCGGTCGCGCGCGAACTCGAGCGAGGTCAGCGTCGCGGCGAGGAGCACCGCCGCCGCGCCGATCCGCGCGAGATCGCCCAGGAAGAGGTGCCGCCCCGTCGCGCGGTGCACGCCCGCGGCCGCGAACACCACCGCCGCCGCGGCGGCGGCGAGCACGAGATCCCACGCCTCCACCCGCACCGCCGCCGGGTCGAAATCGCCCCTGACCCAGAAGGCGGCGGGCCAGGCGAGGGTGGCGAGGCCCACGTCCGCAGCGCGGGCGAGCGCCGCCTTCAGCCGTGGTGATGCCGCCCCCGTCCCCTTCGCGGACATCCCGCGACGGGCTCCCCCGAGCCCCGTGTCCATGGCTCCCCGTCGATTCGCGCGACGGTCGCGCGGCCGAAGCACCGCGCCCCGCCGCGAACCGTTATCCTGAATTTTCGATAACTTCGGTCTCGGAACCGAGCAAGCGGGAAAGTGCCCTACCGGCTCGGGAGATGTGGCGAACAGTCTTTCGCGGACCAGTTGACGATCCGGCCGCGCGGTCACCTCGGGACTACTCGCGGCCTGCGCCCCTCGATCGGATAGGCGGGATCGTTGTAACCGGGCGTACTGGGATGCCCGGGCGCCACGAGACTGTCGACGAGCGCCTCGTCTTCCTCGTCGATGCGGGCCTCGAGGGCGGACAGATAATCGCGCATCTGCCCCTCGTCCCGGGGGCCCACGATCGGGCTCGTGACGAGCTCGTTGTTCAAGAGCCAGGCGATCGCGAACTGGATCGGGGTCATCCCCTTCGCCTGCGCGTGCGCGGCCAGACGCTGGGCGATCGCGAGGCTCTCGGGCCGCCATTCGGTCTCCATCATCCGGCGGTCCTGCCGCCCGGCCCGGGTCTCGGGAGGCGGCGGCTCTCCGGGGCGGTATTTGGCGGTGAGCACGCCGCGGGCGAGCGGGCTGTAGGGCGCCACCCCGAGGCCGAAATAGCCGCAGGCCGGCAGGACCTCGACCTCGGGTTGGCGGTTGACGAGGTTGTAATAGGGCTGACAGACGACCGGCCGGTCGATCCCGGCTTCCTCGCACAGCCGGCAGACTTCCGCGATCCGCCAGGCGCGGAAGTTCGACAGCCCGAGATAGCGGACCTTGCCGGCGCGGACGAGATCGGCCACGGCCCCCACGCTCTCCGCGAGCGGGGTGGCGTGGTCCTCGCGGTGGAAGTAGTAGACGTCGATCCACTCGGTGCCGAGCCGTCTCAGGCTCGCCTCGCAGGCCTCGAGGACGCGCCGGCGCGAAAGCCCCCGCTCGTTGGGGCCGGCGCCGGTGGGATTGCCCACCTTGGTGGCGAGGATCCACCACGAGCGCTCGGCGCGGATCGCCCGCCCGGTGATCTCCTCCGCGCGCCCCTCGTTGTAGACGTCGGCGGTATCCAGGAAGTTGATCCCGGCCTCGCGCGCGATCGCCACGATCCGCCGGGCGGTGGCCTCGTCGGTGGGCCCGCCGAACATCATCGTGCCCAGACACAGCGGCGAAACGAGCAGGCCCGAACGGCCGAGCTTGCGGTAGTCCATCGCTGCCGATCTCCCGCGCTCAGAGGATCTCCCGCGGCCAGGCGAAGGGGCCGAGCCGCGGGGGCGGCGGGTCGTCCTCGAGCTCCTCGAGCGCTTCTTCGAGACGCTGCATGGCCGCGAGGGCGAGAAGCGGCGCCGGCGCCTGCAAGCGCAGCGCGTCGTCGGCAAGCCAGGCGGCGCGGCCGTCGGCGGCGGTCTCCCCGAACCCCAGGGCCGCGGCCACCGCCTCGGCGTCGAGCCCGCCCGGGAAGGCTTCGAGAAGCGCCCGCGCCTCGCTTTCGGCGCGCGCCCGCGCGGTGGCGAGCGCCGCCGTCACCTCCCCCGCCCAGTGCGCCGCCCCCGGTCCTCCCGCCACGACCATCCGCCCCGGCCGGGCGAGGGTTTCGAGGAGCGGCCGGGCGAGGGCCACGGCATCCGGCCTGCCCCCGACCAACAGGAGCGGGCCCGCGGGCCCCCTCGCTTCCGCGACATCGAGGTGATGGAGGGCGCGGTGGCGCAGTCGGCGGTGACGGCGCAGCGTGTCGCACCACCAGGACCGCGCGCAGTCGAGCACGACGTCGCCCGGCTCGATGGCCCGCGAGGCCTCGTCGATCACCGCATCGACCCGATCGGGGGGAGCGTCGAGGAGGAAAAAGCGCGGCGGAGAGAGCCGCACGACGAGCTCGGCGAGATCGGCGATCGGCTCGACCCCGCGGCGTTCCGCCGCCCCCGCGGCCTCGAGGTCGCTCGCGCGCGCAAGGGGAGCCAGACCCGCCGCGATCGTCCGCGAGAGCCAAGCGTCGAGGGCGCCCAAGAGCACGACCCGCACGGCGTTTCCTTTCCTTTCGGCGATCGGCTCCTGCCTAGAGCGCGCCGGCGATCCTGAGAAGGGCGAAGGGCCGGGGATCGCCCGGCCCTTCCTTCGAGCCCGCGCCGATGGCGCGGTGTTCCGCTCGCGGGCTCAGCTCTGGGGCGAACGGGTCTCCTGCGTCGCCTGCTGCTGGGCGACGGTCGCCTCTTTCGCCTTGGCCGCGATCGCGACCCAGTCGCCGCAATCGTAGTCGGCGCGCGCCGCACCGGCCGCCACCAACGTCGCCACCGCGAGTACGAAAGCCCAGATGCGCACCGGACCACCTCCTTTCGCTGTTCACCCCGACGCGACGACCATGACACGGCCGCGCCGAGGAGCAAGCGAAAAAAGGCGTCCGATCGTCGCAGCCGGTCTTTCAGCCGCTCGGTGCGCGACGGAGCACGAGGCAGCGCGGGATCCCCGCGAGATCCGCGCGCGGCGTCACCGCGAAGCCCCGCGACTCGGCGAGGGCGCGCACGCGCTCCGCCTGCCCCGCCCCGACCTCGAGACAGACGATTCCCTCGGGAGCGAGCAAGCGGGGAAGATCGGGAAGGAGGGCGCGGTACGCGTCGAGCCCGTCGGGACCGCCGTCGAGGGCCGCGCGCGGCTCGAAGCGAGCGACCTCGGGATCGAGCCGGGCGAGCTCGGAGGATGCGACATAGGGCGGGTTGCAGACCACGAGCGCGAAGCGTCCGACGAGCGCTCGCCCCCAGTCCGCGCAGAGAAGCGCGGCGCGCGCGGCGAGCCCGAGCTTTTCGAGGTTCGCGCGGGCGAGCGCGAGCGCCCGCGGGCAACGATCGACGCCGACCCCGAAGGCTTTCGGGAACTCGCTCAACACCGCGGCGAGAAGACAGCCCGAGCCGGTGCCGAGATCGAGGACGCGCAGGGGCGAATCGCGTTGCGGGAAGGCTTCGAGAGCCGCTTCCACGAGGGTTTCGGTCTCCGGCCGCGGCACGAGCACTCCCGGTGCGACGTCGAGCTCGAGCGTCCAGAACGCGCGCCTGCCGAGCACGTAGGCCATGGGTTCGCGCGACGCGCGCCGCGCGACGAGGGCCTCGAAGCGCGCGCGCGTCTCGGGGTCGAGCGTAAACGCTCCCGCCCCCAGAAGGGCCTCGCGCGGAAGTCCGCTCGCCCGGGCGAGCAGGATCCGCGCCTCGGCGCGGGCGCGCTCGATCCCCGCTTCGCGCAACCGCTGCGTCGCGGCCGCGAGGGCTCGGGCGACGCTGCTCACGATCCCGCCCCTTCTTCCTGCGCTGCCAGGCGCGCCGCCTCGTCGGCGGTGACCAGGGCGTCGACGATCACCCCGAGCTTTTCGCCCGAAAGCACGCGGTCGAGCTCGTAGAGGGTGAGCTCGATGCGGTGGTCGGTGACCCGGTTCTGGGGGAAATTGTAGGTCCGGATGCGCTCGCTGCGGTCGCCCGTGCCCACCTGGTGACGGCGGTCGGCGGCGCGTTGGGCGTGTTGTTCGGCGCGCTCGCGGGCGAGCAGGCGCGAGCGCAGAAGCGCGAGCGCGCGCGCCTTGTTGCGGTGTTGCGAGCGCTCGTCTCGGACGACGACGCTGATGCCGGTGGGCTTGTGCGTGATCCGCACCGCGCTCTCGGTCCGGTTGACGTGCTGGCCGCCCGCCCCCGAGGCGCGGAAGACGTCGATCTCGAGGTCGCGCTCGTCGAGGGCGAGATCGACCTCTTCGGCTTCCGGGAGCACGGCCACGGTGGCCGCCGAGGTGTGGATCCGCCCGCCCGATTCGGTCACCGGCACGCGCTGGACGCGGTGCACCCCGGCCTCGAACTTGAGCTTGGCGAAGGCCCCTCGGCCCTCGACGCGCGCGATCGCCTCCTTGATGCCGCCGAGATCGGTCTCCGAGAGGTCGAGGAGCTCGAAGCGCCAGCCCTGGAGCTCGCAATAGCGGCGGTACATCGCCAGAAGATCGGCGGCGAACAGGGCCGCCTCCTCTCCGCCCGTGCCCGCGCGCACCTCCAAGATCGCGCTCTTCTCGTCGAAGGCGTCTTTGGGCAGGAGCGCCCGGCGCAGCTCGCGCCCGAGGGCGTCGACGCGCGCCTGCAGGCTCGCGCGTTCCTCGCGGGCGAGCGCGCGCAGCTCGGGATCGCTCGCGGGATCGGAGAGGATCGCCTCGGCCTCGGCGAGTTCGCCGCGCGCCTTGCGGTAGGCCTCGATCCGCTCGGCCACCGGCTCGAGCTCGGCGAGCTCCTTGGCGAGCGCGGCGAAACGCGCGGGCTCCGCCGCGAGGAGGAGCGCACGGAGCTCGTCCCGCCGCGCGAGAATGGCATCCAGACGCTGATCGGAAATGGTGCGGTCCACGTTCGGCAGGTGGGCGAGGCTCCGCCCCCGGTCAAGCCCGCTCCTCCCCGGCGAGGCGCGAAAGGCGGTTCGCGAGCGCCGCGCGCGCCACCTCCTCCTCGGTGCCGCGGTCGAGATCGCGCAGCTTGACGGTGCCGCGGGCGAGCTCGTCTTCGCCCAAGAACAGAGCCACGCGCGCGCCCAGCCGATCGGCGCGCTTGAGCCTCTTGCTCGGCTTGCCTTCGAAGGCGAGCTCGACCGCGTGGCCCTCGCGCCGGAGATCGCGCGCGAGCGTCCAGGCCTCGGCCTCGGCGCGCTCGCCGATGGGCACGATCGCGAGCGGGCGTGGGGCGGGCGGGGCGGCGGCGAGCAACAGCGCCAGCCGCTCGACCCCGGCGGCCCAGCCCACGCCCGGGACGTCGGGCCCGCCCAAGGTCTTGACGAGACCGTCGTAGCGGCCGCCGGCGAGCACCGCGCCTTGGGCGCCCAGGCGCGTGGTCGTGAACTCGAAGGCGGTATGGGTGTAATAGTCGAGCCCGCGCACGAGCCGCGGATTTTCCACCCAGCGCACGTCGAGCCGCGCGAGCGCCTCTTTGACCCGCTCGTAGAAATCGCGGCTTTCCGCGTTGAGGTAATCGAGGAGCGAGGGCGCCTCGGCCACGATCGCGCGGTCGGCTTCGTCTTTGCTGTCGAGGATGCGCAAGGGATTGCGCTCGAGCCGCAGCCGGCTCTCGGGGGAGAGCCGCGCGCGGTGTCCTTCGAGATAGCGCACGAGCGCATCACGGTACCGAGCGCGGCTCTCGAGATCGCCCAGGCTGTTGAGCTCGAGGGTGGTGGCCTCGAGCACCCCGAGCGCCTCGAGCACGTGGGCACCGGCGGCGATGACCTCGGCGTCGGCGAGCGGCTCGGGGGCTCCGATGCACTCGATCCCGATCTGGTGGAACTGGCGCAAACGCCCTTTCTGCGGCCGCTCGTAGCGGAACATCGGGCCGAAATAGAAGAGCTTGACGGGCAGCTGTTGGTAGAGCCCGAGCGTGATCACGGCGCGACACACCCCGGCGGTGTTCTCGGGCCGCAAGGTGATCGACTCGCCGCCGCGGTCGGTGAAGGTGTACATCTCCTTGGTGACGATGTCAGAGACATCGCCCAGAGACCGCGCGAAGACTTCCGTGTGCTCGAAAATGGGGGTGGCGATCTCCTGATAGCCCCAGCGCTCGCAGATCGCGCGCCCGGTCTCGGCGACGTGGCGATGTCGGCGCAGCTCCTCGCCGAACAGATCGTGGGTGCCGCGGACCGGCCGGGCGGTCGGGGCGCTGCTCATCGCCGAACTCCTCGGGGAAGAGGTGGAGCGATCGCCGACGCGACGCGGCGCGAGGCTGTTCCAGAGCCCGAAGCGGCCGTCAAGCGCGCCCTCTTCGGCGCGTTGACCGCTGCGCCCGCACTACTTAAGGAAGGCGGCACCGCGATCTCCGCCTTTTCCACCCGCCGCAGGGAGCTCCGCTCGTGCCCGCTACCGCTTCCGCCACCGAGACCAGCCAGCTCACCGGCGCCCAGGTGATCGTGAAAGCGCTCCAAGACCAGGGCGTGGAGCTGATCTTCGGCTATCCCGGCGGGGCGGTCCTGCCGCTCTACGATGTGCTCTTCCAGCAGGACAAGATCCGCCACATCCTCGTCCGCCACGAACAGGCCGCGGTCCACGCGGCGGAAGGCTACGCGCGCTCGACGGGCAAGGTCGGCGTGGTCCTCGTCACCTCCGGTCCCGGAGCGACGAACACGGTCACCGGCCTCACCGATGCGCTCATGGACAGCACGCCCATCGTCTGCCTCACGGGCCAGGTGCCCACCCACATGATCGGCAACGACGCCTTCCAAGAGGCGGACACGGTGGGCATCACGCGGCCGTGCACCAAGCACAATTATCTCGTCAAGCGGCCCGAGGACCTCGCCCGGATCATCCACGAGGCCTTTCATGTCGCCCGCTCCGGTCGCCCCGGGCCGGTGGTCGTCGACCTGCCCAAGAACATCCAGACGGGCAAAGCGCCGTACGTGGGGCCGGAGGCCGTGCGCCTGCGCGGCTATCGCCCCCGCCGCGAGCCCGATCTCGCGCGCGTGGAAGAGGCGATCGAGCTCTTGTTGCGTGCCCAGCGCCCGATCTTCTACGTGGGCGGCGGGGTCATCAACGCCGGTCCCACTGCCTGTACGCTGTTGACCGAGCTCGTGCGCGCCACCGGCGCTCCGATCACCCTCACCCTCATGGGCCTCGGTGCCTATCCCGCCTCCGATCCGCAGTTCTTGGGCATGCTCGGGATGCACGGCACCTACGAGGCCAACATGGCCATGTACGAGTGCGATCTGATGCTCGCGATCGGCGCCCGCTTCGACGATCGCGTCACCGGTCGGCTCGACGGTTTCTCGCCCCGCTCGAAGAAGGTCCACGTCGACATCGATCCGTCTTCGATCAACAAGAACGTCGTCGTCGACGTCCCGATCGTCGGTGATGCCGAGCTCGCGCTCCTGGCCATGCTCGACTGCTTCCGCCGGCGCGCCAACGAGCACGATCCCGAACGGCTGACGGGTTGGTGGCGGCAGATCGAGAAATGGCGCGCGGTCGACTCCTTGCGCTTCCGCCAGGAGAGCAGGGCGATCAAGCCGCAGACGGCGATCAAGCGGCTGTGGGAGAAGACGCGCGACCGCGACGTCTACGTGACCACGGACGTGGGTCAGCACCAGATGTGGGCGGCGCAGCACTTCAAGTTCGACAAGCCCATGCGCTGGCTGACCTCGGGCGGGCTCGGGACCATGGGCTTCGGCTTCCCGGCGGCGATCGGCGTGCAGCTCGCCCATCCCGAGGCGACCGTGCTGTGCATCTCCGGCGACGCCTCCTTCGTGATGAACATGCAGGAGCTGTCCACCGCGATCCAGTACCGCCTGCCGGTGAAGACCTTCATTCTCAACAACGAGTACATGGGCATGGTGCGGCAGTGGCAGGACTTCTTCCACGGCTCGCGCCGCGCCGAGAGCTACATGGCGGCTCTGCCCGATTTCGTGAAGCTGGCCGAGGCCTTCGGCGCGGTGGGCTTGCGGGCGTCTCGGATCGAGGAGCTCGACCCGGTGATCGATGCGGCGCTCGCCGCCGACAAGCCGGTGATCGTCGACGTCGTGGTCGAGAAGATGGAAAACGTCTATCCCATGATCCCGGGCGGCTGCGCGCACAACGAGATCAAGCTCAGCCCCGAGGACGACGGTCCGCACGAGCCGATCTCGGAAGAGGGCATGGTCTTGGTCTGAGGCGCGCGCGGCCGAGACGTCTGCGGCGAAGACTTGCGCGGCGGCGCCGAAGGCTCTAAGCCCGCGCCCGCACCGCGGAAATCCCGGCCGTCCCCGGTCCGGCTCGCGGTCCACGGAGCTCGTGTCTCGCTGGGGCGGGGATGAAAGCCAACGAAGAAGAGCAACGCCACACCATCGTCGTGCTGGTCGACAACGAGCCGGGGGTGCTCGCCCGCGTGATCGGCCTGTTCTCCGGGCGCGGCTACAACATCGACAGCTTGACCGTGGCCGAGGTCGACAAGGAGCGCGGCCTTTCGCGCATCAACATCGTCACCTCCGGCACGCGCGTGGTCATCGAGCAGATCAAGGCCCTGCTCGCCAAACTCGTACCCGTGCACAAGGTCCAGGACCTCACCGTCGAGGGACCGGCGGTCGAGCGCGAACTCGCGCTCGTCAAGGTCGTGGGCGACCGCGAGCGCCTCATCCAGGCCCTGAGGATCGCCGATTTCATGCACGCGCGGCTGGTCGACAGCCGCCCCGACAGCCTGATCTTCGAGGTCACCGGGACCTCGGACGAGCTCGACGCCTTCATCGCCCTCGTCGAACCGGTCGAGGTGAGCCGCGCGGGCGTGGTCGCGATCGCCCGCGGCCCCAAGGCGTTGGTCCCCGACCGCGGGTGAACGGAACGGCGAGCGACCCGAATCGGCACCAGGGAGAGCAGCCATGCGCGTCTATTACGACCGAGACGCCGACCTGAACCTCATCAAGAGCAAGAAGGTCGCCATCGTCGGCTACGGCAGCCAGGGCTTCGGTCATTCCAACAACCTCAAAGACAGCGGCGTGGCCGAGCTCGCCGTGGCGCTGCGGCCGTCCTCGCCCTCGCGCAAGAAGGTCGAGGCCGCGGGCCTGCGCTGCATGACCCCGGCGGAAGCGGCGAAATGGGCCGACGTCGTCATGGTGCTCGTGCCCGACGAGTTGCAAGCCGATCTGTACCGCGAGGAGCTGGCGCCGCATCTGCGCGAGGGCGCGGCGCTCATGTTCGCCCACGGCTTCAACATCCATTTCAAGCTCATCGAGCCGCGGCCCGATCTCGACGTGCTCATGGTCGCCCCCAAGGGCCCGGGCCATCTCGTGCGCTCGGAATATCTGCGCGGTGCGGGCGTGCCCTGCCTTCTCGCCATCCACCAGGACGCCACCGGCACCGCCCACGAGCTCGGTCTGTCCTACGCCTCGGCGATCGGCGGCGGGCGGGCCGGGATCATCGAGACCAGCTTTCGCGAGGAGGTGGAGACCGACCTCTTCGGCGAGCAGGTGGTGCTGTGCGGCGGGCTCACCGCGCTGATCCAGGCCGGTTACGAGACGCTCGTGGAAGCCGGCTACGCCCCCGAGATGGCCTATTTCGAGTGCGTCCACGAGGTGAAGCTGATCGTCGATCTCATCTACGAGGGCGGCCTCGCGAACATGCGCTATTCGGTCTCCAATACGGCCGAATACGGCGATTACACGGTGGGGCCGCGGATCATCGACGAGCGCGTGCGGGCCGAGATGAAGCGGGTCCTCGCCGATATCCAATCGGGCAAGTTCGCCCGCGAATGGGTGCTGGAGAACAAGGCGGGACAGGTCGCCTTCAAGGCGATGCGGGCGCGCGCGCAGGCCCATCCGCTCGAGGCGGTGGGCGAGAAGCTGCGCGCCATGATGCCCTGGATCGCCGAGAAGAAGCTCGTCGACAAGAGCAAGAACTGAACGCCGGCGCTCGGGCGCGCGGCCTCGCGCCCGCGCCCGGCTTTTTTCAGCGCAGCAACAACAGCGAAGGCAACGGCACGGCGACGATACGCGGATCCTCGATTTGGACCTCGGCTTCGCGCGTCACGAGCAGACCGAACGGCGCGCGTTCGCCCAGCTCTTCGAGAAAGGCGCGCAGTGCCGCCGTATCGCGGATCGGATCGATCCGTCGTTGATAATTGACTTCGATCGGCAGCCGCTGCTCGCCGATC
>JANXAZ010000058.1 GCA_025062095.1 Geminicoccaceae bacterium
GTAGGTGCCGTCGCGACGCAGGGCGGCGAACTCCACGCCGACGATCGCACGCGGAGCCGAGACCGAGGACAGCGCGGTCGGATCGACCGTAGCCGGTTGTTCGAGCCGCCGAAACGCTGGGAGTTCGTTGCGCAGTTGCGGTACCAGGCGCTTGAGCTTCTGAAGATCCGAGGGCGTCCACGGCTCGTCGAATTCCAACTGGAAGATCACCTCATCGATCGAGTGGTCGCCGTGGACCGGTTCGATCCGCACCGTGAACGTCTCCCCCTCCGATGCTAGAGGTACGATAGGTTCGATCGGCGCAACTGTCCAATGTCACGTGCTCTCCTGGCAGCGCCCGCGCGCGTTTGCGCTGCCGGCTCGGCACGTGGGCGGCCTTCGAGCCGACGGGGCGCGCCGCCGACGATGTCGACTTCGCGCGGCCGGGTCGGTTCGAGCGGCGGTCGGGCCCTCACAGGAAGCGCGCGGGCGAATAGGGAGAGAGGTCGAGGCCGGGATCGCGCCCGGCGACGAGATCGGCGATCAGCCGCCCGGTGAGCGGCCCGAGCGTCAGGCCGATGTGCTGATGGCCGAAGGCGAAGAAGAGGTTGGGCGTGCGCGGCGAAGGCCCGATCGCCGGCAGGCTGTCGGGAAGGGTGGGCCGAAAACCCAACCATTCCGAGAGGATCTCGCCCGAGAGACCGGGCAACAGCCGCTGCGCCAAGGGCACGAGGCGGCGGATCCGCCGATAATCGGGCTTCGCCCAGGGGCTCGCGAGCTCCACCCCGCCCGTGATCCGGATCCCGCCCTCCATGGGAGCGAGGATGAAGCCGTGATCGAAAGAATAGACCGGCCGGCTCAGGGTCGCGGGCGGATGGGGCAGCATGACGTGATAGCCGCGCTCGGTGTCGAGGGGCGGGCGGACGCCCCCGAGCGCCGCCAGTCGCTTCGAGAACGCCCCGGCCGCGAGGACGACCGCGTCCACCGGGAGCTTCCCGGCGGTCGTCGCGAGCGTGACGATGCGGTTCCCGGCGAAGGCGAAACCGTCCGCGCGGGCGCGCAAGAAGGTACCTCCGCGCTCGAAAAAGGCCCGCGCGATGCCCTGGACGTACGCGCAGGGATCGCGCACCGCGCGGTTCTCGGGCAACAGCACCCCGGCCTCGAGGTCGGGGGCGAGGGCGGGCTCGAGCTCGCGCAGCTCGGCGCGCTCGAGGATCACGTAGCGCCGCCCGAAGCGCTCCCAATAGATCCGGTCGGTGGCGATCGCCTCGAGGAGCGTCCGTTTCTCGCGCGCGACCTTGAGCCAGCCGCCCGTG
The DNA here is from genome assembly GCA_025062095.1 of Geminicoccaceae bacterium. Classification (GTDB taxonomy): domain Bacteria; phylum Pseudomonadota; class Alphaproteobacteria; order Geminicoccales; family Geminicoccaceae; genus JANXAZ01. Next base: position 1,296 of record JANXAZ010000058.1, read on the forward strand.
CGCACGAGCCCGCCCAGCCCGCATTCCTGGATCACCGTGTCGTGAGCGGCATCCGCGCGCGCGATCAGGGCCGCGATGGCGCGCGCGAGCGCGTCGACCCGGCCGGGTCGGGCGTTGGCGACCATGCGCAGGAGCCAGGGCACGAGCCGCGGCAGATAGCGCCAGCGGATCGCGAGCGGGCTCGTGGGATCGCGGAGGAGCCCGGGCACCTTGCGCAACAGCGCCGGGGTGAGCACGGGCGCGAGGCTGCCCAGGCTGATGATGCCGGCGTTGCCGAAGGAAGTGCCGGTGCCGGGTTCGCGCGGGTCGACGAGCGTCACCCGGTGCCCGTCGCGCTGCAAGAAGAAGGCGCAGCTCGTGCCCACGATGCCGGCACCGATCACCGCGATCCGCAAGCCCTCGGCCATCGCTCCTCCGCCCTCGTTTTTCTTCGCGCTTAGGCCGGGTGGCGTGCGCGGTCGAGGGACGCGAGCGCGGGGCCGGCGCGCGCGGGCGCAGCCGTTGCGCGAACGGAGCGATGCGCGCGAACAGATCCGCGGCCGTGACCACCCCCTCGGGGGCGAGGGGGAAGCCGGCCTCGCGCAGGATCTCCGCCACCCAGCGGTTGCAGGTGAAGAAGAGATGGAAGGACTCGCGCCCGGCCCAGAACAGGCTCTCGGGCACGCGGCCGGGGGCGACCGGGATCGGCCGTCCTTCCGCGTCGCGCTCGAGGCTCGAAAGCGCGCGGGCGTGGGCGCGGGCGACACCCGCGTGTTCCGCCGCGAGCCGCCAGACCTCCTCGCCCGGGATCGCCTCGAGCGGGCCGCGGTGCGCGGTGACGTTGATCGCGCTCTCGGTCGGCCACAGCACGGCGCGCAGCGCGAGCTCGAAGGGCGGATCGGGGTGCGGATAGTAGAGCCGATCGCCGAAGCCGAGCTCGATCCATTCGGCGCGCGGGAAGGCGCGGCGAAAGGGGGAGTCCTCGGGAAGCGCGGAAGCCGGCAGGACCACACCCGTGTGCCAGGCGTGGCGGACGACGAGGAGCGGAAGGCGCGGGGCCCCGTCGGCGCCGCGCGGTGTCGGGGCGGGAGCGACGGCACAGGCGAGAAGCGAAACGAGGAGCCCGAGGAGCGCGAGCGGTCGCGCGCGACCGGGCTCGCCGCGCGGGTGGAACCGGATTAGCTTCGCGAGCGCGATCCGTGCGGAGGATCTCGTGAGCGAACCTTTGACCATCGCCTTGGCGCAGGTGAACCCGACCGTGGGAGACCTCGAAGGCAACCTCGAACTGCTGCGCAAGAACCGGAGCGATGCCGCGGCGGCGGGGGCCGAACTCGTGGTCTTTCCCGAGCTCGCGATCGTCGGCTACCCGCCCGAGGACCTCGTGCTCAAGCCCGCGCTGTGGGACTACGCCTACCACGCGCTCGTGACGCTCGCGCGCGAGACCGCCGACGGCGGCCCGGCGGTGGTCGTGGGCACCCCCTGGCGCGAGAAGGGCAGGCTCTACAACGCGGTGGCCCTGCTCGCCGAAGGGCGGATCCAGGCCTGGCGGGCCAAGCACGCGCTGCCCAACTACGGCGTCTTCGACGAAAAACGCGTCTTCGAGCCCGGGCCCGTGCCCGGGCCGGTGCCCTTCCGCCGAGCCGACGGTTCGCTCGTCCGCCTGGGCCTCATGATCTGCGAGGACATGTGGGTCGAGGACGTGGCGGAGGCGCTCGCCGAGACCGGGGCGGAGCTGTTGATCGTCGTCAACGGTTCGCCCTTCGAGCGCGACAAGCCCGATGTGCGCTTGCAGCTCGCCATCGCCCGGGTGACCGAGAGCGGCCTGCCGCTCCTGTACGTCAACCAGGTGGGAGGCCAAGACGAGCTCGTCTTCGACGGCGCCTCTTTCGTCCTCGACGCCCGCCGCAACCTCGTCGCCCAGGCGCGCGCCTTCGCTCCCGATCTCTTGCTCACGAGTTGGCGCCGGGAGGACGAGCTCTGGGTGCCGGTGGCCAAGGGCCGCATCGAGCCGCCGCTCGAGCGGCTGGAGGCGATCTGGCGGGCGATGGTCCTCGGGCTTTCCGACTATGTTCACAAGAACCACTTCCCCGGCGTGGTCCTGGGCCTTTCGGGCGGGATCGATTCGGCCGTTTCCGCCGTGGTCGCGGTCGACGCGCTCGGCGCCGAGCGCGTGCGGACGGTGATGATGCCCTCGCGCTACACCTCCCGCGAGAGCCTCGAGGACGCGGCGGAAGTCGCGCGCCGGCTCGGCGTGCGCCACGAGGTGATCGGGATCGAGCCGGCGGTCGCGGCTTTCGGCGAGATGCTCGCCCCGCTGTTCCGGGATCTGCCCCCCGATACCACGGAAGAGAACATCCAGGCGCGCATCCGCGGTGTCGTGCTCATGGCCATCTCGAACAAGTTCGGGCCGATGCTGCTCACCACCGGCAACAAGTCGGAGATGTCGGTGGGCTACGCCACGCTGTACGGGGACATGTGCGGCGGCTTCTCGGTCCTCAAAGACGTCTACAAGACCACGGTGTTCGAGCTCGCCCGCTGGCGCAACGCCCACCGGCCGGCCGACCTCCGCGGTCCCGAAAATCCCATCCCCGAGCGCGTGATCACCAAGGCGCCTTCGGCCGAGCTGCGGGCGAACCAGAAGGACGAGGACAGTCTTCCGCCCTATCCCTTGCTCGACCGCATCCTCGAAGGCCTGGTGGAAGAGGATCTCAGCCCGAGAGAGCTCGTCGAGCGCGGATTGCCGGCGGACGTCGTGCGCCGCGTCTCGACCATGCTCGACGCCGCCGAGTACAAACGCCGCCAGGCCCCGCCCGGGGTCAAGATCACGCGCAAGGCCTTCGGTCGCGACCGCCGCTATCCGATCACCAACGCCTTCCGCCGCCTCGGGCTCACCCCGCTGCCGGTGCCGCCGCCGGAGGTGACGGCGCCGGTGCATTCCCGGGACCTGGCGACGCTGGAGTGAGGGCGGGGAGGTGGGTATAGGAAAAATATCTTGACACGATCGGCGCGCGGTCCTAGAACGCGCGCCATGAGCACGCCCCGCACCGAACCCTTCGATCGTCGTCTCGCCGCCCGCCTGTTGGCGGCCGGCTAGCCCGCCGTTCTCGTCGCCGAGCTGCTCGGGATGCCCCGGCTCGAGCTCGAGGCCGCGCGCTCGGTGGACCCCGATCTCCGCGCCCTTGAGGATTATTATCGCGAGCTCGAGAGCTGGCCGGCCGAGCGCCGGCTCGCCCGCGCCCGCAAGCTCTTCCTCCTCGCCCTCGAGCACGCCCTCGAGCGGGGCGAGATCCGCGGGCTCGGTTGGGCGGCGCGCCTGCTCGGCTGCGGGCGGGACGCGGACGCCGCGGCGACGAGCGCGGCCGAGGAAGACGAGGCCGACGAGGTCGCCGCGGTGACGCGCACGCTCTCCCCCGAGGAGCGGGTGATCTGGGACGAGCTCGATTACAGCCGCTGGCCCGTGCCGCCGAAGATCCCGCGCACCCCCGACGCGCCCCCCTGCCGCGGGCCGCTCGAGGTGCCCAACGACGCCGGGACCGAGGCCGAGCGCATGCGCGCCCCCATCCCCTGGCCGCCGCGGCGTCCGCCCGAAGCGCGCGCGAGCGCGGCCGAGCCCGAAGGCGCCGCGGCGGGCGAGGCGGCGTCTCCGGCACCCGCGCCCGCGCAGGAGCCCGAGCGCGAAGGCCCGGCCCGCTGGCCCCCGCATCTGCGCCCGCTCTGAAGGCGGGGCCGGAAGAGGCTGGATCCGGGGACCGGCCGGGCCCATCTCGGAAGCCATGACGGAGTGCGCCCATCGCCTGTGCGTGGCGCCGATGATGGACTGGACCGACCGGCACTGTCGGTTCTTCCTGCGTCTTTTGGCGCCGCGCACCCGCCTGTACACCGAGATGGTCCCCGCGACCGCGCTTCTGCGCGGCGATCCGCGGCGCTTCCTCGCCTTCGATCCGGCCGAGCGGCCGCTCGCGCTGCAGCTCGGGGGGAGCGATCCCGAAGAGCTCGCGCGCGCCGCGGCGCTGGCCGAAGCGGCCGGCTTCGACGAGGTCGACCTCAACTGCGGTTGTCCTTCCGATCGCGTCCGGCGGGGGCGCTTCGGGGCCTGTCTGATGGCCGAGCCCGCGCTCGTCGCCGAGTGCGTGGCGGCGATGCGCGCGGCGGTGCGCGTCCCGGTGACCGTCAAGTGTCGCATCGGCATCGACGACCAACCCGTCCCCGAAGCGCTCTTCGCCTTTTTGGAGGCGATCCGCGCGGCCGGCTGCCGGATCGTGATCGTCCACGCCCGCAAGGCGTGGCTCGCGGGCCTGAGCCCGGCCGAGAACCGCACGGTTCCCCCGCTCGAGTACGGCGTCGTGCGGATGGCCAAGGAAGCTTTTCCGGATCTGACGATCGTCCTCAACGGCGGCATCCGCGATCCCGAGGCGGTGCGCGCGGCGCTCGCCTGGGCCGACGGGGCGATGATCGGCCGGCAGGCCTACACCGACCCCTGGAGCCTCCGCGCCATGGAAGAAGCGGCCTTCGGCACGCCGCCGCCGCCCCTCGACCGCGCCCGCGTGCTCGAGGCGATGGCCGAGTACGCCGAAGCGCGCGCCCGCGAAGGGGTGCCGGTGCGCGCGATCGCCCGGCATCTCCTGGGCCTGGTCCACGGCTTGCCGGGGGCGCGCGCCTGGCGCGGGCGTCTGGTCGCGGCCGTGCACGCCCCCGATGCCGGACCCTGGGTGTTGAGGGCCGCGGCCGCGGCGCTGGCCGAAGGAGGGCCGCGCGCGGCCGCGGCTTAAGCCTTTCTCAATCCCCGCGCGGTAAGGAGAGAGAGGTGCAGGGCCGGGAGGGTTCGGCCGATGGTCCCGAAACTCGCGCAGCCGCGGCGCTTCCTCGCCTCCACGCGGGGCAGCGTCGCGGTCGAATACGCGCTCGTGGGCTCGCTCGTGGCCGTCGGTTGCGCCGCCGCTCTCTTTCTGTTTGCCGATGCGGCGGACGGGTTGTGGCGCTTCGTCGCGGAACGTCTCGTGCCCGCCCTCGCGGGTCCGCCGCCCGCTCCGTGAGCGGCGGGGCTCGCTGCTTTCTCGCGAAGACTTCAGCGGAAGGCCGGTTCGTCGAAGCTGCGGAGCTTGCGCGAGTGCAACCGCTCCGGGCCCTGCTCGCGCAGGATGCGGATCGCTTCGAGCCCGATCCGCAGATGCTGCTCGACCCGCTCGCGGTAAAAGGCGTCGGCCATCCCCGGGAGCTTGAGCTCGCCGTGCAGCGGCTTGTCGGAGACGCACAGAAGCGTCCCGTAAGGCACGCGGAAGCGAAAACCGTTGGTGGCCACGGTCGCGCTTTCCATGTCCACCGCGATCGCACGCGACTGGTTGAGACGCTCGAAGAGCTCCCGGTAGCGCAGTTCCCAGTTGCGGTTGGCGGTGGTCGCCACCGTGCCCGTGCGCATGCGCGTCTTGAGATCGATGCCGGACAGACCCGTCACCCGCGCCACCGCCTCTTGCAGCGCGACCTGGATCTCGGCGATCGGGGGGATCGGCACGAACAGCGGCACCTCGCGGTCGAGGACGTGGTCCTCGCGCACGTAGCCGTGGGCGAGCACGTAGTCCCCGAGCCGCTGGCTGCGCCGGAGCCCGGCGCAATGGCCGAGCATGAGCCAACAGTGCGGCCGCAGCACGGCGAGATGGTCGGTGATCGTGCGGGCGTTGGAGGGACCGACGCCGATGTTCACGAGCGTCACCCCGCGCCCGTCCGCGCGCACGAGGTGATAGGCCGGCATCTGCGGCAGATGGCGCGGCGGCTCGCCGCTGCGCGGGCCCGCGCGCCGGGTGATCACTTCTCCCGGTTCCACCAGGGCCTCGAATTCGTCCCCCTCCGCGACCAGCCGTCGCCCGAGCTCGAGGAAATGGTCGACGTAGCGCTGGTAGTTGGTGAGGAGAACGAAGCGCTGGAAATGCTCGGGCCCCGTGCCGGTGTAATGGCGCAGGCGCGCGAGCGAATAGTCGACCCGCTCGGCCGAGAACAGCGCCAGAGGAGCGGGCTCGCCCGGGGGCGTGCGGTGGGTGCCGTTGGCGATCGAATCGTCGGTCGCCGCGAGATCGGGCACGGGAAAGAAGGACTGGAGGTCCTTGGCCCGTTCGGGATCGAGGCCGATCGTCGCCTCCTCGAGCACGAAGGGGAGCGGGATCGGGCGACGCGAGATCCCCACCACGACCGGCACGCGGTGGTTGGCGATCAGGATTCCGATCTGGGTCCGGTAATATTCCCGGAACAGAGCCGGGCGGGTGAGCGTGGTGGCGTAAAGACCCGGCTCGTGCAACACCCCGTAGGCCAACCGTCCGTCGAGGTTGAGATGCGCGAGCTCGACGCGCACGCCCAGAACGGGGTAGAAGGCATCGAGCGGCTCCCTCGGCGGCTGGCCGCGGGCGAAACGGGCGAACGCCTCGCGCAACCGCGCGACCGCGCTCTCGTAGAGCTCCTCGATCCGGGCCACGGCCGAATCCGCGTCGTGGTGCACCGTGATCGCGCGAATCCCGAGCGCGGCGAAGGCTTCCGCTGCGGTCATGACCCCTCGATCCCGTCGTCGGTGCCGGCAGCTAGCAGAAAAGGAGCGCGGAATTGAGACCGGAGAAGGAAGGATCCGCGCCCTCGCCGCGGCCCGCGCGCTTTCGTCTCCGGAGAACCGCGAGGGGCCTGGCGAGCGCGCTCGGCGCCTCGCCGGGCCCGGCTCGGAGACGGTACGCGCCGGTGTTCGCTTCCGCGCCGCGCGGCCGCGCGCCGCGCCTTTTGTTCCCTTGCGACCTCTTCGCGAAAGAGCCCGAACCATGGACCTGCCCCCTTCCTTGCGTCTGCCCGAGACTCTCGAGATCGATGCCTACGCACCGGCCCAGATCGCCGAGCGGGTCGAGCGGGCGGGTGTCGCCAAGGCGCGGCTGCCGCTGTTGCAGACCTTCACGCTCGGCGTGCTCGGCGGTGCCTTCATCGCGCTCGGTGCCCTCTATTTCACCCTCGTCCTCACCGGTGCCGGTGCCGGCTTCGGTCCCGCCCGGCTTCTCGGCGGAGTGGCCTTCTCCTTGGGAATGGTGATGGTGGTGGTCGCCGGGGCGGAACTGTTCACCGGCAACAATCTCCTCGTCATGGCCTGGGTGGAAGGGCGGATCTCGCTGCGCGAGCTCTTGCGCAACTGGGCGGTGGTCTATGTCGCCAACTTCGCGGGAGCGTTCGGGCTCGCGCTTTTCGTCTGGTTCGCCGACGCGCTCGCCTTCGGCGGAGGACAGATGATCGAGACGGCGGCGGTGATCGCGCGGGCGAAGGTGGCTCTGGAGCCGGTACAAGCCTTCTTCCGCGGGATCCTGTGCAACGTGCTCGTGTGCATGGCCGTGTGGCTGTCCTTCGCCGCGCGCGAGGTCACGGGGAAAATTCTCGCCGTGGTGTTCCCGATCTCGGCCTTCGTCGCGCTCGGTTTCGAGAACTCGATCGCCAACATGTACCTCGTTCCCGTGGCGATGCTGTACGGGGTCGAAGGAGTCGACCTGGCCGGTTTCTTCGGCAACCTGATTCCCGTCACCTTCGGGAACATGGTGGGCGGCGGCGGCCTCGTGGCACTCGCCTATTGGTTGTGTTACCGCTTCCGGGCCGGGGAGGGGAGCGCGTTCAGAAAATCTTGAGGATCTCGCGGCAGATTGCACCCCGCGAGGCCGAAGCGGCCTGCGCGAGCGGAGCCACCGATGCCCGTCGCCTTCCCGAAGCGGACCGCACCGCCCCCGACGATCGTGCGCGCCGGAACGACCGGGCCGGGGACGCGGCCGGCGCCGCCTTCCTCCTCCGCCCGGGCGTCCTGGGCCGGGACCCGGGTGCTCGTCTTCGTCGCCGTCCTCGCGGCAGCGGGGCTTCTCGCCGCCGTCCTCTTGCCCGCCGGGCTCGCACTGCATCCGGCGCGCGAGCAGAGCCGCGCGAGCGACCCCGAGCGCACCTATCTCGTTTCCGAAGCGATCGACCGACGGCAGATGCAGCCCGTCTGGACGCTCGTGAACATGAGCGGCCTCGATCGCGTCTGTGCCAAGGCGCGCGCGTATACGGTGGTCCGCCGGCGCGACGATCCCGGCGTCGTGCCCACCCGCTTCATCGTCTATTGCCGCGACCAGGGCTTCTGGGTCGTCGAGGCCGATCCCGAGGCCGGTCGGTACGCCACCTTGGGGCCCCTCGCGAGCGTCGAGGAGGCGGAAGCCCTCATCGATCGCGAGGGCAATTTCGTCTGGGGGGCGCGGCGGCCGCAGATCCGGGTGCCGCTCGCCGCATCGGGAGATCCCGGCCGCGCGCGGCCCCGAGATGACGAGCCGCGTCGGCCGCCCTAGCTTCGGGGGCGCGGCAGGTGGAGGTGGCAGATGGAAGGCAAGACGCCCCCGGAGGGAGCAGGAGCGTTCGACTGGGCCGATCCGTTGCGCTTGTGGGATCAGCTCTCGGAAGAAGAACGGCTCGTCGCCGAGACGGCGCGCGAGTACGCGCAGAGCCGTTTGATGCCCCGGATCCTCGAGGCCTTCCGCTACGAACGCTTCGACCGCGCCATCTTCCGCGAGATGGGCGAGCTCGGCTTTCTGGGCTCGACCCTGCCCGAGGAATACGGCTGCGCCGGCGGTTCCTACGTCGCTTACGGTTTGATCGCGCGGGAGATCGAACGCGTCGATTCCGGCTTCCGCTCGGCGATGAGCGTGCAGTCCTCGCTCGTCATGTACCCGATCTTCGCCTACGGCGACGAGGACCAGCGTCGGCGTTGGCTGCCCGCGCTCGCGCGCGGGGAGCTCGTGGGGGCCTTCGGTCTCACCGAGCCCGACCACGGCTCGGATCCCGGGAGCATGCGCAGCCGCGCCCGCAAGGTGCCGGGAGGCTTCGTCCTCTCGGGGACCAAGACCTGGATCACGAACGCGCCGATCGCGGATCTCTTCGTCGTCTGGGCGAAAGACGAGGAGGGGGTGATCCGCGGCTTCGTCCTCGAGCGCGGTACGCCCGGCCTTTCGACGCCGGCGATCGAGGGCAAGTTCAGCCTGCGCGCGTCGCCCACCGGCCAGATCGTCATGGACGAGGCCTTCTGCCCCGAGACCAACCTCTTGCCCGGCGCCCGCGGGCTCAAGGGGCCCTTCGGTTGTCTCAACCGGGCGCGCTACGGGATCGCCTGGGGGGCGATGGGAGCGGCCGAGTTCTGCTGGCACGCCGCGCGCCGCTACGTCCTCGAGCGCAAGCAGTTCGGACGCCCCTTGGCCGCCAATCAGCTGGTACAGAAAAAGCTCGCCGATATGCAGACCGAGATCGCTCTCGGCCTGCAGGCGGCCCTGCGCGTCGGTCGGCTCATGGACGAAGGCAAGATTTTCCCGGAAGCGATCTCGCTCGTCAAACGCAACAATTGCGGCAAAGCTCTCGAGATCGCGCGCACGGCCCGGGATATGCACGGCGGCAACGGCATCGCCGACGAATATCACGTCATTCGTCACATGCTGAACCTGGAGGCGGTCAACACCTACGAAGGAACCCACGACATCCACGCCCTGATCCTCGGCCGCGCCCAGACGGGGATCCAGGCCTTTTCCGCCTGATCCGCGCGCAGCGGCGCGGGGCGCCGTCCCGCGCGCCGATCGCCCGGTCACCGGACGGTGCGCGGGGCGGGAGCGAGGGAAGGAGGGGCGACCGAGGGGGTCGGCGGCCGCCCGGAAAACCTCGGTGCCGCGCGCGGCGCCACCGCGCGGCGCCGCCTTTACCGCCCCGGCGCGCAACGAGCCCGCGCGGAGGGCGATCGGAGCCGCGGGAGAGCCGGCCGAGACGAGCCGCCCCGCGCCGGCCGATCGCCCGCCGAGGACACCCGCTCGCTCGCCGTGCGGTCGAGCAGGAAAGATCCGCGCGGGGGCGAGCGCGGCGGGGCCGGTACCCGCGCGCGGGCGAGGAGCGAGCGGGGGGCGAGAGGCACGAACGAGAGGGCGCCTCGACGCGCGCCTTGCGCTCGCGCCAGCCGGGGAGACGACCGGAGAGCTCGTCGCCCGAGGAACGCCGAGCCGCGCA
>JANXAZ010000059.1 GCA_025062095.1 Geminicoccaceae bacterium
GGGCGAGGAGAGCCTTGGCGGTGCCCTGGGCGGCCTGCGGATCGACCGGAGCGGTATCGAGCACCCGGCGGTACGCCTCGATCGCGTCCTGGTAGCGTCCGCTGCGCAAGGCGGCTTCGCCCAAGCGCCGGGCCGCCTCGCGATTGCCGGGCTCGAGGGCGAGCGCGCGCGCGTAGAGCCCGGCCGCGGTGCCGGGATCTCCGGCGGCCAGCGCATCGTTGCCCATGCGCACCAGGCGCGCCGCCTGCGCCGGCCCCGCTCCGGTCTCGCGGGCGACGTCGTCCGGTCGGACGGTCGCACAGCCGCCGAGCACACCCGCGAGCAAAAGCGCGAGCGGGAGAAGCGAGCGCGGAGCGAGAGGCGAACGGAACACGGCCGAGCTCCCCAAACCGGCCCGGGTCCTAGCGCACCGACTCTGAAGATACGGTTAACGCGTCAGCACTCGGTGATCTTGCCCAGAAGCACCGCGCGCCGCGCCCCGGTCACCGAAGGCACCCCGCCCGGGATCCCGTCGATGCGCGCCGCGGCGAGGAGCGCGAAGGCGATCGCCTCTTTGAGCTCGGCCGGGATCCCGAACTCGTCGCTCGCGATCACCGGCAAAGGCGCGATCGCCGCGCGCAGCCGGCGCAAAAGCTCGGGGTTGCGCACCCCGCCTCCGCTCGCGACGCAGCACCGGCAGCGGTACTCCGGAAGGATCCGCCGCGCGATCGCGCGGGCGACGCAACGCGCCGCGAACTCCACCGCGGTCGCCAGGAGGTCGCACCAGTCGCGCTCCGCGCGCGGTGCGACGCGGGCCACCAGGGCGTCGACGAACGGGGCGCCGAACTGCTCGCGTCCGAGGGAGAGCGGAGGATCGGCGGCGAGAGCGGGATGGGCCAGGAGCTCGGCGAGCAGGTCCGCGCGCGGGCGGCCGCGCGCGGCGAGCCGGCCGTCCCGGTCGCAGGTCAGCGCACCCGCCGAGAAACGGCGCGCGAGCTCGTCGACGATCATGTTCGCGGGCCCGCAATCGAAGCCCAAAAGGGGCAGATCCGGTCGCTCGGCCGGAGGGATCGCGGTGAGGTTGGCGATCCCGCCCAGATTGAGGGCCAGCACCCCTTCCCGCGGCCGCTCGAACAGCCAACGATCGACCACGGGCACGAGCGGTGCGCCGCAACCGCCTTCGGCGATGTCGTTGCGCCGGAAATCGCTCACCACGGGACACCCGAGACGGGCGGCGATGAAGGCGGGTTCGCCGAGCTGAACGGTGATCGTTCCGTGCTCGTGGAACACGGTCTGGCCGTGGCTGCCGACGAGATCGGGGAGATGGCCGCTGCGCTCGACCAGCCGAGCGAGCGCGTGCGCGAACCATTCGCCGAGCCGGCGGTCGAGCCACGCCGCTTCGCCTAGGCTCATGGCCCCTTGGGGAGCGAGCGCCGATCGCAGATCCGCGGGCATCGGCTCGTGTGCGCTCGCGAGGAGCTCGAAGCGGGACGGTGTACCGCGGGGCACGCGCAGGATGACGATGTCGAGCCCGTCCATGGAGGTGCCGGTCATGAGCCCGGCGACGATCCGCGGGTCCTTGGCGCGGACCTCCTCGAGCCTGCGCGGGCGCACTTCCTTCACGGCCGGCGCGGCTCACAAGAGCCCGGGATAAGCGCCTCCGTCGATCAGGATGTTCTGACCGGTGACGTAGCCCGCGTGCACGCTGCACAAAAATGCGCAGAAGGCGCCGAACTCCGCCGGGTTCCCGAAGCGACCGGCGGGGTGCGCCGCCGCTCGCTCGGCCGCGACCACCGCGGGATCGCGCCCCTCGCGGCGGGCTTGGAGCGCGATCGTCGCGCGCAGTCGATCGGTATCGAAGGGTCCCGGCAAAAGCGCGTTGATGGTGACGTTGCGGCGCACCGCCTTGCGCGCGAGCACCGCCATCGCTCCGGCGAGCCCGGCGCGGGCGCCGTTGGAGAGCTCGAGCATGGGGATCGGGGCTTTGACCGCCGCCGAGGTGATGTGCAGGATGCGCCCGAAGCCGCGCTCCATCATGCCGTAGACGGTGGCGCGGGTGAGCGCGATGGGCGCGAGCATGTTGGCCTCGAGCGCCCGGCGCCAATCGTCGAGCTCGAAGTCCTTGAAATCGCCGGGCGGCGGCCCGCCGGCATTGGTGATCAGGATGTCCGGCGCGGGACAGGCGTCGAGCAACAGCCGCCGGCCCTCTTCGGTCGTCACGTCGCAGCGCACCGCCGTCACGGCGACGCCCGTGCGCGCGCGGATCTCGCGCGCCGTGGCGTCGAGGGCTTCCGCACCGCGCGCGCAGATCACGAGGTCGACACCGGCTTCGGCCAGGGCGAACGCGCAGGCCCGCCCCAACCCCTTGCTCGCGGCGCAGACGATCGCGCGCCGGCCGCGGATCCCGAGGTCCATGCTGGCTCTCCCCGAAGCTGTGCGGGCGTTCACGCGCCATCGGCCCGCGCCGCGTCGCTGTCGCGCAACGCCGCGAGCTCGTCCAGCACCATTCGCGCGAGCGCGGGTCCCAGCGGTCGCCGGACGGCGAGCGCGGTCCGGTCGAGGGCCCGCACGAGCCGCCGCAGACCCGCGAAGGAACGCTCCATCCGCGCCACGAGATAGTCCACGAGGCTCGGCGCCACGACGAGCCCCCGGTCCCGCAGCTGCTTGACGAGCAGTGCCGCGAGCAGCGCATCGTCGGGCGGAGCGACCGCGACCGTGGCGGCCGCGGCGAGCCGCGAGCGCAGATCGGGCAAGGACAGGGCCCAGCGCGCGGGCGGCACGCGGGCGGCGAGCAGGAGATGACCGCGGCGCTCGGCGAGGCTGTTGAGAAGATGCAACAGCGCGCGCTCGTCCGGCGGCTCGGCAGCGTCGTCCCAGACCGCCGCGCGCGCGCGATCGAGCCGCATCAAGGCCGCTTCGGGGCCGACGAGGTCGCGCGCGCGCAGAGCCACCGCGCCCGCCCGCGCCGCCCAGACGGCGGCGAGATGGCTCTTCCCGCAGCCCTCGGGGCCCACCAGGCACAAGACCGAGCCGGGCCAATCGGGCCAGGCGAGCACGGCGTCGTAAGCGGCGCGGTTGCACGGCGCCGGCAAGAAGTCCTCGAGCGCGCGGGCTTCGCGGACGGGCAGATCGAGCACCAGCTGGCGCGGCGGCGGACGCGACGGCGCGGAAGGGGGATCGGAAAGCGGGGTGCTCACGCCGCCCGCACGGCTCCGCCGACGAGCCTCAGCCCGACCACGAGATACGCGATCGCCGAGATCAGGGTCACGGCCGCCGTGAGCGGCAAGAGCAGCGCGACGACCGCGCCGACTTCGGCGATCTCCGCCGCCTCGCCGAGAAGAAAGCCCAAGAACGTCAGTTGCAAAAAGGTCGAGATCTTGCCGATCACGAGCGGCTCGACGCGGAAATCCGAAAGACGGTTGCGCAACAGAAGCGCACCCGCCACGAGCACGACGTCGCGACCGATGACCAGAACGACGAGCCACAGGGGCACCAGCTCGCGGCTCGCCACCGCGAGAAAAAGCGCACCCGCGAACAATTTGTCGGCGACGGGGTCCAGAGCCGCCCCGACCGAGCTCGGCCCCGCCCAGCGCTTGGCGACGTAACCGTCGGCCAGATCGGTGAGCGCGGCGGCGAGGAACAGCCAGAAGGCGAGGTGATCGACCTCCTCGACGACGAGAAAAGCGACCGGGACCGCCGCCAGGAGCCGGCAGGTGGTGAGGACGTTGGCGAGATGCGCGAGCACGAGCCCTCCTCCGGCCCTCAGCGCACGGCTCACCCGGGCCCGGTACCCGGAGGCGCCGCCGCTCGTCGCAACCGCCATCCCTCCCTCTCCTCGACCAGCTCGAGCCCGCGCCGCGCCAGGCCCTCGCGCAACCGCGCGAGATCGCCCGCGTAGCTCACGACGAGCTCGACGCGGTCGCGCGCCATCGTCACCAGACGGATCGCGCGGATCTCGGGCGAGGCCTCGAGCGTGCGCCTTATTTGAAGCCAGCTCGCGAGATCGGCAAGCGGAACCGAGAGCGAAAGCTCGGCGAGCCGATCGGCGCGCGCAACCGTCTGCCGCTTCCAACTCTCGACGAGCCTTCTGGCCGCGGCGCGGGCGGCGCGATCGAGAGGATCGCCCTCGCCGCGGGCGGGCTCGACCGCCGGCGGTTCGCCGCGCAGGACCCCGCCGCCGGCGAAAAACTCGACCCGCGGCGATTCGTTGCGCGCGATCGCCGCCTCGGGGTCGAAGGCGAGCGCGACCACCGCATCCGCCGCCCCGTAGCGCTCGGCCAGCCGATCGAGGGCGGCGCGGTCGCCGGTTTCGAGCTCTTCGGCGTCGAAGGTGGCGAGATCGCGCACATCGCCCAGGGGCAAGCGGACCTCGAGGCCGCGTTCCTCGATCGCGATCCGCTCCCAGGCCCGCCACCAGGGCTCCTCGCGCGCCCACATGGCGAGCGCGCGGCCGCGGCGGACGGCCGGCACGACGAGGATCGCGGGTACCCGTTCCGGCTCGAGCAGAGCGATGCCGCGTCCAGCCAAGAGCTCGCGGACCGCATCGGGATCGAAGCCGACCACGAGCGTGGCGAGCCAACGGTTGGGGGCCACGCGCTCGTCGCGGATCTCGACGGCGCGCACGTAGCGCGTCGCGAGGAGCGACTCGACCCGCGGCAGCCGCGCCCGCTCCTCCTCGGGTACGAGCCGCTCGAGAAGGCGCTTGAAGGCTTCCCTCTGGCCCTGCTCGAGCCCCTTGGCGCGCGCGGCCACGGCGTTCTCGGCGGTGACGTCGACGGCTACGCTCTCGCTCCAGAAGTCGAGGGCCCGAGCAGGAGCGGCGAGGGGGAGAAGGACGAGAAACAGCGCCAAGAGCCGACACGCGGCAGCGAGGGACATTGGCCGATTTTCCCGAAGCGCTTACGCTCGCGCGCGAGCGCGGAGACGGCGCCAGCTCATCACGGGCGGAACGATGCATCAAGCCGAAGACGAGACGAACCGGGGCGAGGGCGCGAGCGATCGCTACCGCGAGGCGGGCGTGGACATCGATCGGGGCAACGCCTTCGTCGCCCGGATCGCGCCTCTCGCGCGTTCGACCCGCAGAGCGGGCAGCGAGGCGGGGCTCGGGGGTTTCGGTGCGCTCTTCGACCTCGCCGCTTGCGGCTTCCGCGATCCCGTGCTCGTCGCCACCACCGACGGTGTGGGCACCAAGCTCCTGCTCGCTCTGCGAGCCGGACGGCTCGAAGGAGTGGGCGTGGACCTCGTCGCCATGTGCGTCAACGACCTCGTCGTCCAGGGCGCCGAGCCGCTCTTCTTCCTCGACTATCTCGCCACCGGCCGGCTCGACCTCGATCAGGGGGAAGCGGTGATGCGCGGGATCGCCGCCGGCTGCCGGGAAGCGGGTTGCGCGCTCGTGGGCGGCGAGACGGCCGAGATGCCGGGCCTTTACGCGCCCGGCCAGATGGATCTCGCCGGCTTCGCCGTGGGTGCCGTCGAACGCGACCAGATCCTGCCCCGACCGGGAATCGCGCCGGGCGACGTGATCCTCGGGCTCGCCTCCTCGGGGGTGCACGCCAACGGCTTCTCGCTCGTGCGGCTGATCCTCGAGGAACGGGGGCTCGGGATCGACGATCCCGCCCCGTTCGCGCCGGGTTGCACGCTCGCCGAGGCGCTTCTCGAGCCCACGCGGATATACGTCGGAAGCGCTCTGGCGGCGGTGCGCGCGGGCGGGGTGAAAGCGATGGCGCACATCACCGGGGGCGGGCTCGTCGAGAATCTGCCGCGGGTGCTGCCCGAGGGCGTGGTCGCCCGGCTCGACGCCCGCGCCTGGCCTCTGCCCCCGGTCTTCGCCTGGCTGCGCGAGGCCGGCAAGCTGCGGCCGCTCGAGCTCGCCCGCACCTTCAACGCCGGGCTCGGGCTCGTGCTCGTCGTCGCGCCCGAGCGCGCTTCGGCTCTGCGCGCGCTCCTGACGGCGCGGGGAGAGAGCGTGGTCGAAGCGGGCCGGATCGAGCCCGGCTCCGGGCGGCCGCGGGTGATCATCGACAACGCGGAGGAGGCATGGGCCGGCGCGCGACCGCGGTTCTGATCTCGGGCTCGGGCACCAATCTCCAGGCGCTCCTGGACGCGGCGCGGGCCCCCGATTACCCGGCCGCGATCCGCCTCGTCGTCTCGAACCGGCCGGACGCGTTCGGGCTCGAACGGGCGCGACGCGCGAAGGTGCCGGCGGTGGTGGTCGACCACCGCGCCTTCGCCGCGCGCGAAGATTTCGAAGCCGCGATCGAAGAAGAGCTGCGCCTGGCCGAGGTGGAGCTCGTGTGTCTGGCCGGCTTCATGCGGATCTTGAGCGCGGAGTTCTGCGCGCGCTGGCGCGACCGCGTCCTCAACATCCATCCCTCGCTCCTGCCCGCTTATCGCGGGTTGCGCACCCACGAGCGCGCGCTCTCCGACGGTGTCGCGGTGAGCGGCTGCACGGTCCATTTCGTCCGCCCCGAACTCGACGCCGGACCCGTGCTCGTCCAGGGCGTGGTGCCCGTGTTGCCGGACGACGACGCCGAACGCTTGCGCCGGCGCGTGCTCGAGGTCGAGCATCGATGCTATCCCCTGGCGCTCGCGCTCCAGGCCACCGGGCGGGTGCGCGTCGGCGACGGGGGGGTCGTCGACGACGCGCGCCCGGGCGAACGGCTCGTGTTGCACCCGCTCCTGGCGCGGCTGGCGGCGAACTCCCCGTCGTTCGGCAACGAGCCCGGCTGAGCCCGTCCGGTTCCGCCGCGCTCAGCGCACGACGAGAACGCTCGCCTTCGCCTTCCGGGCCACCTCGAGCGCCACGCTGCCGAGCAGGCCGGCGAGCAGGCCGGTGCGCCCGCGCGAGCCGAGAACCACGAGATCGGCTCCCAGGCGCTCGGCCGCGGCGACGATCACGGGGGCGGGCGAACCTTCCTCGGCGGTGGTCTCGACCTCCGCGACGCCTTTCGCGCGCGCCCGCTCGGCCGCCTCGCGCAGGATCGCATCGCCCGCCAGGCGTTCGCTCTCGTAGCGACCGATCTCCTCTTCGAGAGGGATGTTCTCGGCGCGGGCGAAGGCGAGCAGACCCTCGGGTACCGGCTCGACGGGGAGCACGTGCAGAACGTGCAGCCGCGCGCCGTAGAACCGCGCGAGATCGGCGGCGATCTCGAGAGCTTTCCAGGCCGGTTCCGAACCGTCGACCGCGGCCAGGATGGTCTTCATGGCACCTTCCTTCCTCCGCCTCGCGCCTTTTTAGCACGAAGCCTCGTCCCGGGCGCGCTCGGCGCCGCGGGAAGAGACGGCCTCGGAGCCCGGGAAGGGTCAGCCGACGATCTCGATGCCGGCGAAAAAGAAGGCGATCTCTCGTTCGGCCGTTTCGGTGCTGTCCGAGCCGTGCACGGAGTTGGCCTCGATCGATTCCGCGAAATCCTTGCGGATCGTCCCCGGTGCCGCCTTGGCCGGATCGGTCGCGCCCATGACCTCGCGGTAGCGTTGGACGGCGTTTTCGCCCTCGAGCACCTGCACGACCACGGGACCGCTGGTCATGAAGCGGCAGAGGCTGTCGAAGAAGGGCCGCTCGCGATGGACGGCGTAAAAGGCCTCGGCCTGCTCGCGGGTGAGGCGCAGGCGCTTCTGCGCGACGATCCGCAGGCCCGCCTGCTCGATACGGGCGTTGATGGCTCCGGTGAGGTTGCGGCGGGTGGCATCGGGTTTGATGATCGAGAGCGTGCGCTCGAGGGCCATGCTCGGGCTCCGATGGACCGTGGAAAAAGGCGAACCGGAAAGGACGCGCGCGCCTCCTAGCAGCGCGCGCGGGGCGAAAGAAGGGGGACCTCGGGGGGCCTACCGAAGGACGCGCGAGCCCTCTTCACGGCGGATTCACCATTCGTTAGCGATGAACCGGGATCACGAGGGGAGGTTGCCATGCGCCGTTCGGCCGCGACCGCGTTCGTTTTGCTCGCGATCTCGGGCTTCGGATCGGCAGCCGCAACGGAACCCGTTCGCCTCGACGAGCGAACCCTCGATCGCATCACCGCCGCATCGGGGACTTCCGCGACCGAGGTGCAACCGCAGGTCTGGGTGCCGCCACCGCGCGACCCGCGCGAATTCTTGCGGTGGTTGCGTTGGCGGTTGATCTGCTCTCGGCCCGGCGTCGTCTGCATCATGGGCTGAGAGGACGATCGGCCGAGCCCCCGTCCTCGGGGGAAACAGGGACGGCCAGGACCTTGTCGATCCGCCGGCCGTCCATGTCGACGACCTCGAACCGCCAGCCCTGGAAGAGAAAGGAGTCGCCGGCGCGGGGAAGGCGACGGAGCTGGGCGAGGACGAAGCCGGCGACCGTGTGGTAATCGCGCTCGGCCGGAAGCTCGAGCGCCAAGAGTTCGGCCGTCGCGTCGATGCTCTTGGCGCCGTCCAGAAGCCAAGAGCCGTCTTCGCGCCGCACCGCATCCGGTTCGCCCGCGCCTTCCGGCATCGGCAGTTCGCCCACGATCGCGCCCAGCACGTCGCTCGAGGTGACGATCCCTTCGAGCGTGCCGTACTCGTCGACCACGAAGGCCATGTCCACGGGGCTGGTGGCGAGGGCCGAAAGAGCGGCGAGCACGTCCGCGCCTTCGTGGAGCGCGGGCGGGGTGCGCACGAGCGCGGCGAAATCCAGAGGCCTGCCGCGGGCGAGCTCGCCCAGCACGTCCTTGACGCGGATCACGCCGGTGACCTCGTCGACCCGCCCGCGGCCGGCCGGGAGCCGGCTGTGCGGGCTCGCGAGCATCCGCTCGAGGAGCTCTTCGGGCGGACGGTCGAGGTCGAGCCAGTCGAGCTCGTGACGCGGGGTCATGATCGCCCGCACCGAGAGATCGCCCAGGCGCATGACCCGCCCGATCATCGCCTTCTCTTCCGGCTCGACCACGCCCGCGCTCTCGGCCTCGGCCACGAGCGCTCGGATCTCCGCTTCGCTCGGCGCCTCCGCGGGCCTGCCCGGCGGTCCCAGAAGGCGCAGAACGAGGCGCGAGGAGGCTTCGAGGAGAAGCACCAGGGGAGAAGCCAGCCGGGCCAGCCACCACATCGGCCGCGCCACGCGCACGGCGATCCGCTCCGGTCGCGTCAAGGCCAGCTGCTTGGGGACGAGCTCGCCCAGGATGAGCGAGGCGTAGCCGATCGCCACGACCACTCCGCCCACCGCGACGAGCTGGGCGGCCTCGGGTTGCGCGCCGAGCTCGACGAGAACCTGGGCCAGACGCTGGGCCAAGGTCGCACCGCCGAAGGCGCCGGCGAGCAGGCCGACGAAGGTGATCCCGACCTGGACCGCGGACAAGAACCTGCCCGGGCTGGCGAGGAGCTCGAGCGCGGTCGAAGCGCCGCGCACCCCCTCCCGAGCCATCGCCTCGAGCCGGGGCTTTTTGGCCGAGACCAGAGCGATCTCGGCCATCGCGAAGAAGCCGTTGAGGAGAACGAGCAGGAAGACGACGAGGAGCTCGAAAAGCACGGGATTCTTTTCGCCTCAGCGCGCGGCCAGAGCGGCGATCGCGGCCTCCACCCCGCCGGGAGCGTGCGGCACGCCCTCCAGGCGCAAGACGAGTTCGAGGACGCCCAAGGCTCCCAGCACCATCGCTTCGTCGAGATCACCCATGTGGCCGATCCGCAACAGGCGACCGCGGAACGGCCCGATCCCCCCGCCGAAAGCCACCCCGAACCCTTCGCGCGCCCGCGTCCGGATCCGCTCCGGCTCCACCCCGTCCGCGAAGCCGACGGCGGTGACGGTGTCGGCACGCGCCTCGGGTTCGAGGCAGTGGAAGAAGAGCGCCCCGGCCTCGGCCCAGCGCGCGACCGCCGCGCGCACCGCGCGGGCCAGCCGCGCGTGCCGCGCGAAGACCGCATCCATACCCTCTTCGCGCAACATGTCGAGGGCCTCGCGCAGGCCGAAGATCATCTGGGTGGGCGGGGTGCCGTAGAATTTCTCGTACGATTCGACCCCGTCCCGACCGCGCCAGTCCCAGTACTTGCGCGGCCGCGGACAGCGCCCGGCGGCCTCGAGCGCGCGCGGCCCGGCGAACACGAAGGCGAGGCCGGGCGGCAGCATCAGCCCTTTCTGCGAGGCGGCGAGGAGGCAGTCGATCCCCCAGGCGTCCATCGCCAGGGACTCGGCGGCGAAGGAGGCGATGGCGTCGACCACAAGGAGCGCCGGATGTCCGGCGCGATCGAGGGCCGCGCGCACGGCGCGGGGATCGTGGCGAACGCCGGTGGAGGTCTCGACGTGGCAGAGGAGGACGGCACGGATCGCGTGCCCGCGATCGGCCCGCAAGACCTCTTCGAGCCGGGCGGGGTCGAGCGGGCGGCGCGGGTCGGTAGGGACCTCGCGGACCCCGATGCCCAGGGCTCCGGCCATCTCGGCCCAACCGCGGGCGAAGCGGCCGGTATCCGGCACGAGCACGGCCTCGTTCGGGCCGACGAGGTTGACGAGGGCGGCCTCCCAAGCTCCGTGGCCGAGCGCGGCATAAACGAAGACCCGACCGCGGGTTCCGGCGATCGTCGCGAGATCGGCGAGGCATCCGTCGAGAAGGCGCGCGAACTCGGCCGTGCCGAAATCCACCGCGGGCCGATGCATCGCCCGCAAGACGCGCTCGGGGATGTTCGTGGGGCCCGGAAGCTGCAGGAGGCCGCGTCCGCGGCGGATCAACGGGAGCCTCGCTCGGAGTGCCGACGCGCGCCGAGCCTGACCGCTCTTTCGCCGCCCCGCAACCCGAAAGGCGACGCGACCGCGGAGAAGGCGCCTCCGCCTTCGCGCCCCGCCCGTGCCGGATCGGCGCTTGCAACGAACAACGCGCGGTGGCTCGCTCTCGCCGTTGAACGAAACGAAAGGAGGTCCGGCCGTGCGGTGGGATCGCGGGTCCGGGTCGCGCCGGCTCGCCTCGGGCATCGTCGCCCGCGGTGAGTGCGCGCCGCGCGAGCTCGGCCGAGCCGGCGCCGATCGCACTTCGAGCGTCGGCGATCCGCCTCGAAGGCGCGACCGAGACGTTCCGCACCGGCCGGGGCGAGATCGCCGCGCTCGGGCCGATCGACCTCGAGGTGCGGGAGGGCGAGTTCCTCGCGGTCCTCGGCCCCTCGGGCTGCGGCAAGAGCACCCTCCTGCGCCTGGTCGCCGGACTGTTG
>JANXAZ010000005.1 GCA_025062095.1 Geminicoccaceae bacterium
ATGCCGCCAAGACGGGGGCGACCTTCGTCACCGACGACGCGGGCGCGCTTCTCCGCCATCCGGCGATCGAGGTCGTGATCGAGGCGACGGGCGATCCCAAGGTCGGGATCCGCCACTGCCTCGCCGCAATCGCCGAACGCAAGCACATCGTCATGGTCAACGTCGAGGCCGACGTGGTGGCGGGGCCGCTTCTCGCGCGCAAGGCCCGAGAGGCGGGGGTGGTGTACAGCCTCGCCTACGGCGATCAGCCGGCACTGATCTGCGAGCACGTCGATTGGGCGCGCGCCTGCGGCTTCGAGGTCGTGTGCGCCGGCAAGGGCACGCGCTACCACCCCTCTTTTCACTATTCGACGCCCGATACGGTCTGGGAGCATTTCGGGCTGTCGCGCGAGAAGGCCGAGCGCGGGCGGATGAACCCGAAGATGTTCAACAGCTTCATCGACGGGACCAAGTCCGCGATCGAGATGAGCGCGGTGTGCAACGCCACGGGCCTGCGGCCGCAACCCAACGGGCTCTCTTTTCCGCCCTGTCCCGCGCGCCGGCTCGCGCAGGTGTGCAAACCGGCCACGGACGGCGGATGTCTCGAGATCCGGGGGACGACCGAGGTCGTCTCCTCGCTCTACCGCGACAAGACGCCGGTTCCCGACGAGATCCAGCAGGGCACCTACGTGGTGGTCGCCTGCGATCACGACTACGTCAAATATTGCGCCGAAGAATATCGTTTGTTGCCGGACGAGACCTTCTCCTACATGGCCATGTACCGGCCGACCCATCTCATCGGACTCGAACTCGGCATCTCGGTCGCCTCGGTCGCCCTGCGCGGCGAGCCCACGGGCGCCCCGATCGGCTTTTTCGCCGACGTCGTGGCGACCGCCAAGCGCGATCTCGCGCCGGGCGAGATCCTCGACGGCGAGGGCGGCTATTGCGTCTGGGGCAAACAGGTGCCGGCAGAGACGAGCCTGCGCGAGGGATACCTTCCGCTCGGGCTCGCCCACGGGGTGAAGCTCCTCAATCCCGTTCCTCGGGGCGGGATCGTGCGCTGGTCGGACGTGGCCGTCGACGAGACCGAGGAGGCGGTGCGCCTCCGACGCGCGATGGAGGCGATGTTTCGGCCCGCCGCATGAGCGGAGCTCGCGAGCGAGCTCGCCGTCCGGCGAGGCCCTGCGCTTCCGGCCGCGATCGAGGAGTTCGGAAAACAGGCGACCGGCAACGGTCGACCTCCTCTTCGCAGAGAGCGAAGAGCGAGGGCTCTTCGCGGCTCTCCGCGACGGCGACGATGCGATCGAAGGGGCGAAGGGTCACGATCGCCTGCAGGGATTCGCGGGTGATCACGCCGCCGCGGGCGAAGACGAAACGACCACCTCGAAGGGGGTGCGGGCGACGTTGCGCTCGAAGACGGTGCCGGCAACGACCGGCTCCAGACGGTACGAGCGAAGACGAGCCGAGCGGAGACCAGGGGGCCGATCGTCTAGTCGGCGGGGAGAACGACGATGCGCTTCTGGACGGCGCGGGCAACGACGTCCTCGTCGGCGGACCGGCTGAGGACGTCCTCGTGGCGGAGGAAGGGCACGACGGGCTCGGCGGCGGCTCGGGTGAAGACTTTTTCGTCGTCGGGGGAGCCGAGTGGACGAACGAGGACGCTCCGCCCGGAGTCGATACGATCCTGGACTTCGACCGCGACGAAGACGTGTTGGTGATCGGCGACGTGCTCGCCGACGTCTTCGATCCGGAAACCGACGATCCTGCCGCCTTCGTGGCGTTGCAGGCGGCCGGATCGAACGCCACGAAGGTCCTGATCGACCGCGACGGTGCGGGCGACGAGTTCCAACCGGTCCTCGTGGCCGTGGTGCGCGGCGACCTCGGCACCGACCTCGAGGATCTGCTCGCCCAGGAAGTGATCCGGTTCGGTCCGATTTTGTGAGTTTTCCGGCGCGCGATCGGACGCGGTGCGAGGCCGCGGGCCTCAGAGCTCGATCACGATCTTGCCGAAGTGCTGCGCCCGCTCGAGCGCGCGGAACGCGTCCGTGGCCTCTTCGAAGCGGAAGCGGCGATCGATCACCGGGCGCAGCTCGCCGGCTTCGAAGGCGCGCACCATCGCCTCCTGCATGGCCCGCGATCCGACGTAGATCCCCTGCAAGCGGATGGACTTGCGCATGATCGGGGTGGGATCGACGGTGCCCGCGGCGAGGATCCCGATCAACGCGATGTGCCCGCCCACGCGGGTGGCGGCGATCGAGCGCGCGAGGGTACCGCCTCCGCCCACCTCGACCACGTGATCGACCCCGCGGCCGCGGGTGAGCTCCGAGACCGCCTTCTCCCACTCCGGGACGGCGCTGCGGTCGATCTTGGCGGCGGCGCCGAGGGCGGCGGCGCGCTCGAGCTTGGCGGGGCTGCCCGAGACCACGATCGGCTGCGCGTTCAACAGGCGCGCGATCTGGAGCGCGAAGACCGACACCCCGCCCGTCCCGAGACAGAGGACGGTTTCGCCCGGGCGCAGCCCGCCGCTTTCGACCAGGGCGTGCCAGGCGGTGAGGGCGGCACAGGGCAGACACGCCGCCTCCGCGAAGGAGAGGTGCGCGGGCGCGAGGGTCACGCCTCCTTCGCGCAGAACGACCTCTTCGGCGAGGACGCCGTCGATCGGGCCGCCGAGGGCGCTTCCCATGGCCTCGGGAGTGATCGCGCCCGCCTCCCAGGCCTGGAAGAAGCACGAGATCACCCGATCGCCGGGCTTCACCCGGCTCGCGCCCGGCCCCACGGCGAGGACGACCCCGGCGCCATCGGAGCAGGGAACCCGCGGCAGCGCGATCCCGCGCGAAAGAGGATCGCGCACGGTGGCGAGATCGCGATAGTTGAGCGCCACGGCGGCGATGCGGACGAGGACTTCCCCGGGCCCGGGGCGCGGGGCGGGACGCTCGACCTGGACGAGACCGTCGATGCCGGGCCTGCGGATCTCCCATGCGCGCATCGCTTCTCGGGCTCCCTCGCCGCGCGCCGCGGGGCGCGGCGCATGCGCGCTCCTAAAGAAAAGTCGCGAGGAGCGCCACCGCTTCGTCCACGCCGGTGGGCGCGACCGGTCGCGGGCGCGGGCGATCGAGAAGAGCGCGCACGGCGCGTTCGAGCGCCGTTGGGTCTTTCGGCAGAGGCGCGCCGATGCCGTGGTCGCGGATCCAGCGCTCGAGGAAGGGGGCTTCCGGCCAGTCCGGGCGCTCCAGATAGAGAAGCGGTGTGCCCGCGGCCGCGGCTTCGGCGAACAGTCCGTAGCCCGTCTTGGTGATCAGGAGATCCACGCTCGCGAGAAGATCGGGGAAGCGGAACGGGACACCCTCCGTGCTCGCGAGCCCGGGCCCGCGCGCGCGATCCCCGAGCCACAGCACCCCGGCGAGGGCGGGCGGCTCGACGAGGAGCCGGGGCATGGCGATGCCGCCGAAGGCGACGAGCACGATCCGCGTGTTCGGCGAGCAGCCGAGGTGCGCCGCGAGTTCCGCGCGCCGCCTCCGGCCCGTGCGCGCGACCGGGCCCACCGTTCGCGCGCGCTCGTGCCAATCCATGGGCAAATGAGGTGTCAGACGAACGAGAAGGCGCGCCGAGCGGTAGGCGGCTTCCATCCGCGCGATCATCGCCGGTTCGAGGAGATCGTAGGCGCGGGCGACGTCGAGCCAGTCGAGCGAGCAGAGCGCGACCGCCGGGATACCGGCGCGGTCGGCAGCGGCGAGGCCGAGAAAGCCGATGTTGCTGATCAAAAGATCGGGCGCGAGGGCGCGCAGCCTTTCGGCGTCCTCGGCGACGAGGCGATCGAAATCGCGCGCGAGCGCGGCGTAATAGGCGCGGCTCGCGGCCCGGTCGACGGTGACGGGATCGTGCATGAGCAGGCCGTGGTCGGGAGGCCCGGGCGCGGTCGCGAAGGGCACGCCCAGCACCGCCGCGAGCTCCGCGGGCGGCAGGGGGCTGCGCACGACGAACGCGACATCCGGATGCTCGCTGCGCAGGCGGGCGAGCACGGGTGCGAGCTGGCCGGCGTGGCCGAAGCCGTGGCCGCTCACGTCGACGACCAGCCGCGTCACGGACCGCCGTCGTCCCGGTGGCTCTGGTCGCCGGTCAGGAGAGCGCTACCTCAGCGCGCGGGGACCGCGCGCGCCGCTGCGCACCTCCCGTGCTTGGCACTCGGGCCGGCGGCGGTTAGGTTGTGGAAACGTTCGGGTACGGGAGAGGGCTTCATGGGTACCTTCTCGATCTGGCACTGGCTCGTCGTCCTGGCGGTCGTGCTGATCATCTTCGGCGCCGGCAAGCTGCCCCAGGTCATGGGCGACCTCGCCAAGGGGATCAAGAACTTCAAACAGGGCATGAAGGAAGACGACACGGCGCAGCTGCCGCCCAAGGAGGAGGCCAAGGGCGAGACCAAGACGGCGGCCTGAGCTCAGATCCCCTCGTCCCAATAGGGCGGATCGCCGAACCGTCCGGCGAGGAAGTCGACGAGCACCCGCACCCGGATCGGCGGTCGACCACCCGGCGGCCAGACCGCGTAGAGCGCGATCCGCGGGGTTTCCCAACCCTCGAGGACGCGCACCAGGCGTCCGCTGCGCAGCGCGTCCCCGACGATGAAGGTGGGCAGAAGGGCGATCCCCGCCCCCGCTTCCGCCACCGCGGCGAGGAGATCGCCGTTGTTGGCCACGAGCTCGTCGCCGACGGTGACGCATTCGAGCCGACCCGCGCGCTCGAGCCGCCAGCGTCGGCCGGTCGACAGATAGCCGTAGTGCAGGCAGCGATGACGCGCGAGATCCGCCGGCTCGCGCGGCGCGCCGTAGCGCTCGAGATAGGCGGGGGCCGCGCAGGCGACGATCCGCACCGGGGCGAGCTGGCGGGCGATGAGCGAGGAGTCGGGTAGATCCCCGATCCTGAGCGCGAGATCGAAATTCTCCTCGATGAGGTCGACGAAGCGGTCGGCGAGGACGACCTCGAGCCCGAGCTTCGGGAACCGCTGGGCGAAGGCGGCGAGCACGGGGCCGAGATGGCGCACCGCGAAGCTCATGGGCGCGCTCAAGCGCAACCGTCCGCACGGCTCCCCGCGGCTGAGCGCGAGCTCCTCGACCGCCTCGCGGTAATCGCCGAGGATGCGGCGGGCGCGGACGAGCAGGGCCGAACCTTCCGGTGTGAGGCCCACCCGGCGGGTGGTCCGGGCGATCAGCCGCGCCCCCAACAGGCGCTCGAGGGCCGCGATGCGCTTGCTCACGAGCGCGCGCGCCACCCCCAGACGCGCGGCCCCGCCGGTGAAGCTGCCGGCTTCCGCTACCGCGAGGAACGCTTCCAGAAGTTCGAGCCGATCCAAGCCCGAGCCCTCCTTCGGCGGTCGACGGCGACCGCCGTAGGCGGTCGCGCCCCGAAGATCCAGCCCGCCGCGGGCGGGTGGACGGTCGCTCGCGCGCATCGCGCGCGGACGGGATCCGGCATCGGGCGATCGGGCGGCGACGAGGCCCGAACGGACGGCGCGCGGCGGACCAAGCGGGGAGGAGGAAACGGGCGGGAACCGAACGCAAGAAAGACCGGGGCGCGGGCGCAGCGACTCGGCGCCCTTCCGCGCGGCGATGCGCGCTCACGCGACCACCACCTCGAGGGGGAGGCGGGAGAGGATTTCCGGGGCGCCTTCGGTCACCAGAGCGGTGCGGCCCAGGCTCATCGCCAGTCCTCGCTCCGAATCGGCGAGGATCATGTGCAAGAAGAAGACCATGCCGGGCTCGAGCACGAGGGGGTTGTCGGCATAAATCATCGGCCAATCCATCCAAGAAGGCGCATAGACCGCCCCCAAGGAGTAACCGCAAGCGTTCAAGCGGTGCGGCCGCAAGCCGTAGCGATCGAAGGTCTCGGCGTGGGCCGCGAAGACTTCGCCCAAGCTCGACCCCGGCCGCAAGCGATCCTCGCAGGCGAGGAGCGCTTCGCGGCAGATCTCGAACAGCCGCAGCTGCTCGGGGCGCGCGCGTCCGATCAAGAGCGTGCGCATGAGGCAGGCGTGGTACTGGCGCCAGACGCCGGCGAGCTCGAGGGTGAGCTGGTCTTCGGCGTCGAGGCGGCGGCGGCCGGAATGGTAGCGGCACAAGAGCGCCTCCCGACCGGAGCCGATGATGAAGGGATTGGCCGGATAGTCGCCGCCCGCTTCGAAGATCGCATCGTGCATGCGGGCGAGGATTTCGCCCTCGTCCACGCCGGGGCGCGCACGGGCGGTCGCTGCTCGCAGAGCGGCGTCGGCCAGGGCCGCGGCCTGGCGCACGCACGCCAGTTCGGCCGGGGATTTGACGAGCCGCAGCCGGCTCACGAGGAGCGAGGCGTCGGCGAGTTCGGCGAAACCTTCGAGTTCGGCGCGCAGGCGGAAACCGCGCGCGGCCGTGAGGCCGGGTGCGTCCCATTCGACCCCGAGCCGCGCGCCGGCGAGCCCCTTTTCGGCGAGCAGCGCGCGCAGGTCGCGGACCGGATCCGCTCCCTCGCGGTCTTCCCAGATGCGGATGTCCTCGAGGATCGAGGTGAGCTGCGCCTGGCGCAGATCCGGGGCACGGGTCAGCAAGACGAAATCGCCGGATCCGGTGAGCAGAAGGCACTGAAAGAAGCAGAAGCCGAAGCTGTCGTATCCGGTCAGCCAATACATGCTCTCCTGCTTGAAGAGCAAGAGCGCATCGAGCCGTGCTTCGGCCATCGCCGAGAGCGTGCGGGCCTTGCGCCGGGCGAACTCGGCCCTCTCGAAATGGAGCATGGTGTCAGCTCTCCGGTTCTGCGAGGAACCCACCGTCGGCCGGGCCCCCGCGAGGCGGAAAGGCGGATGGACGAGGGCAAGCGCAATCTCTTGGCCGCGATCGGGTTGGTGACGGCGGGCGGGTTCCTGTTCGCGAGCATGAACGCGATCGTCAAGGCGCTCACCGCGCGCTACCCGATCCTCATGATTCTCTGGGGCCGAACCTTCTTCCACGTCGCTTTCGTCGCGCTCTTCATTCCCCGAGCGGTGACGGGCGCGATGCGCACCCGCCAGCTCGGCATCCAGCTCCTGCGCAGCCTGCTCTTGGGCGCGAGCACGGCCTTGAACTTCACCGCTCTGCTCTTCTTGCCGCTCGGGGACGTGGCGGCGATCACCTTTCTCTCGCCCATCCTGGTCGCCGCCTTCGCCGTATTCTTGTTGCGCGAGCGCGTGGGTTTGCTTCGATGGCTCGCCATCGCCACGGGCTTCGCGGGGGCGCTCATGATCGTCCGCCCCGCGGGCGCCGGGCTCGGCCCGGGGGCCTGGCTCGCGCTCGGCTGCGCCGCCGCTTACGCCGCGTACCAGATCAGCACGCGCATGGTGCGCGAGGCCGAGCCCCTGGTCTCGTTGTTGTTCAGCGGCCTCGCGGGGGCGGTGCTGTTCACCGCGCTCTTGCCCTGGGGATGGCGGACGCCCGCGCCGCTCGATCTCGCGCTCCTCGCCGCGACCGGGCTTCTGGGAGCGGTGGGACACCTCATGATCATCTTGGCGTTGCGCCGCGCCGAAGCCTCGCGTGTCAGCCCCTTCAACTATCTGCAACTGGTCTGGGCGATGGCGGCTTCGTATCTGGTGTTCGGCGACGTGCCCTCGCCCTGGACCCTGCTCGGGGCGCTCGTCATCGTCGCAAGCGGCCTGTGGCTGTACCGGCTCGATCTCGCCGAGCTCGCCCGGCGGTCGGCGCTCGCGCGCGCATCGGGCGGAACCCGTTGAGGAGGCGCGTTCGATGGCATTTTGGCTGCTCAAGGCCGAACCCGAAGATTATTCCTTCGAACGCCTGCTCGAAGAAGGATCAACGGCCTGGACGGGCGTGCGCAACCACCAGGCCGCCAGGAACCTCAAGGCCATGCGGGTGGGCGAACGGGCCTTTTTCTATCGCTCGGTGACGAGGCCGGCGATCGTGGGCCTGGTCCGTATCGCCCGGGCCTGGTTCCCGGACCCCGACGATCCGCGTTGGCCCGCGGTGGACGTCGTCCCTCTTTCGCGTCTTCCGCGCGAAGTCCCGCTCGCCGCGATCAAGGCCGATCCCCGCCTCGCGGATCTCGCGCTCGTGCGCCAGCCGCGCCTGTCGGTGGTGCCGGTGAGCGAAGGACACTGGTCGATCTTGTGCGCGATGGCCGGCCTCGAGCCCTGAGCCGGCGCCTGCCGCTCGGGCGCGACGGGCTCAGCACGAGCGGAGGCGGAGGGACCTCCTTGGGCGGAGCGGGCGGTTGGGGCAGGGGATAGACCTTGGGCTCGCGATCGTCGAGCGAAGGCTCGAAGGGAAGGCGCATCGCGACCCCGGTGCCCTGCCGCTCGGCCGCGCGCGCCGCCCGCTGCAGCTGGCGGGCGAGGGGCAGGCTCCAGGGCAAGCGGTAGGCGCGCGGCTCGTCGAGGTCGGGAAGGCGCAGCCAGAGGTAGATCGCCTCGCCCTCGGCGAGATCGAAGGCGAGCACCCGCGCCTCCTCGGTGCGCGCCCGGAGCCATTCGTCGCGCACCGATTTCGGGCGTCCGGTGAGCTCGGCGAGCGCGAGATAGCCCAGGAGCAGGGAGAAGCCGGCGAAGGCGAGCGCCGCGAGCTTGGGGGCGGGACGTCGCGGTGCCCAGACCGCGATCCAGGCGAGGGCCGCCACGGTGGCGGCGAAGGCCGCGAAGAAAAAGGCCGAGGGGTTCACGAGGGCCTCCGGGCGCGCAGCGGCAGCGGCAGGTCGTGCACGCTGCCGGGAACGAGGTTGCCGGCGGCATCGAGGCGGAAGCGGAAGACGGTGCGCTCCTCGCCTTCGCGGACGAGTTCGACCGTGGTGGCGAGGAGCTGGCGGGTGCTCTCTTTGGCCGAAGGCTTGACGCTCGCCACGACGGTGACCGGGATCGGCGAGGCGCCCGACTGGTCGCGGTAGAGATGGAGGTTCACCACGTATTCGCCCGCCTCGATGCCGCGCGAATAAGCCACCTCGTAATTCAGGCCGGAGGCGTCGGCGCGATGGCCGAGATCGTCGCGCAGCAGGTTGAAGAGCCGGCCGCCTTTGTTGGAGTAGCCGACGGGGACGTCGTCGGGACCCTGCACCCACAGGTCGACGTCGGCGTCGAGGGGATCGGGCCAGCGGATCTCGACGACGACGTTACCGGGGGGCTCCAGACCCTCGGGCCGCGGCTTGGCCTTGGCCGGATTGATGTGGGGCAGGACGAGCACGATGCACACGAGGAAGCCGGCCAGGGCCAAGGTGATGAGGTCGCGGAAGACGACCGCGCCGTCGGCGTCCAGAGACTCGTCAGAGTCGAACATCGGTCTCGCTCCGCTCGACGAGTTGCGCGAAGAGATGAAGCGTGCCGCTTTCGAGCAGCCTGCAGTTCAGACCGAGCCAGATGTTGAGGAGCGAGCCGAGAAGCGTGGTGTACAGAGCGACCGCCATGCCCTCGAGCAGACGCGACACCATGGGCGCGATGGCCGACGGATCGGTGACCCGGGCGGGATCGATGTCGGAGAGAGCGAGAATGAAGCCCACGACCGTCCCGACCAGGCCCAAGAGCACGAGCAGGCTCGCGAGATGGCGCAAGGGAGCCAGGCGTTGGGCGAGCTTGAGACGCAAGAGCCCACCGAGGCTGGCGCGGATCGCGGCGTCCCTGCCCGCGCACGCGGAGAGGAACCAGGCCGCTTTCGTTCCCGGGCACAGGCGTCCTTCGCGCACGGCGTTGAGCTCGAGGCTCAACTTGTACGCCCGCCAACCCGCGCTCGCGAGGCCGAGCAGGAAAACGAGGACGATGAGCTTGCACAAATGGAGCCGATCGGTCGCCCACATCTCGTCGAGCCAGCCCTGGGCGGCCGCGGCCGCGACGAGAGACGCCGCCACGAGGTTGAGAAGGGCGTAGCGGAACAACAACAGCCATCGTCGGCCGCGCTCGCGGCCCGACTCCACCCACCGGGCGAGCTCGGCGCCCAGAGGTTCGCTTCTGCCGACGACGACGGCTCGATCGGAAGACATCGGTCGTCTCCTCGTTGCGGACGCGGGCCGATGTCGGCGCGCCCGGCTGCGACGGTCGTGCTCCGCCACCGCGGCGAGGATGCCACGGTGCGTTTAACGCCGGGTTAACGCTGGTTCCGGCCGCTTCTGAATAACCTCATCGCCTATTGGTTGAGAAGACTCTTTTACTCGGATATTGTCTAAAATCCTATCAACTCCTGTGAAGGCGCCGCTCCGGCGCAGCCCGACGGCAACGTCGACGCGGCGAACCGATCGGGCGCACGGCGGCTCCTATTTGCAACCGAAAAAGAGCATGATATGCGGCGGCGCTGCTTGAGGATCGACAGGGAGTGTCGCGATGACCCTCGAGGAGCTGAGCGCCGCGGTCGCCCAGTCCACCGGTATGACCAAAGCCAAAGCAGCGGAAGCAATCCACGCCGTGCTCGGAGGCATCCAAGAAGCCCTCAAGCGCGGCAACCGGGTGGCGATCGCCGGCTTCGGCGTATTCGAGGTGACCCACCGCGCAGCGCGGGAGGGCCGCAACCCGCAGACCGGCGAGCGCATCCAGATCAAGGCCAGCAAGTCGGTCCGTTTCCGGCCCGGCAAGAACCTGCGCGACGCCGTCAACAGCTGAAGCCTCGCACTCCGGAACGCTCCACCGAATAGGGGCCGCGCGCTCGCGGAGGGCGGCCCTTTCTTTCTCGCTCCGGCTCTGCTTGCTTCTCCGCTCGACCGGGTGGGACCGCCGATGCGCGCGAAGCGGTCCGCGCCGGGGCGGAGGCGGCCGGCCGCGACCCGAAGGCCGCGGCGGCCCGACCGCGCGGAGCGCGAGGCCTCGATGCGCGATCTTCTTCTTTCTTTTCTCGTGGGCGGGCTGCTCGCGGCCGCGCTCGTGCGCCCGCACTGGGGGCTGTTCGGCTACGTCTGGGTGTCGCTCATGGCGCCCCATCGCCTCACCTACGGCTTCGCCCAGGAGATGCCGTGGGCCCAGATGCTCGCCCTCGTCACCCTCGCGCGCTGGCTGGTCTCGGACGAGCGCAAACTGCCGCTCGCCTGGAGCCCCTTGCACCCCCTCCTCGCCCTGTTCGCCGCGCAGTGGGCGGCGTCGACCGCCGCGGCTTGGGCTCCCGATCTCGCCTTCGACAAATTCGTGGACGCCCTCAAGCTGCTCGTAGGGTTCTATTTGATCACGGTCTTGATCGACCGGCCGGAGCGTCTGCGCGCGCTCGTGTGGATCGTCGCCTTGTCGGTGGGTTTTTACGGGTTGAAAGGCGGGATCTTCGTGCTCGCGACCGGGGGCGCGCATCAGGTGCTCGGACCCTACCCGAGTCTCATGGCCGACAACAACGGCATCGCCCTCGCCCTCGTGATGGTCCTGCCGCTCTTCCTCTTCCTCTACGAGACGAGCCGCGGCTTCTGGCTGCGGGCCGGCCTCGCCTGCGCCGTCGGCCTGGTGACGATCGCCGTCCTCGGCACCTGGTCGCGCGGGGGGCTGTTGGCGCTCGCGGCGACGGCGCTCGTTGCCTGGTGGCACTCGCGCGCCCGTGTTCCGCTCGCCGTGCTGGGAGCGAGCGCCGCTCTTCTGCTCGCGCTCGTTCTGCCCGAGAGCTGGTTCGCCAAGATGGCGACGATCGACGACTTCGATCGGGACGCTTCCGCCCAACTGAGGTTCACGGCCTGGGAATACGCTTGGAACGTGGCGCTCGCGCGGCCGCTTCTGGGTGGCGGCTTCCGCGTCTTCGTCCTCAACAACATCCGTCACGGCGCGGGTGGTCACTCGGAGTACCTCAACGCCCACAGCATCTACTTCGAGGTTCTGGGCGAGCTCGGCTTCCCGGGTCTGTTTCTGTTGTCGGCCGTTCTGGTCGCGGCCTTCCTCCTCGCCGAGCGGTTGCGACGCGGCGCGCGCGAGCGCCCGGATCTCGTCGAACTCGCCCGGCTGGGCGCGGCGCTGCAAGCGAGCCTCGCCGGCTACGCGGTGGGCGGGGCGCTCCTCAACATGGCCTTTTTCGAGCTCTTCTACCACTTGCTCGCGCTCGCGAGCGTAGGCGCCGCGCTCGCGCGCACGGCACCCGCCGCGGCGCCCGTCGAAAGCGTGCGCGCGATCGATCGCCGGGAATTCGCGCGAGAGCTGTTGGCGGGCACTTGGCGCGGGGCGGCCGAGCGGAAGGTGCGGCTGCGTTGAGCCCGCTTGTCGCGGGGGGCCGGCACGGCCACATCGAAAACGCGCGGGCGAGGCGGGCGGCAACATCGGAGGAAGCGATGAGAAACGCGCTTTCGGCCCTCGCGCCGTCGGCCGCGGTGGTCCTCGCGATCGCCGCGAACGACCCGCTTTGCGCCGCCGAGCGGGTGGTGTTCGGGACCAACTGGAAGGCGGAGGCCGAACACGGCGGCTATTACCAGGCCCTGGCGGACGGAACTTACGCTCGTTACGGGTTGGATGTGGTCATCCGACCGGGAGGCCCGCAGGTCAACCACAGTCAGCTGCTCGCCGCCGGTCGCATCGACTTCAACATGGGTCTCAACAACTTCAGTCAGTTCAACTATCTGCAGGCAGGCATCCCGATCGTCACGGTCGCCGCCATCTTCCAGAAAGATCCGATGGCGATGTTCGCTCATCCGGATTCCGGCGTGCGCAGCCTCGCCGATCTCAAGGGACGGACGCTCTTCGTGTCGAGCGAGGGGCGATTGACCTTCTGGCTCTGGCTCAAGAGCGCCTTCGGCCTCGACGACCGGCAGCTCAAGCCCTACACCTTCAGCCCCGCTCCCTTTCTCGCCGACAAGAACAGCGTGCAGCAAGGCTTCGTGACCTCCGAGCCCTTCGCGATCCGGCGCGCCGGCGGCTTCGAGCCGGTCGTCTTGTTGTTGGCGGATGCGGGGTACGACACCTATTCGACCACGCTCGAGACCACGGCCGAGCTCGTCGAGCGCCGGCCCGATCTCGTCCAGCGCTTCGTCGATGCGAGCATCGAGGGGTGGTACAATTACCTCTACGGCGACAACCGGAAAGCCAACGAACTCATCAAAAAAGACAATCCCGAGATGGACGACGCGCAGATCGCCTACTCGATCGAGGCGATGAAGCGTTACGGCATCGTCGATTCGGGCGATGCGCTCCGCCTCGGCATCGGGGCCATGACCGACGAGCGATGGGAGAGCTTTTTCGACAAAGTCGTGCGCTTGGGGCTCTATCCTTCCGACCTCCCGTACAGGAAAGGCTATACGCTCCGGTTCGTGAACAAGGGCCACGGGCTCGAGCTCAAGAGAAAACTCACCGGACAGTGAGCGGCGAGGCGAAGACGAGCCCGCGCTTTTCGGAAACGACGGACCGTCACCGACAGCGCGGAGCGGAACTCCTCCGTATCGAGAAGGTGAGCAAGGTTTTCGCCGACGGCACGGTCGCCGTCGAAGGCTTCGATCTCTCGGTCGCGCGCGGCGAGTTCGTGAGCCTCCTCGGTCCTTCGGGCTGCGGCAAGAGCACGGTTCTGCGCCTGATCGCGGGCCTTTTGCGTCCCACGCGCGGGACCGTGCGCTTCGCGCAGCCTCTCGCTCCGGGCGACATCGGCTTCGTCTTCCAGGAGCCGACGCTCATGCCCTGGGCGACGGTCGCCGACAACGTCGCGTTGCCGCTCAGACTGTGCGGCTTCGACGGACGGCGCGCAGGCGCGGCGGTGGCCGAGGCGCTCGCGCTCGTCGGGCTGTCCTCCTTCGCCCGGGCCTATCCCCATCAGCTCTCGGGCGGGATGAAGATGCGCGTTTCGCTCGCCCGGGCGCTCGTCACCCGGCCCACTCTTCTCCTCATGGACGAGCCCTTCGCGGCCCTCGACGAGATCACCCGCCTCAGGCTCGACGACGAGCTCGCGCGCCTGTGGCAGGCGCACGGCTGGACGGTTCTGTTCGTCACCCATTCGGTGTTCGAATCGGTTTACCTTTCGACCCGGATCGTCGTGATGGCCGCGCGTCCCGGCCGACCGGTGGCCGAGATCGCCGTCGATGCGCCGCGGCCGCGCGAGGAGGACTTCCGCGACTCTCCTCTTTACGGCGCGCTCTGCCGCGAGGTGTCGGCGGCGTTGCACCGGGCGATGGCGAGCCGAGGCGCCGAGACGTGACCTCGCCGCGCGAAGGGGATCCGTCCGGCCGGGCGAAAGAGCCGCGCGCGGGCGACCGTGCGCCTGCCGAGCGCGCCTTTCGCGTCCTCGCGCCGCTTCTCGTCGCGCTTTTCGTTCTCGCGGGCTGGGAGGTCGTGGTGCGGCTTCGGGACATCCCGCCTTACATCTTGCCCGCGCCTTCCCGTATCGCTTCCGAGCTCGTCCGATCGTGGGACGTCTTGGGGCCATCGCTTCTGGTCACGGTTCGGATCGCGGCGCTCGCGCTTCTCGCCGCGGTCGTCAGCGGGGCGGGGCTCGCCCTCTTGTGCTCGCTTTCGAAGTGGATCGAGCTTTCGCTCCTTCCCTATGCCGTCACCTTGCAGGTGACGCCGATCGTCTCGGTCGCGCCTCTCGTTCTCGTCTACGTCGACGATCCGCTCGCCGCCGTGGTCTTTTGTGCCTGGATCGTGGCCTTTTTCCCGATCCTCGCGAATACGATGTCGGGCTTGGCGGCGGTCGATCACAACCTGCGCGATCTCTTCGAGCTCTACGGGGCCAGCCGCTGGCAACAGCTGTGGCTTTTGCGCTTGCCCACGGCTCTGCCCTATTTCTTGGCCGGGTTGCGGATCGCCGGAGGACTCGCGCTCATCGGGGCGGTCGTCGCCGAATACGTGGCGGGTACGGCCGGGGCGGGGACCGGGCTCGCCTTCCGGGTCCTGGAGGCGCAATACCGGCTCAACATCCCGCGGATGTTCGCCGGCCTCTTCCTCCTCGCGCTCACCGGCATCGGGATCTATTGCGGTACGAGCCTCCTCTCTCGGCTCTTGCTGCGCAACTGGCACGAAAGTGCGCGTGTGCGCGAGCGCTGAGCCCGGTGCGAGAAGGCGCGGGGGCCGAGCGGAGCGGGCGCGATCGCGGCCCTCGGATCGATCGGACGGCGCGACGGAACGCCGAGGGCGGGCTATCCTGCGCTCACGGGGCCGAGACGCGGGGAGGCGCGATGAACAAGGACGAGGTGAAGGCGTTCGCCGAGCGGATCTATCGCGACGCGGCCGGAGCGATGGCCGTGGGCATGGGCTATCTCGGAGAAAAGACCGGGCTTTTCGCCGCCCTCGCGGACGGTGCGCCGGTTTCGGCCGCGGCGCTGGCCGCGCGCACCGGGCTCGCCGTGCGCTACGTCGAGGAATGGTGCGCGGGCATGGCCGCGGCCGGCTGGCTCGAGGTCGACGAGGAGGCGAAGACCTTCCGCTTGCCGGAAGAGCACGCCTTCCTTTTGGCCTCGCGCGGCACAGACCATTTCATGGGCGGATTGTTCCTGGCCGTCGTCTCGCTTCTCGCCCTCGCCCCGAGGCTCGCGCGCTGTTTCCGCGAAGGCGGCGGCATCCCGCCCGAAGCCTACGACGAGGACTGGCTCGAGGCGGTCGATCTCATGAACGGAGGAGCCTATCGCGAGCGGCTCGCCTCGTACTGGCTCGCCCAGCTGCCCGAGATCCGGGCGCGGCTCGAAGCCGGCGGCCGCGCCCTCGATCTGGGGTGCGGCGCGGGCGAGGCGGCGATGGCGCTCGCCCGCGCCTTTCCGCGCAGCGAAGTCCTCGGCGTGGACCCGGACGCCCGGGTGATCGAGCGGGCGCGCGGGGCCGCGCGCGAACGGGGGCTCCAGAATATCCGTTTCCTCGAGGGCACGATCGAGGCGGTGCCCGAGGCGCCCCTTTTCGATCTCGTCGCGCTGCTCGACTGTCTGCACGATCTCGCCGAACCCGAGGCGACGTTGCGCGCCGTTCGCGCTCGGCTCGCACCCGGAGGCGTGCTCTTCGTCATGGAGCCGCGCGCCGGCGACCGCATCTCGGAGAACGCTCATCCGCTCGGTGTGACCTATTACGGCCTGAGCCTCTTCCACTGCACGACCCAATCCCTGGCCCGCGGCGGCCCGGGGCTCGGCACCTGTGCGGGCCCCGAGCGGATCACGGAACTGCTCCGCAGGGCGGGCTTCGTCGAGGTGCGGGCGCTGCCGATCAAGAGCTTCACGAACATCTTCTTCGCCGCTTCGGGTTGAGCCGCGGCTTCGGGCGCGGGCGGACCCGGACGCCCGGGTGATCGAGCGGGCGCCTGCGGCCGACGAGCGGGCCGGGACCGCCGCCGGCCCGGCACGCGGGACGCGCGCTCCGACACCGAGGCGCGAGCGCGGGGAAGGGTTCGATACCGAGAGAAAAAGGGGCGCGACGCGCTCGGGAAGGCTCTTCGGAACCGCGTTCGCTTCACAGAGCCGCACCGGGCGGGGTCCGGGGAAGCAGCGAGCCCTCGCGGGGCATCGGCACGAGCCGGCCGGATCCGCTAGCTCCGCGCGGCGGCCGCGGACGCGGGGCACGCTCTCGCGAGCATCTCTTCGACGCGCGCGAGAAGCCCCGGCTCGTCGAGATCGACGTGTTCGGTGCGCACGCGCACGCAAGGACGACCGAGACCCAGGACGCGAGCGGCATCGACGGGCGTGGCCACGACGAGGACCTCCGGATCGGCGGCCGCGATCGTGCGCGCGAGGGCGGACCGCTGGGCGGCGTCGTAACCCACGGCGGGCAGGACGGGACCGAGGTGCGGATAGTCTGCCCACAACCGATCGAGCGGCGGGACGGCGAAAGGGCGGGGGTCGAGGATCCGGGCGCCCGCGGCGCGGGCGAAGGCGAAGCCGGCTCCGGTGGGCAAGCCCCCGTGGGTGAGCGAGGGCCCGTCTTCGAGCACGAGCACGCGTCGGCCGGCGAGCTCTTCGGGCGGCCGATCGGCGCGGAGCCGGGACGCGGCGCGGTGCAGACACGCCCGCGGATTGAGGGCGCGGACCTCGGCGGCGATCGCATCGACGCGTGCGTCCGGAACGAGGTCGGCCTTGGCGATCACCACGATGTCCGCCATCCGCAGGCAAGCCTCGCCGGGATGGAAGGCCGCCGCCTGGCCCGGGCGCAGGGCGTCGGCCAGGCACACGAGCAGATCGGGGCGGATCATCGGGAAATCGTTGTTGCCGCCGTCCCAGAGCAGAAGATCGGCTTCGGCCTCCGCCGCCGCGAGGACGGCCGCCTGATCGACGCCTACGAAGACGAGATCGCCGGCTTCCAGATGCGGCTCGAGCTCCTCCCGCTCTTCGAGCGTGAGATCCGTCCGATCGAGCTCGGCCGGGTGCGCGAAGCGGAGTACCCGGCGGGCGAGGAGGTCGCCATAGGCCATGGGATGCCGAACGACCGCGATCCCCTGGCCGCGGTCGGCGAACCCGCGCGCGAGATGACGGGCCACCTGCGATTTCCCGCAGCCCGTGCGCATCGCCGTCACGGCGACGACCGGACGCCGCGAGGAAAGCATGCTCGCGCGCGGACCCACGAGGAGAAAATCGGCCCCGAGCGCGAGGGCGCGGGAAGCCGCGTGCATCACCTCGAGGTGGGAGACGTCGCTGTAGGCGAAGATCACGCGATCGACGGGACAGGATCGCGCGAGCTCTTCGAGCGCGTGCTCGGCCACGATCGGGATCCCCCGAGGATACAGAGGTCCCGCGAGCTCGGGCGGATAGGTCCGGCCTGCGAGCCCGGGGATCTGGGCCGCGGCGAAGGCCACTACCTCGCTGTGAGGATCGTTTCGGAACAAGAGGTTGAAGACGTGGAAATCGCGGCCTCCGGCACCCAGGATCACGGTCGCGACGCGTCGATCCGTTCCCATCTCCCTCTCCTTCCGGACGGCCGGGCTCGACCGGGAGAACGTTCGTAGCCCGAGCGGCAGCCGGCGGTCGAGCGGCTCGCGGCGGCACATGAAGCCGCTGGTTACGGATTGGCTGGTCCGAGGCGGGTTTTTCCGCTACGGATGGTGGGGCCAAGTCGCGAACCACCATGCCTCGATCGCCCCGACGTCGCTGCGGCCCGGTCCATCTCGCGAGCCTCGCCCTCGATCCCGCGAGCCCCGAGCCGCTCTATCGCCAGCTCTACTTCGCGATCCGCGAGATGATCCTCTCCGGTCGGCTGCGACCGGGTGCGCGTCTGCCCGCCACGCGCACGCTCGCCCGCGACCTCGGGCTTTCGCGGAACACGGTGCTCGCCGCGTTCGCGCAGCTCCACGCCGAGGGCTATGTCGCGGGTCGCGTCGGCGCGGGTTCCTTCGTGAGCCGAGTGCTTCCGGAAGAAGCGCTCCAGGCGCGTCGGTTGTCGCCTCCGGCGCCCGAGAAGGGCAGCGCGCCCGGGCCGTCCGCGCGCGGACGGATGCTCGCCGCGCTCGGCCGCACGAGCCCGGGGGCACGCCCCTTCGCCCCGGGGTTGCCGGAGCTCGCGGCCTTTCCGTTCGAGGACTTCGCCCGCCGCCTGCAGCGGCAGTGGCGCGCGCCTCCCGCGTCCTTTCTCATCGGCGCCGATCCGATGGGCTGGAAGCCTCTGCGCGAGGCGCTCGCCGCGCATCTCGGCGCCGCCCGAGCGGTGCGCTGTTCGGCCGATCAGGTGCTCGTCGTGAGCGGCGCGCAGCAAGCCCTCGACCTCGCGGCGCGCGTGCTCCTCGATCCCGGCGATCGGGTGTGGATCGAAGACCCGGGCTATGCCGGGCTCGAAGGCGCCCTGCTCGCCGCCGGCGCCGAGCTCGTTCCGGTGCCCGTCGACGAGGAGGGACTGTCCGTGGTCGAGGGACGTCGGCGCGCGCCTTCCGCGCGCATGGCCTGCGTCGCCCCGAGCCACCAGTTCCCGCTCGGGGTCACGATGAGCCTGCGCCGGCGGCTCGAATTGTTGGAATGGGCGCGCACCGCCGACGCCTTCGTCCTCGAGGACGACTACGACAGCGAATATCGCTACACCGGTCGACCGCTCGCCGCGCTTCAGGGCCTCGATGCCGACGGGCGGGTGATCTACGTCGGCACCATGAGCAAGATCATGTTCCCGGGTCTGCGCCTGGGCTACATGGTCGTGCCCGAACATCTCGTCGACGCCTTCGTCGCCGTGCGCCGCGCGAGCGACACCCATCCGCCGATGCTCGCCCAGCCGGCACTCGCCGAGTTCATCGCCGATGGCAGTCTCGCCCAGCACATCCGCCGGATGCGCGCGCTCTACGCCGAGCGGCGAGCGCGGTTCCTCGCCCTCGTACGAGAGCTGCTCGAGGGCTGGCTCGAGCCGCGTCCTTCGGAGGCGGGGATGCACCTCGTGGGCTTCTTGCCCGAAGGCATCGACGATCGTGCGGTGAGCGCGCAAGCGGCCCGGCTCGGCATCGAGGCCCCGGCGCTCTCGACCTTCTACCGCCACGAGCCGGCCCGTTCCGGGCTCGTTCTCGGTTACGCGGGCGTGGGCGAGAGCGAGATGCGATCCGGCCTCGAAAAGCTCGCTCGTGCCATCCGCGCGGTCGCCGGCGCCGCCCGCCGCGCCGCGTGATGCCGGCACCGGCGCGCACCGAAACCCCCGGGCGAGGCCGCTCGATGCCGGTGCCGGGCCGTCCCGCGGCCTCGGGGTCCTCGGGGCGCGGATCGGAACCAGCAGGAGAGGCGTGCGATGCCACCCGTGATTGGCGGCCTTCACCACGTGACGGCGATCAGCGCCGATGGCGCGCGCAATCGATGGTTCTACAACCAGGTGTTGGGACTCAGGCTCGTCAAGAAGACCGTCAATCAGGACGACGTCTTTTCCTGGCATCTCTTCTATGCCGATGCGGTCGGCAGTCCGGGTACCGACATCACGTTCTTCGTCTGGGACCTGCCGGCGGAGCGGCGCGGCAATCACAGTATCGCGCTCACGAGTTTTCGGGTCGAAAGCGAAGCCGATCTCGCCTGGTGGGACGAACGCTTGCGCGCGCACGGGATCGCCGCGCGGCGCAGCCGCGAGCCGGGCGGACGACCCGGTCTGCGCTTTCAAGATCTCGAGGGTCAGCGGCTCGCTCTCGTTCTCGACGACGGGCCGAGCTCGGCCGTGCCCTGGGCTTCGGGCCCCGTGCCCGCCGAGCGTCAGCTGCGCGGGCTCGGGCCGGTGACCCTGGCCGTGCCCGAAGCCGAGCCCACCGCGCGCTTCCTCGTCGAGCTCTTGGGCTTTCGCGCGCTCGGCGAGGAAGACGAGCGGACCGACCCGGGCGGGGCTCGAATCGCGCGCTTCGCCGTCGGGCCCGGTGGCGCCGGTGCGGAGGTGCACCTGCGGATCCGGGAAGGGCTCCCGCGCGCCCGGCCGGGTGCCGGCGGCGCGCACCACCTCGCCTTGCGGGTGCCCGATCGGGCCGGGCTCGCCGCCTGGTCGGCGCGGCTGAGCGCCGCGGGGCTGCGCCATTCGGGGGAGGTCGATCGTTTCTGGTTCCGCTCGCTCTACGTCCGCGAACCGAACGGGATCCTCTTCGAGCTCGCCACCGACGGACCCGGCTTCACGATCGACGAGGCGGAATCCGAGCTCGGCGAGCGGCTCGTCCTGCCGCCTTTCCTCGAGCCGCGGCGCGCCGAGATCGAGGCCGCTCTGCCGCCTCTTCGCCTCCGCCCCCTCGACGCCGCCTCCCCGCGGGCTTAGGCTCGCGGGCGGACCGGGGAGGAGGGGGAATGCGGCCGCCGTTTCGCGCCGATCACGTCGGCAGCTTCTTGCGACCGAAGCGTCTTTTGGAGGCGCGCGAGGCCCGGTTCGCGGGCCGGATCGGGCAGGACGCCCTGCGCGCGGTCGAGGACGCCTGCATCGCCGAGGTCGTGCGCCGCCAGGAGGAGCACGGCCTGCGGGCGGTCACCGACGGAGAGTTCCGCCGCACCTACTTCCACGTCGATTTTCTCGAGAAGCTCGAAGGTGTCGCGGTCGAAGAGGGTCGGTTCGTCGCTGCCTTCCGCAAAGACGACGGCACCGAGGTCGGCTTCCGCCCGCCGACCATGAAAGTCGTGGGAAAGATCCGCTGGAAAGGTCCCATCCAAGGAGCGGATTTCGATTACCTCCGGTCCGTCGCGCGCGCGATTCCCAAGGTCACCATCCCCTCGCCCTCCATGTTGCACTTCCGCGGCGGTCGCCAGGCGATCTCGAGCGTCGTCTACCCCGACCTCGAAGAGTTCTGGTCCGACCTCGCGGCCGCTTATCGCGCCGAACTCGCAGATCTCGCCGCTCGCGGTTGTCGCTACCTGCAGCTCGACGACACGAATTTGGCGTATTTGTGCGACCCCGACATCCGGGAGGCGACGCGCGCCCGCGGCGAGGATCCCGATGTCCTGCCGCGGTTGTATTGCCGGCTGATC
Source organism: Geminicoccaceae bacterium (assembly GCA_025062095.1). Taxonomy (GTDB): domain Bacteria; phylum Pseudomonadota; class Alphaproteobacteria; order Geminicoccales; family Geminicoccaceae; genus JANXAZ01. The sequence goes on from JANXAZ010000005.1 coordinate 21,202, forward strand.
AACGATTCGATCGCCGGATTGCCCGAAGACATGGTGGTGACGATCCACCTCTGCCGCGGCAACTTCAAAAGCGCCTGGGTGGCCAAGGGTGGCTACGAGCCGGTCGCCGAGATCCTGTTCAACGAGCTCGACGTCGACGGCTACTTCCTCGAGTACGACGACGCCCGCTCGGGCGACTTTTCTCCTCTGCGCTTCGTTCCTCGGGGCAAGACGATCGTCCTCGGGCTCGTCACGACCAAGAAACCCGAGCTCGAAGGAGTGGACGAGCTCGTCCGGCGGATCGAGGAAGCGGCGCGCTTCGTTCCCCTTGAACGGCTCGCGCTTTCGCCGCAGTGCGGCTTCTCGTCGACGGTCCACGGCAACGAGCTGACAGAAGAGCAGCAGTGGGCCAAGATCGCGCGGATCGTCGAAGTCGCGGACCGGGTCTGGCCCGGTTGGCGCACGGCGTGAAGCCGAATCCGCGGGCGGGGAGGCAGGAATGCGGATCGATCGTCGCGGTCTTCTGTTCGGCGGGACCGTGTCCGCCGCGCTCGTCGCGGGCGGCGCCCGGAAGGCGCGGAGCGCGAGCCCGCTCAAGATCGGCCTCGTCTTGCCGATGACCGGGCCGTTCGCCTCGACCGGACGCGCGAGCGAAACGGCGGTGCGGCTGTGGCTCGAGGAGCGCGGCGGGCGGATCGCCGGTCGAACGGTGGAGCTTCTCGTGCGCGACGATACCGGCGTGGCCGACACCGGCAGACGGCTCGCCCAGGAACTCGTCGTCCGCGAAGGCGTCGACGTGCTCATGGGCTTCGGCCTCACGCCCATCGCCCTGGCTTGCGCGCCGATCGCCGAACAGGCGGGCAAGCTCATGGTCGTCACCGCCGCCGCCACCTCGATCATCACCGAGCGCGCCTCGGTGATCGTGCGCACGAGCTTCACCTTGCCGCAGGCGACGCTCGGGATCGCCCGCTGGGCACCGAAAAACGGCCTTTCGAGCGCGGTTTCGCTGGTTTCGGATTACGCCCCCGGTCACGACGCCGAGAAAGCCTTCGAGCAGCTCTTCACCGCGGCCGGTGGCACGGTGCTGGAGAAGTTGCGGGCACCGCTGCAGAGCCCGGATTTCGCGCCGCTCCTGCAGCGCGCCAAGGACGCCAAGCCCCAGGCGCTGTTCGTCTTCGTGCCTTCGGGTGTGGGCGCTCAGCTCATGAAACAAGCCGCCGAGCGCGATCTCGCGGGCGCCGGCATCCGCTTGATCGGCACGGGCGATCTCACCGACGACGATATCCTGCCCCAGATGGGCGAAGTGGCGATCGGAACGACGACCTCGCATCATTATTCGGCCGCGCACCCGAGCCCCGAAAACGAGCGGTTCCAGGCGAATTATCAGCGGCTGTCGGGAGGCAGGCGGCCCAACTTCATGGCCGTCGGGGCCTGGGACGGGATGGAGCTCGTCGCGCGCGCCCTCGAACGCACCGGTGGCGACGCCGAAGGCAAGAAACTCGTCGAGGCCGCCAAAGGCCTTTCCTGGACGAGCCCGCGCGGACCCATCGCCATCGATCCCGCGACCCGCGACATCGTCCAAGACATCTACATCCGCCGGGTCGAGCGAGGCAAGGACGGCGAGCTCTGGAACGTGGAAATCGATCGCATTCCGGCGGTAGCCGATCCCGTCAAGGCGGGCCTGGTCCGCTAGCGGAGCCGCCGGCCGCGACCACCGCGATTGGACTGCGGTGACGACCGTTCTGCTCGACGGGATCGCCTACGGCATGATCTTGTTCCTGATGGCCGTGGGCCTGTCGGTCACGATGGGGCTCATGAACCTCGTGAACCTGGCGCACGGCGCGTTCGCCATGCTCGGCGGCTACGTCACCGTGGTTTCGATCGAGCGTTTCGGTATCTCGTACTTTCTTTGCCTGCCGCTCGCCTTCCTGGTCGCTGCGATCTTTGGCCTGGTTCTCGAACGTCTCCTTTATCGGCGGATCTACGAGCGGGACCATCTCGATCAGGTGACGTTCACGATCGGGCTCGTGTTCATGGCGATCGCCTCTGCCGATTGGTTGATGGGCGCTCAGCAGCGCCTCGTCGAACTTCCCGAGCTCTTGCGCATGCGGATCCCGATCCTCGATACGAGCCTCTCGCTCTATCGGCTGCTCGTGATCGGCGTGTGCGCCGTGCTCGCCCTCGCCCTGCAGCTCCTGCTCGTGCGCACCCGGCTCGGCATGCAGCTGCGCGCGGCGGTCGACGATCGCCGCGTCGCTCGCGGGCTGGGCATTCCCGTCCCGCGCATCTTCGCCGCCGTCTTCGCTTTCGGCTGCGGCCTCGCCGGGCTCGCGGGGGCGCTCGGGATCGAGGTCTTGGGCCTCGACCCGAGCTTTCCGCTGCGCTGGATCGTCTATTTTCTCCTCGTCGTGGCGGTGGGCGGCACGGGGACCGTGAGCGGGCCGTTCTTCGCTTCGCTCCTGCTCGGCATCGCCGACGTGGCGATCCGGTACTGGCTTCCCGAACTCGGTGCCTTCGCGATCTACGCGGTCATGGTCGTGGTTCTCGTCCTGCGGCCCCACGGCCTGTTCGCGCGCGCGGGCTGAGCGACGCGAAGATGGCGGACGAGCGGACGGCGGAGATCGCGGTTTCGGGGGCGGAGGATCGCGCGTTCGGGCTCGCGGAGCCGGCTGGGATCGGGTTGCTCTGGGCGATCGCGCTCGGGGCGCTCGGCACCGCGTGGTTCTTTCCGCTGCATCTGGCGCTCGCCGCCGACATCCTGATCCTGGCGCTGTTCGCCCTTTCGCTCGATCTCGTGCTCGGGTTCGCGGGTATCGTCTCTTTGGGTCACGCGGCGTTTTTCGGTACCGGAGCCTACGTGGCCGGGCTTCTGGCGCTCGCCGGCTGGCGGGAGCCGTTGAGCGGGCTCCTCGCCGCGGGAGTGGTGGCGGGGCTGCTCGGCCTGGTCGCGAGCTTTCTGTTGTTGCGCGGCCGCGATCTCTCGCGGCTCATGGTCACCTTGGGCCTCGGGATGATGCTCCACGAGGCGGCGAACAAGGCGGCCTGGCTCACCGGCGGTGCCGACGGTCTCCAGGGAATCCGCATCGATCCGATCGCGGGTCTGTTCGCTTTCGACCTTTTCGGCCGGACGGCCTTTTTCTACAGCCTCTCGGTCACCTTGCTGGCGGTGGCGTTGCTCGTGCGCCTCGCGACCTCCCCCTTCGGCCTCGCACTTCGCGCCATTCGAGCGAATGCCTTGCGGGCGCGGCTCCTGGGCATCGACGTCGAACGCCATCTCGTGATCGCGCACGGCCTCGGGGCCGGCTTGGCCGGGATCGCGGGCGGTCTCCTCGCCCAGACGACGCAATTCGTCTCTCTGGACGTCCTCGCTTTTCAGCGCTCGGCGGAAGTCTTGCTCGTTTTGCTGCTCGGTGGCGCAGGGAACTTGTGGGGCGCGGTCGTAGGAGCGGTGGTGTTCAAACTCGCCCACGAAACCCTGGCTTCGATCACGGTGCATTACTGGACCTTCTGGCTCGGTGCGATGCTCGTCGTGCTCGTTCTTTTCGCGAGCGACGGCATGACCGGGCTCGCGCGGCAGCTCGCGCACCGGATGCGCCGGCGCGCCGGCGCTCGCCGGGCTCCCGGCTCGTGAGCACCGCGCTCGCGACCGAGGCGCTCGCCCGCCGGTTCGGCGGGCTCGTCGCGGTCGACGAGGTGACGCTGCGGCTGCGCGCCGGAGAGCGGGCGGCCCTGATCGGCCCCAACGGTGCGGGCAAGACCACCCTCGTGAACCTGCTCACCGGCACGATTGCCCCGAGTTCGGGGCGGATCTTCCTCGAGGGTCGCGACGTCACGGCGCTTCCCGCCCATCGTCGAGCTCGCGCCGGACTCGTCCGCACGTTCCAGATCCGCCAGCTCTTCGATCCCCTCACCCCCTTGGAAGCGGTGATGCTGGCGCTGCTCGCGGCTCGGGGTCGGAGCCTGGCTCCGTTCCGCCGCTTGCGCCGAGAAGAGGCCTTGCTCGAGGAGGCGCGCGCGGTTCTGCGCAGCGTAGGGCTCGAGGGGCTGCGCGGGGAGCCGACGCGGACTTTGCCCTATGGCGCGCAACGGCTTCTCGAGTTGGCCCTCGCTCTCGCCGGCCGGCCCAAAGTCCTGCTCCTCGACGAACCGGCGGCGGGCGTCCTGCGCGAGGAGAGCCGCGAGATTCTGCAGACGATCGCGCGCTTGCCGCGTTCGGTCACGGTGCTCTTGATCGAACACGACATGGACCTCGTCTTTCGCTTCGCGGAGCGGATCCTGGTCATGGTTCAGGGCAGGATCCTCGCCGACGGATCGCCGCGAGAGGTCGCGGGGGACCCGCGCGTTCGCGCGGCCTATCTCGGCGGCTCGATCGATGTCGGTGGCTGAGGAGCTCGCTCTGGAAGGGGTGATCGCGGGCTACGACGAAGCGCGCGTCCTCTTCGGAGCCGATCTTTCGCTCGCCGCCGGGGAGACCGTGGTCCTTTTGGGGCGCAACGGGGCCGGCAAAACCACGTTGATCGAGACGATCGTCGGCTGCACGCGGCTGTTCGCCGGGAGCGTCAGGCTCGGCGGGCGCGAGATCGGCGGGCTGCCGCCCGAGGCGCGGGCGAAGGCCGGCCTCGGCTGGGTGCCGCAGGAGCGCAACGTCTTCCGTTCGCTCACCGTGGAAGAAAACTTGCTCGCCGTGGCCCGGCCGGGACCGTGGACGCCGGCGCGCGCACTCGCGCTCTTTCCGCGTCTGCGCGAGCGTCGCGGGCATCTCGGCTGGCAGCTCTCGGGGGGCGAACAGCAGATGTTGGCGATCGCTCGGGCGCTGGTGACCAACCCGCGCGTCCTGCTGCTCGACGAGCCGCTCGAGGGTCTCGCGCCGGTGATCGTCGAAGAGCTCCTCGCCGCGCTCGCGCGGCTTACGCGCGAGGAAGGGACCAGCGTTCTCTTGGCCGAACAGCGGGCGCGGCTCGTGCTCCCGCTCGCTTCCCGCGCGGTCGTCCTCGATCGCGGTCGCATCGTCCACGACGGACCGGCCGAGGCGCTCGCGACGCACCCGCAACGGCTCGCGGCGCTGCTCGCGCCCCCGGCCGAAGGACCCCGAGGGGACGCGTCGGCGTCGATCTTTTCTTCAGGATCTTCGGATTAAAACGCGCGCCGTCGGCACGAGCGCGCCGCGCGCCGAAGAGCCGGACGGGGCGAGGGCGCCGCGCGTCCGGAAAAGGGGATCCACGGCGATCGATCTCGAAAGCGGGATCCGCGAGGTGCTCGGGAGCGAGGGCGGGCTCGCCCGCGATGCCGGACCTTGGACCGCGAGGAGGATCTCTTCCGAGCGGGACTCGATTCGCACGCCGCCGTGAGGGTGGGTGATGCTCGCGCTCGAGGATCGGTTCGGCGCGAGCTTTCCCGAAACGCTCGTGAACAGGCGCACCTTCCGCTCGATCGCCGCGCTTCTCGACGCCCCGAGCGGCCTCGTCCGAGAAAGGTCCGAACCGTGAGCGGCGGCGAGGTACCCTTCTCGGATCCGCGCGGCGTTTCGTGCGCCTAATCGGGTGCTACCGGGTCCGGGCCTGCGCCGAGCCGAGAGCTCGGCGGCCGATCGCGAGGGTGCGGCGTCCGCGCCGCGGACGGAGGCGAGCCGCGTGCGGGCGAAGGGCACCGCACCGCGACACCCGCGCCGTTCCTCGATGGGCTCCTTTCGGCCGGCCATCTCGTCCCGATGGGGGTTCCGGGTCTGTTCGGCGGGGGCCGGTGCTCGAAGACCTTCTCGCGCGCCTGGAAGCGTTGGTCGACCGTTTCGCGGCGGAAGACGCAGCCGAACGGCCGCGTTTTCCGCCGGCGTGCGCACGGGCCGACGTCGAACGGAGCGGGTATCTCGAAGGCCTGCCGCATCTGCTCGGGACCGTGCACGCATTCGAGGGCGACGAGCGCGAGCACCGAGCTCTGCTCGCCGAGTCGCGCGACGGCCGAGACTGGACCCGCAGTCAGCGGTCCACGGCGATCGTACTCGCGCCCGCCGCTTGTTATCCGGTCTACCCGCCGATCGCCGCGCGCGGTCCTTTGTCCTCGCGAGGCGTCCTCGTCGCCGTCGCGTCCTGGTGCTTCCGCCACGAGCCCTCCGGCGAGCCGACGCGGCTGCAGTTCTTCCGAATGCGCGAGCAGGTGTGCTTCGGGATTTCCGAGCAGGACTTCCGTGCCCGTTGGATGGAGCGAGCACAGGCTCTCGTGCGCGCGCTGGAAATGCCGAGACGGCTCGCGGTCGCCAACGATCCCTTCTTCGGCCGTGCGGGTCGGGTCCTCGAAGAAAGTCAGCGCGCCCAGAGCCTCAAATTCGAGCTCTCGATACCGGTGCACGATCCCGAGCGACCCACCGCCTGTTTTTCTTTCAACTATCATCGGGATCACTTTGCCCGCAGCTTCGGCATCAGGAACGCGGAGGGGACGTTCGCGCACACCGCCTGCACCGGTTTCGGTCTCGAACGCCTCGCCTTCGCCCTCATGCGCCACCACGGCCTCGATCCCGGCGCTTGGCCGCGAACCGTGCGGGCGGTGCCGTGGTCGCGCCGCTGCGCGCCGTGAGCCACCGCGGCGCGCCGGAAGCCGGCCTCGGAGGCGCCGCGGGGTACGCGGGAGTGCCGGCCCCTCGAGCAATGGTCGCGGCGAGGGGCGGCGCGGATGCTCGGCAGGGGCAAAGCGACCCGCGGGCACGGGCTCGCCGCGACTTCCGGGACCGACGCGCAGAGATCGCCGCCCGGCGACCGCTCCGCCGGTAGAGGCCGCGCGCGGCGTCTTCTCCCCTGCGCCTGCGCCCGCGGCCCGGCTCCGGCCGATTCCGTGCGGCACGGGATCGCCCCCGATCGCGGACGGCTCCGTCGCCGGCGCTCGGGTCGGAGACGGGCGAGGGGCGGGCATCGATCGCATCCCGCCGGCCGCCTCGTCCGGTTCGCGGTCGCGACTGCGCGCACGCCGCGCCCTCGTGTCTCGGGGGCCCGGCTTCGCGGCGCGGCCGGGAGGTCGCCTCGATCGACGTACATGCGAAGGCACGAGTAGAGCCCGGTGCGCACGCGGGTTCCGGCGCGCGGCGGGATGGGTGGAGCGCCGCCGTCTCCGGTCCCTGCCCGCGATCGCCGTCCGGGCCGGTGGCGGTACGAGGCGGCGCGCGCACGCAGAGGTGGCGCCCGAGGAGGAGCGGCCGCGATTCCGCTCGCGACCGGAGACAGTGGCGCGCGGCTCCATCCCGGGCCGGCGGGTCGGGCGGTGCTCCTTTGTCCGCCGTGGGGCGTCGAGGCTCTCTATGCTCATCGGGGGCTCGTGGAGCTCGCGGAGATGGTCGCCGCGCGCGGCTCGCCGTGCTCGCGGCTCGACCATCCGGGGACCGGCGAGGCGCGCGATCCCGCGCCCGGTGCCGATCGGGTCGCGTGCCGGCTCGCGGCGATCGCCGAGGCCGCGCGGCTGTTGCTCGTCGGCACGAACGCGCGCGATCTCGCGGTCGTCGGGGTGCGGCTCGGTGCGCTCCTCGCGGCCGAGACGATCGGGGGAACCGAGCGCGTCGCAGCGCTCGCGCTCGTCGCCGCGCCGGCTTCGGGCCGAGCCCATGTGCGCGAACTCGAAGCCTGGATGCGGTTGACCGCCGGGCAGTCCGGTGATCCCGCCGGTCGGCGCGGAGACGGCGGGCTGGTGCTCGCGGGCTTCGCCTTGGACGCGGGGACGATCGCGCGACTGCGCACGCTCGATCCTTTCGCCGGCTCCCCGCCCGCGGGCCGGATCCTCCTCTGCGGCTGCGACCGGATCGCGTGGTGCGCGCCTCCGGCCCGTACGGGCGCGCGGGTGCGCGTGGAGCGCTCGCCCTTCCCCGGTCTCGCGCGATGGTTGTGCGATCCTCTGTTCTCGACCGTGCCTCGAGACTTCTTCGCCCGATTGGTCGAGCGCCTCGCGCAAGATGCGCCGACCGCGCTTCTCCGCTCGGCTCTTCCGAAGACGATCGGCGGCGCGAGCTCGCGGGGCCCGGGCTTCGTCGAAGAATTCGTCCTGTTCGGGGGCGAACGCCGGCTCGCCGGGACGCTCGCCCGACCGGAGGACGAAACGGAAGACGAGGCGGGCGGTTGCCTGCTCCTTCTCAACACGGGCGGTTTTCCCCGTGCGGGCCCGGGACGAGCCGCGGGCGAGCTCGCGCGGGTGCTCGCCGCGCGCGGTGCGCGGAGCCCGCGGATCGACCTCGCCGGGATCGGCGACAGCCCGGCGGACGCCGGGAGCCATCGGTTGGACGTGTTCCACTCCCGGGCCCTCGAGGACATCGCGGCGGCTCTCGATCTCCTGGCCGAGCGGGGATGCGGACGATCGTCGCGGCGGGTGTCTGTTCCGGAGCCTTTCTCGCCTTGCGCGCGGCGCTCGCGGACGCGCGCATCGGGGGTCTCGTTCTCGTCAATCTGCCGCGATTGACCTGGCGTCGCTTCGGCGATCTTATTTCCGACGCGTTCGCTGCCGGCGGAGCTCGCGAAGGCCGTCCTCGGCCGGCGGCCGCGAAGAGCTCTGCGCTTGCTCGCTCTTCTTTTCGAGCGCGGGTGCCGGAGCCTGTTCGTTCCCCTTCCGCCCGGTCCGCGCCGCGCGCTCGCGCGTTGTTCGCGGGCCACGCGCATGCCGGCGACCCTGCGCGCTCGCGGTGTGCCGATCCTGGCTCTGTTCTCGCCCTACGACTCCGGGTGGACCTTCTTCGATGCGTTGATCGGAGGGCGACGCGGGCGGTTGGAAGGGGGCTACTCGAAGTCGAAATTCTCGAAGGGGCGGATCATGTGGTGAGCGAACCTTCCGCGCGCCGCCGCGTCCACGATCTCCTCGCGCGTCGGCTGGAGGAGCACGGGTTCGTCCCTCGCGCCGGCGGACGAACCGGCGATCGGCCGTGCGCCGAAAGGGTCCGTCGCCTCGTCTCGGACCCCGGTCACGAGCGCGTCGGCCGCCGGCGACCGTGAGCGCGGGCGCGCCGCGGGTCCGGGACGGGGTTCGCCGAAGACCCGCGCTCCGAAGGGCCGGCGCGCGGCGGGCCCCGACCAGAGGCCGGAGGAACGCGCCGGTCGCCGTCTCGAGGCGACCCACTCGTCGGGGCGGGCGGTGCGGATCACAGTATCCCGAAAGCCTCCGCACCGGGAGCTCGTTGTTTCATCTTCGCGAAAACCGCACGCCCGGACAAGCGGAGACCGGTTACGGGTTTCCGGCACCGCGGGCGGGAAGGGGGCGAAACGACGTCACGCGACCAACAGCCACAGGCCCGTGAGCGCGAGCGCGCCGGCCCACAACAGATCGAGGTTGATCCAGGCGGAACGCAGCACGGCGATCCCGAGGACGCGGAAGACCAGAAACGCGACGAGGGCGGTCGCACCCACCATCGCCGCGCCGTGTACGAGGACGACGAGAACGGCGCGCGTGGTCGTCGTGGCGAGGTGCGGAACGGTTCCGGACGCATCGGCGAAGCAGATCGGGATCAGGGCGGGTAGGAGCATGAGGCCGGCGCCGTGCGCGCTCGCCATCGTGAACGACCACACGAAGAGGCCGGCGAAGCCCGCGGTCATGCCGACCCGGACGCGACGGGGATGGCCGCGGCGGAACACCCAGACCGACCAGCCGAAGAGGAGAAGACCGGCGGCACGCCGCAGCGACGCGAGCTCGACGACCGACCCGAGGGCGAGGAAAGCGACGAGGGTGGCGAGCACCGAGGCGGCGTGGCCGAGGGCGATCGGGACCGTCGCCCAAGCGACCACGCGCCCGGAACCGCGGTGCATCCCGAGCGCCACCGCGAACAGCCAACCCATCGCCGGATTGATCCCGTGGAAGGCGCCGAGACCGGCGACCACGAGCCAGGGCGCGAGCTCCCCGCTCACGCCCCGGGTCTCGAAGAAAGACCAGCGTCGACGGACACGCCTCGTTCGGTGCTCAGGAGGGATAGCAGTACGAATCGGAGGACGCGTCGCCGCCTTCCAGGCGGATCTGATGGGGCCGATGCGGACCGGGCCAGCGCACGAAGAACCGCTCGTCGAAGCGCATACCGCCCGCGGGGTCGGCCTCGACCTTCACCATCCATCCCTCGATACCGTCGGGATAGAATTGCGGATCGACCGCGCCGTAGAGCGAGTTCGTGAAATAGATCCGCCGCCCGTCGCGGCTCACCTCCACCATCTGCGGTCCGCCGTTGAGCGGGCGGGACGGATCCGAGGGATGGGGTGTCCGAGTGGCGATGCCCCCGATGCGCAGCTCACCGGTCAATCGCGGCTTCATCGGATCGGAGACGTCGTACTGCAGGAACTGGCCCGTACCCCAGCAGGACAAGTAGAGGAACTTGTCGTCGACCGAGAGGTCGATGTCGGTGACCAAGGGCGGCACCGCCTTGAACGGCTTGAGGATCGGCGGCAGGACGTCGGGGTCCGCCGGCTCCGCCGGGACGGTGATGACCTTGTGGGTCGTCCACTTGCCGTTCTCGCGCTGCCACAGCCAGATGGAAGAAGAAAGATCCTCCAAGCTCAACACGCAGTTCACGAAACCGTAAGCCTTGGTGGGATCGTGGGCCGGGCGCAACTCGAAGACGAGTTGATACTTCTCGCCGAGGTCGATCTCCTGCAGATGGCGCCGCTTGTGCAGATCGAAGAAGTGCAGACGGCGTCCGTACTTCGCGCCCAGGATCAGCTCCGGCACCAGCCCGTTCTCGAACATGTCGGGCGTGCCCCATTCGCTGGTCACGAGCGTATCGAAGCCGAGATGCCACCAGAAGTCGTAGGCGAAATACTGGGGGCCGCGATCGATCTCCCAACGGCCGAGGACGGCGAAGGTCTCGGGATCCATGAGGAAGACGCCTCCCGGGCCCTTGCCCTCGGCGTTGCCGAGCGCGCTCACATAGATGCCCTCGGGACCGCAGTGGACCGTGTGCGGACGCGAATATCCCGCCCGCTCGGCGACCTCTTCGGGTTCGACGACGTGCACGAGCCGCGGCTTTCTCGGATCCGGCTTGGTGTCGAAGACGTAGATTCGCGAGGAGCGCAGGCCCGGAACGACCAGGAAGCGCCGCTCGACGTGGGGGTGCGGTGCGTTCGGACACAAATGCGAGCTGCAGGCGTTCCAGCCGAAATGGTGGAATTCGTCGCCGATCTTCGTCGCTTCCGTCTCGTGCACGATCCGTCCGTAGGAGGACGAGGCGGGATCGACGTCGACCACGGCGAGCCGGTCCGGTACCGCACGGTTCGGGTCGAAGGCGACCACGTAGGCGAAGGTCTCCGGTGGGGCTTTTTGCGCGAGCCGGGGGCTCGGATAGAAGGTCGGATCGGGTCTGAGCACCGTGGCCATGACTGCAGTCGCTCCCTGATCGTGCCCTCGAGGCCGTCTTTGATGCTGCGATCAAAGCATTCCGCCCGCGGTTTGTGAACCGGGTAGGGCGTCCGGACGCCGCGATCGCGGACCGGGACGAAAAGACCGCCCGGCGGGAGCCGGGCGGTCGAGGCCGGGGAGCGGAGGAAGCCGATTACTGGACCGCTTCGCCGTGCAACGCGAGATCGAGCCCTTCCCGTTCGCTGTCGCGGTCGACGCGCAAGCCGGTGATCGCCTTGACGATCATCGCGATCACGAAGGTCGCGACCGCACACCAGACGATGGTCCACAAAATGCCCTTGACTTGGATCCAGACCTGGGCGGGGTTGCCCTCGATGAGCCCGGGCGTGCCGCCCACGGCTTCGACCGCGAACACGCCGGTCAAGACCGCTCCGACGATGCCGCCCACGCCGTGCACGCCGAAGACGTCCAGGCTGTCGTCGTAGCCGAGCCAGTTCTTGAGGTAGACCGAAGCCCAGAAGCACATGAGACCGGCGGCGAGGCCGATGACGAGTGCCCCGTTGGGCAAGACGAAACCGGAAGCCGGGGTGATCGCGACCAGACCCGCGACCGCACCCGAGGCGATGCCGAGGACGGAGGGTTTGCCTTTGGCGACCCACTCGGCGAGCATCCAGGCGATGGCGGCGGCGGCCGTCGCGATGTGGGTGACGAGCATCGCCATTCCGGCGCGGCCGTCGGCCGCCACGGCGGAGCCGGCGTTGAAGCCGAACCAGCCGACCCACAGAAGCGAGGCTCCCATCACCGTCAAGACGAGGTTGTGCGGGGCCATGGGCTCGGTGCGGTAGCCGATGCGCGGGCCGAGCACCAGACAGAGGACGAGGCCGGCGATACCCGCATTGATGTGGACGACGGTTCCGCCCGCGAAATCGAGTACGCCGTCTTTGGCGAGGAATCCCGTGTTGACGGCCCAGACCCAGTGGGCGACAGGAGCGTATACAAAAATCGACCATAAAATAGTGAAAAGCAACAAAGCTCCGAACTTCATGCGATCGACCAGGGCGCCGACGATGAGAGCCGTGGTGATGATGGCGAAGGTCATCTGGAACATCACGAAAACGCTCTCCGGCATCGTGCCCGAGAGGGTGTCCTTGCCGATGCCGGTCAGGAACATCTTCGAGAGGTCGCCGATGTAAGGGCCACCGTCGCCGAAGGCCAGGCTGTAGCCGACGATCATCCAGACGATCGAGACGACACAACAAATCGCGAAAACCTGCATCAAAACCGACAAGACGTTTTTCTTACGGACCATTCCGCCGTAGAACAAGGCGACGCCCGGAATCGTCATCATCAGCACGAGGGCGGTAGCGGTGATCATCCAGGCGGTATCGCCCTTGTCCAGCGCGGCCTCGGCGGCGAGTGCGGGACGATGGCCGCAGAGGCCGAAGGCGAGGGCAGCTAGCGCCAGCAGAGGCCTCGAGTGCATTTCGACTCCTTACGTTCTCAGTCTCGCATTCGGCTGCGACCCCGACGCGGGGGCTCGGAGAGGTCGCATTCGCGCCCGATCAAGAAGCGTGCCGCGAGCGGCTTCGCGCGCGGCGCTCGTGTCGTTCTTCGCTCTCGCGGCCGCTGTCGACGAGTCGTGCCTAATTTTTAGGCAAAGACGGTCGAAGAACTGGAACTCTGCCCATCGAGCGAGCTTCGCGGTCGGACGTCGAGCCGGCCGAAACGCATCGAGCCGAAAACGAGTTTTCGGTCAAAAAGGGCGGCGCTCCGCTCGCAGCCACGATCTCCCGCCTCGCCGGCGACCACGGGCCGGAGGAAGCCCCGACCCTTGCCTCGCGAGCGGTCGCCGGAACCGAGCGGTATTCGGGTGTGCCGAAAGAGCCGATCGCCGGGGGAGTTGGCGGCGGCTTTACTCTCTCGCGGCAGGATGACCCGCGCGTCCCGGCAGTCAGAAGCGCGGCCCGCGCACCGACCCGGGATCGTTGAAGCGGAGCCCGCCATGACCGCTTTCGTCTGGCTCGCCAAGCGCACGCTGCCCCTACGCGTCCTCGACGAATGCGATCCGGCTTTCGCGCTCGCCCATCGGGCCTGGTGGGAAGCGCGACGCGAGGGACTCCTGCCCGCGCGCGCGGCTCTCGACCGGCCGATGCTGCGCATTCTTTTGCCCGATGGGGAGTGGCTGGAATCCGACTCGCGTCCGGTCCTCGGGCGGCTCGCGGCGCTGGGCGGAGCCGTCGCCGTGCAGCCGCGTGCCGCGCGTCGGCGGTTGGGCGATCTCCTCCTCGAAGATCAGCGCACCGTTCGTTTCACCGGCTCGGCGCTCTTCCAGGAGATCGTCGTCGCGGGGCCCGACACGGTCGAGCGTTGGCGGCATCTCTTGCTGCCCACCGCGGACGACGGGATTCGGGTAGGCGCCCTGTTCCAGCTCCTTCGGTTGGTGGCGAGCGCGCCGAGGGATGCGGTGGCGAGGGCGCATGCGGCGGTCACGCCGGGACCGGCTCGAGACGATGGCGCGGAGGCCAACGTACCGGATGGCGCGGATGGGTCGGCAGCTCCGCCAGCTTCTCCAAAAACTCCGGCAAGGTGATCCAACACAGATAGAGCACCTCGGAGCCGCCCTGCGGCGGCCACCAGCCGCTCAGGCATTTCTCCACGTGCGCGTAACCATAAGAGCGGGTCGGCACCGGGGTCGCCGCCAGGCTCTCGCGCACGAAGCCGGTATTGGCGGCCACGGCGGCGTTGCGGAAGCTCAACGCCCGCGACAGATAGGGAAGAAAAAGCGCGAGCCCCGATCGGCGGAAGGCCGGAACGACGTAGGTCGAACCGGAATGGCTGATGCGCCCGTGCAGCCGCGTGGAGATCGGCAGCGTCGGGATCCGTTCGACCCCGAACCGAGCCGCGAAGCCCTCTGCGTACCAGATCCGCCCCGTGGCGACGAGCTCCATGAAGTCCTCGCACTCGAAAACGCGCTCGGCGCTCGAGGCGACCACGCTTCCGTCCCGGTCGACGGCGGCGAGCCAGAAGTCGTGGGGACCGAAGCGGCTCGCGCGGGGATCGAAGGTCGGATTGGCGAACGCGTCTCGGCTCTCGAGGAACCGAACGAGACGTTCGAAATCCCGCTCGACGACGAGGGAAAGACCGAGACGATGAACCGCCTCGACCAGCGCGTCGACGGCGTCTGCGAGCAGAATCGTCGAGGAATCGGACACGCGACGGGTCCTCCCGGCATCGCCCTCGGGCCGACCGCGGGAAGCTGTTCCTGATCGGACGCCGACGGGCACGACGGCCGCGTCCTTCGCGGCGGACCCGTTCTCGACGATAACTTTTTGTTAACCAATCACCGCTTCATCCGGCGCATAATCCGGGGTGACCGTTTTTCAACCTTGTTCTCAGCCGCGCGCGTCCACGAGGGTTTCCCGCGCCGTCGCGGTGCGCGGGCTTCCGAACAGGGGCACGGGTCGGCGCGGATGCGTGGGCAGAGCCTCGACCGAGGCCACGAACTCGCGGTCGGTGATCCAACACAAATAGAGCACCTCGTCCGAGCCCTGAGGCGGAAAGTAGCCGTCCAGGCATTTCTCGACGTGCACGTAGCCGTAGCTTTCGACGGGAACGCGCGTGCGCTCGAGACTCTGTCGCACGAAACCGGTGTTGGCCGAGACGCCGTAGTTGCGGAAGGAAAGCGCCCGCGACAGCCGGGTCATGAGCATCGCCAGGCCCCGACCGCGCCAGCTCGGATCGACCCAGGTCGACCCGGAATGGCTGAGAAGGCCGCCGAGCTTCCGGCTCACCGGAACGACCGGGACCCGCGCCGGCCCGCCCACCGCCGCGTAGCCGCCTTCGTAGAAGATCCGACCGGTGGCGAGATCTTCGAGAATGTCTTCGGTCTCGACGATCTTTTCGGCGCTGCAGCCGATCGAACGCCCGCCGGGCTCGATCAGGTGCACCCAGAAGTCGCGCCGCCCGAGACGGCTCGTGCGCGGGTCGAAGCTCGGATTGACGAACGCTCCCCGGCTCTCGAGGAGAGCCCGGAGACCCGCGAAATCCTGCTCGATGACGAGGGTCAAGCCGAGCTCGGCGATGGCGCGCGCGAGCGCGTCGATCCCCAGCTGGACGATGCCCAGCTCGCGTTCGGACAGAGCCATGGGTTCGATCCTCCCCTGCGGGGGCGGCCCGGCCGGGACCGAACCGATCCGCTCCTCGGGCCGGGGACCCGGCCCGGCCGAGCTGCGCACCCGGATGCCTCTGGGGAACACTGTACCGGGAGAACCGACGCGATCTCGTGGCAATCGCCACAGATCGGGCGCGAAGACGAGGCTACAAGATTTTCGAGGGCTGAGACTTCCTTGGGCTCGCGCGAGACGTTCTCGCGCGGGCCGCTTTTCTCGACGCGCGACCCGACCTCCGCGGTCCGGCGACGGCTCAGGCGCCCGGCGCCGCCCCCGGGACGGGACAGTCCGGAGCGATCAGCCCTTCGCCGCGCAGCTCCTGCCAGAAGGCGGCAGGGATCGGATGCGCGATCAGGCGCCGGTTCTCTTCGACCTCTTCCGGACGGACCGCGCCCGCCACGATCGCAGCGACCTCGTCGAGACCGAGCGGGAATTGGATCGCCGCCGCCTTGAGCGGCACCCCGTGCCGCGCGCACACCGCTTCGATCCGCCGCACGCGCGCGAGGATCTCGGGCGGCGCCGGTTTGTAGTCGTAGCGCGCTCCCGGCACCGCACCGGTCGCGAGGATCCCGGAGTTGAAGGGGCCGCCCAAGAGCAAAGAGAACCCTTTCTCGCGGGCGAGCGGCAGGAGATCCTCGAGGCCGCCCTGTTCGAGGAGCGTGTAGCGGCCGGCGAGGAGGAAGACGTCCGGATCGGCTTCCCGCGCCAGCCGCACGCAGGGAGCCACGGCGTTCACCCCGAGCCCGATCGCCCGCACCACGCCGCGATCGCGCAGATCGGCGAGGACGGGCCAGGCGCCGTTCACGATTTCGCGGAACCGTTGCTCGAAGATCTCGGGAGTGGGGCACCACCAGAGATCTAGATCGTGCACGAAGACGATGTCGATCCGCGACAGACCCAAGCGTTGCAGACTGTCTTCGATCGAACGCTTCGCACCCTCGGCCGAATAGTCGAAGCGCCAACGGAAATCGAGCCCGCCCGCCCAGCCGTGCCGGTCGATCGCGGAAGGATCGGCGGGCTCCAGGATGCGGCCGATCTTCGTCGACAGCACGAACGCATCGCGGGGCTTCGAACGCAGGACCTCGCCCATGCGGTGTTCGCTCAGCCCGCATCCGTAAAGCGGGGCGGTATCGAACAGCCGGATGCCGACGCGCCAAGCGGCTTCGACCGTCGCCCGAGCCCGCTCGTCCGGGATCCGCTCGTAGAGATCGCCCAACGGCGCCCCGCCGAGCCCCAGGACCGTGACCTCGAGCCCGGTCCGACCGATCTTCCGCCGCGGCAACATCGCCTCCATCGCCGCGCCTCCCGCCGTCGCGCCCGCTCTCAGGCCCTCGTGTCCGGGTGGCGCGCGGTCGGCTCCCCGGTGCGCGCGAGCCGGTACACCTCGCGCGCGGTCCCGCCCCAGAAGCGGGCGCGCTCGTCCGCGGAGCACGACGCCAAGAGCTCGTCGAGGATCGCGACCCAGGTCGCGTAGCGATGCGTGCGCGCGCTCACCGGCCAGTCGCTGCCGAACATGACGCGTTCGAAGCCGAAACAGGCGATGGCGTGCTCGATCCAGGGCCGCAGCTGCGAACGCGTCCAGCGGCGCGGATCGGCTTCGGTGATCAAGCCCGAAATCTTGCAGACCACGTTCGGCGCGCGGGAGAGTTCGCGCAGCTGGCTCTTCCAGGGCTCGAAGGCGCCTTCGGCCACCGGCGGCTTGCCGAGGTGATCGAGCACGAAGCGCACTTCGGGGCAACGACGCACGAGCTCGATCGCGCGCGCGAGCTGTCCTCGCGCGCTCTTCAAGCAGAGCTCGAACACGAGCCCGCGCGCTCCGACGCGTCGCACGCCTTCCACGAAATCCGGCTGCACGCAGAAGTCCGGATCGGGCTCGTCTTGAACGAGCCTGCGGATTCCGCGCAGGGCCGGAAGACGTTCCAACCGGTCGAGGTCCTCTTCCACCGCCGCTCCCCGTTCGACGGGCGCACGGGCGACGATCGCCGCGAGGCGCGGGTCGCGCTCCGCCAGGCGCTGCACCGCCTCCGCTTCGGCGAGATGGTGGCCGGGATCGACGGCGACCTCGACGAAGACGAGCTGCGCGACCGCGAGCCCGCCGGTCGCGGCTTCGAATTCCGAAAGGCCGTGTCGACGGTCGAGGATCGGATCGCCGCGCATCCAGCCGTAGGGCAGGCGGACCGGATCGTAGAGATGGACGTGCGTATCGACGATCTCCTCGACCGCCACGGTCGGCGCCGCCCCGCGAAGCGTCGGGCTAGCTCTGCTCGTGGCGTACGAGGAGCTCGAGGTCCGGCTGGTAGTAGAGCGTCACACCGTTGTCGAAGGTCACGTAGCGGAAGCCGGTCACGTCCTCGCCCGCCGCCGTGACGTGATGAGGTGCTTCCCCGCGCGCCAATTCGTTCGCCTCGGTGAGGAGCGCGAGCCGACGGAGGTGGGAATCGTTGAAAAGCACGATCTCGCCGTTCGCATCCTGGACGAGATCCGAGAGCGCGAGGGTCACGATCTCCTCGTCCGGCTCGCCGAGTGCTCCTTCCAAAACGCTCGGAGAACCGGTCTGTACCTCTTCCGCTGCCGTTTCCGCCTTTACGACGGGCTCGAGATCCTGTGCCTTGGTCGCCCTGTTCGCCATGGTCGCACCCGCTGACGCTTTCTGCGCGAGCGACCCGCATGTCGGGTCGCCCGCCATGCGCCCCCCGGATCCCGGCGGCGCATCGATCGCGCCACCGACAATGGCGAACTAACCTTGAGGTTCGGTTAACACAAGTCTTCTCGGCTCGGGGGTAGATCGTCAAGCGCCGGATTCCGACGCGCACGGTACCCTTCTGCACCCGCGATCGGTCAGTAGCCCACGCGCGCGATCATCCAGGCCGGATGCGCGAAGGCGGCGACGTGAACCTCCGGCGTGTAATGGCCGAGACCGGCCGGCACGCCGCGCGCGCGCAGCTCTTCCACGGTCACCCGGCGATGGGCCGGTTCGTCGGATGCCCACCCCAAGGCCATGTTCCCGCCGATGTAGGTGGGCACGGGAGCGAAGAAATAGCTGACATCGGCGAAGCCGGCGGCGCGCTGACGCTGCTGGGTGAAGACGAGCTCGTCCGGATAGATGGCCGGATTGCCGCATTGGGTGACGAGGATCCCGCGCGGTTTCAAGAGCCCGCGGCAGGCGCGGTAGAAGGCCTCGGTGAACAGCACTTCGCCGGGACCGCGGGGATCCGTGGAATCGACGACGATCAGGTCGAAGCGATCGGTGCATTGCTGCACGAAAGCGGCACCGTCGGCGATCACCAACCGCAGCCGCGGGTCGTCGAAGGCTCCCGCCGAGACCGTGGGCAGGTAGCGCTTGCAGAATTCGACCACGCTCGCGTCGATCTCGACCTGCGTGATCCGCCGGATCCCCGGGTATCGGCAGGCTTCGCGCAAGCAGCCTCCGTCGCCGCCCCCGATGATCAACAGGTCTTCCACGGCTCCGTGCGCGAGCACCGCCGGATGGATCATCATTTCGTGATAGATGAACTCGTCGGCGGTGGTGACCTGAACCACCCCGTCCAGGGCCAAGACGCGTCCCCAGGCCCAGGAATCGAAGACCAGCAACTCCTGGTGCGGTGTCTTTTCATGATAGAGGACTTCTTTCACGCGGATCTTCTGCGCCCAGTTCGGCCACAGGGTCTCTTCGAACCACTCCATGCGACGCTCCCCGCGCGCACCGGCGCTGCGCCGGATCGGCTAGCCCATTCCCGGGCGACCGTCGAGGGGCGTGTTCCGGGGGCGGTGGGCGCGCGGAAAAAATGCCGGGGCGAGCGGATCCGCCCCGGCGACCGAAGCTCGCGCGACGGCCGGGCGAGATCGCCGCGATCGTCGCGAACGCGCGCGAGGAGACCATGGCGTCGCCCGCGAAGAGCGGCGTGAACGACGATGGCTCCGATCGCGTGACAATCGTGAATCATTCGTGAATAGTGCGTTGGAAGGAACCGCTCCGCCGCACCCGACGCCGATGTCCGAGCCAGCGCATCCCGCCTCGGCCGCGGGCTCGTACCGCGACCCCGCGCCCTTCGTCCCGCGCGATGCGGGACGATGGCGGCTGCGGCTTCTCGGGCGGATGCGGCTGCAGGCGCCCGAGGGAAGCGATCGCACGCCTCGAGGCCGCAGAACCCGCGGCCTTCTCGCCGTTCTCGCGCTCGCCGATCGCGCCGCGGCCACCCGCGAGCGTCTGGCGGGCCTGTTGTGGCCGGACCGTTCCGAGGAGCAGGCCCGGGCGAGCCTGAGGCAGGCGCTGCGGGAACTCCGACGTTGCCTCGACAACCCCGCGGTCCTCGTCGTCGAGCGCGAGCGGGTGGCGCTCGCCCTCGAGCGCGTCGCGGTCGACGTCGCCGAGCTCGAGGCGGCGGCCGCCTCGGCCGTCCCCTCGGGAGATCGGTTGGAGCTCTGCGAAGGCGAGTTGCTCGAGGACCTCCACGGCCTCGGGCCGGCCTTCGACGCCTGGTTGGCGGCGTACCGCGCCCGTTGCCGCGCCCTCGCGCTCGAGTTGCTCGAACGCGCCTTGGAAGGCGCGGAAGAGCCGAGCGAGGTCCGGGCCCTGTGCAAGCGGCTGCTCGCGATCGAGCCGGCGCACGAAGCCGCCCATCGAGCGCTCATGCTCCTCGCCGCCCGAGGCGGGGACACGGCCGCCGCCATCCGACAGTTCGAGCTCTGCCGCGCCGAGCTCGCCCGCCGCTTCGATGCGCGGCCGAGCGAGGCGACGACGAGCCTGCTCGCGCGCATTCGAGCCGGTACCCTGGCGAGCGCGGCGCTCGCACCGCTCGGGGACCCCGGGCGCGTGCGCGGAGCGCGCCGCAACGCTTCCGGCACGCCGCTCGCCGTTCTGCCCTTCGTTGAGCCCGACGACGGCTCCGGGCCGGGCCAGGGCCTGGCGGAAGAGGTCGCACGCGCCCTCGCGCGCTTCCGCTGGCTCTCCGTGATCGCGCCCTCGGCCACGGCGACGCTGGTCCGTCAGCTCCTCGACCCGCTCGCGATCGCGCAACGCGTCGAGGCCGAATACGTGATCACCGGAAGGCTCGGCGCCGAGGCCTCGGGAAACGCGATCCGCGTCGACCTGATCGAGGCCGCGACCGGCCGATTGTTGTGGACGGAGCGCGAGCGGCTCCACACCGACGGCTCCTCGGACTTCGCCTGTGCGCTCGCTGCGCGTCTGACGCGCGAACTCCTGCTGCGCGAAGGACAGCGGGCGCAGGTCGAGCCGGTCGAGCGGGCCGACCCTCATCGTCTCGTGCTGCGCGCCGTCCGCCACGTCCAGGAGCTCGAGGCGGCGGCTCTCGATCGCGCGCTCGGCCTTCTCCGCCGGGCGATCGCGCTCGATCCCAACTGCGCGCTCGCGCATGCTTGGCTCGCCGTCGCGCTCGCCCAGCGCGCCGGCTACGGCTGGCGCGCCGGCCACTTCGAGCGATTCGGCGAAGCCGAGCGCTGCGCCGCGCGCGCCGTTCAGCTCGACCCGGCGGAGGCGCTGGGGCTCGTGGTCTCCAGCCATTGCCGCGCGCTGCGCCGCGATTTCGTGCAGGCGCAGGCTCTTTCGGACGCGGCGATCGCCGCCAACCCGGCGCTCCCCCTGGCCTGGGCGCGGCGCGCTCTTCTTTTCTGTTATCGCGGGGATCCCGAGCGCGCCTCGGAGTGCATGGAGCGCTACCGACGCCTTTCGCCCTTCGACCCCTTCGCGCCTCTGTTCGGCCGCGTCCTCGCGTTCGCCCATCTGCTCGCGGGCCGTTTCGAGGAGGCGGTGGCCGAAATCGAGCGCGCCGCGCACGCCGGAGCCGTCTCCTCGAGCAGCTATCTGCCGCTCGTCGTGGCGCTCGGGCATCTCGGCCGGTCTCGCGAAGCCGCCTTTTACCTCGATCGGCTCCTGGAATTCGAACCCGGCTTTTCGCTCGACGCCTTTTTGCGCTTTTTCCCCTTCGAGCAATCCCGGCATCTCGAGCTCTTCGCCGAGGGTCTGATGCGCGCGGGTCTGGGCCGCGGCCGGGAAGGCGCAGGGACTTCCGGGACCTGTGCGAGCGCGGGCTGTTGACGTCTCCGCCCCCGCCGGGCTTGCCGGGCGCGAAGCGGCCGGCCATGTTCGTCGCGGATCGCTCCGGGGGGTCTCGCGATGGCGTTCGGGTTCTGGGAAGCGTTGCTGATCCTGGCGATCGTCCTCGTGATCTTCGGTGCCGGGAAGCTCCCCACCGTCATGGGCGATCTCGCCAAGGGTATCAAGACCTTCAAGGCCGGGCTCAAGGAAGAAGAAGGGACGGCTTCGACACCGCGCGAGCCCGAACAACTGCCTCCGCCCCGAAGCGAACCGCCCAAAGCCGCGTGAGCGCGGTCTTCGCGACGCCGATCGCGCTCGCGCCGGCGAAGCTTCACCGTTCGCGACGACGTTCGCGGAAGAAAGCGCGCAGGAGCTCCGCCGCGCGGCGCTCGCCGATGCCACCGTAGACCTCGGGCCGGTGATGGCAGGCGGGGCTCGCGAAGATCCGCGGGCCGTGATCCACGCCGCCCATCTTGGGATCCTCGGCACCGTAGTACAGCCGCCGAATGCGGGCGAGCGCGACGGCGAACGCGCACATCGGACAGGGCTCGAGGGTCACCCAGAGGTCGCAGCCCACGAGCCGCGGCGTGCCGAGAAGCCGCGCCGCTGCGCGCAGGACGAGGATCTCGGCGTGCGCCGTCGGGTCCTTGAGCTCTTCGACGCGATTGCCGGCGGAAGCCACGATCCGGCCGTCGGCCGCGGTGATCACCGCGCCCACCGGGACCTCGCCGCGCGCGGCGGCGGCTTCGGCTTCCGCGAGCGCGAGCGCCATCGCCTCGCTCGCACCGGAAAACGGCTCAGGGCGCGAAGGTGACACGGAACGTCCTGGTGGTCGGCGGGGGATCGGCGATGCGGGCTTCGAAACGCGTGATTCCTCCGGGCTCGAGGATTTCGTGTTGGGGCGCGAACAAGGCGGCGTCGAGCTCCTTGCGTTCGCCGTCCAGAAGGGCCACGCGGATCTGCGGCACCCGCTGGCGCGAACCGCCCGAGTTGTGGATTTCTCCTTCCACCACGTAGATCTCGATGCCGGCCTCCTCGACGCGCTTGGAGGCCAAGTTCTTGAACTCGAGCCCGAAGCGGACCGTCACCGGTAATCCGAGCCGTTCGTACACCACCGCCGTCTCCGGGAAGGCGGCGACGATCTCGTTCCGCCCGACGACGAGGCCGGCGAGCGTCAAGAGGAGCAAGAGCACGAGGAGCCAGCCGACGATCGCCGCGCCTTTGCCGGAAGGGGGAGCCCCCAGCGCCGGCGCCGTCGCGAGCGGAGGCGGCTCCGGCGCGGCGACGCTGTCTCCGGCCGCGGGCTGCGGCGTCGCCACGACGGCCGGACTCGCGCCCTCGGGGCCGGCTTCTTCCGGCGCTTCGGGAAAGATCGTCCATCGGTGGCCGCAAGCCGAGCACCGGACCCGTCGTCCTTCCGGCTTGAGGTGAACGGGGTCGAGCCGAAAACCGGCACCACAATTGGGACAGACCACGATCATCGCTCGGTCCGGGTGCGACCGACCGGCGGTCTCTCGCCGATCGGTTGGATACCAGTGGACGGAAATCGCGCGATCTGCAATATCGGGCGACGACGTCGACGGCATCGGGAGCGGGCGTGGACGACGACCGGGGCCAGGCGACCATCCTCCAGCTGCTCGGGGTCGGCATGCGCTACGGCTCTGGAGAGGAGGTCCTACGCGACATCGATCTTTCCATCAACGCCGGCTCTTTTCATTACCTCGTCGGCCCCAGCGGTGCCGGCAAGACCTCGCTTTTGCGGGTGCTCAGTCTGTCTCGGCCGATCGCGCGCGGAAAGCTCGTCGTCTTCGGCCACGACGTGCGCGAACTCGACCGGGACCGACTGGGACGGCTGCGGCGGCGGATCGGCGTGGTGTTCCAAGATTTTCGCTTGCTCGACCATCTTTCGGTGTTCGACAACGTGGCTCTTCCGCTGCGGATCGGAGGGGCCGACGAGGAGCGGATCGCAGCGCACGTCTCCCAGATGCTCGCCTGGCTCGGTCTCGCCGATTTCATGGAGGCCAAACCCCCCGCGCTCTCCATGGGCCAGCGACAATTGGTGGCGATCGCGCGTGCGGTGATCACGCGCCCGGATCTCCTTCTCGCCGACGAGCCGACGAGCAACGTCGATCCGGCGCGCGCGGAACGGCTCATGTATCTCTTCACGGAGCTCCACAAGCTCGGCACGGCGGTGATCCTCGCCACCCATTCGCGCGAACACTTGCGCCGCTGGCCGTTTCCGGTGCTGCGCATGGAAGGCGGCCGCCTCCTGAGCCCGCCGGCCTCCGAACGTTTGGCCGCGGAGTGAGCCGCGGTGGCACCGCCCGAGCTCGATCTCCCGCTCGCCGAGACGCCGGCGAGCCGATTTCTCGCCTGGCTCGCGGGCGGGCTCACTTATCTCGCCGTTCTCGCCGCCGCAGCGGCGGCGTTCGCGCACGGGACCTTGCTGCGTCTCGCCGAACGACCGGTCCTCGTCACCGTCGCGCTCCCGGCCGTCGAAGATCCGGCGGAGGCCGAACGACAGCTGGCGGCGGTCCGTGCCCTGGTCGAATCGTTCCCGGGCGTGGCCTGGACGGCCCCGGTCGCCGCAGAGGAGGTCGGCAGGCTCCTCGGACCCCGGGTCGACCGGAACGAGGATGCGCAGCCCCGACAGGCGCTGCCGCGGTTGCTCGACATCCGCTTCCTTCCCGGAGCCGAACCGGACCTCGGCGAGCTTCTCCGGCGCGTCCGCTCGCTGGTTCCGACCGCCCTCGCGGAAGAGACGAGCCCGGAACTTTCGACCCTCGAGGAGCTCGCGCGACGGGTGCGTTGGCTCGGCGCTGCCGCGGCCGTCGGCGTTTTTCTTCTGATGCTCGTGGCGGTGAGCGCGATCACCCGCACGAGCCTCGATCTCCACGAGGAGACGGTCGGCCTGTTGCGTCTGTTGGGAGCTCCGGACCGCTATGTCGCCCGGCAGTTCGAACGTTTCGCCGCCTTCGCCGCTCTTTCCGGAGGAAGCACCGGCTTCGTCCTGGCCCTGTCGACGCTGTTCGCTCTTCTGTACCTGGCCCCGCGGTTCGGTTTCCACCTGCTTCCGGTCGAGCCGCGCCCGCTGGATTGGGTCCTAATCGCGGCGGTGCCGCCCGCAGCGGCGCTCGTCGTCACGCTCACCGCCCGCATCGCGGCCGCGATCGGCTTGCGTCGCCTGCACTGAGCGCACGATCGGCTTGCCAAGACGGTCCGCGCCTGCTCGGCTCGGGACGGAAGCGCGAGGACGGCGATGCTCGAGGAAGTCCGCACGTGGCTGCGGTCGGCGATCTTCAACGCGCTGTTCTTTTCGTCCACGGCGCTTCTGACGCTCGTCGGGGCGCCCTTGTTGCCTTTCCTTTCCGCGCACGCGGTTCGCGTGTATGCGCGCATGTGGATGCGGCTCGTCCATATGCTCTTGCGCGGGATCGTCGGCCTCGAGGTCGAGATCAG
The DNA here is from genome assembly GCA_025062095.1 of Geminicoccaceae bacterium. GTDB lineage: Bacteria > Pseudomonadota > Alphaproteobacteria > Geminicoccales > Geminicoccaceae > JANXAZ01. Next base: position 46,159 of record JANXAZ010000005.1, read on the forward strand.
GGGAGCCGATCGGATCCCGAAAGGATCTGTGATCTTCGCTTCCAAGCATCAATCGGCGCTCGATACGCTCGTTTTCCATCTCGTGCGCACCGATGTCGTATATGGCCTGAAGCGCGAATTGGCGTATCTTCCGATCTTTTCTTGGTACCTCGCGCGCGCCGGCAACATCTTCTTGGACCGCGGTGGTGCGGCCAAGGCGCTGAAGTCGCTCCTGCGCGGGGCGAAAGAGGCGGTCGCACGAGGCTGCTCGATCGTCATCTTCCCGGAAGGGACGCGCACCCCTCCCGGTGCTCCGCCCGACTACAAGGCGGGGGTGGCGGCACTTTATGCCGCGCTCGGCGTCCCGGTCGTGCCGGTGGCTCTCGATACCGGTCGGTTCTGGCCGCGCCGCTCGTTCGTGAAACGGCCGGGGCGGGCGGTAGTGGAGTTCCTGGACCCGATCGCTCCGGGTCTGCCGCGCGAGCGCTTCATGGCCGAACTCGAACGGCGGATCGAAGAGCGCCAGCGTCTCTTGGAGGCCGAGGCGCTGCGCGGGCGCTCAAGGGATGCCGCGGGTCGCGTGATAGCCGCGGTGCCAGGCGACGAAGCGCGGTAAACCCTCCTCGATCGAGGTCCTCGGCCGCCAGCCCAGATCGCGGCTCGTCGCCTCGATGTCGGCGTAGGTCTCTACCACGTCGCCCGGTTGCATCGGTGCGAAGCGCAGATCCGCCTTCTTGCCGATCGCCTGCTCGAGGACCGCGACGAAGCGCAACAACTCGACGGGCTCGTGATTGCCCAGATTGTACAGGCGATGAGGGGGTCGGCCCGGCGCGGGGGAGGGCGGCCGATCGAGGGCGCGCAGGACCCCGTCGACGACGTCCTCGATCCAGGTGAAGTCGCGTCGCATGCGACCTTCGTTGTACAAAGTGATCGGGCGACCGGCGGTGATCGCGTCCGTGAAGGCGTAATAAGCCATGTCCGGCCGACCCCAGGGCCCGTAGACGGTGAAAAAGCGCAAGCCCGTCTGCGGGATGCCGTAGAGGTGAGCGTAGACCTGGGAAAGGATCTCGTCCGCGCGCTTGGTCGCGGCGTACAGCGATACCGGGCGATCGACCGGATCCTCGACCGAGAAGGGGATCTTCTCGTTGGCCCCGTAGACGGAGCTCGAGCTCGCATAGACCAGATGCTCGAGCCGCGGCAAATGATGCCGACAGGTCTCGAGCACGACCATGTGGCCCACGAGGTTCGACCGCACGTAATCCATCGGGCGTTCGAGGCTGTAGCGCACACCCGCTTGCGCGGCCATGTGCACGACCGCCCGGATCCGGAGCGCGTGCTCGCGCGCGAAGGCCACGACCTGTTCCTCCTCGGCGAGGTCGAGCCGCGCGAACCGAAAAGCCGGATAGCGCTCGAGCTCGGCGAGGCGCGCGCGCTTGAGAGCGGGATCGTAATAGGGGTTGAGATTGTCCAGCCCGAGCACCTCTTCGCCTCGCTCGAGCAGTGCGCGGGCGACGTGCATCCCGATGAAGCCGGCGGCACCGGTGACCAGCACGGCCATGGGCGCGGCCCTTCGCGCGTTCCTCAGCGCAGATCGGAGGCCAGCCGAACCCGGATCATCCGGTCGAGTTTCTCGGGTCTGCGCGGCTCGGTGCGGGCGATGCGATCGACGTATTCCATGCCCCGCACGACCCTGCCCCATACCGTGTATTGACCGTCGAGGTGCGGGGCGCGGGCGAACATGATGAAGAATTGGCTGTCGGCGCTGTTCGGATCCGGCGTCCGGGCCATGCCGACCACCCCGCGCTCGAAGGGGACCTTCGAGAACTCGGCCGGAAGCGTGCCGCGACCCGAGCCGCCCCGGCCGGTTCCGGTGGGATCGCCGGTCTGGGCCATGAACCCTTCGATCACGCGGTGAAACACGATGCCGTCGTAAAAGCCTTCGCGCACGAGCTCCTTGATCCGCGCGACGTGTCGGGGCGCGAGATCGGGGAACATCTCGATGACCACCGGTCCGCCCGTGGAGAGCTCGAGCACGAGGGTGTTCTCGGGATCGGCGGCCGCGCCCGCTTCGGCGGCGGCGAGACAAAACGTGGCGGCGAGGCCGAGACGAGCGAGGCGAGCGCGCATGCGGCAGGTCCTTCGAATCGAGCGTCGCCTTACGCTAGCGCATCGGGCCGGTCGAGAAAACCGCGCGCCCGCATCCGAGCGCCCGCTCCTTTCGCGCGGACCCGCGAGTCGGGCGGGGCGGGGACGCGGATCCGCGGCGTCGGCCGAGCAAGGGCGGGCGCAGCCCGTGTCCTTCGCGCTGTTCGCTCGATCGCCGCGCGCGGCCGCGGATCGGTCCGCAGCGCATCGCTCGGCGCACCGATCGACGCGACGCTCGTTCGCGGCTGCGGGCGGCGCGGACGTGCCCGGCGACGCGCGCCAGCCGCTCACCTTGCGATCGGAGCCGCGGGACGCCATCTCTGGCCGCGATCGGACCTCTGTTTCTCCTCAGAGTCCTTCCTGGAGCGAGCTCCGATGGAATCCGTGATCGCGGCGGAGGCCGCGCGCCGGCGCACCTTCGCGATCATTTCGCACCCCGATGCCGGCAAGACGACGCTCACCGAAAAATTGCTCCTGCTCGGTGGTGCCATCCATCTCGCGGGAGAAGTGAAAGCCAAGGGCGAGCGACGGCGGGCGCGCTCGGACTGGATGGCGATCGAGCAGGAGCGCGGCATCTCGGTCACGACATCGGCCATGACCTTCGAGTACGGCGGGTGCGTGCTGAACCTCCTGGATACCCCCGGCCACGAGGATTTTTCGGAAGACACCTACCGCACGCTCACGGCGGTGGATTCCGCGATCATGGTCCTCGACGCCGCCAAGGGCATCGAGTCCCAGACCCGCAAGCTCTTCGAGGTCTGTCGGCTGCGCGACGTGCCGATCGTGACCTTCGTCAACAAACTCGATCGCGAGGCGCTCGATCCCTTCGCGCTCGTCGACGAGATTCACGATCGACTGGCTCTGGATGTCGCTCCTCTGCTCTGGCCCATCGGCATGGGACAGAACTTCCGGGGCTGCGCGATCCGCGGCGGCCGCGAGCTCCTCTTGTTCGATCCCGACGCCGGGGCGGTCCCGGAGCGTCGCGTCGCACGCGGTTCGAGCGATCTCGCCGAGCGCGTGCCCTCCGAACAGCTGCGGACGCTCGACGAGCAGATGGAGCTCGTCGATGCGGCGTTGCCGGCCTTCGACGCGAGGGCCTATCGCGAGGGACATCTCACGCCGGTGTTTTTCGGCAGCGCGCTCAAGACCTTCGGCGTGCGGGCTCTGTTGGATTTCCTGGTCGCCCATGCCCCGCCCCCGCGACCCCAGCCCGCCGCCGGGCGCTCGGTCGACCCGAGCGAACCCAAGGTCACGGGATTCGTGTTCAAGGTGCAGGCGAACATGGATCCTCGCCACCGCGACCGCGTCGCCTTCGTGCGGCTGTGCTCGGGGAGGTTCACGCGCGGCATGAAACTCGTCGCGAGCCGCGACAAGAAGCCCGTGAGCACGGCCGCTCCCATTTTTTTCTTGGCGCGCGAGCGCGCTCTCGCCGAAGAGGCTTTTGCCGGAGACATCGTGGGCCTGCCCAACCACGGCCAGCTCCGGGTCGGCGACAGCTTGAGCGAAGGCGAACCGATCCGCTTCACCGGACTTCCCGACTTCGCTCCCGAGATCCTCAAACGCGTCCGCCTGGGCGATCCGATGCGCGCCAAGCACCTCAAGAAGGCGCTCGAGGACATGGCCGAAGAAGGCGTCGTCCGCGTCTTCCGGCCCGAGGTCGGAACCGATTGGATCGTGGGAGTGGTCGGCCAGCTGCAGCTGGATGTGCTCAAGACCCGGCTCGCGGCCGAATACGATCTTCCCGTCGAGTTCGAGGACGCGCCTTATCTCACCGCTCGCTGGTGCACGGCCGAGGACCGCAAAGAGCTCGAACGTTTTCTTCTCGCCAAGAAGAGCTCAATCGCCCGCGACCGCGACGGCGAGCCGGTCTATCTCGCTCGCAACGCCTGGGATCTCAATCGGGTCCAAGAGGATTTCCCGAACGTCCGCTTCTCCGCCACCCGCGAGCGGCACTGAAAAGGCCCGCACTCGTTTCTTGTCGGAAGGACCTGGCGCCCCATCTCGAAGCGGGCGAGAGCGGGGAGACCGATGCGTGGACGGGTGGGGGTCGCGGCCGCGCGGCGTCTGGTCGCTTCTCGGGCTTCTGCGTTGGCGGGAGATCGTCGCGCTCGCCCTCGTCCTGACTCTCGCCGTCGTCCTCGCCCTGATCGCGAGTGCGCTCTTCCTGTTCCTCTTTCCGATCGTGCTCGGCATCGCAGCGGTCGCGCGCTGGCTCGCGCGCCGGGACGAGCGTCGCTTCGCGCGAATCGTGCCGAGAAGGGTCGAACCCCGCCGCGATCGGATCGAGATCCGGCCCGAGGACATCGAGATCCTGCCGCCCCGGCGGCGATGAGGAAGGCGTTCGGTGCAAAAAGAACGAGGGCGGGACGCCGAGCGGCGAACCGTACGGCGTTCGCGCGGGCTACGAGGACCCGGCCTCACCGATCGAACGCGCCCGCCGGCCGAGTCGGTGGGCGCGGGGTCGGGACGACGGGCGCGTCCACGGTTTCCGGCCGGGCGATCAGCGCAGATCGAGCCCGCGGACGCGCACGACCAGGGTGCGGCGACCGTCGATGCCGAAATCGTCGTCGTTGATCATCATCAACGCGCCATCGGCGAAGAGCGCGAGCCCTTCGATCTTCACGGGTACCTCGGGATGCGCGCTCGAATCGAAGACGAGCCGCTTGCGCACCGGCACGATGCCCGCTTCCGCCAGGCTCACCTGCTCGAGCGCGGGCGAGGTCGCGGGGTCGTCCCATGCCGAGCCCAAGATGTTCGTCGCGCCGCGGACATCGATCGCCACGATCTTGCTCGTCCGCTCCGTGCGGTCGACGAGAAGGAAGCGATCTCCGTCGAGGGCCAGGAGCTCGCTCACGCGAGCCGTGCTCTGGGGCCGCTGTTCTTCGCCGGCGAACTCCGACATCGCCGTGAGCTCGTAAACGTATTCGCCCACGAGCCGGTCCTCGACGAGATCGTACTGGAACAAGCGGATGTTGCGCGCGCTCTGATAGGTCTTGGTGTCGGGATGAGCGAGGGGATTCTGGAGCATGAACCAGAGAAAGCGCTCGTCGGGACTCACGGCGATCGATTCGATACCGCGGTTGATTTGCCGCTTGACCAAGATCGCCGGTAGTTTGCCCTCGACCGGGTAACCCGCGTCCGCGAAATCGCTCTCGCTGCCCGCCGGGACGAGGCGACGGATCACGCGGCCGTCGCGGCCGACCCGGAGGATCGATGGCGCGTTCTCCTCGCCGATCCAGAACGTGCCGTCGGCGAGCTCGACGATGCCTTCCGCATCGATCGCCGAGGCGCGCGGATCCAGGCGGCGCCCTCGGGCGTCGAAGGGGACTTCGGTCGTGGCCTTGGTGAGCGGGTTGGGGAGGCCCGAGACCGGACGGCCCCGCTGATCGGTGATCGGGATCGCCTCGAGCAGGCGGAACCCGCTCCCCTCGACCGCGATGCGATAGATCGTCGGGCTGTAGTCCGGGACGGGATAGATCCGGCCTCCCTTGGCGCCGGGGCAGAGCTTGTCACCGTCCACGCCGGCGAGCTCTTTGGCGTCGGCACAGGCGAAGTTGGGGCCGCGATCGGAAAGGGTGACGAACACGCCCTCGGGAGCACCCGGCCGACGGAACGCGGCGGATCCGATCCCGATGGCGAGCTCCAGGGTCTTGCCGCCTTCGAAAGCGACGGTGGCCAATCGCAGCTCGGGATCCTCGCCGGAGAAGATTTCGATCACCGGGGCCGCACGAGCCGCGGAAGCGAAGCAGAGCCCCAGGGCCAAGCGAGCGAGAAACGATGCGCGCATTCCCGTCCCTCTCCCGATCGATCGGGAGGAGGGATGGCCGCGCGCGATGACGACGCCGTGACGGTCAGGCGGCGCGTGCGAGGCTCGCCGCCGGCAGCACGCGCACCAGGGCCTCGACGAGGGCGTCCACGAGCTCGTCGCCGTGCAGCGGCGTGGGGGTGATCCGCAGGCGCTCGGTACCCCGCGGCACGGTCGGGTAGTTGATGGGTTGGATGTAGATCCCGAACTCGTCGAGCAGCCGATCGGAAGCCGCTTTGCAGGCCACGGGATCGCCCACGATCACGGGGACGATGTGCGAGGGCGAGGGCATCACCGCGATTTGCGCCGCGCGCAGCCGCGCCTTGAGCGTCGCGGCGCGCTCTTGGTGGCGCGCGCGCAAGCGCGCTCCCTCCTCGCTTACGAGCACGCGCAGCGCGGCGAGCGCGGCACCGGCCACGGCGGGGGCGAGGGAGGTGGTGAAGATGAAGCCCGAGGCGTAGCTGCGGATCGCATCCACGAGGGCGGCGGAGCCCGCGATGTAGCCGCCCATGCAGCCGAACGCTTTGGCGAGGGTGCCCTGGATCACGGTGACCCGGTCCATGACCCCGTCGCGCTCGGCCACCCCCGCCCCGCGCGGCCCGTAAAGGCCCACGGCGTGGACCTCGTCGAGATAGGTCATGGCTCCGTAGCGCTCGGCGAGATCGCAGATCGCAGCCACTGGACCGAAATCGCCGTCCATCGAATAGACGCCTTCGAAAGCGATGATCTTGGGGCGATCCAGCGGTTGCGCGCGCAAGAGCGATTCCAGGTGCTCGAGATCGTTGTGACGGAAGATCGCCTTCTCGCAGCCCGCGGCACGGATACCGGCGATCATCGAGGCGTGGTTCTTCTCGTCCGACAGAATGAGACAGCCCGGAAGCAACTTGCCCAGGGTCGACAGCGTCGCCTCGTTGGCGACATAGCCCGAGGTGAACAAAAGTGCGGCCGGCTTGCGGTGGAGTTCGGCCAGCGCCCGCTCGAGTTCGACGTGGAGATGGGTCGTCCCGGAAATGTTGCGCGTGCCCCCGGCACCGGAGCCGTAGCGCCGGATCGCGTCCATCGCGCCTTCGAGCACGGCCGGATGCTGCCCCATTCCGAGATAGTCGTTGGAGCACCAGACCGTGATCTCGCGCACCTCGCCCCCGCGATACAAACGCGCGGTCGGGAATCGTCCGGCGATGCGTTCGAGCTCGGCGAAGACACGATAACGTCCTTCCGCGCGTACGCGTGCGACGGCTTCCGCGAACCGGGCTTCGTAGTCGATCATCGCCGTGCCCCCGAAACGATCGCCTCCTCGGCGCAGTTTCCGAAGGAACGGACCGGGGATCAAGCCTCAGGGATCGCGCAGCGGCAGCCGGTCGCGGGTCTCCTCCAGAAAAGCGGCGTACGCTCGCGCGAGGCCCTCGCGCAGCGGGGTGCGCGGACGCCAGCCCAGGGCTTCGAGCCGGCGGAGATCCAGCCGCTTGCGCGGCGTGCCGTCGGGCTTGCTCGGATCGAAGCGCAACGTTCCCCGAAAGCCGACGATCTCGCAGATCAGCCGCGCGAGTTCGGCGATCGAGACCTCTTCGCCCGAGCCCAGATTGATGGCGAGCTCGTCGCTGTAATGGCGCAAGAGGAAGACGCAAGCATCCGCGAGATCGTCGACGAAGAGGAACTCGCGCAACGGCGTGCCGCTGCCCCACACTTCGAGACTCGAGGCGCCGCGCATCTTCGCCTCGTGAGCCTTGCGGATGAGGGCCGCGACGACGTGGCTCGTGGCCAGATCCCAGTTGTCCCCGGGGCCGTAGAGGTTGGTCGGCATCGCGCTGATGAAGTCGCAACCGTACTGGCGGCGGTAGGCGGCGCAGAGCTTCAATCCGGCGATCTTGGCGATCGCGTACCACTCGTTGGTGGGCTCGAGCGGCCCCGTCAGAAGCGCTTCTTCCGGGATCGGTTGGGGCGCGAACTTCGGGTAGATGCACGACGATCCGAGAAACAGGAGCTTTTCGACGCCGAAACGATGAGCGGCGCGAATGGTGTTCACCTCGATCAAGAGGTTCTGCTCGAGGAAATCGACCGGGAAGCTCGCGTTCGCGAGGATGCCCCCGACTTTGGCTGCGGCCAGGATCACCACCTGCGGGCGATTGCGCTCGAACCAGGCTTCGACCTCGGCTTGGCGGGTGAGATCGAGGACGTCGCGGCCGGCGGTCAGGATCTCGACCGGTTCGCCGGCGAGCCGGCGCAGGAGCGCCTTGCCGACCATCCCGCGGTGGCCGGCCACGAAGATCCGCTTGCCTTCGAGCGGAAAAGGGAGGCGCGGGGTCATCGGCGTCATTCCGCGGCGCGGTCGAACCGCCGGCCTCGGGCTTCCGCTTCGCGCCGAATCGTGGCGAGATCGGCGCGCACCATCTCGGCCACGAGCTCGGCGAAGTTCGTGCGGTGGCGCCAGCCCAGGCGCGTGCGCGCCTTGGTGGGGTCGCCTCTCAGGTGATGGACCTCGAGGGGCCGGAAATAGCGCGGGTCGACCTCGACGAGCACGCGACCCGTTTTGCGATCGATCCCCTTTTCCTCCACCCCGCGTCCTTTCCAGACGAGCTCGACGCCGATCTCCGCGAAGGCCCGTTCGACGAACTCGCGCACGCTGTGCGACTCCCCGGTCGCCAGCACCCAGTCGTCCGGCTCTTCGTGCTGAAGAATGCGCCACATGCCTTCGACGTAGTCGCGCGCGTGTCCCCAGTCGCGCTTGGCGTCGAGGTTGCCGATCCAGAGCCGGTCCTGAAGACCCAGGGCGATCGCCGCGACGGCCCGCGTGACCTTGCGGGTGACGAAGGTCTCGCCGCGCAGCGGGCTCTCGTGGTTGAAGAGGATTCCGTTGGCGGCGAAAATACCGTAGCCTTCACGATAGTTCCGGGTGATCCAAAAGGCGTAGAGCTTGGCGGTCGCATAGGGGCTCTGCGGTCGGAAAGGGGTTTCCTCGTTCTGCGGGGGCGGCGAGGCGCCGAAGAGCTCGCTCGTGGAAGCCTGGTAAAAGCGCGTCTTCTTGTCGAGGCCGAGGATCCGGATGGCCTCGAGGAGGCGGAGAGTACCGAGACCGTCGGCGTTCGCCGTATACTCGGCGGTTTCGAAGCTCACTTTGACATGACTCTGAGCGGCGAGATTGTAGATCTCGTCGGGTTGGACTTCTTGCACGATACGGATCAAGTTGGTGGCATCGGTGAGGTCGCCGTAGTGCAACTTGAGCCGAGCGCCGGGGACGTGCGGATCGACGTAGAGATGGTCGATCCGCGCCGTGTTGAAGGAGCTCGACCGCCTCTTGATGCCGTGCACCTCGTAGCCTCTGGCGAGCAGGAACTCGGCGAGATAGGCCCCGTCCTGCCCGGTGATCCCGGTGATCAGCGCCCTGCGCACGCCACCCTCCGCCTTCGTTCGTCGCTCCGCAGTGTCGGTCGGCTCGGTAAACATTCTTTCGCCGCCGTGCTAGGGACTCGTTCGTCGCCGAGGGGCTCCCCGATGTTGCCTGTCGCCCGCTCTTACGAGGAACTGCGGTCTCGATTTCGGTGGCGGATCCCGCAGCGCTTCAACATCGCCCGCGGCTGTGTCGACCGACACGCCGAGCGCCGCCCCGAGAGCCTCGCCTTGATCGAAGAGCGCGAGAAGGAACCGGCGCGGACGTGGACGATGGCCGAGCTCTCGGCGCTGTCGCGGCGGTTCGCCAACGCCCTGGCGGAACGAGGCGTCGGGCGCGGCGACCGGGTCGCGATCCTGTTGAGCCAGCGGGTCGAGACCTTGCTCGCGCATCTCGCGGTCTACCGGCTCGGCGCGATCGCGGTTCCTCTCTTCACCCTTTTCGGCCCCGACGCTCTGGCGTTTCGGCTGGCCGACAGCGGCGCTCGCGCCCTCGTCACGGATGCCGCCGGCCTCGAGAAAGTGATACCGCTCGAAGATCGGCTGCCGATGCTGCGGACGGTCTGGTCGGTCGAGCCGGCTTCCCCGCCCGCACGCCTTTTCTGGGCCGACGTGGAGGCTGCGAGCGAGCGCGATCCGACGACGGACACGAGTGCCGACGATCCGGCGCTGCTCATCTACACCTCGGGCACCACCGGTCAGCCCAAAGGAGCTCTGCACGCGCATCGCGTGCTCTTGGGGCACTTGCCGGGCGTGCAACTGCCGCAAGAGCTCTTTCCGCAGCCCGGCGATCGTTTCTGGACTCCCGCCGACTGGGCGTGGATCGGGGGGCTGTTGGACGTCCTCTTGCCGTCGCTGTGGTTCGCGGTGCCCGTCCTCGCCCACCGCGCCCGCCGCTTCGATCCCGAGGAGGCCGTGCACCTCATGGCTCGCCACGGGATCCGCAACTTGTTCCTTCCGCCGACCGCCCTGCGCCTGCTGCGGCGGGCCGAGGTTCGCCCGAAAGACGAAGGCGTGCGCCTGCGTTCGATCGGCTCCGGGGGCGAGCGCTTGGGGGACGAGACCGTGGCCTGGGCGGAAGAAGCCTTCGGCTGTGCGGTCAACGAATTCTACGGCCAGACCGAGGCCAACCTCGTGGTCGCGTCCTGTCGTGCCTTGTTCCCGCGTCGGCCGGGTTCGATGGGACGGCCCGTGCCCGGGCACACGGTGGCGATCGTCGACCCCGAGGGCCGACCGCTCCCACCCGGAGAAACCGGTGTGATCGCCGTGCAGCGGCCGGATCCGGTGATGTTCCTCGGCTATTGGAACCAGCCCGAGGCGACCGCGGCGAAATTCCGCGGGGAGTGGATGCTCACCGGTGATCTCGGGCGAATGGAGGAAGATGGGCATTTCACTTATATGGGCCGCGAGGACGATCTGATCAGCTCCGCCGGCTATCGCATCGGTCCGGCGGAGATCGAGGATTGTCTCATGCGCCATCCCGCCGTGGCGTTGTGCGCGGTGATCGGCGTTCCCGATCCGGTACGAGGCGAGAAGGTCAAGGCCTACATCGTGCCCCAGCCGGGTGTCGAGCCCGGGCCGGAGCTCGCGGCCGACATCCAGAATTTCGTCAAACACCGTCTCGCGGCGCACGAATATCCGCGCGAGATCGCCTTCGTGGACGCGCTTCCGCTCACCGCCACGGGCAAGGTGCGGCGCAGCGAACTGCGCGCGCGCGAGCGCGCCGGTCGCGGTCGCGATGGCGCTTGAGATCACCGCCCGCCGCCGGACGCCGATCACCGGCGCGTCCGCGCGCAGCGGGCTCGCCTTCGGGCCGATTTTGTCGGTCACCGGCATTCTCTTGCTCTTGCTCGCGGCGGCCATGCTCGTGCCGATGTTGGCCGATCTCGCCGTGGGTCACCCGGATTGGCAGGTGTTCGCGGCCTCGGCCGCGTTCACCGCGTTCTTCGCCACCGCGCTCGTGCTCGCTAATCGCGGGGCGAATTTCGAAGCGCTCACCACCCGCCAGATCTTCCTGCTCACCACGCTCGTCTGGACGACCGTATCGGTGTTCTCGGCGGTGCCGCTCGCCCTTTCCGGGCTCGGTCTGTCGCTCGCCGATGCCGTTTTCGAGGCGGTCTCGGGGATCACGACGACGGGATCGACGGTGATGACCGGGCTCGATCGGGCCCCGCCCGGGGTGCTCTTGTGGCGGGCGATCCTGCAATGGCTCGGCGGTATCGGGATCATCGTCACGGGCGTTGCGATCCTGCCGGTGTTGAGCGTCGGCGGCATGCAGCTCTTCCGCAGCGAGAGCTCCGATCGCTCGGAGAAGGTGCTGCCGCGCAGCGCTCAGATCGCCAGTGCGATCGGCGGTCTTTACGTCGCGCTCACCTTCGCGTGTCTGTTGACCTATTGGTATCTCGGCATGGACATGTTCGATGCCGCGGTGCACGCCATGACGACGGTGGCCACCGGGGGTTATTCGAGCCACGACGCCTCGATCGGCTATTTCGCTAACCCGGCGATAGAATGGGCGGCGATCGTCTTCATGGCCGCGGGCGGTGTTCCCTTCGTCCTCTATCTACAGGCGCTGCGCGGCCGCCCCCAGGCGCTTTTGGCCGACGTCCAGGTGCGGTGGTATCTGTTCGTTCTCCTCGGGTCTTCGCTCCTGCTCGCGGCTTGGCTCGTGCGCGAGCTCGGCAAGCCCTATCTCGACGCGCTGCGTTCGGCCGCCTTCACCGCCACCTCGATCATGACCGGCACGGGCTACGCTTCGACCGATTACGGCCAGTGGGGGACGTTTCCGATCATCCTCTTGTTCTTTTTGAAGTGCGTCGGCGGCTGTACCGGGTCGACGACCGGAGGCATCAAAATCTTTCGATTCGTCGTCCTCTATCAGGTAGCGCGGAGCCAGATGAACCGACTGGTGCAGCCGAACGGGGTGTTCAGGATGACCTACAACGGACGGGCGATCGCCGAGGAAACGGCGATATCGGTGATGGCGTTCTTCTTCCTGTTCGCCCTGACCTTCACGGCGGTCGCCGGCGCCCTCGCCGCTTTGGGTCTCGATTATCTGACGGCGATGTCCGCTTCCGTCACCGCTCTCGCCAACGTCGGGCCGGGGCTCGGACCGATCATCGGTCCCGCCGGCCACTTCGGCGACCTGCCCGAAGCCGCGAAATGGGTGCTCTCGGCGGCGATGCTCCTCGGGCGGCTCGAACTGTTCACCGTCCTCGTCCTCTTCACTCCGCTGTTCTGGCGCGGTTGACGGTCGTGCCGCCCTCTTTTCCCACGAGCGGGAACCTCTTGCGCGATCCGGGAGCGGATCCCGCTGGGGAACGTTTCGAAACCTTGCTCGATACGCCGACGGTGCGGATCGAGCGGATCGTTTCGCTGGGACAGAGCAGCCCCGCCGGCTTCTGGTACGACCAGCCGGAAGGGGAGTGGGTCGTCCTCCTCGCGGGCGAGGCCGCATTGGAAATCGAAGGAGAACCCCAGCCGCGGCGCCTGCGGCCGGGCGACTGGGTCTGGTTGCCGCCGCACTGCCGTCACCGCGTCGTCTGGACCGCCCCCGACCGCCCGTCGATCTGGCTCGCGGTGCACCTCGCGATCCCTTGATCCGCATCCGCGCGAGCCTGGCTTCGGGCTCGGCGGATCGAGCTCAGTTCGCGCGCAGCCGGCGCGCGCGATGTTCCGAGTGCCAGGCCCAGGCGGTCTCGAGGATTCGCTCGAGGCCCATGAGGTCGGAAGGCATGAGGTGCAGTCGCTCGCGCGCGTACGTCGCATCGGCGACGAGGATCGGCGGGTCGCCCGGACGGCGCGGGGCTTCGACGTGCGGCACCCTCCGCCCCGTGATCCGCTCGGCGGTCTCGATCACCTGGCGCACCGAATGACCTCGCCCGGTTCCGAGGTTGCAAGCGAAGGACGGCCCGCCCGCGAGCAGGCGCTCGAGCGCGCGCACATGCGCTACCGCCAAGTCGCAGACGTGGACGTAGTCGCGGATCGCGGTACCGTCGGGGGTCGGGTAGTCGGTACCGAGGAGCCGGAGGGGCGGCCGCAGCCCGAGCACGGCGTCGAGCAACAACGGAACGAGATGAGTCTCGACGGCGCGGTGCTCGCCGATCTCGCCTTCGGGGTCGGCTCCGGCGGCGTTGAAATAGCGCAGCGCGGCGAAGCGCAAGCCGTAAGCGGCCTCCGCGTCGTGCAGCAAGCGTTCGGCCGCGAGCTTGGAAGCTCCGTAGGGATTGATGGGCTCCTTGGGCGCTTGTTCGTCGATCGGGATGCGCGGCGGGATCCCGTAGATCGCGCAGGTGGAGGAGAAGACCAGAACCGGGACCTCGTGGATCCGGCAGGCCTCGACGAGATTGAGCGTGCCCAAGAGATTGAGACGCCAATACAGCCCCGGCTCGCGCACGGATTCGCCCACGAGCGCCGCGGCCGCGAAATGCATCACCGCCGCCGGTCGATGACGCTTGAAGGCGAGATGGAGCGCGGGCGGATCGAGGACGTCGCCGATCTCGAGCGGGCCCCAGCGCACCGCCCAGCGGTTGCCGGTGGAGAGATTGTCGAAGGTGACGGGCAGGAAGCCGGCGCGGGCGAGTGCCTTGCAGGCGTGACTGCCGACGTAGCCGGCGCCGCCCGTGACCAGAACCGTGGCGCGGCTCATGACCGGGGGCTCAGCGCTCGGAGCCGAGCCGGCGCGCGGCCTCGGGATCGGCGCGCAAGAGCTCGTCGAAGTAGGCGATCGTGCGCACCAGTCCCTCGTCGAGGGAGACCTTCGGCTGCCAACCGAGGAGCTCGCGCGCGCGGGTGATGTCGGGCTGTCGCTGGGCGGGATCGTCGGGCGGCAACGGCCGGAACTCGATGCGCGACCGCGAGCCGGTCTTGTCGATGACTTTCTCGGCGAGCTCGAGGATCGTGAATTCGGCCGGATTGCCGAGGTTGATCGGGCCGGTGATCTGGTCGGGCGTGTCCATGAGGCGGATCAGGCCGTCGACGAGGTCGTCGACGTAGCAGAACGAGCGGGTCTGGCTGCCGTCGCCGTAGACGGTGAGCGGCCGGTTCAGAAGAGCCTGGACGATGAAGTTCGAAACGACGCGGCCGTCGTTCGGGTGCATGCGCGGGCCGTAGGTGTTGAAGATACGGGCGACTTTGATCTTGAGCTTGTGTTGACGCCAATAGTCGAAAAAGAGTGTCTCGGCGCAGCGTTTGCCTTCGTCGTAGCAGGCACGCGGACCGATGGGGTTCACGTTCCCCCAATAGTCTTCGTGCTGCGGATGGATCGTGGGGTTGCCGTATACCTCGCTCGTGCTCGCCTGGAGGATCTTCGCCTTCACGCGCTTGGCCAGGCCGAGCATGTTGATGGCACCGTGCACCGAGGTCTTGGTCGTCTGCACGGGGTCGAATTGATAGTGAATAGGAGAGGCTGGACACGCCAGATTGTAGATCTCGTCGACCTCCACGTAGAGAGGAAACGTGATATCGTGACGCAGGAGTTCGAAGCCCGGGTGATCGAGCAAATGGGCGATGTTGCGCCGCCGACCCGTGAAGAAATTGTCGACGCACAAAACTTCGTGCCCGCGGGCGAGAAGCTGCTCGCACAGGAAGCTACCGAGGAAACCGGCACCGCCCGTGACCAGGATGCGCTTGCTCGACAGGCCCAACATGGTCGCTTCCTTCGTCTCGATGCCGAGCGCCGGGAACCGCCCCGACGCGGTGTTCCGTCTCGGCTCAGGCGGGGACGACGTTGTTTCGGCGCGGCAGGCGGTCGCGCGTATCGACGACCAGCGGTGCTCGCTCGGCGACGAGCTCCCAGTCGATCGCATCGTGATCGGTGACCACGAGCGCCGCATCGAAGGCGGCGAGGGTCGGCGCATCGAGGGGCAGCGATCGCCGCCCGGCGAGAGCCCGGTGCTCGCGGGTCGGAGGGATCGCCGCGACGAGGGGATCGTGGTAGGCGACTTCGGCGCCGCGCGCTTCGAGGAGTTCCCAAATCGCGAAAGCCGGGCTCTCGCGCACGTCGTCGACGTTCTTCTTGTAGGCCACGCCCAGGAGGAGCACGCGCGCCCGAGACAGGCCTTTGCCGTAGCGGCGGTCGACCGCTTCCGCGAGCCGCTCCACCACCCAGCGCGGCATAGCGCGGTTGATCTCGCCGGCGAGCTCGATGAAACGAGTGCGCACCCCGACTTCGTGGGCCTTCCAGGTGAGATAGAAGGGATCGATGGGGATGCAGTGGCCGCCGAGCCCGGGACCCGGACGGAAGGGCATGAAGCCGAAAGGCTTGGTGGCCGCGGCATCGATCACGCGGTGGACGTCGATACCCATCGCCGTGAAGACGATCTTGAGCTCGTTGACGAGGGCGATGTTGACGGCGCGGAAGATGTTTTCGGTGAGCTTGGCGGCCTCGGCGATCTCGCAGGATTCGACGGGCACCACGCGTTCGACGAAACGACCGTAGAGCGCGACCGCGAGATCGCGCGCCGTTTCGCCGTCGCCGCCGACGAGCTTCGGGATGCGGGCGGTGGTGAAACGAGGATTGCCCGGATCTTCGCGCTCGGGACTGTAGGCGAGGAAAAAATCGACCCCCGAGCGGAGCCCGGTGGCTTCGAGGATCGGTTTGACGACTTCGCGCGTGGTCCCGGGCCAGGTGGTCGATTCGAGCACGACGAGCTGGCCCGCTCGCAGCGTGCGGGCGATCTGCCGCGAGGTCGCCTCGACGAAAGAGAGGTCGGGTTCGCGATGAGGTCCGAGGGGGGTGGGTACGCAGATCGCGATCGCGTCCATCTCGCGCAGCCGCGCGAAATCGGCGGTCGCGGCGAAACCTCCGCTCGCCCGGGCGGCGGCGATGGCCTCGCGGTCGATGTGCGCCAGAGGCGAGCGGCCCCGGTTGAGCCCCTCGACTTTGGGTTCGTCGATGTCGAAGCCGAGGACCTCGAGGCCGGAACGCGCGGCCGCGAGTGCGAGCGGCAAGCCCACGTAGCCGAGCCCGACGACCCCCAGTCGAGCGCGCCCCGAACGAATCTTCTCGGCCAGTCGATCGGCGAAGCGATCCATGACTTTTCCCTGTCCGAGCGCGCTCGTCCGGTCAAGATCGACCTTTTGCTCAAAATCTGTGCACGCCCGCAAGCGGTACCGCTGTTTTGTTCAATTCGTGGGCGCGGAACCGGGCTCTCGCGGTGGGTCGAGCTTTGGGATCGCCTGGCACGTGGCTTGCTACGAACGAGCGCGGTTGCTGCAGCGCAGCGTCGATCCTGGAGGCATCGAAAGATGAGCCCGCTCACCCTTTCCCGCCGTTGGCTCTTGGCCGGAGCCGCGGCTCTCGCGCTCGCGAGCGGTACGGCGTCGGCGGCGGACACGATCAAAGTCGGAATCCTCCACTCGCTCTCCGGTACGATGGCGATCAGCGAGACGACCCTCAAAGACGTCATGCTGATGCTCATCGAAGAACAGAACAAGAAGGGCGGTCTTCTCGGTAAGAAACTCGAGCCGGTCGTCGTCGATCCGGCTTCGAACTGGCCTCTGTTCGCGGAGAAAGCGCGCGAGCTGCTCACCAAGCACAAGGTCGCGGCCGTATTCGGTTGCTGGACGTCGGTCAGCCGCAAGTCGGTGCTCCCGGTTTTCGAAGAGCTCAACGGTATTCTGTTCTACCCCGTCCAGTACGAAGGCGAGGAGTCGAGCCGCAACGTGTTCTACACGGGCGCCGCACCGAACCAGCAGGCGATTCCGGCCGTCGATTATCTCATGCAGCAAGAGAAGGTGGAACGCTGGGTGCTCGCCGGTACGGATTACGTCTACCCCCGCACGACCAACAAAATCCTGGAGGCCTATCTCAAGTCCAAGGGCGTGAAGTCTGAGGACATCATGATCAATTATACGCCTTTCGGCCACAGCGATTGGCAAACGATCGTGGCCGAGATCAAAAAGTTCGGAATGGCCGGCAAAAAGACCGCGGTCGTTTCGACCATCAACGGCGATGCCAACGTGCCGTTCTACAAGGAGCTCGCCGCGCAGGGGATCAAGGCCACCGACATCCCGGTGATCGCCTTCTCGGTCGGCGAGGAGGAGCTCGCCGGCCTCGACAAGGGGCCGCTCGTGGGGCACCTCGCGGCGTGGAACTACTTCATGAGCGTGGACACGCCCGAAAACAAAGAGTTCATCGAGAAATGGCACGCCTTCATCAAGGACAAGAAACGCGTCACCAACGATCCCATGGAAGCCCACTACATCGGCTTCAACATGTGGGTCAAAGCCGTCGAGAAGGCGGGGACCACGGACCCCGACGCGGTGATCGATGCGATGATCGGCGTGGTCGTTCCCAATCTCACGGGCGGCTACGCGGCGATGATGCCCAATCATCACATCACCAAACCGGTCCTCATCGGCGAGATCCAGGCGGACGGCCAGTTCAACGTCGTCTGGCAGACGCCGGGTACGGTCGTCGGCGACGAATGGTCCGATTACCTCGAAGGTTCGAAGGATCTCATCGCCGATTGGCGGCCGCCGATGCGGTGCGGGAACTTCAACGTCAAGACCGGCAAGTGCGGCGGTAGCTGAGCCGGGCGGGAGGGCGGCGAGCCCGGCCGGTTCGCCGCCCGCCGACCGCGGGCCCCGCCTCCGGGCCCCTCGATGCCGCCAATGTCGAAGGGATCGGCCTCATGCGCCGTTGGGTTCTGCTTCTGGCCCTGGTCTTTTGCGTCGCGACACCCGCGCGGGCGGGGGACGAGATCGCGGCGGGCGAGGCGTTGCGCGTCGTCGCCACCGGGAACCTCGAGTCCATGGAACCGGCGATCGGAACGATCGCGCGCAGCGGCGTCGCTTGGGCGGAGCCGGTCCTGCGCGCGCTGCTCGAAGGGCGGCTGTTGGTCCGGCCGAACGATCGCGCGGTGTTCCTGCGCACCGCCGAAGGCGATCTTCTCGAGGCGACGAGCGGCCGAGCGGCGGAGGTCGAGGCGAGGTCCCTGCGGCCGATACGGATCAACAACCGGCTGCGCCGCGTGCTCGAAGGAGCGCTCGGCGCGCTCACCCTCGCGCACCCCGATCCCGCCGTTCGCCTCGCAGCGGCGGAAAAGCTGTTCGCCCGCCCGGATCCCTCGGCGCTCGAGCCGCTCGAGCGGTCGCTCGCGGGGGAGACCGAGAGGCGGGTGCGCGAGGCGTTCGCGCGCGCGCGTGCGGCGATCCTCCTCGAGCACGGGGATCCCCCGGCGCGCGCCCGGGCGGCCGAGATCCTCGCGGACGACCCCTCGCCTGCCGTCCTCGGCAAGCTGCGGGCCGCGCGCCGCGCCCTTCCCGCGGAGGTCGATCCGGCGGTGCTCGCCGCCCTCGACGCCGCGATCGCCCGCGTGGAGGGACGCCTGCGCCTGCTCGAACTCGTCCAGACTCTCTTCCAGGGAGCGAGCCTGGGCTCGGTGTTGCTCCTGGCGGCGATCGGCCTCGCCGTGACCTTCGGGGTCATGGGGGTGATCAACATGGCCCACGGCGAAATGGTCATGATCGGCGCCTACGCCACCTGGGCGGTGCAGCAGGCGTTCAAGAGTTTCGCGCCCGGTGCGCTCGATTGGTCTTTGGTCGTGGCCCTTCCCGCCGCCTTCCTGGCCGCCGGTGCGGTGGGGCTCGCGATCGAGCGCGGGGTGATCTCTCGGCTCTACGGACGTCCGCTCGAGACCCTTCTCGCGACCTTCGGTATCTCGCTCGTCTTGCAGCAGGCCGTGCGGCTGGGGATCGGGGCTACGAACCGCGAGGTCGGGACACCGTCGTGGATGAGCGGGGCTTGGGAACCCGTGCCGGGGCTCGTGCTCACCGCGAACCGCATCGTCATCGTCCTCTTCGCGGTCGGCGTGTTCCTTCTTCTCCTCGGGCTCGTCCACGCCACGCGCTTGGGGCTCGAGATCCGGGCGGTGACCCAGAACCGCAAGATGGCGGAGACGATGGGGATCCGCACGCCGCGCGTGGACGCGCTCACCTTCGCGCTCGGCTCCGGGATCGCCGGTATCGGCGGGGTGGCGCTCTCGCAGATCGACAACGTGAGCCCCAATCTCGGGCAGGCCTATATCGTCGACAGTTTCATCGTCGTCGTCTTCGGGGGCGTCGGGAATCTCTGGGGCACGTTTTTGGGCGCCATGATCCTCGGGATCGTCAACAAGGTCCTGGAGCCCCTGGCGGGTGCGGTGCTCGGCAAGATCCTGGTGCTGCTCGCCCTCATCCTCTTCATCCAGCGCCGACCGCAGGGGCTGTTCGCCCTGCGCGGCCGTGCGGCGGAGGCCTGAAATGACGGCGAGCCCGCGCGGCCCCTCGCGCCCGGCCCTGCTCCTCTTCGCGGTGGGGGTGGCGATCCTGCTCGTGCCGATCTGCAACCGGCTCGTCCCCGAAGATTCGGCCTTCCACCTCGAAGACCGGTTCGTTCCTCTGTTCGGGAAATATCTCGCCTACGCCGTGCTCGCCGTTTCCCTCGACCTCGTCTGGGGACGGGCTGGCATTCTCTCGCTCGGACACGGTGCTTTCTTCGCGCTGGGCGGTTACGCGATGGGCATGTACCTCATGCGCCAGATCGGCCCGCGCGGCGTCTACGCCCATCCGATCCTGCCCGATTTCATGGTCTTTTTGAATTGGCAGGAACTTCCCTGGTATTGGTACGGTTTCGATCGATTCTGGTTCGCGATGTTCATGGTCGTCGTCGTACCCGGCACGCTCGCCTTTCTGTTCGGTTGGCTGGCGTTCCGCTCGCGGGTGAGCGGTGTCTATCTCTCGATCATCACGCAGGCGCTGACCTTCGCGCTCATGCTCGCCTTCTTCCGGAACGAAATGGGCTTCGGCGGCAACAACGGTCTCACCGACTTCAAGGACATCCTCGGATTTCCCATCGCCTCGCCCGATACGCGACTCGCGCTCTATCTCGCGACGGGTGCGCTCTTGTTGCTCGCGCTCGCGGTGGCGATCCAGCTCCGCCGCGCACCGCTCGGGCGGTTGTTGGTCGCCATTCGCGACGGTGAAGCGCGGGCGCGCTTCCTCGGCCACGACACGCTGCGCGCCAAGCTCTTCGTCTGGACGCTCTCGGCCGTGCTCGCGGGGCTCGCGGGTGCCCTCTACGTACCGCAGGTGGGGATCATCAATCCTTCCGAATTCAGCCCGGCGGCGTCGATCGAGATCGCCATCTGGGTCGCGGTCGGCGGCCGCGACACGGTCTTGGGACCGGTTTTGGGAGCGCTTCTCGTCAACGGCATGAAGACCTGGCTCACCGGTACACTGCCCGAGCTGTGGCTGTTCGTGCTCGGCGGGCTGTTCGTCCTCGTGACGCTCGCCTTCCCGGGCGGGCTCGCGGGGATCGCCGGCACCTTCGCGCACCGCATCGGCAGGACGCCGAGGCCGGGGACGGCCGGCCTGGCGCCTTCGCCGGCGGAGGTGGCCCGTGGCTGAGCACGCGCCCGCGGCCGGTCGCCTCCTCGACCCCCACATCCTCCTCTATCTCGACGGGGTCACGGTGAGCTTCGACGGCTTCAAGGCCCTCGATTCGCTCTCGCTCGTCCTCGAAGAAGGCGAGCTGCGCACGGTCATCGGGCCCAACGGCGCCGGCAAGACCACGATGATGGACGTGATCACCGGCAAGACGCGGCCGGATGCCGGCGTGGTGCTCTTCAAGGGCGGGGTGGATCTTTTGCGATTGGACGAGACCGGCATCGCGCGGCTCGGCATCGGGCGGAAGTTCCAGAGACCCGCCGTGTTCGACCGGCTCACCGTGCAGGAGAACCTCGAACTCGCCACCCAAGGCGGCTGGAGCGTGCGCCGGTTGATCGCCGGCCGGCTCGATGCGCAGTCCGCGGAGCGGATCGAACACACGCTCGAGACCATCGGTCTCGCCGAGCTGCGCCACGAAGAGGCCGGACGGCTCGCCCACGGACAGCGCCAGTGGCTCGAGATCGGGATGTTGCTCGTGCAGCAGCCTCGGCTCGTGCTCCTGGACGAGCCGGTGGCCGGAATGAGCGACGCCGAGACCGCCAAGACGGCGGAGTTGATCCTGCGCCTCAAGGGCCGACACACGATCCTCGTGGTCGAGCACGACATGCACTTCGTGCGCACGCTCGGCGCCAAGGTGACCGTGCTCCACGAGGGCAAGGTGCTCGCCGAGGGTCCGGTCGAGGCGATCCAGTCGGATCCCGCCGTGGTCGAAGTCTATCTCGGGCGGTCCTAGGCCATGCTCGACGTGCGCGACGTGCACCTGCACTACGGCGCCTCGCACGCCTTGCGCGGTGTTTCGCTGACGGTCGAGCGCGGTGCGATCACCTGTCTGCTCGGCCGCAACGGTGTCGGCAAGACGACGCTTTTGAAAGCCATCCTCGGTCTGGAGCCGACGAGCGGCGGGACGATCCGGCTCGAGGGGCGTGCTCTCGACGGTCTTCCGGCGTGGAAGAGGGCGCGGCTCGGGCTCGCGGCGGTCCCCCAGGGACGGGAGATCTTCCCCCGTTTGACGGTCGAAGAAAATCTCCTCACCGGCCATGCGGCGCTGCGCGGTCGGGGGCAAGAGCCGTTGCCGCTCGAAGAGATCTACGCGCGCTTTCCGATCCTCCGCTCCATGGCGCGCCGGCGCGGGGGGGATCTCTCGGGCGGACAACAACAGCAGCTCGCGATCGGCCGTGCGCTCGTCACGCGTCCCAAGGTTCTGCTCCTCGACGAACCGACCGAGGGGATCCAGCCCAACATCGTCGCCGAAATCGGCCGCGTCATCGAAGAGCTCGCGCGCGAGGGGTCGATGGCGATCTTGCTCGTCGAGCAATATCTCGACTTCGCGCTCGAACTCGCCGATCGGATCTTGATCATGGACCGTGGCCGGATCGTCCTCGAAGGCGACCGCGCCACCCTCGATCTCGACGCCGCGCGCCGCTTTCTCACCGTGTGATCGCCCCGCCTTCGGAGCGGATGCGATCCCGACGAGGGCTCGTCCTCGACCCCGCTCGAGAAGACGGCGATCCGTGCGCGGCAGGGGGACGGGTCCGCGGCCGTACCGCTCTCCTTCCGGGCGCGAGCGGACTCTCGGGCCTCGGCTCAGCCGCCTCGGGCGGCGATGTGCTCGGCGAGCGCGACGATCGCTCGCGCCTGGCGGATCGAGGCGATGTCGATCAACTTGCCGTCGAGCTGGACGGCGCCTTTGCCCGCGCGTTCCGCCTCGGCCATGGCGGCGAGGATCCGGCGCGCCTTTTCGACCTCGGCCGCGGGCGGGGTGAACACCTCGTTGGCGAGCGCGATCTGGCTCGGATGGATGGCCCATTTGCCTTCGCACCCCAGGGCGGCCGCCCGGCGCGCCTGGGCGGCGAACCCTTCCGGGTCCTTGAAGTCGCCGAAAGGACCGTCGACCGGCCTGAGCCCGTGCGCTCGCGCCGCCACCACCAATCGAGCGAGCGCATAGTGCCACATGTCGCCCCAGTGCAGCTGTCGACGTCCTTCCGGATCGGGATCGGTCAAGACGACGTAATCGCGGTTCGCGCCGCCGATGTTGGTCGTCCGAGCACGCGTGCTCGCCGCGTAGTCCGCCACGCCGAAATGCAGCGATTCGTTGCGCTGCGAGGCTCCGGCGATGGTCTCCACGTTCATCATCCCGAGGGCGGTCTCGACGATGAGCTCGAAACCCAGACGTTTTCTACGACCCTTGGCCTGCTCGATTTGCGTGACGAGCACGTCGACCGCGTAGACGTCGGCGGCCGTGCCGACCTTGGGAATCATGATCAGGTCGAGCCGGTCGCCCGTCTGCTCGAGGACGTCGACGAGGTCGCGATACATCCAAGGCGTATCCAGCCCGTTGATCCGCACCGAGAGAGTTTTGTCGCCCCAGTCGATGTCGTTGATCGCGGCGATCACGTTCTTGCGTGCTTCTTCTTTTTTGTCGGGCGCGACCGAGTCCTCGAGGTCGAGGAACACGATATCGGCGGCGCTCTTCGCCGCCTTCTCGAAGAAATGCGGAGACGAACCGGGAACGGCGAGCTCGGAGCGGTTGAGGCGCGGGGTGCGAACCGGGACTTGGGCGAAGCTCACCTTTCTTCCTCCGCTTCCGGACAGAGCCGCGGTCGGGGTGGGCGCCGCGCGAGGGGGTGATGCCGCGAGACCACCGCCGAGAGGTGGCGGCTCTGAACGTGCGTATAGACTTGCGTGCTGGCGATGTCCGCGTGACCCAGGAGCGTCTGGACGGCGCGCAAATCCGCCCCCCGTTCGAGAAGATGGGTCGCGAACGCGTGGCGCAGAACGTGGGGCGAGATCCGTGCGGGATCGATCCCGGCGGCGGGCGCGAGCTCCTTGAGCAGCTGGAGAACGCGTTGGCGGGTCAGATGCCCGCTGCGGCTCGTCGAGGGAAAGAGAAAGCGCGTGCTCCGGGGCCCGGCGAGAAACATCGGGCGCACGCCGAGCCATCGTTCCAGACACGCGCGCGCGGGCTCCCCCAGAGGAGCGATCCGCTCCCGCCCGCCCTTGCCGCGCACGAGGAGATGGCTGCGGTCCGAGGCGACGGCCGAAAGCGGCAGTGCCACGAGTTCGGAAACCCTGAGCCCCGTTCCGTAACCGAGCTCGAGAAGAGCGAGCAGCCTCAACCCGCGTGGGGAGGGATCGGACCGCGCCGCCTCGATGAGCGCGAGCACCTCGGATTCGGACAGCAAACGCGGCAAGGGCGGAACGCGGCGCGGGGTCTCGAGGCGGCTCGCCGGATCGTCCGGTCGCCGGTTCTCGAGGTAGAGGAAGCGGAAATAGTGGCGCAGGGCGGCGACGCGTCGCGCGAGCGTCGCCGCCGACCGACCGGCGGTGCTCTCGGCGCGCAAGAAAGCCCGCAGATCCTCTTCGCCCGCAGCCTCGAGAGCGATGCCGCGCGCGCGCAGAAACGCTTCGGCCCGTAAGAGGTCGTTGCGATAAGCGAGGAGCGTGTTACCGGAAGCGCCGCGCTCCACCGCGAGCATCTCGAGGAAGGATTCGAGCACGCGCCCTTGCTCCCGTCGTCAGCGCGGGAACCGCTCGTCCGGGATCACGACCTCCACGGGCCGCGTCGGCGGCGGAATGTCCCAGGTCAGCAGGAACAGAAGACCACCGAGGATCAGCACCAGCGGGACGATCAGCAAGAGACGGCGGAGCATCGCGATGCCTTGCATCGCCGCCGACCCGGCCGCATGTCTAGACCACACCGGTGCGCGACCGCGTTCGCGGAACGGGACGGGGGCAAGGGACGAGCCGCGTCGCGGCGATGCGAGGATATATCGGGTGGAACGGGGCGATTCAACCGGAGGGACCGATCACGATCGAGCAGCGCCCGAGCGGCAGCGGCGGATCGGGGCGGATCGGCGGATCGTCCTCGTCGGGCTCATGGGCGCCGGCAAGACCTGCGTGGGCCGACGTCTGGCGAAGCTCCTGGGCGCGCCCTTCGTGGACGCCGACGAAGAGATCGTCGCTGCCGCCGGCATGAGCATCGCCGATATATTCGAGACGTACGGCGAACCCGTGTTCCGCGATCTCGAGCGACGGGTGGTCGCGCGTCTCCTCGACGGGCCCCCGGGGGTACTCGCACTCGGGGGAGGAGCGTTCGTCGACCCGGGAACTCGCGCCAAGGTCAAGCAACGGGCGGTGTCGATCTGGCTCGATGCCGACATCGACACGCTCGTCGAGCGCACGAGCCGCAAGCGCGCGAGCCGCCCGCTGCTCAAGGACGGGGACATCCGCTCCAAACTCGAACGGCTGATGGCCGAGCGCCGCCCCTTCTACGCCCAGGCCGATCATCGCGTGGAAAGCGGCAGCCAGCCTCCCGAGGAAATCGCGCGCAAGATCATGGACATCCTCGCGAAGGAGCCGCGATGAGCCGCGAACGGTCGATCCGGGTCGAGCTCGAAGGACGCGGGTACGACATTCTCGTCGGTCGCGGACTTCTCGAGCGGGCGGGCGAGCTGGTGCGTCCCGTGCTCGAGAGCCCGCGCGCGGTGGTGGTCACCGACAGCAACGTCGCCGACACCGATCTTCCGGGACGCCTCGCGCGCGGGCTCGAGCGCGAGGGGGTGAGGTCGCGGACGGTCGTGGTTCCGGCAGGAGAAGCGAGCAAGAGCATGGAGCGGCTCGCTTCGTTGCTCGATGCGATCCTCGAGGGCGGAGCCGACAGGAGGCTCGCGATCGTGGCCCTCGGCGGCGGGATGATCGGCGATCTCGCCGGGCTCGCCGCGGCGCTGCTTTTGCGCGGAGTCCCCTTCGTCCAGGTGCCGACCACGCTTCTCGCCCAGGTCGACAGCTCGGTGGGTGGCAAGACCGCCGTCAACAGCCGCTTCGGGAAGAACCTCATCGGAGCTTTCTATCAGCCCCGGCGCGTGCTCGTCGACGTGGACGCGCTCGCGAGCCTGCCGCGGCGCGAGCTCGTCGCAGGCTACGCCGAGCTCGTCAAACACGCCTTCATCAAGGACGCGGAGCTCTTCGCCTGGCTCGAGAAGCACGCTCGTGCGATGCTCGCCGGCGATCCCGAGCTCCGTTGCGAAGCGATCGCGCGTTCGGTGGCGATCAAGGCCGCGGTCGTCGCCGCCGACGAGTGCGAAACACTCGGCGAACGGGCGCTTTTGAATTTCGGTCACACCTTCGCTCACGCCTACGAGACCCTCACCGGCTACGGTTCGGAACTGCTTCACGGCGAAGCCGTGGCACTCGGAATGGCGCAAGCGTTCGCGCTCTCCGTGCGCCTCGGTCGTTGCCCGCAGGAAGATGCGGCGCGCGCCGTGGCGCATCTCGCAGCACTCGGCTTGCCCACCCGCGTCGAACAGGTGCGACCGAACGGCTTTCCGACAGAAGACGTGCTCGCCCTCATGCGGCGGGACAAGAAAGCCTCGGAAGGGCGCCTGACCTTCGTGCTCTCCTGTGGGATCGGGCGCGCCGAGCTGGTCCGCGACGTTCCCGAAAACGAGGTCGCGGCGCTGCTCGCGGCACCTCCGTGAGCCTGCGGAGCACGTCCGCGGCTCGCGACAGGGGCGTGCGGTTCCGGGATCGGGCGCGACCGAGAGGAACCCTCAGACGAGCCAGGGTGCGAGCTGCTCGCGGACGGCGCTCTCGAGCGCGCGGTCGAATTGCTCGAGCAGGTCGCCGGCGAGCGCCCGGGCCGCGTCTTCGCGAGCCGCCACCGAGGAGCCCGCGGGCAAGGAGCGCGAGCGCTGCACCGCCACCCGCACACGCGCCGCTTCGCGACCGGCCGCATCGACCACCCGTAATCCGACGGCCAGAGCTCCTTCGAACGCGTGGGTCGGCTCGCGGGCCACGAGCCCGCCGACGCCGCCGACCCGACCTTCGATCAGCCGTTCGGTGAGGGCGGCCTGCTCGAACGCGATCTCGAGCGTGGCGGCGCCGCCCGCGGCGAGGAGGCGTTGCGCGAGCCGCTCGCGCAGGGCTCGAACGAGATCGCGCGAGCGCCGTTCGTCGATGAAGTTGGCGGCCGGAAGAGGTGGCGGACCTTCGCCCGCAACGATCGTGCCGACGGCGAGCCGCAACGGTCCTCGGTTGGCCGGTACCTCCCGGCGTCCGGTCGCGCTCGCGCATCCGGCGAGAACCGAGGAGAACAGAAACGCGCGACGCGTGACGACGACGGTCACCGCGCGCGCTCCGCGAGCAGCCGATCGACCGTGGGCGCGTCGAAGCCGTACACACGGTTGCAGAACTGGCAGGTCACCTCGAGGCGTCCGTCGGGCAGCCGCATCTCGGCGAGCGAGCCAGCGGGAAAACTCGCGAGCATGGCGCGCACGCGTCCTTCCGAGCAGGAGCAGCCGGCGACGAGGGGCAAAGGTGAATAAACCCGAACCCCCGCTTCGTGGAACAAGCGATAAAGAACACTGTCCGGGTCGGGTTCGGGACCGCTGATCTCTTCCGGCGTGGCGGTCTCGAGAAGGGTCATCGTCTCGAACCAGGCCTCTCGCCGTGCTTCCGGTTCGAGGCCGGCCTCGACGGGCAAGGCCTGAATGATGATCGCGCCACCGTACCAACGGCCGCGCGCGCGGTCGCGCCTGACGGCGAGCTTGATGCCCGTTCGGATCTGTTCGGAGCGTCGGAAGTAGCTCAACATCGCATCGGTGAGCGTCCGGCCGTCGAGGGAGACGAGACCTTGGTACACCTCGCCTCCGACCGCGCGCTGATCGACCGTGAGCGCGACCAGACCTTCGCCCAGGAGTTGGCGATCCGCGGCTCCGGTTTCGATCGCTTGCCGATCGAAGCTGGCGTATCCCCGCATGCGCCCGTGATTGGTGCAGTCGGCGACCATGAACCCCACCGGACCGTCGCCGCGGACCTGCAGGCTGAAGGTTCCGTCGAACTTGAGGCCACCCGCGAGCCCGCCGGCGAGGACCAGGAGCTCGCCCAGAAGACGGCTCACCGGTTCGGGATAGTCGTGGGCTTCCAGGACTCGATCCAGCGTCCGGGCGAGGCGGACGAACCGCCCCCTCAGCCCCGACCGCTCGAGTTGGAACGGGCGCAAGAGATCGTTCGCGGTCGACGCGGCGACGAGGGTATCCATGAGCGGGCTCGACCTCGACAGAAGGCAGCGAGAGCACCATGGCCGATCGGAGGGCGGGCGTGAAGCCCTCCCCGGTCCTCGGGGTCGAGCCGTCGGAGCTCCCATGCCGGCTCAGGCCTCCAGACACCAGGCGAGGATCGCCTTTTGTGCGTGCAGCCGGTTCTCCGCCTCGTCGAAGACCACGGATTGGGGTCCGTCGATGACCTCGGCCGTCACCTCCTCGCCCCGATGCGCCGGAAGACAGTGCAGGAAGATCGCATCCGGCTTGGCGAGGCTCATGAGCGCACTGTCGATCCGATAGGGCTCGAGCAGCCGATGGCGGCGCTCGACTTCCGCGTCGCCCATCGACACCCAGGTGTCGGTGAACACCACATCGGCGCCGCGGACGGCTTCCTTGGGATCGGTGGTGAGGTGGACCCGGCCCCGGTGCTCCGCCACCCAAGCCATGAGCTCCGGGCGCGGAGCCATCGCGCTCGGGCAGGCCAGGCGCAACTCGAAGCCGAGGCGCACGGCAGCGTGGATCAAGGAGGTCGCGACGTTGTTGGCGTCTCCCGACCAAGCGAGCACCAGGTCGCGGATCGGTCCTTTGCGCTCCTCGATGGTCATGACATCGGC
The DNA here is from genome assembly GCA_025062095.1 of Geminicoccaceae bacterium. Taxonomy (GTDB): domain Bacteria; phylum Pseudomonadota; class Alphaproteobacteria; order Geminicoccales; family Geminicoccaceae; genus JANXAZ01. Next base: position 74,556 of record JANXAZ010000005.1, read on the forward strand.
GACGATTTGACAGGGATGCGAGGCGTCGGTCAGCCCGTTGATCACCGGCACGCTCGCGTATTGGGCCATTTCGAGGAGCTTGGCGTGGGCATCAGTGCGGATCATGATCGCATCGACGTAGCGCGAGAGCACCCGGGCCGTATCGGCGATGGTTTCGCCGCGACCGAGCTGCATGTCGCGCGAGGAGAGCACGACCGCGTGGCCCCCGAGCTGAACGGCCGCGACCTCGAAGGACACGCGGGTACGCGTGCTCGGTTTGTCGAAGATCATGGCGAGAATCCGTCCGGTCATCGGCTTGGCCGGATCGCCCGCCTTGAAAGCCTTGGCGCGCTCGAGGATCGCGCGCAGCTCGTTCGTTTCGATGCCGTCGAGGTCGAGGAAGTGTCGCATCAGACGGGCCTCGCCCCCAAGGTGTCCCGGATGATGGCACAGCCGTGATCGATCTCCGCCTCGCTCACCGTCAACGGCGGCAAAAGGCGCAGCACGTTGTCCGCCGCCGGCACGGTGAGCAGACCCGCGGCACGCAACTCGGCCGCGACGTCCGTGTTCGGTCGCACGGTCTTGATCCCGAGCATCAGACCCATGCCGCGAACCTCGGCGATCTCTTCCGGCAGAGCGGCGCAGGTCTCGCGCACGCGGCGCTCGAAATAAGCTCCGATCGCGCGGACCCGATCCAAGAATCCTTCGGCCAAGAGCACGTCGAGCACCGCATTCGCGACCGCGCACGCGAGGGGATTGCCCCCGAAGGTCGAGCCATGTGCGCCGACGGTCATGCCCGAGGCGGCCTCGCCGGTGGCGAGAAACGCACCGATCGGAAAACCCCCGCCCAGTCCCTTGGCGATGGCCACGACGTCGGGCCGCACGCCCAGCGTTTCGTGAGCGAACAGGCGACCGGTGCGGCCCATCCCGCACTGGATCTCGTCGAGCACCAAAAGCGCCCCGAAACGGTCGCAGAGTTCGCGCAGCGCTTTCAAGCACGAAGCGGGAACGGGGCGAATCCCGCCTTCGCCCTGGATGGGCTCGATCAGGACCGCGGCGGTATCGGGACCGATCGCCCGCTCGATCGCGGCGTGGTCCCCGAAGGCCAACACTTCGAAGCCGGGAAGGAGCGGATCGCATCCTTCGGTGAGTTTCTTGGAGCCCGCCGCCGAGATCGCCGCCATCGTCCGGCCGTGGAAGGCACCCTCGAAGGTCACGATCTTGAAGCGTTCGGGACGACCTCTGGCCCACCAGTAACGGCGCACGAGCTTGACGCACCCCTCGATCGCTTCGGCGCCGGAATTGCAGAAAAAGACCGTTTCGGCGAAGCTGTTGGCGACCAAGCGGTCGGCCAGGCGCTCCTGTTCGGGGATGCGATAGAGATTGGAGACGTGCCAGAGCCTGGCCGCTTGGTCTTGGAGCGCGCGGACGAGGTGCGGGTGCGCGTGACCCAGACCGGTCACGGCGATTCCGCTCCCGAAGTCGAGATAACGGCGGCCGTTTCTGTCGTACAACCAGCTGCCCTGGCCGCGCTCGAAAACGATGTCGATCCGGTTGTAGACGGGAAGGAGGGTCGGTACGGCAGCGTTGCGCATGGCCTCGTCCCGCAGGCGCGCGGATGCGAACTCCGCTCTCGTGGGAGACCGCGAACCTGGACGTCAACGCTCGTGCGCGCAAGGGTCGACGTCGCGCTTCGGCGCTATTCGGGGCGGCGCGAGGGCCGGCCGAGGTCTCCCCTCAATAATCGTAGCGCCACTCGAGGCCGAAGCCCGTGCCGCCGGTCTCTCGCACTTCCGTGGTGCCGCGCAGATTGTAGCCGAGATCCACCTCGACCCGGGCGCGGCTGGTTTCCGGCGTGAGCCCGCGTTGGACCTCGACGTAGATCCGCTCGCTCACGTACTTGCCGGCTCGCAGGGCGGCTCCGCCGTTCTCCGCTTCCCCGACGTCGAGCGTATCGAGACCCGCGGCTGCGCGCACCGGGCTCAAGGCATCGATCCCGCCGCCTCGCAGCGTCGCGAGCGAGTTCGCGAGCACCGCTGCCTGCAGCGGCGCGATCCGCGACAGGTCGCGATTGAACAAGAGGCGCGCGAGCACCTCCTCCTTCGGTAACGGCGGCTCGCTCGCGAGCTCGATTTCGATGCCGGGCAGGCGCCCCTTGATGCCCACGCGCGCGGTGATGTCCGCTCGCCGAGCCTCGGCCAGCACGTCGAGCCGCGGCCACGGCGGTCGGGCGCCGTCGAACTCGACCGTGCCTTCCGCGAGCCGGAAGCGAACGCCGAGGAAATCGAGCCGTCCCCGCCGGAGCTCCACCCGACCGACGACGTCGGGATCGAAAAGATGCCCGCGCACCTGCGCACTTCCGCCCCATTCGGACTCGAGCCCGCGGCCGCGGAGGAAGAGCCGCTGGGGCCCCTCGACGAGGACGTCGAGGGCGATGGCCGGCGGAGGCCGCGCTGCGGCCCCGACCTCGTTGCGGGCGCCGCGGCCGGTCTCTTCGACGGCGAGGGTGGGCGGGACGGCAGGAGCCGCATCGGGCAGGCGGAGCTCGGCGCGCTCGACCGAAAGGTTCCCGGTGATCTTGCCCTCTCGCCCGGCGCCGCGGGCCTCGAGCGCCCCGGAGACCACCGCCGTACCCCATTCGTTCGCGAAGACCCGGAAGCTCTCGCCAACGAGGCGCAGCTGCCAGGCCGAGTCGGGGAACGAAAACCACCCCGCACCCGAGAGCCGGCCGTCGCCCGCATCGCGCGCCTTCAGGCTCTCGACGACCAGACGATCGCCCCGAGCGACGGCCGAGGCTTCGAGGATGCGCAGCCGCAGCCCGCTGTCGGCGTCGCGGAACCGACCCCGGGTCAGCCGAACGGTTCCGCTCGCGGTGGGAGCATCGGTGCGCCCGTCGAAGGCCAGGTCGAACTCGAGGCGTCCCCCCAAGCGCTGACCGTCGAGTGCCAAAAGCGGCTCGAGCCGGTCGAGGTCGAGCGGCCCGCGCAGAATGCCGCGCAGGGTACCCGCACGGTCGAGCGCGAGCGCCATCGCCCGGAGATCGACGCGTACGGGCAGGCGGAGCTCGCCGGCGAGAGGGCTCGGACCCAATCCCGTAGCCGTGAAGGAGAACGCGAGTTCGCGACCGGCGCGAAGAGCACCGCTCGCGCGCAGTGTACCCGCCGGAAGTCCGCCTCCGCGCGGCGCGAGCCCTTCCACGCGCACCAGCCCCCGCGCGTCGGGGGCGCTCGGGGCGCCGGTGACGGTCAACTCGGCACCCGCGCGGCCCGAAAGTTCCGGGAGACCAACGAGGGCGAGCGCTGCGAGCGGAAATCCGTCGACCGTCGCTTCGGCGCGGATCTGGCCACCCTCCAGGGCCGCCCGGGTCCGCGCCGTCGCCTCCCCGATCTTGAGGTCGAGGGTGCCGAGATCGAGCACACCTTTGTCGAGGACGATGCGGGCGGGCTGGCGGAGTTCGATCGTTTGCCCGGCGATTTGGCCGGTGAGCTTGGCGAGCTCGAGCCGGCGGGGTTCCACGAGAGCCGCGAGCCGGCCGTTCGCCTGCAACGACATCGGCCGTCCCGCTCGGCTGCCTTTGGCGTCGAGCGCGAAGCCCACCTCGGCGATCGGTCCTTCGACGCTCAGCTGGACGCGTTCGAGCCCCGTGTCGGGGGCGCGGAAACCCTCGAGGACCGCCTCGCCCGCGACCGCGGCGCGGCCCAACAGATCGCGGCCCGAGAGATCGAGCCGGGCGGAGGCGAGCTCGCCCGCGGGCGCCCGGATCCGTTCCGCGATCAGCCGGATCCGTCCGTTCTGGCGGCCGGTTTCGGGGGACGCCTCGATCTCGACTTCCACCGCACCCGCGAGGTCGCGCAAACCCAAGGGGGCCAAGGCGGCGAGATCTTCGGCGCGCCCGCGCAGCCGCCCGTTCACCAGCGGCCGCGAAAGATCGATCGCCGCTCCGCCGGTCAGGGTCGTCTTGAGACCCGAAAACTCCAGCCGATCCACTTCGAGCCGCTCGCCGCCGACGGCCCCGCGGGCGGCCAACCGCAACGGCTCGTTGGCGAGCCGCGCCTCGCCTTCCATCTCGAAGGCGGTTCGGTCGGCACCGAACGCGGCCTTGCCGTCGACCGCCAGCCGGTCGAACCGAAGGTCGGCGACGGCCGGGCGATCCAAGCGGGCGGACAACGCCAGCTCCGGTCGATCCGAGGTGCCGGCGATCCGTGTCTCGACGACCCCCGAGCCGGAGAGGGTGACCCCGACGAGCTCGGAAAGGGCGGATAGTTCGGGCAGGGCGAGGCGGAGCGTACCGGCGAGCCGCCGATCGGACAGATCGAAGCTCAGTCCGCCGCGAGCTTCGCTGCGCTCCGTGCGCAAAATCAAGTCTTCGGCTCGCAGCCGCTGGTCGGCCAGGGCCAGGCGCCCCTGCAGCCTGGCGGAGCGTCCGACGAGACCGACCAGACCCGGAGGAAGATCGGCGAGTTCGAGGGCCAGGGCCGCGAACTCGCCCTCGATCTTCGTGGGACCGGCGAGCCGCACGGTTCCCTGGGCATCGAATGCTCCGGCCGGTGCGGCCGGACCGACGAGAAGGGCGAGAGCCTCGAGATCGGGAACGCGCAGGCCGTAGCCGAGCTCGCCCTCGAGCGTGCGGGGATAGAGCTGACCGGCGAGCCAGACTTCCGCGCCGGCTCCGCGCAGACGGACGGCGGCGATGCTCAACGGACCTTCGGGCGGCAGCGTCGCCTCGCCGTCCACGAGCACGACCCCCTCGGGGCCGAGCGCCCGATCGTCGAGGGTCGCACCTTCCACGCGCCCCTCGAGTGCGAAGAGCAGGCCCGCCGGTTCCACACCCGGCATCGTCGGCATCGTCGCGAGCTCCAAGGCGAGCGCGCGCGCCGAAAACCGCGCCGCGCGCAGTGCCTCCCCCTCGATGCGCAGGCTCGCTTCCGGGGCGGCGAGCGCCCCCGAAGCGCTCAACGCGAGGTCCAATCGGCCCGAGAGCGGTTCGCCCAGAAGAGGGGCGAGGGCGCCGAGGTCCGCTACCCCGCCCGTGAGCTGCGCCTGCACGCGACCGGCCTCGAGATCGAGCGCACCCGAGCCGTCGAGCGCGGCGACCGGGGTCGCCAAACGCAGACGTTCCAGGCGCAAACGTCGCGGGCTCTCCGGGAGAAGCGCGAGAGCGGCCTCGGGGCGTTCGCCGAGGATCCGCAGGACCGTCGCCGGCACACCGGTCGGTTCGAGCTTGCCCGAAAGCGAAAGTTCGACGCCGGGCAGACCCTCGAGATCGAGCGCGAGCTTGCCTTCGAGTTCTCCCACGCGCTCGAGCGCGCCCGAAACCGTGCCTTGCCAGCGGGTGAGGGGACCCTCTCCGCGAAGGTGGATCCGCGCCGGCCCGGCGTGCTCGAGGGCGGTCGCAGCGGCCAAGAGACCGCCGCGTTCCTCGCCCACCAAGCGCAAGGCCATGCTCCGGGCGCCCAGATCCAGGGCGAGCCCGAGTTCCAGTCGCGCCGTGGGTTCGTCGACCCGTTCCAGAGCGAGGCGCGCATCGAGGGTGCGGCCGTCCGGGGTCACGAGGGCGTGCCCGGCCAGCGTCAACACCGCGCTTCGGCCCAAGATCGGCGCACCCAGCTCGAGGCGCGAGACGCTCAGCCGGTTCACGCTCATCGCCGGCAGCTGTTCGGGCAGGACGGGAAGCTCGGGCAGCGCCGCGGGGGCCGGTTCGCTCGGCGCCCTCGGCTCGGGCAGACGCGCAACCGCGATGCGCTCGGCGCCGAGCTCGCGCAGCTCGACCCTGCCCGAAAGCAACGCTGCGGGTGCGAGGGCGGCACGGGCGTTGTCGACCTCGAGCCAGGTGCCGCGATCGTCCGAAAGCCGCAGCTTGTCGAGGCGCAGATTGAAGGGAAGGAGGCCGCCGAGGCCGCTCACCTCCGCCTTCACTCCTTCGCTCGCGAGAGATCGTTCGATCGCGGTTTCGATTTGCTGACGCGCGAAACCCGTTTGGACGAAGGCGAAGGCGGCCGCGAGGACGATCGCGACCGCGAGGCCGAACGCGGCGAAGATCCGGGCGAGGCGTTTGAGCATGGGGCGCATCCCGGGGCACCGTTGCGACCGAACCTAGCTCGATACGCCGGCGAACGCGAGGCGATCGCCGCGCCCGAGGTTCCGGCTCCTCAGAAGGCCTGGCCGAGAGAGATGTAGAGCTGGAAGAGGTCGTCGACGGCGGGCTTGCGATCGATCGGCACGGCGACGTCCAGCCGGAGCGGGCCCACCGGGGTGGCGTAGCGCAATCCGAGCCCGGTTCCCCAGCGCAAGCCGCTTTCGGGCTCGGGAATCGGGTCGACGTAGGCGTTGCCGGCGTCGACGAAGGCGGCGAAACCGATCGTGTCGGAGAGGGCGAGGCGTATTTCGGCGGAGAATTCGACGAACGAACGGCCACCGACCGGGTCGCCGCGCCGATCGAGCGGCCCGGCTCGCTGGAACGGTACGCCGCGGATCGATCCGCCTCCGCCCGCGTACCACCGCTCGTCGGCGGGAATGGCTTCGCGCGCGGCCCCCACGATCGTGCCCGAGGCCGCGCGCGCAGCGAGCACCAAACGCGGTCGCTTCCAGACGGGGTAGTAAGCACTCGCGACGAGCCGGCTCTTGAGGAAGCGTCCTCCGCTGCCGAGGGTGTCGAAATTGGGGGCGAGCTCGAACGCGACCCGGGCGCCCCGGCTCGGGTCGAAGAGGTTGTCGGATCCGTCCCACGCGAGGCGCGCGGGAACCGAGAACAGGCCGAAGCGTTTGTTGCCCGTGCGGTCTTCGATGTCGGCGAAGCGCCAGGCGAGACCGGCGGCTCCTTCGAGCCCCGGAGCGAGTCTGCGCTCGACCCCGGCGGCGAGCTTGAGCGAGCGGCTCTCGAAAGCCTCGAGACTTTCGCTCTGGGCGATCACGCTCGCGAGCAGGCTCTGGCCGCGGGCGCCGACCTCGGGCTTGCGCAGGTTGGCCTGCGCGCTCTGGCGAATCGGAGAAAGCACGAGATCGGCGCGCAACCTCTCGCCGGCGCCGAAGGCGTTGCGATGCTCCCAGAAGGCACGGAGATTGGGTCCTTCGTCCGTGAAATAGCCGATGCCGCCTCCGATCGAGCGATGCTTGCGTTGCACGAGCTCGAAAACGGGCGAAATCCGGTTCTCTGGTTCGGGTGCGTCCGGCAGGCGCGTCCTCACGACCGAGAACAGGCCGCTGCGCACGAGGGCGTCGCGTCCTCGCTCGAGGTCGCGCGGATCGAAGCGGGAGCCTTCGCGGGCCGGTACGAGCCGACGCAGGTAGCGCTCGGAGACACCCTCGGCTCCTTCGAATCGGATCGCGCCGTAACGTACCACCGGTCCCGGCTCGATCCGGAGCGTCACGTCCATGACCTCGCGGTCGTGATCGACGATCACCTCGCGCGGGCCGGCGCGCGCGAAGGCGTGACCCCGCTCTTGGGCGACGCGGACGAGCCGAGCTTCGGCGTCGAGCACGCTCGCGGCGGTCGCGGGCGCGTCGCGCTCGAGCCCGAGCTGGGCCGGGCGCGGAGGCACGAAACCCTGCGGATCGCCCGCGACCTCGAAGCGCCGCTCACCGAGGCGATAGCGCGGTCCCGGCTCGATCTCGAAGACTACCCGGATGGGCGGCGTCGAAGCCGCGGTCGCGGCGAATTCCTCGAGATCGGAAGCGGGGGCGGGTGATGGCGCCTCCGCCGTCTCGAGACGCAGCCGCGCGGTGCCCTTGTAATAGCCGAGGCTGCGCAGAACCGCCGTCAAGGCCGGCAGATCGCGCTCGGCTCGCCGGCGGAGCGCGAGTTCGTCGGGCGCCGGTCGATCCATCCGCTGAACCGCCGAGGAGGCCGCTTCGAGTGCCTCGCGCAATTCGGCATCGAGGGGTCCCTCGAAGCGGACCTCGTAGCGAAGGGCGGGGCCCGCTCCTTCCTCCTCTTCGGAGATGAAAGCGTTGTCGCCTTCCGGCCGGGTGCAGCTCGCGAGCGTCGAGACGATCGAGAGCACGCCGACGATCAGCCGGAGGTGTCGGGCCGCACGAAGGAGGCGCGGTTCACGCACGGGGACCTGCGGCGGTGTCGGCTCCGAGCGCGGTCGGCAGTGCGTGCATCGAGGTGCCGCCCGTGTCCCGAGAAGTCGTCACGATGTGCACCTTGCGCTGCGGGAAAGGGATTTCGATGCCGAGCTCGTCGAAGCGGCGTTTGATGCGCCGGTTGAACTCGCGTCCCACGCGCCATTGTTCACCGGGTCGCGTTTTCAGCCGGCCGCGGATGAGTACGCCGTTCTCCCCGAGCTGCTCGACACCAGAGATCTCGAGCGGCGCCAGGACGAGCCGCCGCCACGGCCATTCGCGCCGCATCTGCGAATCGAGTTCGTAGAGCACCGATACGACGCGGTCGACGTTCTCGTGATAGGCTATCTGTAGATCGACGACCCAATAAGAAAAGTCGCGGCTCATATTCGTGACTCGATCGATCGTGCCGAAAGGAATCGTGTGCACGTCTCCGTTGTAGGATCGGAGCGTCACGGTGCGCACGCTCATCGCCTCGACGACACCGGTTTTGCCACCGAGCTCGACGACATCGCCGACACGAATCGTATCGCCGAGAAGGATGAAGAGACCGTTGATGACGTCTTGGACCAGCTTCTGCGAGCCGAAACCCACCGCCAGCCCGACCACGCCGGCACCCGCGAGCAGCGGCGCGGTCTGGACGCCGAGCTCGGCGAGGACGGTGGTGAGCGCGACGAGCGCGATCACCACGAGGATCGCGCTTCGCGCGATCGTGGCGAGGGTGCGGACACGGTTCCCGTAAACGAGGTCCCCTTTCGCGTCGCGGGCCGCGACATAGCCCCCGATCCACCACGTGGCGATGCGCCAGAGGAGCCAAGAGACGGCCAGGACGATAGCGATTCGGACGAGCTTCTCGAACATCGACCAGCCGTCGCGCGTCGCGAGCCAACTCGAGAGCCCGATACCCCACGCTTCGAGCACGGCGAGCGCGGCGACGATCTTCACCGTGGTCTTGAGCAAACGACGCGCGAGCGGCGCCTCGAGCGGCGGCGCCTCGCCCGGCTCTTCGCGCTCCGCCGCCTCACCCGGGCCCGGCCTGGGGCGATCGAGCCACGTCAAGAAGAGGTGAGCCGCGAGCAGAATGGCGATCGAGAGCAACGTGGCTCGGGCGGGACCCCAGCCGAGACCGAGCACGAGCAGAGCGGCATTCAGCCAGACGAGGCCCACGAGCCACAGATGGACGGAGCCGGCCAAGAGATCGACGAGCAGAAGACGGCGCAGGAAATCCGTCTCGATCCAGCCGGCGAGTGTTCGGACCGCGCTTTCGAGGACGGCGCGCCGCAGCAGGATCGTGACGCTCAGGCTCGCGGCGACGACCAGGATCAAGGCGGTGGTGCCGACGTCGTAGAGGTCGGGGGGAAGCCCGAGGCGACCGGCGACGAGGAAGAACGCGTAGCCGAAAATCGCGAACCGACCGATCAGGAGGAGGGGGCGCAGCGTCGCGCCCGCTGCGCCCCTGCTCGCGAGACCCTCGGGCTCGCCGAAGGCGAGAACGAGACGGCCGGTGGCGATCGTGAGGACGCGTTCGGCGAAAATGGCGGCGACGAGCACCCGTCCGACGCGGGCCGTGGCCGGGAGAACGTCGGCGAGATCGAGGATCGACCCGGTCGTCGCGGCGAAGGCCGCGGTCGGAACGAGATCGCGCACCACGCCGCGCAGCCCGGTGGGGCCGGGTCGCGGCACGGGCAGGCGTCGGTCCAGGAAACGGGCGAGGAGCCAGGCGACGAGCGCGCCCGCGGCGAGCGCCTGCCCGAGGCCCAGGAAAACGTTGCGCCAGAGCGCGCGTCGGTACTCGTTCTGGAATTGGAACGACAACCAATCCCCGAGCTGGGGAAGCTGCGCGAGGAGTTCGCCGATCGCGGCCACGGCACGCGTCAACGCGTCGAGCCGTTCTCGCAACAGATCGCTCGCGACTTCCAGGGGATCCCGTTCGATCGGGGTCGCGACGTCACGTGTTTCGAGCGCACGCCGCAACAGGCGCAGCCGGTCGACGAACTCGGCCCGAGCCCTCGGGTCCTCGAGCAGCCGCAACAAGGCGTCGAGTTCTTCTGCGCCGAGCCCGTTTCCGGCCGCCCGAACGGTCGAAGGCGCAGGCGCAGGGTCGACGGCCGAGGCCACCGGCGTCCACCCGAGCAAAGCGAGAAAGCCGAGCGCGGCGAGAGCGCGGCGGGACGCGATCATGCCGACAGCAGGTACAGGGCTCGGCACGCTCCCGCAACGGCCCGACGAGACGACGAAATCATTCGGCCTCGCCGCCGAGCGTGGTCAGGAAGCGATAGTCGGTTCCCTCGAGGACGAGGCAGGTCAGCCGCCCGGTCCAACACGCGCCGGTATCGATCCCGATCCGATTGGGCCGGACGACCGGTTCGGGTTGCGGGGTGTGTCCGTGCACGACGATCTTTCCGAACTCGCCGGAAAAGCTCAGGAAGGGTTCACGGATCCACAGAAGGTCGATCGGATTTTGCGCTTCGAGCGGGACCCCGGGCCGAACGCCGGCGTGACAGAAGAAGTAGTCGCCGAAACCGAAGGCGAGTTCGAGACGCTCGAGAAACGTGCGGTGGGCCGACGGCAGGCGATCGAGGAGGTCGAGCCGAGCGCGCGCCCAGCGCTCCTGCGGGTCGAGAAGGGGGTCGAGTTCGACGCCGTAGCTCGCCAAGGTCGCCTCGCCCCCGTTGTCGAGCCAGACGTCACCGACCGGGAAACCTTCCAAAAAGTCTCTGAACCAGAGATCGTGATTGCCCATCAGGAACACGCGCGCGAAGCCCGGCAGCGGGTTGCGCGAGAGATGGTCGAGCACGGCGCGGCTCGAGGGTCCGCGGTCCACGTAATCGCCGAGATAAACGGCGTAGAGCCTGGGCGGGCGTCCGGAACGCGCCAGATCCGCGAGGATCAGCTGCTCGATTTGGCACAACAAGTCGAGGCGGCCGTGGATGTCGCCGATGACGTAGACGCGCGCTCCGCCCGGCACGGACGGGGGCCGCCCACCGAGCGAGGGGCGCGCCGCGTTCTCGGTTCCGCGACGTTGGAAGAGCCGGCGCAACACGCACGAGCCTCCGCACCCGCTCCGATCCGAGCTTCTCGGGAAGCGCGCGAACGAGGAAGCGACCTCGCTTGCGCGACCTCGAGAGTTTCGGGCTGTGGCGGGCGTGCGACAAGCGGCATGGCGTCCACCGCGGCGGCGCTTTCGCTCTCGGGCGTCGCTTGGCGGACGGGTTTGCCGGCGGATCCCGCTCGTCTATCAAACCCGAGGACCGGCCGCGCGACGCGGCCCGCGATCGTCTCAACCCGCTGGAGAGACCCCATGACGCGGTTGCCGAGGATCGGACTGTTGACCCTGCTGAGCGTGTCGCTGGGATCCCCGATCGCCTTGGCACAGCAGGCTGGACCCGAGCCTTCGCCCAACGTGACGATCCTGCGACGCGCCCGGCCCCAGTTCGATCCTCTCGGTATCCGCGCCGGTGGATTCTTGGTCTTTCCCTCGTTGAGCGTCGTCGGCCAATACGACAGCAACGTCTTCGCTCGCGAGAACAACGAGGAAGACGACTTCGGATTGATCCTTCGGCCTCAGCTCAACATCGTCAGTCAGTGGTCGAGGCACGCGCTGAACTTCGAGGCTTTCGGAGAATTCGCGCTTTATGAGGAATTCGACGAAAACAATTATGCCGATTTCGGCGGCTCGGTGAACGGCCGCCTCGACATCACTCGGAACGACGTCTTGAACGGCAGCCTGAGCTTGGCGCGACTGCACCAGACGCGCGACGATCCCGAAGACATCGGCGTGGGCGACGTCGTCAAGTACACATTGGGAACGGCGCGGCTCGCTTATCGGAAGGACTACAATCTTTTGTTCGGCGTGATCGGAGCACAAGTTACGCGTTACGATTATATCGAGGAAGAATTCAACGAAGACGTGAGGGACCGGAACCAGTACAGCGTCGACCTGCGTCTCGGTTACAAAGTCTCGCCGCGTTTCGATGTGTTCGTGGAGGGTGATTATACGATCGTCGATTACGATCGGAACCGTAACTTGGCCGGGTTCGAGCAGAACTCGCGCGGTTGGGGGATCACGGTCGGAACGGCGGTCGACTTCACCGGCCTGTTGTTCGGCGAAGCGCGCATCGGATACATCCGTCGCGATTACGACGACGGCGAATTCGACAGCATCCAGGGGCCGGGAGCGTTCGCGAACCTCACTTGGAACGTGACGACTCTCACCAGTCTGATCTTCGATGCCTCCTCCGCCATCGTCGAGACCACCCAGTTCGGCGCGTCAGGCAACCTCCAGACCCTGGCCGGTGTCGAGGTGCAGCACGAGTTGTTGCGCAACCTCATCTTGATCGGACGCTTGGGTTATCAGCGGGACGATTTCCAGGGTATCGATCGCACCGACAACACGTTCCGCGCCCGAGCCTCGGCGCGGTATCTCTTGAACCGCAACCTGAGCCTGGACTTGGGCTACGAGTTCGCCACGCGCAACTCGGACGCGCCGGGTGCGGACTACGATCGCCATCTCGTGCGCCTGGGGCTCACCGGTCGGCTGTGAGCGCGGGGAAAGACGCCGCCGGACACCTTGCCCTCGAGCGGGTGCCTTCGTACCCTTGCGACCGAATCGTGGGGCGCTTCGCCCGCGTGCGGGCGGGGCCTTCGCGAATCGAGGGGTGAGGAACGGGTGATGGTTTCGCTCCTGCGAGCGATGGGAGCTTGGCTCTCCTGCTGGACGCTCGTGCTGTTGCTTGCGGCGTGCGGAAGCTCGCCGCCTCCTCAGATCGTCGGCGCACCGTCACCGGGGGCGAGGGGCGGCCCGGTGGAAGTCAGCACGCCGCCTTACACTTTGGCCTCGGGCGACAAGATCAAGGTCGTCGTGTTTCGCCACGAGGATCTGTCCGGGGAGTTCACGCTCGACGGCGCGGGGAACTTCTCGATGCCTCTGATCGGCGAAGTGAAGGCCAACGGTCTCACGACCCGCGAGCTCGAGCGGCGAATCGAGGCGATGCTGAAAGACGGCTATCTCGTCAATCCTCAAGTGAGTGTCGAGGTCACCAATTATCGGCCGTTCTACATCCTGGGCGAGGTCAACAAACCGGGTCAATACGAGTACGTGAACGGCATGACCGCGCTTCAGGCGGTGACGATCGCGGGCGGCTACACCTATCGTGCCAAACAAGACGCGCTCGTTCTCAAGCGCGGAGGTGCCAACGCGCAACCGGTGCTCGTTCCTCCGACCCAGCCGATCTTGCCCGGTGACATCATCGAGGTCCAAGAGCGTTTCTTCTGAGCCCCCGCCCGCCCGCGCAGAGGACGCGCAACCGGTGCGCGGGGGGACGAGCGGCTGGCTGGAGAGCGCCCGGGTCTACCTCGAGCCCAGGATCCTGGGAATCCTCTTCCTCGGGTTCGCCTCCGGCCTGCCGCTCGCGCTGACCGGCGGGACGCTCACGGTACGCCTCGCCGAGGCGGGCGTCGAGATCGCGACGATCGGCTTCTTCGCCTGGGTGGGGCTGGCCTACGGCTGGAAATTCCTCTGGTCGCCCGTCGTCGATCACGTCCCGCTGCCGATCCTGACGCGCCTCTTGGGCAGGCGACGGGGCTGGCTCGTTTTCGTGCAGGTCGCGCTCGCGGCGGCGGTCGCGGCCCTCGGTGCCGCAGCGCCCGAGGCCGGACTCGCCCGGGTCGCCGCGCTCGCGGTCCTCGTCGCGTTCCTCTCCGCCACCCAGGACATCGTCATCGACGCCTTCCGGGTCGAACTCGTGAGCGCGGACCGCCAGGGCGCCGCCGCGGCGATGCTCGTGATCGGCTACCGGCTCGCGATGTTCGTCTCCGGAGCGGGGGCGCTCCTGCTCGCCGAATGGTACGGCTGGGTGTCGGCGTACGCGGTCATGGCGATCCTGCTCCTCGCCGCGATCGCGGTGACGCTCGCTCTTCCCGAGCCCGTCCTCGACACCGAACCGCTTCTCGCGGATCGGCGACCGAGCTGGAAAAGCCGCATCGAGCAGGCGCTCGTCGCGCCCTTCTCGGAGTTCTTCGCGCGCAACGGTGTCGGAACGACCCTGTCGATCCTGTCTTTCGTCGTGCTCTTCAAGGTCGGAGACGCGCTTTTGAGCGCGCTCGCGAGCCCGCTCTACGTGGGCTTGGGCTTCGCCAAGACCGAGATCGCCGCGATCGTGAAGAGCTGGGGTCTCGCCGCCGTACTTCTGGGCGGTGTGCTCGGCGGTCTGCTCGTGCGTCGGTTGGGTCTTCTGCCCTCGCTCTGGTTCTCGGGTCTCGCGCAGATGCTCTCGAACCTGACGTTCCTTCTCCTCTATTGGAGCGGCCGGGACCAGCTCGTCTTGTCGTTCGCGATCACCGTGGAGAACCTCGCCGGCGGCATGGGTACCACGGCGTTCGTGGCCTACCTCAGCTCGTTGTGCAACGTCACCTACACGGCGACGCAATACGCTCTTTTGTCGTCGCTGATGGCTCAGGCGCGCACTTTCCTCGCCGGGTTCGCCGGCGTGTTCCAGACGTGGCTCGGCTGGCCAGGGTTCATCGTCTTCACCGCCATCGCCGCCCTCCCCGGTCTCGTCCTGATCCGGCTGCTCGAGCGCAGGTTGCGAGCCGAAAGGGCGGAGACGCCCGCCGTCGCGCATTTCTGAACGCTGCGCCGCCCGCTCGGCGACGCGGAGGGTCGCGGTTGAACTCCTCGGATATCGCGCGACTGTTCCTCGCGCTCTTCGTCGGAGCCGCCGGTGCGGCGACGTTCCTCTACGGCGGACTTCCCCTCGCGTGGATGCTGGGGCCGATGCTCGCGACGATGGTGGCGAGCCTGCTCGGCGCACCGATCGCCGTGCCGGCAGCGCTCCGGGGCCCGACGATCGCGGTGCTCGGTGTGCTTCTGGGAAGCAGCTTCGATCGAGAGACCTTGGCTCTGCTGATGCAGTGGGCGCCGATCGTCGCCGCCCTTCCGGGTTATGTCGCGGTGGTGGTCGCACTCGCCTTCGCGTACCTGCGTCGCATCGCGCGGCTCGACGCTCGGACCGCCTGGTTCGCGGCGACCCCGGGCGGGCTCGGGGAAATGGTCGTGCTGGGCGATCGCGCGGGCGGCGACGCGCCGACGATCGCTCTCCTCCACAGCACCCGGATCTTTCTCGTCGTCTTCGCGATTCCTTTCGGCCTGCGAGCGCTCGGCTACGAAATCCCGACCGTGCCGGCCACCGGCCGGGTCGCTCCCGGAGCCTGGGATCTCGCCGCGATGACGGCGTGCGGGCTCGTCGGCTTTTTCGCGGGGCGTCTGTTGCGCATGCCCGCTCCGGCGTTGTTGGGTCCCATGCTCGCGAGTGCGGCGGCGCATCTTCTCGGAGCGGTTCAGGGGGCGCCGCCCGTCGCCCTCGTGGCCGCGGCTCAGCTCGTGATCGGCGCTCAGGTCGGCGCGCGCTTCTCGGGCTACCCGATCCTGCGGGTCGTCGCGACGGTGACGATCGGCGCCGGTCTCACGGTCCTGATGCTCGCACTCGCGGCCCTCGGCGGTTGGGCCCTCGCGCGCGCGACCGGCTTGCCCGTGCTCTTGCTCTTGCTCGCCCTGGCTCCGGGCGGGCTCGCCGAGATGAGCCTCGTGGCGCTCGCGCTGACCGACGAGCCGGCTCTCGTCGCGGCCGTTCACATCGTCCGGATCACGCTCGTGGTCTTCGCCGCCCCGTCGATCTTCCGGTTCCTCGCCCGTCGCTTCGGCGAAACGAAGCGGGAACACGCCTGAACGGCCGCGCGCGCCTGCCCTCGGCTCAGGTCCCGGGCTGCGGGCTCGGTGCGATCCCCGGCGCGCCGTCTTCGGCGTTGGCCCGTGCGCCCGAGGTGGGCACGGAGCCGCGTCGCGCGGCTCCGGTGCTGCTCGCCCCCGCGGCTTGAGCGCTGCGGCCGGGAAGGGGGAGCGGTTCGCCGCGCATGACGGCGGCGACCTCTTCGCCGGTGAGCGTCTCGTACTCGAGAAGGGCGCGGGCGAGCGCGTGCAGGAGATCGATCTTTTCCGTCAAGATCTCGCGCGCTCGATTGTAGCCGATCTCGATGAACCGACGGATCTCGGCGTCGATCTGCTGGGCGGTCGCCTCCGAGACGTTCTTGATTTGCGTGAGCTGAACGCCGAGGAAGACCTCCTGATGATTCTCCGCGTAGCCGACCGGTCCCAGCCTGTCGCTCATACCCCATTGGGTGACCATGTAGCGAGCGATCTTGGTCGCCTGCTGAATGTCGGAGGCCGCACCCGAAGTGATCTTGTCGTAGCCGAAGATGAGCTCTTCGGCGACCCGGCCGCCCATGGCCACGGTGATATCGGCCATGAGCTTCTCGCGGCTGACCGAGATCCGATCGCCTTCCGGCAAGCGGACGACCATACCGAGCGCGCGTCCGCGCGGGATGATCGTCGCCTTGTGGATCGGGTCGGAAGCGGGCGTGAAATGGGCGACCACCGCATGACCGGCCTCGTGGTAGGCGGTGAGGCGCTTCTCCTCTTCGGTCATGACCATCGAGCGTCGCTCGACGCCCATCATGACCTTGTCCTTGGCCGCCTCGAAGTCGGCCATGGTGACTTCGCGCTTGCCCTGGCGCGCGGCCAGAAGCGCCGCCTCGTTGACCAGATTGGCGAGATCGGCCCCCGAGAAGCCCGGTGTGCCGCGCGCGATGACCCGCGTATCGACGTCCTTGCCGACGCGGATCTTCTTGATGTGCACGTTCAGGATCTGCTCGCGCCCGAGCACGTCGGGGTTCGGCACCACCACCTGGCGGTCGAAGCGTCCCGGCCGCAGCAAGGCCGGATCGAGGACGTCGGGACGGTTGGTGGCGGCGATCAAGATGACGCCTTCATTGGATTCGAAACCGTCCATCTCCACCAGGAGTTGGTTGAGCGTCTGCTCGCGCTCGTCGTTCCCGCCGCCCAGACCCGCGCCCCGGTGGCGGCCCACGGCGTCGATCTCGTCGATGAAGACGATGCAAGGCGCATGCTTTTTCGCCTGTTCGAACATGTCGCGGACGCGCGACGCGCCCACGCCCACGAACATCTCGACGAAATCCGACCCCGAGATCGTGAAGAAAGGAACGTTCGCCTCACCGGCGATCGCCCGCGCGAGCAGCGTCTTGCCGGTTCCCGGCGGCCCGACGAGCAGACAGCCCTTCGGGATTCGACCACCGACCGCTTGGAATTTCTGCGGGTTTTTGAGGAACTCGACGATTTCTTTCAGCTCTTCTTTGGCCTCGTCGATCCCGGCCACGTCGGCGAAGGTCACCCGACCGTGCTTTTCGGTGAGGAGCCGAGCACGGCTCTTGCCGAACCCCATGGCCTTGCCGCCGCCCGACTGCATCTGGCGCATGAAGAAGATCCACACGCCGATGAGCAGCAGCATGGGGAACCAGGAGACGAGCACGCCCACGAGCGAGGGCATGTTGTCGTCGACGGGCACGGCCGCGATCCGCACGCCCGCGCTCGTCAAGCGATCCACCAGGTTGGGATCGTTGGGCGCGTAGGTCGTGAAAAGACGACCGTCGTTGAAGTGGCCGGTAATCGCGTTGCCTTGAATGACGACGTCCAATACCTTCCCGGCCTGGACTTCCGACAGGAACTCGGAAAATGCGAGGTTCGTCTGAGGACCTCTGGTTGCCGGGCTCTGGAACAGGTTGAAAAGCGCGATCAGCAAGAGCCCGATGATGACCCAGAGTGCCAGATTCTTCGAGAAGTTGTTCAAGAGCCCGGTCCTTCTCTCGGAGCACCGACCGCAGGAGTCGGAGGCTCGTCAGACGACGCCGCGGCGCCTCCTCGCGCCTCGTGCATCATACATAGACGGCTCGTCCGCTCAAGCAACAGCGGCCGAAAGGGCGCACCCGCCAGAGGCCGCGACGACGAGCCGAGCCGCCACCGAGCCGGCTCGGGAGCGATCTCGAGCGTCGTCCCGCACCGCGCGATCAGGCAACGTGCGAGGCTCGCGCGCCGACGACGGCTTCGCTTCAAATCGCGCAGGAGCCGCTCGAGCGCGGCGGGATCGGGCGGATACGCCTTGCCGCCCACCGCGAGGAGCGCGCGCCGCAGAAAAGCCGCCGCCAGACCGCGCTCCTCTTCGCCCAACGCGGCGAACTCGATCGTCAAACGTTGCGCCGCGGGATCCGGCCGTGCGATGCGCGCGGCGAGCCGGGCGACGGCCTCCTCGCGCGCGCTCCGCCCTCTGCCGGCATCGATTGCCGCGGCGAGCGACGGCCACGCGGAAGGCTCGGTCGCGCGCAGCCTGGCGCGCTCGAAACGCGGATCCCCGTTGCTCGGGTCTTCCTCCCAAGCGATGCCGCGTGCGCGCAGCGTCGCGATCAAACGTTCCTTGGGCACGTCGAGCAACGGCCGCAGGATCCGCACCAGCCGCGTTTCGCGCATCGCGCAGATCCCGGCGAGCCCGTCCGGTCCGGATCGGCGGATCCGGCGCATGGCCAGGGTTTCGCGCTGATCGTCGGCGTGGTGGCCGAGGAGCAGGTGCAGGATCCCCGCTTCGGCGCAGGCGGTCTCGAGCAACGCGAGCCGGACCGCGCGCGCCCGTTCCTGAAGCCGCGTCTCCGGCTTGGGACCGCACCAGATCAAGAGCCGAGCGGGAATGCCGAGGCTCGCGAGCCGGCCCACCACCCGCGCGGCTTCTTCCGCGGAGCCCGTCCTGAGCCCGTGGTCGACGACGAAGGCCCGCACCGATCCTCCGCGCGCGGCCGCCCAATCTCGGGCCAACACGGCAAGCGCGGTGCTGTCCGGCCCGCCGGAAACGGCGACCGCGAGCCGCGGCGGTCGTTCGAACGGGCCGAGCGAGTCCAAGCGGTGCGCGAATTCCTCGGCACCGAGAGGGGGGAACTCACCGGCAGCCGGCGGCTGCGCGCTCACGAGCCAGCGCCTGTCGGACCGCGGAGGAGGCGTCCGGGTGCCGCCGTTCCAGCTCGGTGAAGGTCTGACACGCCTTGTCCTTTTCCCCCAACCGCGCGAGCGCTTCGCCGAGCTTGAGGAGATTGTCGGCGGCACGCGGCGCCTCCGGGCCGAAAGTCCGATAGTTGCGGGCGAAGGTCGCCGCGGCGTTCTCGTAATCCTCGCGCACGAGATACGTTTCGCCGAGCCAGTAGGCCGCCAGGGGCGCGTTCGGATCGTTCGGGAAGTCGTTCACGAACCGCCGCAGCGTCTCTTCCGCACTCGCCCAATCGCCTTTGCGCAACAGCTCGCGTGCCGCCGCGAACCGCGCGTTGGGATCCGCGCCCCCGGGAACGGCGCGCGCCACGGTTTGCGATTCGCCCCCGCGAGGCGGTGCGCCTTGAGGTCGCGGCGCTGCGCCGGTCGGAGGCGTGGGTGCCGGGCTCGGCTCGCCACCGAGGATCGCCTCGCGCGGGATCGTTCCCAAGACGTAGCCGCGCCGCGCGGCCGGATCCTCTTCCACGCCGGCGAGCGGGGCCCGACCGGTCGCGGCGGGGGGCTGAGGCGGCCGCGACGGAGCGGGAGCGGTCGGAGCCGGGGGTCCGCTTCCGCGTGCGATCGCGGGAAGCGGCGGACGCCCGGTCTCCGAGGTCGCGGTCGCGGGACCCTCGCTCGTCGCGCGCACCGCCTGTGCGAGCTCCTCCAGCCGTGCCGCCAAGCGGTCGCGGTCGGCCTCGAGCGTCTCGATGCGACCGCGCAAGCGCCGCAGCTCCTCCTCGAGCTCGAGCACCCGCGCGGCGAGCGCCGCGGTCCGCTGCGCATCGCTCGTCTGCGCGAACGAAACGACGACGGGGATCGCCGCGAGGGCGACCGCGAGGACGGAGGCGGAGACGAACGCGGGTCGAGAGCGCACGGAAGGGACCGATCGGGAGGCTCAGCCGGTGACGTTGACGACGGTGACGGCTCGGCGGTTGAGCGCCCAAGCGGTCTCGTCGTGACCGGGATCGGCCGGCCGCTCCTCGCCGTACGAGATCGTGCGGATGCGATCCGGCGAGATCCCGAGCGCCACGAGATAGTTCTTGACCGCCTGCGCGCGGCGCTCGCCCAGCGCCAGATTGTATTCTCGCGTTCCGCGTTCGTCGCAATGCCCCTCGATGGTCACGCTCACCGCCGGGTACTGTTTGAGCCAGGCCGCCTGACGTTCGAGGGTCTGACGCGCCGCGTCGTCCAACGCGGCGCTGTCGAAGGCGAAGAAGACGCGATCGCCCACGTTCACCTCGAGATCCTGCTGGCTGCCGGGGACGATCGGCCCTCGCGGACCGCCGAGCTCGGCGCTCGTCACGCCGCCTCCCGGCACGCCCGACCCTCCCCCGGTTCCGGCGGTGCTCCCGGCGGCCGTCTCGGAATTGGAGCTGCAAGCGGCGAGCGGCATCAACGAGATCAAGGCGAGCACGGTTCTGCGGATCATGGGCAAGCGTCCTTTTGCGTTGGATGTTCTGGCTTCCGGAGCCCCGCGCCGCCGTCGGCGAGGTCCCTTCGCGCTCGCGGGCTCACGGCAAGAGTGCCGACCAATTCGGATCCGAAGCGTCGAGAGGCGTCGGAATCTCGCGCTGGTTGTAACCCGTGATGTCGATGCTGAACAGACGCGTTCGACCCCCGGCGCGATCCTGCCGCGAGAACAGGATGACCCGTCCGTTCGGCGACCACGTCGGGCTCTCGTCCTGGTAGTTGCGGGTGAGCAGCCGTTCGTCGCTGCCGTCCGGCTTCATCACGCCGATGTGGAAAAAGCCCTTGTCGAGCTTGGAGAAAGCGATGAGGTCGCCTCTGGGGGACCATTCCGGCTCCCCGTAGCGTCCCGAACCGAAGCTGATCCGCCGCACGCCCGATCCGTCCGCGTTCATCACGTAGAGTTGGGGCGACCCGCCGCGATCGGAATTGAACGCGATCTTCGTCCCGTCGGGCGAGTAGGAGGGCGAGGTGTCGATCGCTGCGCCGTCGGTCAACCGACGCAATTGACGGGTGACCAGGTCGAAGCGGAACAAGTCCGTGTTGCCTTCTTGCGCGATGCTCACGAGGAGCGAGCGTCCGTCGGGAGAAAAGCGCGGAGCGAAGCTCATGCCGGGAAACTCGCCGAGAACGATCTCGCGGCCGCTCGCGAGCTCGCGCATCACCACCCGCGGCGCGGGATGGCGGAACACGAGATAAGCGATGCGCGTGACATCGGGAGAAAGGCGCGGCGTGAGAACGAGCTGGCTGCCATCGGTCAAGAACGCGTGGTTGGCGCCGTCCTGGTCCATCACCGCGACGCGTTTGATCCGACGCGTGGCCGGCCCGGTTTCGGCGATGTAGGCGATCTTGGTGTCGAAATAGCCGCTTTCGCCGGTGAGCCGCTCGTAGACGGCATCGGCGATTTTGTGCGCGACCCGCCGCCAGGCGCTCGAGGGGGCGTCCAGCCGCAGCCCCCTGAGCTGGGTGCCGCCGAACACGTCCCACAGACGGAACTCGACGACGAGCGGCTCGGGCGAGCGAACGACCCCGGTGACCAGCGCTTGGGCGTTGATCTGCCGCCAGTCCGCGAAACGCGGAACGCCGCGCAATTCTTCGGGGCCTTGGATGTAGGCGCGCCGATCGAGGGTTCGGAAAAGGCCCGAGGAGTCGAGATCCGCGCTCACCACCTGCGCGATCGCTTCGCCTTGTTCGCGCGCCGCCGGCCCGTCGCCGGCGAACGGGCTGACCGCGATCGGCATGGGCTCGACGAAACCGCGGGTGATGTCGAGATGGAGCTGCGCTTGCGCGAGGCGGCGGGCGAAGACCCCGCCGGCGAAAGCGACCGTTCCCGCGAGCAGGGCGCGGCGGCGCAAGGGGATCGAAGGGTTCATCCGCGCAGCGCGTCGCCCGGGTAGAAGGTCATCACCATTTCGCGCCATAGCTCGTATTTCTCCGGCGGGAGCGTGAGGTGGCAGCTGAGCACGGCCCGCTGGGCGCTCTCGGCCACCACCCGGAACGCCGGATCGACCGCCATCCGCGCCTGATCCTCGATGCCCACGCGGGCGACCGTGCCGTCGCGGTTCATGGCGATGCGCAGGCGCACCTGCATCGTCTCGATCCCGCGCACACCCACCGGAACGTTCCAACAACGCTCGATCTGACGCCGGATCGCGTCGATCTCGCCCTGGCTCAGGCCCTCTTCGGCCCGCGCGGCCGTACCGCGCGCCTCTTGGGGGCGCGGTTCGGCCCGACCCTGGCCCGGGCTCGTCTGCTCGGCCCGCACCCGCCGCTCGAGCTTCTCGACGCTCTTGAGCAGAGCGGCGAAGCTGTCTTCCGTCTCCGGCGCCGGCCGCGGTGCCGCCGGCTTGGGTTCGGGTCTGGGAGGCTCCGCTTTCGCGGCCGGCTTGGGAGGTTCCGGCTTGGGCGGCTCGGGGCGCGCTGCGGGCCTGGGCGGCTCGGCCTTCGCAGCGGGTTCTCTTTTCGCGTCGGCGAGCTTGGTCTCGGCCGGTTTGGTTTCGGTCGAGCGCGGCTTTTCCGCCGGCCGCGGCGGCTCTTTCACGGGCTCCGGGCGCGGTGCCGGTTCGGGCTCGGGAACCGGTTCGGGCTTGGGAGGCGGCGGGGCGAGACGGGTCGCGACCGGAGGTTCGGGCTCGGGCCGGGAGGGTTTCGCCGCCTGCTCCGCGGGAGGTTCGGCGATCCGTTCGGGTTCCGAGCGCGATGCCGGGCTCGGGCTCGCCGCCTCGCGCGAAGGCAGAGGAGCCGTCGCCGCCGGCGGTGCCGCGGCGCGACGGTTCGGCCCGAGTTCGGGTGCCGAGACGACTTCGACGGCGATCGCCTCCGGCTCGGGCAGGCTGCGCGAGCGGGCCAACCCCAACCCGAGGACGCCCAGAACGCCCAGGTGCAAAGCCAGCGACACGGTCAGCGCGCGCCGCACCGTACCGCCCTCCGCCCCGGCCGGCCGCGGCGAAGGTTCATCGCTCGGGCCCCCGCGCGAGCTCGGCGGTCCGGCGCGGCGCCTCGGTGACGAGCGCCACTTTGCCGATGCCGGCCTGGTTGATGGCACTCACGACCGCCATGACGCGCCCGTAATCGACCTGGCGGTCGCCCCGCACGAAGACCCTGAGTTCCGGATTGCGCTCGCGGATCGCCGCGAGCCGTGGACCCAGCTCCTCGAGCCCGATCGCGCTGTCCTGCAGCCAGATCGACGAATCGGCCTTGATGCTCACGGTCAGCGGCTCGTCCTGACCCGGAAGCGGCGCGGTCCGCGCCTTGGGGAGGTCGACGACGACACCCGTCGTAAGAAGCGGCGCCGTGACCATGAAGACGATCAAGAGCACGAGCATGACGTCGACGAACGGGGTGACGTTGATCTCGGAAAGAGGGCGACGCCGGCGCCGACGCCGGCCGTCCTCTCGCCCGAGCGGCGCCACCGCCACCGGTCAGGCCCCCGCGCGCGCGTCGAGCTCGCGCGCGACCACGACGCCGAACTCTTCGGCGAAGCTCTCGAGACGTTCGGCGTAGGCATCGAGCTCGTGGCTCAGCTTGTTGTAGGCGACGACCGCGGGGACAGCGGCCAACAGGCCCAGGGCGGTGGCGAGGAGCGCCTCCGCGATACCGGGTGCGACGACCGCGAGCGTGGTGTTCTTGGTCGCGGCGATCGCCTGGAAGCTGTTCATGATCCCCCAGACCGTTCCGAACAGGCCGACGAAGGGGGCGGTCGAGCCGATCGTCGCGAGGGAGGGGAGATGGCGCTCGAGCTGCTGGACCTCGCGGTCCAGGGTGAGGCGCATCACCCGACCGATACGGTCGAGCAGGCTCTCTTGCCGGGCGCGGTCGACCGGACGCGGGGTTTCGCGCCATTCCTCCATGGCGGTCGCGAACATCAGAGCCATGGGGTGGTCGGGCCGGCGAGCGAGCCGACCGTAGAGCTCGTCCAAAGGCGCTCCCGACCAAAACGCGCGCTCGAACTGGCTGGCCTTGCGCTTGAGGCGAAAGAGCCGGACGGCTTTGTCGAGGATGACCGCCCAGCACCAGACCGAGGCCAGAAAGAGCACGAACATCACCGTCTTGACCACGGCGTCGGCCTGGACGACCAGGGCCCACAGGCTCGGCCCCGATGTGACGGCGCCGACGCCGACGGCAGTGACCGCGTCCGCTTCCATCGCCAGGTCGCTCTCGATGCCGCGGCTCGACCCGTGGGCAAGAGCGGATCGCCGGCGGCTCTTCTGGTTGCCTTCGGTTACGCGCGCCCGCTGCGCCCTCCGCCGGTACCGGACCGATCTCCTGGGCGAGCTCCGGCAGAGCGACCGCAGGACCTTCGCGCGGCAATTTAGTCGATCGCCGCTCCCCTCTCAAGAACGGCCTCGGCGGCCCGGCTCGCTTCCGCCGCGAGCCGCGCGCGCAGCTCGCGCGGCCAACGGCGCGGGCGTCCGCCGCGATCGACGAAAACGACCGTCGTTTCCAAAAGCGCGAGGACCGTTCGCGCCCGCCGGACGGTCTGATGGAAGAGGGCGGTCGCGGCGCCGAGGCGCCGAAGCTCGGTTTCGAGGTCGAGGAGATCGTCGAGGCGCGCGGGGGCGAGGAACTCCGCCGCGCAGCGGCGCACCACGACCATCCCTTCGTGCGCCGCCGAAAGAGTACGATGGTCGTAGCCCAAAGACCGCAAAAACTCGGTGCGCGCTCGTTCGGCGAAGCGGAAATAAGCACCGTGATACACGACGCCGCCGGCATCGGTGTCCTCGTAATAGACGCGGACGGAGAAGCGACGGGCCGACGCGTCGTTCAATCCGAGGGTTCCTCGAACAGCATCGGTTGCTCGGGCTTGGCGGGCGGAGCGAGATCGAGGTGGCGCCAGGCGGCGAGGGTGAGCATCCGCCCGCGCGGTGTCCGGCGCAGAAGACCTTGTTGCAGCAGGAACGGTTCGACGACTTCTTCGAGAGTGTCGCGTTGTTCGGAGAGCGCGGCGGCCAGGGTGTCGATGCCCACCGGGCCGCCGCCGTAGGCGTCGGCTATCAACCTAAGGTAGCGACGATCCAGGGCGTCCAGGCCCAAAGAATCGACCTCGAGCCGGACGAGCGCACGGTCGGCCACGGTGCGATCGACGCGCCCCACGCCTTCGACCGTGGCGAAATCGCGCACCCGGCGCAGCAAGCGCGTCGCCACACGCGGCGTACCGCGCGCTCGACGGGCGATCTCGGTGGCGCCGTCGGGGGTGAGATCGAGCCGCAACAGAGCCGCGCCGCGGCGAACGATCGCTTCGAGCTCTTCGAGACTGTAGAACTCCAGGCGACAATGGATACCGAAGCGGTCGCGAAGGGGCGTGGTCAAGAGACCGGTACGGGTGGTGGCCCCGACGAGGGTGAAGGGAACGAGCTCGATCCGCACCGAGCGAGCCGCCGGTCCTTCGCCGATCACGAGGTCGAGGGCGCGATCCTCCATCGCCGGGTAGAGGATCTCTTCCACCTGCGGCTGCAACCGGTGGATCTCGTCGATGAACAACACGTCGTGCGGCTGGAGATTGGTGAGAAGGGCCGCGAGATCCCCGGGGCGGCTGATGATCGGCCCGCTCGTCATGCGAAATCCGACCCCGAGCTCGGCGGCCAGGATCTGGGCAAGGGTGGTTTTCCCGAGCCCGGGTGGGCCGGCGAGAAGCACGTGATCGAGGGGTTCGCCGCGCGCACGAGCGGCCTCGACGAACACGGCGAGATTGGCCTTGAGCCGGCTCTGGCCGATGAACTCGGCCAGCCGCCTGGGGCGCAGGCTCTGATCGAGATCCTCCGCGCTCGCCTCGGGGTCGAGGACACGGTCGGTCACGGCGGCGCGAGCTCCTTGAGGCCCTCGCGCAGGAGGGCTTCGAGCGAAGCGGTTTCGCCGAGCCGGCCGCGCGCGCGGGCGAGGGCGGAAACCGCCTCGGCACGCGGAAATCCGAGCCGCAGGAGGGCGGCGAGAGCCTCGGCGGCGGGCCCTTCGCCGGCGCCCTCGGTCGCCGGTTCGGTCGTGCGCGGGGTGCGGGGCATCTCCGCCACGCGCTCGGCGAGCTCGGCCACGAGACGCCCGGCCAGGCGGAGACCCACGCCGGGAGCGCGCGCCAGGGTCACCCGATCACGGGCCGCGATCGCGGTCGCGAGCTCGTCCGGTGCGAAGCGACCGAGCAGCTGCAGCGCGAGCTTGGCTCCCACACCCTGCACGGTCTGCAGGAGCCGGAACCACGCCCGTTCGGCCGGTTCGAGAAAGCCGTAGAGCAGGATCGCGTCCTCCCGCACGATCGTCTCGATCCACAGCTCGACCGTTTCGCCCGTGCGCGGCAGCCGTTGCAAGGTGCGCGCACAGGTGTGCACGAGATAGCCGACCCCGTTGACGTCGAGGACCAGGTGATCGTCGCCGACGGCGGCGACCCGCCCGCGCAAAAACGCGATCACGGCGCGAGCCCGGCGGCCGCGAGCCGGAGCGCGGTGGCTCGATGGTGCGCATCGCAGATCGCGACCGCGAGCGCATCGGTGGCATCCGGAGGCGCCTCGCGCGCACCGGCGAGGAGGTGCCGGACCATCGCCGCGACCTGGTCTTTGCTCGCCGCTCCCGTCCCGGTGACCGCGCGCTTGATCGTGCGCGCGGCGTATTCGGCGACCTCGAGCCCGGCCCGCGCGGCCGCCAAGAGCACGACGCCCCGCGCCTGACCGAGCTTGAGCGAGGAGGCCGGATTGGAATTGACGACCGTCTCCTCGACCGCCGCGCGCTCGGGGGCGTAGGTCGCGATGACCGCCGCGAGCGCATCGTAGAGCGCGGCCAACCGCGCGGGCAACGGATCGTCGAGAGAGCTCCGTACGATGCCGCAGTCCACGAACCGCAATCGCCCGGCGCGGGCCTCGACGACCCCCCACCCCGTGACGCGCAGGCCGGGATCGAGACCGAGCACCCGCACCGCCCGGCTCCTCTCAGGCCGACAGACGCTGGAGCGCCCGCTCCGAGACCTCGAAATTCGCGGTCACGCGCTGCACGTCGTCGTTCTCGTCGAGCGCTTCGAGCAGCTTGAAGAGGCTTTCGGCGCGCTCGTCGTCGACCGGAACCGTGACCAGGGGCCGCCAGCCGAGGTAGGCCTGATCGGGAGGGCCGAAGCGCCGCTCGAGATGCTCGCGCACGCTCGCGAGGTCTTCGGGAGCACAAGTGATCTCGTGGCCCCGTTCGTCGCTCGCGCAATCCGTGGCACCGGCTTCGATCGCCGCTTCGAGCATGACCTCGGGGCTCGCCGCCTGCGGAGGATACTGGACGACACCGATGCGGTCGAACTGGAAGATGACGCTGTTGGTCTCGCCCAAGCTCCCGCCGAAGCGGTTGAACGTGGCCCGGATTTCGCTTGCCGTGCGATTGCGGTTGTCGGTCAGGGCTTCGACGATGATCGCCACGCCTCCCGGACCGTAACCCTCGTAGCGGACTTCCTGATAGTCCTCGCCTCCGCCGCCACCGCCGCGGCGGATCGCCCGCTCGATGTTCTCTTTGGGCACGTTTTCGGACTTGCAGGCCTGGATCGCGGCGCGCAGCCGCGGGTTGTGGGCCGGATCGGGCAGGCCCTGGCGGGCCGCGACCTGCACTTCGCGCAAAAGGCGCGTGAACTTCCGTGCACGAGCCGCATCCTGGCGGCTCTTGCGGTGCATGATGTTCTTGAACTGGGAATGACCGGCCATGCTCGCTTCGCGTGGTGGTTCGACGCGACCGTCATGTAATCGAGATCGGCGGCCTTCGCCACCCGCCGATCGCCCGTGCGGACCTGTGCGTCGGCCGGCGCGGCCGCGGACGGCGGGCGTGCAACTTACGGGCGATGCGATGGCCGCTCCTCGGCCCGTCGCGCCGCTCGGCGCACCGCGCGCTGTGACGCGATCCACGAATCACGTAAAATTGATGACAAAATTCATCGAATATCGGTCGAGGATCTCCTCGAATTCCGAGCGATAGATCGCCTTCCGGTTGTTTTTCCTCTTGCCCGGCGGCCGTTTTCAACGTATGGTTGCATCCGTCAGTCAGACGGTGCCTCCCTCCCTCCCTGGCCCCCGCCGGCCCAGCCTCGCGGGGGCGCTTTTTTCGGGGAGCCCTGCACAACGGGCCGGGAACCAAAACGAGGAAGGAACGATCATGACCATCAGCCCGCCGAGCACGCTCGACCTCGATTGGCAGGATTCCGCGCTCGACGGCGACGCCTCCGATCCGCTCGCCCTGTGCGAGCGGTTGCGCGCCGAGCTGCGCGAGCTCGAGCCCGTCGTTTCGGCCGCGACGCTCGTCACCGTGGCTTTTCGGATGCGCGACGAGGCGGGGCTCGTCGCCGCGCTCCGGGTGCTCGCGCAAGCGATCGACCAGCTCGAGCGCCAGCGCCGCGACGGCTGAGGTCGGGCTTCGGGCTTGAACGCGGCGGTCCGAGCGCCACATCCAGCGATCGATCCGCGATCGGAAGGGTGCGGTCGACGGGTTTCGGGCCGCACCCGTCCGTGATCGGTCGGAGGGTCCCGGAGCGGAGGCCGGAGAAGGGGCGCTTGGACGAGCGTGGTTGGCACGGCACGACGATCCTTTCGGTCCGTCGAGGCCGACAAGTCGTGATGGCCGGCGACGGCCAGGTCAGTCTCGGCCAGACGATCGTCAAGGCGAACGCGAAGAAAGTCCGTCGGCTGGGCCAGGGACGGATCCTCGCCGGCTTCGCGGGCTCCACCGCGGACGCCCTGACCCTGCTCGAGCGCCTCGAGGCCAAGCTCGAACGCCATCCGGGCCAGCTCGTCCGCGCCTGTGTCGAGCTCGCCAAGGACTGGCGCACCGACCGCTACCTCCGTCGCCTGGAGGCGATGATGGCGGTCGCCGATGCCGAGAGCTCGCTCGTGATCACGGGCGCCGGAGACGTCCTCGAGCCGGAAGGCGGTCTGATCGGCATCGGCTCCGGCGGGCCTTACGCGCTCGCCGCGGCGCGCGCGCTCCTCGAATCGACGGAGCTCGGCGCGGAAGAGATCGCGCGGCGGGCGATGCGCATCGCAGCCGGCATCTGCGTGTACACCAATACCGAACTCACCATCGAGGTCCTCGATCTGCCGTGACCGCGCTCACTCCCCGCGAGATCGTCTCGGAGCTCGATCGCTTCATCGTGGGCCAAGAGGCGGCGAAGAAGGCGGTGGCGATCGCCTTGCGCAATCGCTGGCGTCGCCAACAGCTCGACGAGAACCTGCGCGAAGAGGTGCTGCCCAAGAACATCCTCATGATCGGGCCCACGGGCTGCGGCAAGACAGAGATCGCGCGGCGCCTCGCACGGCTCGCGCAAGCTCCCTTTCTCAAGGTCGAAGCCACCAAGTTCACCGAGGTCGGTTACGTCGGGCGCGACGTCGAAAGCATCATGCGCGATCTCGTCGAGGTGGCGATCAAGATGACGCGCGAACGGATGCGCCGCGAGGTGGCGGCGCAAGCCGAGCGCAACGCCGAAGAGCGCGTCTTGGACGCGCTCGTCGGGCCCGCCGCCGGTCCCGAGACCCGGGAGAAGTTCCGCCGCATGTTGCGGGCGGGCGCGCTCGCCGACCGCGAAATCGAAATCGAGGTCCAGGAGACCGGGGGCGGCTTCCCCACCTTCGAGCTGCCGGGGGTACCGGGCGCGCACATGGGGGTGATCAATCTCGGCGAGATGCTGAGCCGAGCGTTCGGGGGCCGTCCGCGGCGGCGCAAGATGACGGTCGCCGAATCGTACCGCGTTCTCATGGCCGAAGAATCGGACAAACTCCTCGATCAAGACAAGGTCGTCCGCGACGGGATCCAGGCCGCCGAGCAATCCGGCATCGTCTTCATCGACGAGATCGACAAGATCACCGCGCGCGAGAGCCGGATCGGAGCCGATGTCAGCCGCGAGGGCGTGCAACGCGATCTCTTGCCCCTCGTGGAAGGCACGACGGTGACCACCAAGTACGGACCGGTGCGCAGCGACCACGTGCTGTTCATCGCTTCCGGTGCGTTCCATTTGAGCAAGCCGTCGGACCTCCTACCCGAACTGCAGGGACGGTTGCCCATCCGGGTCGAACTCCAACCGCTCGGGCGCGAGGATCTGCGCCGCATTCTGGTCGAGCCGGAAGCGAGCCTCGTGCGTCAATACACGGCGCTCATGGCCACCGAAGGGGTCCGGCTCGAATTCACCCCGGATGCTCTCGACGAGATCGCGGCGCTGGCTCACGAGATCAATCAACGTGTCGAGAACATCGGCGCCCGCCGGCTGCAGACGGTAATGGAGCGCTTGGTCGAGGACATCAGCTTCACCGCTTCCGACCGCAGCGGCGAGCGGATCGTGATCGATCGCGATTACGTGCGCCGGCAGGTAGGCGAGCTCGTGGGATCCGCCGACCTCTCCCGGTTCATCCTATGAGCACCCGGGAAGAAAGGCGCCGCTGTCCCCGCCGGCTCGTCGCGCCCGCGGCCGCGCCCTGAGAGATCGCGCCCGTCGGAGCCCCGCCCATGATGTACCTGAGCACGCGCGGCCGCGCCGGCCGGCGCAGCTTCGAAGAGGTGTTGCTCGCCGGATTGGCCGAAGACGGCGGTCTGTTCCTTCCCGAGCGCTGGCCCGCTCTCGACCGCGACCGACTGGAGGCGCTCGACGGGGCGGATTATCCCGCGACCGCGGCGGCGGTGCTCGCTCCTTTCGCGGAAGGGTGTTTCGAGGAAGACGAACTGCTCGCGATGGCGCGCGAGGCCTACGCCGGCTTCGCGCATCCGGCCGTCGCGCCTTTGCGCCAGCTCGATCCGAGCCTTTGGCTCCTCGAACTCTTCTTCGGCCCCACGCTCGCGTTCAAGGATTTCGCGCTCCAGCTCCTCGCGCGCATGTTCGAGCGCGTACTCGTCCGCCGAGACGAAACGATCACGATACTGGGAGCGACTTCGGGCGACACCGGATCGGCCGCGATCGCCGCGGTCGCCGGACGGCGGAGGATGCGCGTCCTGATCCTGCATCCCCACGAGCGCGTCTCGCCTGTCCAGCGGCGTCAGATGACCACCGTGGATGCGCCCAACGTGGCCAACGTCGCCATCCGAGGCACTTTCGACGACTGCCAGAACATCGTGAAAGTCCTTTTCAACGACGCCGCTTTCCGCAAAGAGGCGAAGCTCGCGGCGGTGAATTCGATCAACTGGGCGCGCATCGCGGCGCAAGCCGCCTATTACGTGTACGCCGCGTTGCGGCTCGGGTGTCTGCGGCGGCCGGTGGGCTTTTGCGTGCCGACCGGGAACTTCGGCGACGTCTACGCGGGCCACGTCGCCCGCTGCATGGGGCTCCCCGTCCACCGGCTCCTCGTCGCGACCAATCGGAACGATATCCTCGCGCGCTTTTTCGAAAGCGGAGAATATCGCGCGGGCGAGGTCGTCCAGACGTCGAGCCCGTCGATGGACATTCAGGTCGCTTCCAATTTCGAAAGGCTTCTTTTCGAGCTCGTGGACGGAGACGGCGCAGCGGTCGCGCAACTGATGAACCGTTTCGCGCAGGAGCGGGGCTTCGCCGTTTCCTCGCGGGCCCACGCCCGCGCGCGCGCGCTTTTCGAAGCGGGGACGGCCGACGACGAGCAGACGCGCGCGACGATCGCCCGCTGGTACGAGCGCACGGGCGGTGCGGTGCTCGTGGATCCCCACACGGCGGTCGGGCTCGCGGTCGCCGAGCGCCTGCGCGGAACGTCCTCGCATCCCTTGGTCGTCCTCGCCACGGCCCATCCGGCGAAGTTCCCCGAGGCGGTCGAACGCGCGACCGGCCGGCCTCCGCCCCCGCCCGTGCGGCTCGCCGACCTCTTCGCGCGCACCGAACGGTTCACCGTGCTCCCGGCCGATCCCGCCGCGGTCGCCGACTTCCTGCGCAGCTGGCAAGCGACGCCATGACCCCGGAGACCCGCGTTACGACCTTGCCCAACGGTTTTCGGGTGATCAGCGAAAAACTGCCCGGGGTTCGGACCGCCGCCGTGGGCGTGTGGGTCGACGCCGGGACGCGCCACGAGCCGGCGCGCCTCAACGGTATCGCGCATCTTCTCGAGCACATGGTCTTCAAGGGCACGCGAACGCGCAGCGCCAAGGACATCGCCTGTGCGATCGAGGCCGTGGGCGGCTCCTTGAACGCCTGGACCTCGCGCGAACACACCGCGTTCCACGCCCGCGTGCTCGCCGAAGACGTGCCCCTCGCCGTCGAGCTCGTCGCCGACATCCTCACGAATCCGCTCTTGGACGAGCAGGAGCTCGCGAAAGAACGCGACGTCGTGATCCAGGAACTCGGACAAGTCGAAGACACACCCGACGATCTCGTCTTCGACCTTTTCCAAGAACGTGCCTTTCCCGATCAGCCCTTGGGCCGCTCGATCTTGGGAAGCGAAGAGACCATCCGCGCAATCGCGCGCGATTCGCTCCTCGCCTTCATGGCCGAACATTACGTGCCGGGACGCATGGTCCTCGCCGCCGCCGGTGCGGTCGATCACGAGCGCCTGGTCGCGCTCGCGGAGCGCTGGTTCGGAGAACGCGAACCGCGTCCCGCGCCCGTGACGGTCCGCGCGCGCTACGTCGGCGGTCGCGAACGAGACGGTCGCGATCTCGAACAGGTTCACCTGTGCTTCGGCCTCGAGGGTGTGTCTTATCACGACCCCGACTACTGGGCGGTGCAGGTCCTGGCCACGGCCCTCGGTGGCGGGATGTCGTCGCGCTTGTTTCAGGAAGTACGCGAAAATCGCGGCCTGTGCTACGAGATCGAGGCGTTTTCCTCGTCTTTTGCAGATACCGGACTGTTCGGGATCTACACCGGTACGGCTCCTGACAAACTCGAAGAGCTCCTGGAAGTGACGGTCACCGAAACGCGCTCGCTCGTGCGCGATCCCGAGCCTGCCGAAATCGAACGCGCCAAGGCCCAGCTCCGGGCCGGTCTTCTCATGTCGCTCGAGAGCTGCGCCGGTGTCGCCGATTCGATCGCCCGCCAGCTGCTGATCTACGGCCGGCGCATTCCGGTCGAGGAGCTGCTCGCCAGGATCGAGGCGGTCGATCGCGAAGCCGTGCGCCGAGCGGGCGAGCGGCTGTTCGCCTCGGGAGGAGCCACCACCCTGGCCCTCCTCGGCCCGGTCGCGTGCGGCTGCGAACTCGAGCTCGGCCGCATCGTCGCTTAGACCGCCGCTTCTTTCCGCGGGGCTTGTGCACCTCGGCCGCGCGGCTTAGGGGCCGCCCATGGCCGCGAGGGGAGCAGGAGCGGGCGCGCCCGCGACGAAGATCTTCGAGCCGCTTCGGCTGTCGCGGTTCCGTGTCCTGTGGCTCGCCACCCTCGTCTCCAACCTCGGTTGGCTCGTCCAGACCGTCGGCGCCGGCTGGCTGATGACTGCTCTCGACGGTACCGCCGACATGATCGCTCTCGTCCAGGCGGCGATGCAGGCTCCGATCCTGTGTTTCTCCATCCTCGCCGGGGTCGCCGCCGACCTTTTCGATCGCCGTCGCGTGCTGCTCGCGGCGCAGCTCGTCATGTTCGCCGTGTCGCTCGTGCTCGCGGCGGCGACCGCGGTCGGCGCGATCGGCCCGTGGTCTCTGCTCGTTCTGACGTTTCTCCTGGGTTCCGGTATCGCCTTGCAGGGGCCGGCGTTTCAGGCCCTGGTTCGCGAACTGGTGCCGACGACGGCGCTCGGGGCGGCGGTGGTTTTGAACGGCGTCTCGTTCAACTTCGCGCGCGCGGTGGGGCCCGCTCTGGGCGGCGCGATCGTCGCCTGGGCCGGAGCGCAGGCCGCTTTTCTCTTCAACGCGCTCTCCTACCTTCCGCTCGTCTTCGCGCTCGCCCGTTGGCGGCGAGCGCGAGCGGGCGACGATCTTCCACCTGAGCGGATCCGCGGCGCCGTCTTGGGTGGCATCCGCTATGCCGCGGAGACTCCGGCCATTCGCGCCGTGCTCCTCCGTGCGGCGTTCTTCGCCTTCGCCGCCGCTGCTGCCCTGCCACTGTTGCCGCTCGTCGCGCGCGATCGGCTCGCCGGCGGCCCCGCCGAATACGGAATCCTCGTGGGCCTGTTCGGCTTCGGAGCGATGGCCGGCGCCTTCGTCGTCCACCCGCTGCGCGAACGGCACGGAGCGGAACCCGTGAGCCGCGCGCTCGCGCTTCTGTTCGCCGGGGGCCTACTCGCGCTCGCCTTCGGACCGAACTGGCCGCCGGTCGCGCTGGGGCTCGTCGTCTCGGGCGCGAGCTGGATCGGCTCCTTCGCCTCCTTCAACATCGCGGTGCAGACGAGCTCGGCCTTCTGGGTCCAAGCACGCACCTTCGCGCTCTACCAGACGGTGATGTTCGGCGCGATGGCCTTCGGTTCCTGGGTCTGGGGCGTCTTGACCGAGACCACGAGCCTTCCCGTCGCCCTGAGCATCGCTGCGGCGCTCCTCGCCCTGCAGCCGCTCGTCGGCCGACGCTGGCCGTTGCCGGCGGCGAGCGGGGGCGATCTCGGTCCCGCGCGCGGGCTGCCGGATCCTTCGCCGACGCTTTCCTTCGACCCCGAGGAGGGACCGGTGCTCGTGCAGGTCGAATACCGGGTCGATCCCACGCGAGCGCGCGCCTTCGTAGCCGCGATGGACGAACTGGGTCACATCCGCAAGCGCAACGGCGCGCTGCGTTGGCGCCTTTTTCAGGACACCGACGATCCCGAGCACTGGGTCGAGACCTTCGTGGTCGCCGACTGGGTCGAGCATCTGCGCCTCGCGCGCCGCACGACCGAGGCGGATCGCGAGGTCGAGCGCAAGGCGGCGGCGTTCGATCGCAAAGGCGCGCCCATCGTGCGCCGGCTCGTCGCGCGTCGCCGCGACGCCCGCTTCGCGCTCGATGCAGCGGAGAGAGAGCGCCAGGAAACGGGCTAACGCTTCAGCCGCACCGCGAACCGACGCTCGAACGCGCTTCGGAGAGCCTCCAAGAAATCGGACCAGTCGCGCACCGGAGGTGGCTCTTCTCCCGCGCTCCAGCCTTCCAGGTCGTGCAGCGCGAGCTCCCCGAAGCGCTCCGGATCCGTGGCGTAGGTGCCGACGAAAAGGACCTCGAACCGTTCTTCGGGACCGCGCTCGTCCGCTCTCCCGACCCGGTTGCGGAACACTTCCAGGGCGTGCGCGAGGCTCGTTTTGCCTCCGCTTCCGTCGCGCCGCGCATCCTCGGGCATCAGGATCAGAGCGCCGAGAACCGCTTTCGGTTGGTGGGCGTGGAGCTCTTGTGCTTCGGCCCGCAGTTCCTTGTCGACGCGCTGCATGTTCTTCGTATATCTACCCGAAGCCGCGTCACGAAAATTCAGAGTCTTGATGGATATTCCGAGGCCTAGTCCGTACTTGGTATGGTAGCGAACGTCGACGCGGATCGGCGCCTTCGAGCCGCCCGCTCTTTTCTCGCCTGCCTCGATCTGCGGAAAAGAGACAGAGAGGTCACCAGCGATGCGTCGCGCGAGCAGATCGGAAAGGCGTTGGCCGTAATTCTTTTTTCTGGCCCGGACATCGTATTTTTTGATCAGCTCCGCGAACTCGCTCTCGAGCTTGAGAATTTCACGTCGCTCGGGCTCGAGCTCCTGCAGGATTTCGGCGATCGAGGAGGGCACGGACTCGTTCTCCCACGCGCCCCGGGTCGCGTTCGATCTCGCACTCCCACGCGAGCACGACCGAAAAGCCGAGACGCCGCAAGCTGCGGATCTTCGCGGCGTCGCGTCGCCTGTTCTCGCGGAACTTCGGTTCCCAATACTCGCGGTTGCGTTTGGGCACGGTCGCGCGCGGGCAGTTGGTGTGTCGGTGCCAGAAGCACCCCATCACGAAGAGAGCCCACCGCTTCGTTTTGTTGGCGAAATCGGGCGAACCCGGCAACGAGCGCACGTTTCGACGATAGGCGAGCCCGCGCTCGCGCAGGGCTTTCGCGACGAGCTCCTCGGCGCTCGTGCGCTTCTGCCGGACGCGCTTCATGAGCGCGCTGCGAGCGGGATCGGTCGGGAGCACGGGCCGCGGCACGGTTCATTCGGCGGCGAGCGCCGCGGGGGCGCCGCGCTCCATACGCTCGAGATGTCTGCGCAGCGCTTCGAGAAAGCCGGGCGGGAACCGCAACGAACTCCGCTCCGTGCGCGCGAGGAACCCGGCCGTCGCGCGCGCCGAGAGTTCCTCGCCGGGATGACGGAGGAAGCGGTGGAGCGGCGGTCGTCCGCGCCACACCGGGAAGTCGTTGATTTCGACCGCGTAGCGATGGCGCCCGTCGAACCGGGCGGCCCGCGGCCAGCGCCCCGCGAGGGGAAGCGGCCGATCGCGATCCCGATCGTAACCCGAAGGCGCGAGCAATCGCTCGCCGAGCCACTGCGCGACCGGCACCGAGACGGCGTTCCCCACGAGCGACCAACGCCACGACGGCCTCGCCACCTCTTCCGCCGGCTGCGTCCAGTCCTCGCAAAAGCCCTGCAGTCGCTCTGCGTCGCGAATGTCGGGTTTGATCACCCGACCGTCGGGCAAGAGGATCGCGGGCGGCGCCGGGATACCGACACTCGAGCCGTTCTTGAGCGTGGGGATCGCGTCGGGCGCCCACCCCAACCCTCGGATCCCCTCCGTCCAATAAAAGCCGTGCGCGATTTCGCCGATCCGCGTCGCGGCGGGACGCGGTCGCGCCTCGTCCCCCAACAGGATCTCCGCGGGATCGTCCACGCGACTGGCGAGGAAGAACACCCGCTCGCGGCGCTGCGGCAGCCAGCCGAGCGTGTTCACCACGCGATAGGCCCACAGATAGCCCAGATCCTCGACAGCTCGAACGAGCCGTTCCATCGCTCGTCCGCCTTCGAGATGAAGCATGAACGAGACGTTCTCGAGCACCACGCGCGGGATCTGCCGCCCCGCTGCGCGGGCTTTGTGGAGGAGCCGGAACACTTCTCCGACGAGGCCCGAACGGGCGCCGCCGATGCCGATCGTCTTCCCGGCTTGGCTGAGGTCCTGACAGGGGAACCCGGCGCACACGATCTCCGCGTCGGCCGGCAGATCGGAGAGTTCGCGCACGTCGGGATGATTCGGGACACCGGCCAGCCGCGACCGCAGGACGGCGACGGCCGGTTCCCAGCATTCGCAGGTGAGAACGGTCTCGTGCCCCGCGCGCGCGAAGCCGACTTCGAACCCCCCGATCCCCGCGAACAGACCCACGACCTTCATGGGGCTTTCGTAACACGTTTCCGGGATCCGGGGCAGCCCGCGAGCTCGCCGTGCGGCGGTCTGGTTCCGCCTCGGTCGCGAAGAGCGCTCGGGCGGTGTTCAGGGCGGGAACCAGCGCCCGAGGGCGGCGCGAAAGCGCGCGAAGGCGGGATCCGTGCATTGGTCGACGTGGGCGCGGCTGGCAAAGCGCCGGAACTGGGCCGAGGAAGCGGGTATCCGCAGGCGGTCCCGCAGGATACTCAGGCGAATCTTGGGATCCTCCTCGCTGTTACGCATCAGTTCACCGAGCGTCTCCGTCAGCGTCGCCCGCGAGGCCGCGTCGATTTCACGTTCGAACGCTTGTTGAAGGGCCTGCACATCCGACCACAGCCAAGTCTCGAGCTCGGGCTCGATCGCGATCACCTCGAAACGCTCCCGATCCCAACCGTTGCGCTCCAGATTGTCCGCGACAGTCTGCTCGATGACGGTTCGCCCGGGAGAGCCGTTCCATGCGCAATCCAGGAGCACGACGAGACGCTCGTGGGTTCTCAGATAGGCGCGGGCCAGCTCATGGGCGCGCTTGAAGACACCGGGATCTTTCTGACCCGGAGGCACGAGGAGGTCTTTGTCGTCGATGGCGACGGGTCCGCAACCCATCGAGCGGTGCCAGCTCGTGCGGGAAAAGAGCCCGAGAAGGGCCTCCTTCATGTCCTTGTCGGCGAGGATGCACAGAAGCGATTTCAACTCAGCACACCGCTAGCGAAGAGAAGAGAAAGATCGGCGTCCTCGCGCCATTGTTGGAGCCTCGGGTGCTGATCGCCGCGCACGATGTCGACCGCACCGGTTGCATCCTTACTGAAACAGAGTAGATCGCGAGGTTCGAGCAATCCGAGCACGACCGGCGAGTGCGACGCGCACAGAACCTGCGCCGTATAGATACTCTTCAAGGATTGCACGACCGGCTCGATCGCCTGCGGGTGCAGCCCGTTCTCTGGCTCCTCGACCAGAACGAGCGAGGCGGGCAGCGGCGCATAGGCCAGGAACGTTAAGGCCAAAAGACGCAGCGTGCCGTCGGAGACGAGCCAAGCGGGCACCGCGAGGCCCCCCTCGTAGTGGACCACGAGGTAGCGCGAGCGGTCCTCGGGCCGTTCACGGGTCTCGATCTTCCGGATGTCCGGGAGCGCCGTGCGCACATGGTCCTGCCACGCTTCGAACCGCTCGGGGTTCTCGCGGGCCACCCGCTCGACGATCCAGGGCAGGTTGGAGCCGTCCGAGGCCAGCTCGGCTACGAGGCCCGCCGGGGCCGGCCGCCGCATCGCGTGCGCATCCAGCGAGAGGACGAAAATGCCCTGGGCGAGCAGCCTTTTGGCGAAGAGCGCCGCGGGGAAGTTCTTTACGTCCTCGGGCAGGCTGCCGAGCGTACTGCGCTGCGGGCCAAGCTTGAAGGGTGTCACCCACCTCTTGGTCTCGCTCGAGAAGCGGTCGGTCTTCGCGGTCTTCTCGACGATCTTCTTCCAGCCGTCGGGAATCGTCGAGCGAGGTTCGTGGATGATCGGCTCCCGCGCATGGAGGGGCAACGGGAACTGCTCCCTCGGCGGTTCCGCGCCGAGCTCGGCAGGCGTGTTCTGCGCGAAGAAGGTCTCGATCGCGATCGAGACCTCGGGGGCCGTCTGGATGGCGATCTCGTAGCGCGCCGCGGGAGAGCCGACCCCTTCGGACACAGCTTTCGACAGATCGAGGTCGAGCGCGATCTCGATCCGGGCGCCCTGCTTCTGCCAGGTGAGCTCAAGCGGATCAGCGCAGCGCGGCGCGATCCCGAGCCGCGCGTCACCGAAGAACGCGCGTGGCACGTCGGCGACCAGAATATCGCGGACGAAGGCGAGCGCGTCGAAGAAGGTGCTCTTGCCGCTCGCATTGGGGCCGATCAGAAGATGGAAGCGATCGAGCCGAACATCCACCGCGCGCAACGCGCGGTAATTACGGATCTGGACCCGCCGGATCATCCCCTCAATCCGCGAACGGATCGCGCAAGAGAATCGTGTCCTCGCGCGCCGGGCTCGTGGAGAGAAGAGCTACGGGACACTCCACGAGCTCCTCGAGGCGCTTGATGTATTTCACGGCCGCAGCCGGAAGTTCGGCGAAACTCCTCGCCCCGCGCGTGCTCTCCTGCCAGCCTTCGAGTTCCTCGTAGACCGGCTCGGCCGCCGCCTGCGCTCCCATGCCCGCGGGCAGGTGGTGCAACAGCTGGCCGCGCAGGGCGTAGGCGGTGCAGACCTTGAGCTTGGGCAGGCCGTCGAGCACGTCGAGCTTGGTGAGCGCGAGGCCTTTGATGCCCGAGAGCTTCACCGCCTGGCGCACGAGCACGGCATCGAACCAGCCGCAGCGGCGCGGCCGACCGGTCACGGTTCCGAACTCCTTGCCGCGTTCACCGATGAGCTTGCCGGTCTCGTCGGTGAGCTCGGTCGGGAACGGTCCGGCACCCACACGCGTCGTGTACGCCTTGCAGATCCCGAGCACGAAGCCGACCGCATCGGGGCCCACGCCCGAGCCGAGCGCCGCTTGCGCCGCGAGCGTGTTCGAGCTCGTCACGAACGGATAGGTCCCGTGGTCGACGTCGAGCATCGCGCCCTGCGCTCCCTCGAAGAGAATGCGCCGGCCCGCGCGCTTGAGCTCGGCGAGCCGCAGCCACACCGGCTCGGCGAAGGGCAAGAGCTTGGGAGCGAGCGCTTTGAGCTCGGCCAGGAGCGCCGCACCGTCGACTTCGGCGATGCCGAAACCGCGTCTGAGCGCGTTGTGGTGCAAAAGCAGCTCGTGCACCTTGGCCTCGAGCGTGGGGCCGTCGGCGAGATCGCACACCCGGATCGCCCGGCGCGCGACCTTGTCCTCGTAAGCCGGGCCGATGCCGCGTCCCGTGGTCCCGAGCTTGCCGAGGCCCTGGGGGCTCTTTTCGCGCGCAGCCTCGCGCGCGCGATCGAGCTCCCCGTGGAGGGGCAAGATCAAGGCGCAGCTTTCGGAAATGCGCAGCGTCTCGGCGGAGACCGGCACGCCCAGCGCGCGGATCTGCTCGATCTCGGCGAGAAAGGCCCAGGGGTCGATGACC